>DATKOZ010000059.1:0-94593 GCA_035524375.1 Binataceae bacterium (SeqCode) | reverse complement strand
GCCGCATACCAGCGCGCAAGATTCTTCTGGTTGTCCTGAATCCTGATGTTGGTGATGCGTCCGAAGTCGATTCCCGTCAGCGCGGTGATATCGGCGATCGTGTAGCGCGGCCCCGCAATGAACTCACGGTTCGCAAGCTCTTCGTCGAGCCATTCCAGCCGCTTTTGCGCGGAAGTTTTGCAGATTTCACCGTAATCTTTGGACTGCCGGATGCGGCCCTTGAAGAAATCGGAAGTGTTGCGGAACGCCTGGAATGACGGGAGCGCAACCTCGAATTCCATGCGCCGATTCCACATCTCCACGACCGCCTTGTCCTTGGCATCGATTCCCATCAGCGGCGGATTGGGTTTTGTCTCCTCGAAATAGCGGCAGATTGCTACCGACTCGGCGATGATTGTGCCGTCGTCGAGTTCCAGCGACGGCACGCCGCCCATCGGATTCTTTTTCAGATAGTCGGGCTTGCGGTTGTCGCCGGTCACAAGGTTGACCTGTTCCATTGGAACTGTGATGCCCTTTTCCGCAAGGAAAATGCGTACGCGACGTGGATTCGGTGCTCCGGTAAAATCGTAGAGTTTCATAATGGTTGCAATTTACGGCGGTGCAATTCGCCGGTCAAATGAATTTATCCCTTAAGAAATTTTTTAACGGCGCTCACGAACGCTTCGGGCTGTTCGTACATCAGCATATGGCCGGCCTGCTTGATGATCTCCGTCTTCGAGTTTTTGATGCGGCTTGAGAATTCCTTCGCGTAAACCGGCGGCACCATCCGATCGGCTTCGCCCCAGAGCAATAGCGTCGGCGCTTTGATTCGATACGCGCGCTTTTTCAGACCACGGTCCGGCAATGGCCACACGAGCTTTCCCGCCGTCGCGAACCGCTTGGCACGCTCGACATAGATTGTTTGGAGCACGTCGTTATCCGTGGGCAGCGTGGACATCATCTTCGCCATTGGAAATTCAGTGCTGAAGAACAGCAGGTGAGCCAAATCGGCGGGCATCGCCGCGAACAAATCGGGGCAGGGCGCCGAATCGATCCAGAAGCCCTCCGGTGCCGCCAGGACCAGCTTCTTCGCGCGATGCGGATCGAGCGCCGCTATTTCCGCCGCGAGCATCCCGCCCATCGCATGGCCCATGATATTTGCCGACTCGAGGCCAAGTTCGTCCATCAACTGATGGTAGAAGAGCGCGGCATCGAAGATGTCGTAAATGTGCTGCCCACCGGTCGAATCGCCGTACCCGGGGAAGTGCGGCGCATAGACCTTGAAGTCCTTGCCCAACTCGTCGAGGAACGGCTCGGCAGGCAACAGGCCGAAGGAATTATGGAGAAACAGAAGCGGCTCGCCGCTTCCGACCGTAAGCATTTCAATATCGAACTTGCCGTCGAGGACTTTGACTGTCGTCTTCATTTCGCGCTCCGTGCCTCCGCCGATGCCGCGGCTGCTTTGACTCGGCCGTTGGTGGGCGCTCGATGAAAGGGGACTTCCGGCGGAACCGAGATTTCATTCTGCGGCATCCGCTTTGGCGACCATTTGTCCTCCCATTCCTTCCAGAGATCGCGCATATAGGGCATGACCTCTTTGGCGAACAGTTCGGTGTTCTTGCGCACCAGCCAAGGCGGCATTGAGCCCATCTGCAGGAGCAGCATCAGATGCCCGCAATTAAGTTCCTTCATCGCATGGCGCAGTTGCTCCCGTACGGTCTTGGGCGATCCGGCGATAACGTAGCCCTTCTCGATAAAGTCCTTCCACTTGAGCCCTTGCCGGAGCATCTCGGCCAAGTCGCCGACCTGCCCGAGCAGGCCGGCCTTAATCGTCTTGACCGTGCGATAACCCGGCGCGTCGGCGAAGCCGTTATAGACGTGCAGGCACCGGTTGTAGAAGTAATCCATGTGCTGCGCGTAATCCTTTTCGGCCTGCGCGTCGGTCTCCGCGATTGCGACGGTCTGGATGAAGCCCATGCTGTATGGATTGAGCGGCTTGCCCCGCTTGGCCATCACCTCCCAGTAGCCGTCGGCGACCTTCTTGCCCGCGATGTAACCGAAATACGAGAGGAAGCTGTACTGGTAATCGTGGTCGGCACAAAAATCGTAAGTCTCGACCGAGCCGCCGCCCGGAATCCACACCGGCGGATGCGGTTCCTGAACCGGGCGCGGCCACACGTTAACGTAGCGCAATTGCGTGAACTTGCCGTTGAACGCGAAGACGTCTTTTGCCTTCCACGCCTTGATAATCAGATCGTGCGCTTCGTAATACTTCTCGCGCAACGTTGCCGGCACCTGGCCGTAGCAGAAGTTCGTGTCCATCGAGGTGCCGACCGGAAAGCCGGCAATCAGCCGCCCGCCCGACATCACGTCAAGCATCGCGAACTCCTCCGCGACACGGATGGGCGGATTGTAGAGCGCAATCGAATTTCCCAGCACGACCAGGTTGGCGTTGCGGGTGCGGCGCGTGAGGGCGGCCGCCATCAGGTTCGGCGACGGCATCATTCCGTATGCGTTCTGATGATGCTCGTTGACGCCGATGCCGTCGAAGCCCATCTGGTCGGCGAATTCGAGCTGGTCGAGATAATCGTTGTAGAGCCGATGCCCGATTTTCGGGTCGTACATCGTGCGCGGTAGATCGACCCATACGCTGCGATGCTTCTCGCGGAAGTCGTTTGCCAGAAACCGCCACGGCATCAGATGGAACCATGTGAACTTCATTAGTGTTCCTCCTTGCTCCGATTATAAGCGTACAAGAATGGGGTCTTTGTCAAACCCCTCCCACCGGGCGAATCAGTCCGTGATGCTGCGGCAGTCTAAGGGCCGGCCGTATCGCAGGCCACCCATTTCTTCAGGGTCGAAATCAGAGGACCCAAAAGCCGGAACTGTGGCGAAATGTTAGGGCCTCGGGGCAACGGTAATCAGCCTCCTTTAACGAGACATCGACGGCTGCGAGGTTATCAAAGGAAATTTTGACTGCGTCATGTTCGCGGACACTCGTTGATACCACCTCATGGGTGATCAGTTCGCAAAGAGCATCACGAAAGCCGATGTCTTTCCACTTGAATGTAACACTGCCAATCTTCACTGTCGGCCACGTGAAAAGGGTAAGTAAGCCATCGTCGAATTGCAGTTGTACATAATCCATTACGAAAGTAATCGCGACGAGTCGGCCGCCCTCGATCACTTTGAGAATTTTTGACGAGTCGCCCATTTGCCGAGTTCCACCGTCTTTTCCCTGACAAGGTTCTCGCGTGGTCACCATTCCAAGCCCAAACCGTCTCATACTAGCCACCTGTTGACTTGCCCGATACCGCCGCTAATGTCGTAGCTGGTTCGCCGCGGGAAAGCCGGTCCAACTCCGGCGCTGCCCCGCAACTGTAGGGCGAGGATCGCCATCATGCGATTCTCGCCGAGCCAGGCTACCGCGCGAATCGATGGAGCCGATGGAACCTTCGCGGGCGAGGGAGGCTTCAGAAGTGGACATTCCCCGCGCCGCATCATCGTCGATACTTTTCGCGGCGCAACCTGACCGCTTCTGGCCATGCCGTTTGCGATCTCCCGGCCGGAATCAATTTGAACGCCGAGCAACATAAAGTCCGCAGCATCGCGCCGATTGGGGCGTCGATCGCCGTCCACCTCGCGATATTCGCGCTCGTCATCCATTTCGTTGTCCCGATGCAAAAACCTCACGACGATCTGATCGTCGCCTATCTTGTCGGCGGTGGAAGCGGCGCCCCCGGTACGAGCGCGGCGCATCCGGCATCGCCGCCAGCTGCGCCTATTCGGCATGTGCGAGCGGCGCCGAAACCGCCGATACCTTCCCCGTCGCATCGTCGTCCGGCTGACGATCCCCCCGATGCCGAAGTCGCGAGCCTCGCGCCGATGGTCCCCTCAATCTCGGCAAAGCCGAGCGAGGCGCCAATGGGTTCGTATCCGGGCTCGAGCGCTGGTAACGGCACCGGTGGCGACGGTGGAAAATCGACCGGTACCGGCGCCGGCGATACGATCGGCGACGGCGGTGGGGATGGCGTCGCGCAGCCGCGCTATGACGTCAACCCATTTCCGCCGTATCCCAGCAGCGCGCGGCGGCGGGCCGAGCAGGGCACAGTGATTTTACGGGCGTTGGTGGGAGTCGATGGCGCCGTGGAGCGCGTCGAGATCGCGGAGTCGTCCGGATACCGATCGCTCGATGATGCCGCCGCCGAGACTGTGCGCACCCGATGGAAATTCATCCCGGCCCGGAGCGCCGGAACGCCCGTCGAAAGCTGGGTGCTGGCGCCGATCCGCTTCGCGCTGACCGAAGACCGCGCCGCACGCTGAAGGCAATCGGTCATGTGGAAGGAGGAATTTCGAATCTTAACTTTTGCGAAACCTCATGAGGTTTCGCGCTTCCCATTTACTTCTCCGAAAACGGCGGGACGCCGTTTTCGGCACTGCGGGAAGTCCGAAACCCGTTAGGGGTTTCGGGATTTTCTTCTTCGTTCCGTATGCTGTATTTGTTCCGCTCAAACCGTGCTATAACGCCATCCCGGAAGGAGGAGAGTGAAATGGTAGTTAGGCCATACGCTACTCTGTCGGTCGCCGCGGGATTAATCGCCGCCGCGATTCTGGTATCGGCGAATGCCCGCGCGATCGAAGTGAAAAAGGACTTGTGGGGAAAGGGCGGGTCGTCCGTCAGCCCGATGCCCGCCGCGCAGGAACAGCAGCTGAAGCAGGTCATCGCGGACGAGTCCGACAAGTACGTCAGCGAGGAGAGCGAGAAGAAGTCCAACGGTCAGCCGTACGTGGACATCCAGGACGCGAAGATGATGTACATCCCGCGCTCGCGCGAGGGTACTTGGTACGTGGAGGCGAAGCTCGAAGCTTCCGAGTACCTTCCCACCAAAAAGGGCGAGGGCAAGGGCAAGCCGACCGGAATGCGCAAAGCGCTCCTATTCAAGTACAAATTGGATGGCGGCAAGTGGGTCGAGACAGAAAATCCGCGCTGGCTGGAGTATCCTCCTCCCAAGGCGCAATAGTCCGCGCCTGATTCAATGAAACAAAAGATACAGGACGATCTGAAAGCCGCGATGAAGGCCGGCGAGAAGCTGCGCATGATGGCTTTGCGCGGTGTGCTGTCCGAAATTTCCCGGCTTGAAAAAGACGTCCGGCGCGATCCGAACGAGGCTGAGATCATTCAGATCATCAAGCGCGAACGCGCCCGCCGCGATGAATCGCTCGAATTCGCGCGCAAGGCCAAGCGCCAGGATTTGATCGAACAGAACGAAGCCGAGGCCAAAGTTCTCGACTCGTACCTGCCCGCCGCGATTCCCGCCGATGAGGTCCGCGCTGCTGCCGCGGAGGCGATAACATCGGGCGCGAGCAATATCGGTGCGGTGATGAAGGCGCTGCGGGAGAAATTCGGCGCAAGCCTTGACGGCAAGCTCGCCAGCGACATCGCCAAGGAATCGCTCGCGAAGAAGTAGACCCTCCCTTAGGAGTGCAAAAACCAGGAAACTGGTCGGAAGCCTTTTGAATGAAGTAACATCAGTTCCTAGTGGAACCGCACGGAACAATTACCTTTAGGAAGCCGTTTCGCTGGAAGGTCGTTTTCTTCGTGGGTGAATTCCTTCTGGCCTTTTGCAGTTACATTTGCCCAATCGCCGCGGTACGCTTTTTTTCCCCTCGCACCCCTTTATTCTTTTGGCAGGGGCTTGTCTTTGCACTCGGATTGGCAATGGCTCTCGAGTTCCGCGAGAGCCTCAATACCGTTGAAATTTGTTCCGATGGGGTCAGATCGTTTGGCTTCTGGATTCCTTGGAGCGATGTTTTTGGTGTGGAATATCGGCGAACCTATGGCATTTTCCCGTACCTCGAGGTGAAGCAAAGCAGTGGTCCCTCGCGGTGGATACCGCTGTATTTTGAAGGCGCGAGTGATTTCTGGCAGACGCTTATTGCTGCCGCACCGGTTGGAAGTCCTTTTCGATCTGTTTCGATCCCGGCCTGAAACGCACTGTTCCAATTCACCCGCAATCTCTCTACCTGTCATTCTGTAGCTACGCCGCTGCGCGCCAGCGCAGCGGAAGCGGTAGAATCCCGATCTGTTTCAGCACACGAATCGAGATTCTACCGGTCAACCCAGCGCTTCGCACCGGCCTTGACCTTCAGAATGACCGCTCCAAAATTCCGATGAGTCAAGTGAAATTGGTATAGCCATCCTTGCCGGTTGACCTTCAGTTGCCTTTCCGGATAGCACTCTGAACGTAAATCAGGCCCTTGCCATCGAGGTGATTTTCCTATGGCGATCGATTTCACGATGCCCCCGCATGTTCTCGAACTGCGCGACAAGGTCCGCGCGTTCATCAAGGAAAAAATCGAACCGGCCGAGGCCGAGATGCAGAAGACCGGCGGATGGCGCGACGGAATAATCGAGCTGCGGCGCGAGGCGCATCGCCGCGGCCTCTGGTTGCCGCATATGCCGGCCGAGTTCGGCGGTTTGGGGCTTGGGCCGCTGGCGATTGCGGTCATATCCGCGGAATGCGGTCGCAACCGGATCGCATCATTCGTTCTGAATGTGCAGGCGCCCGACGAGGGCAACATGCATACGATGCTGCATTTCGCCACGCCTGCGCAGAAGGAAAAATATCTCCGTCCGCTGTGCGAAGGGAAAATCCGCTCCTGCTTTGCTATGACCGAGCCGGAAGTTGCCGGCTCCGATCCGACTCAAATCAAGACCAACGCGGTGAAGCAGGGCGACAACTGGGTCATTAACGGTCATAAATGGTTCATCTCGGGCGCGCACGGCGCGAAGTTCGCGATCGTGATCGCGAAGACCGATCCCGACGCCGACCCGCCGCAGGCGCGCAACAGCGCGTTTATCGTCGATCTGCCCAACCCCGGCTTCACGATCGTCCGCGACATCGACACGATGGCCGGGAAGGGGAACCATTGCGAGATTCGTCTAGAGAATTGCATCGTGCCCGGCGATGCGATGCTCGGACCGCGCGGGCAGGGGCATACGCTCGGGCAGGTCCGGCTCGGTCCCGCGCGCCTTGCGCATTGCATGCGATGGATCGGAAGCGCCGAGGTCGCGCTGGAGATGATGGTCAAGCGGGCGGCGGAGCGAAATGTTCAGGGCGGGCTGCTAATCGACAAGCAGGCGATTCAGTTCATGATCTCGGAATCGACGCTGGAACTATACGCGGCCAAGTTGATGGTTTTGCATGCGGCGTTCCTGATCGAGAACAAGCTGCCGTTCAAACAGGAAGTCTCGATGTGCAAGCATCACGTGGCCAACATGCTCTGGAAAATCACTGACCGCGCGATTCAGGTGCATGGCGCACTCGGCTACTCGACTGACACGCCGCTTGAGTCGATGCTGCGGCATGCGCGCTCGGCGCGGCTGGTCGATGGGGCGGACGAAGTGCATCTGACGCAAATTGCGCGCCATGTGCTCGACGCATTCAAGCGCGACGGCTCGACCCGGGCCGCCACCGGCGCGGGACTGCTGTAGCTAGTCAGCGGTCGTATCGGATTCGACCAGACCGGCGTACAACCGTTCGATCTCGCGGCCGAGGCTTTCGTAGCGGGCGATAAGTTCGTTCGCGTCGCTGCGCTTCATGTAGAATTCCGGGTCGTTCATCTCGGCGGCTATTCCGGCGCGGATCGACTCTTGCTTTTCGATCTCGGCCTCGATTCTCTGGCGCTCCCGAAGCGCCTTCTCGCGCTTCCGATCGGCCTTGCGATCCACCTTGGGCGGGGGATTGTTCGATTGCCGTTCGCGCGCGCCGTTGGAATTGCGCGATGCATTCGGCGGTGCGGAGGGGGCCTCCATCGCGGCCTTCTTGTCCAAGTATTGATCGTAATTGCCCAGGTAGCGGATGGCGTGGCCCTTCCCGACCTCCAGCACCTCCGCGGCGAGCTGATTCAGGATATGACGATCATGGCTGACGATCACGACCGTGCCGGCAAAGCGATGCAACGCATCGAGCAGTGTGTCCTTCGCAACGATATCCAGGTTGTTGGTCGGCTCGTCGAGCAACAGACAGTTGTTGCGCTGAGCCAGCACCTTGGCCAGCGCAAGGCGCGCGCGCTCGCCACCAGAGAGCACGCGCACGGGCTTGTATACATCATCGCCCGAGAACAGCATCGCGCCCAGCAGCGCGCGCAACTCGGGCATCGTCAGTGCGGGAGCGCCGGCGCTCAATTCGTCGAGTACATTATTGTTATAGTTGAGCGATTCGGCCAGATTCTGCGCGAAATATCCGATTCGCACGTCGCTGCCAACGATTCGTTCGCCCGCGGTCAGCGGTTCTTCACCGGCCAAAATTTTCATCATCGTGGATTTGCCGGCGCCGTTGGGACCGACCAAGGCGATCTTGGAGCCGCGTTCGATCGTCAAATCGATACCGTCATATACTGTGAGCGCATCGTAGCGCTTGACCGCGCCCTTGAGTTCGAAAACTCGCCGCGCTCCGCGCTCGCAAGGCGGAAACGAAATCGACGGCGGCTTTTCCATCCCTTCCGGAGGCTCCAGCCGTTCGATTTTTTCGAGCAGCTTGATGCGGCTCTGCACCAGCCTCGCCTTGGAGGCCTGGTACCGAAAGCGGCTGATGAAATCCTCCATGTGCTCGATTTCGGCGCGCTGCTTTTCGTAAGCCGTCATCTCCAACGCGACGCGTTCCTCGCGCGCCACCAGGTAGCGCGAGTAGCCGCCGACGTATTCCGTCAGCCGGCCGCGCGACAATTCGACCGTCCGCGTGGTGACGCGATCGAGAAAGTAGCGGTCGTGCGAGACCACCATAATTCCACCCTCGTATGACGACAGGTATTCCTCCAGCCAGTTGCGGGCCTCGATGTCGAGGTGGTTGGTCGGCTCGTCCAGCATCATGAATTCGGGCGCATCGAGGAGCAGCTTGGCCAGCGCGATACGCATCCGGATGCCGCCGGAGAACTCGGCGACATCCCGCGTCAGGTCGGGCTCCTTAAATCCCAGTCCGAACAGTACCGCGGTGGCGCGGCTCTCGGCGCTGTAGAAATCGTGGCGTTCGAGATCGGTCAGTACCTCGCCGTATTCCTCGAGCGCGGCGTCATGCCCGGGACCTGAATGCTCTCGTGCAAGGACCTCCTCCAATTCCTGCCGGCGCAGATCGAGCGCCTGCATTCGCTCCAGTGCTGACAGGGTCTCGTGCAGCACCGACCGTCCGGTCATTTCGGGCGCGTCCTGCGCGAGATATCCGACCCGGGTTTTCTGCGGAAGCGCGATTCGCCCGGAATCAGGTTCGGACAGTCCGGCAATCATGCGCATTAAGGTGGACTTGCCCGCGCCGTTTAGACCGACCAAGCCGGCCCGCCCGTCATCGGCCATCGACCAGCTTACGCCGTCCAGTACCTTTCGTCCTCCGTAGGACTTGGTGAGATTGTCGAGACTAAGCATGACGATTAAAACGTCGATTTTACCAGCGGTTGCGAGTTCGCGAAAGCGACGGAATCATCCGATGGCGCGGGGGCTTTCGGCTCTTATTTCAATATGTTAGGTACTGGTACACTATGGCAAATCTCGCCCCCGGTTATCCGCTGCCCAGAAGTGCGGAAGAGTTCGAACGTCTCTGTCTGAAGCTTCTGCGGCGGCATTGGCAACTCCCTCAACTCGAGCGCTATCGCGATCCGGAGCGCTTGGAAAAGGGCGTAAATCTAATCGAAATCAGCGGACGCCCGCGCCTGGCCGCGGTCAAATGCGATTTGCGCGAAGCCGGCGCGGGACTCACTCCCGCGGAGATCAAAGACGCCGCCGACCGCGCCGCAAGCCTGAAGCTCCCAATTGGGCGTTTCGTGATTGCGACCACGGCCGCCAAGCCGGCGGGCCTGCAGCGGATGTTGTTCGATCTCAACCGGGCCAACCGGCAGGGCGGAATAGCGGCGATAGAAGTCCTGACTTGGGAGGACATCGAGGAGCTGCTCGACGAATATCCGCAGGTGCTGACCGACTTCGGCACTTCCGCCAAGCGCCAGGCGCTTACGGTTTCCGATTCGGCGGTGCACCTGCAGGCGCGATGCGAACCTGCGTCGGGTGGGCCGCTTGACGCTCTGGGCGAAGAAATATCGGGCGCAGCGGCTTATCTGGATGCTCATCAACCCCAGTTGGCGCGCTTGGGACTGCTCCGGCTGCGCGAACTGAAGTGGGGCGAGCTGTCGAATCAAAACAAGTTCCGCGTCCTTTCATATCTTGGAACCGCATGGCTTCAGGAGGGCGAGCCGCGCAAGGCGGCGATGCTGTTTATCGCGGCCAAATCGCTGCAAGCCGACGACGAGAACGCCTGCACCAATGAAGTGCTTGCCCATGAATTGCTGAACGAGCGCGAGCGCGCATTCAGCCTGGCGGACAAGATGCGGATGCAGTTCCCGTCCAGCGGACGCGCCTTCGCATTGTGGCTCAACAACGCTCCCTCCAATATGAGCCCATCGCAACTGGAGGAAAACGTCAGCGCCGAGTTGGCCAACGATCCGGAAGTCGCGACCGTGATGGCGCGCCGGCTTTTGGGCGGCGGAAATTTCGAGCGCGCTGAATTTTATGCCCGCCTTGCCAGCACCGCGCTTCCGAACAGTTCGGTTGCATGGCTCGTGCTGGGCCAGGCGGTTCTCTTGGGAGAACTCGCGATCGGCGGCGCCGGCGCCAGCGAAGCTCCGCCGCAGGATGATCTGACGCGCGTGCGCGAGGCGGAAAGCTGCTTCACACAGGCGCTAACTTTGGCGCAGGCGGAAGCGTCGGCCCCGCATCAGGTTCAATCGCTGATCGGCCGCGCGCAGGCGCGTATCGCGTTGCGCGACGCCGACGGCGCCGGCAAGGACATCGAGGATGCCCACGGTCTCGAGCGCGAGGATGCCAACGGATTGACCGAGTACGGCATCGTTCTGCGTGCCCGCGGCAGCCTGTCGGAAGCGATCGACGTGTTGCGCCGCGCAGCCGCGGTCGGTGGGCGCGAAGATACCGAGTATCATTTGGCTGTCACCCTGCGTGAGCGCGACGAACCCGGTGATTTGCAGGCCGCCGCGGATCTGCTGATCCGTGCGATTCCTCGCCCTGGCGCGATTCCGGCGGGCGACTTCCCGTTTGCGGTTGCGGCCGCGACCGACGCGCTTGCCACCTTGGAACGCTATCACGAAGCCGACACGCTTCTAGCCGCGATTCCCGAGGCGCGCCTGCCCAAGGCCACCCTGCTTACGCTGCGCGCGAGCCTGCGCTTGTCGCAGGGGAAATTCGATCAAGCTTCCAAACTGGCGGACGAAGCGCTGGCAAGCCTGTCTCACGAGACTCCGCCCGACAGCCGGCGCAAGCTGGCCGCCTTACTGCACGATCTCGGCCGCTACCGCGATGCGCTCCCGCTATGGCAGGCGCTGGCTCCCATTGGCAGCGGAGGAACCGACACTCGCCGCTTGCTGGATTGCGCGAGCCGCCTTGGCCGCGAGGATATCGTTCTTGAAATCACGCGGCAGTTTCATCCCGAAGCCGCTGCCGCCAACGCGCCCGATGGCAACCTCGGCAGCAGGCTCGACAAGCTCGAAGTGGAAGATCCCGACGCGGCGATGGCCGCGATCGAGGAACATCTGCGCGAGCGTCCTGACGACCGCGAACTGGCCCTGCGCCGGTCGATTGTTGCCTCACGCCTTGGTCACGCCGAAGCCGTGGTGGCCGATCCGAATGCGATGCCGTCGCCGCGGGAGGTCGCGCCCCGGCTCGGCCGCTCGGCGATCCAGCTCATGCGCGAGGGCGGCCGCGCCAACGATGCGCTGGCGTATGCGTATGAAATGCTGCGGCATCAGGGGGCCAATATCGACACCCACCGTGCGTTTCTGTTCGCACTAGGTCCGGTTGGTGCAATGCCCAACGTGCCTGACTTCGAAAGCGCCGCGCCCGGAGCGGCGGTGTGCTTCGCCGAGGAAGGTTCGAACACGGATCGCTGGGTGGTGCTGGAGGACGCGCCGGATCCCGATGAAGCGGTCGAAGAGTACGGGCCCAACTCCACGATGGCCAAGACGTTAAAGGGTAAAAAGACCGGCGAGAAGTTCCAATTGCCCAACCGCAAGCAGGCCACGATCAAGGGAACCATAAGCAAGTATTCGTTCCGCTACATGGACGTGGTTATCAACTGGCAGGCGCGATTCCCGGGCCAGCCTGAACTGGAGCTGTCGAAGCTGCCGCATACCGAGTCGATCACTGCGGCCAAGCTTCAGGAAGAGTTGGTGGCGATGCAATCGGTGGCTGGAGCGCGGCGCGAGGATCTGCTGGTTCAGGCGGAACGCGTATATGCGGCCAAGACTGTGCCGATTCATGCGGTCGCCGAGCGGATCAATCTCAACGATCTACAGACGATGTTCGTGCTGGCGCAGCGGCCTGAGGCGCCGATCAAATGCTGCACGGGATCGGCGGAGGAATTGTCAGCGGCACTGGGCGCATTCGAGCGTGCAAACGCGGTGGTACTCGATCTGACTGCGATTGCCACGTTGTGCATGCTGGGCCGCCTGAGCCTCCTTCCGACCTGGCCCCGGCAGTTCGTGATCTCGCAGGCCACCCTAGCCGAGCTGCGCCGCCTGGCCTTCGACGATACGCTATTGCGCCTGCCGCCGGGTTTTTCAGCCTCGCTTAACGCGACAGGCAAGGATGGCAGGCGGGTTGACGTTCAATTGCGCGGTCTGGCCGATGCGATGCAGTCGGTGTGCCGGGTACGCGACAGCGCAGTGCTCGCCTCAATTGATCAGGAGCGGCGCGATAGCCTGGTCCGGCTGTTTGGGCGCCACGGGGCTGAAAGCATCGTAGTTGCGTCGATGCCCGGCCACGTACTGTGGACCGACGACTTGATCCTGGCCGACGTCGCCAAGACCGAGTTCGGGGTTCGCCGCGTATGGACCGAAGCGGCATTGGCCGCGCGCGCCCAATTTGGCACGCTCGACCCAGCGGAACTGGCAACCGCCAGCACCAAGCTGGCCGGATGGGGCTACGCATTCAGCGCGCCGTCGGTGGAAAACCTGATGCGCGCGGGAGCGGTGGCGGTATGGAATCCTGACCAGTTCCCGCTCAAACAAGCAATCGAACAATTCGCTTCCGAAACGATCAATCTGTCGGATGCGATGGGGCTGGTGGCCGAACTGATCGTAAAGATGTACAACGATCAATATCTGCGAGCGTCGCGCCGGGCTGTCACGCTGCGCCTGCTCGATAAGGTCGGACGCCGCCAGGGTGGCCGCGCGGCCGTTGAAGTGCTGCCGCGCTCGCTTCCGATCCGCTTCGGACTGGACCTGATTCGCACTCGCGAATTGAGCGACGTAGTGCGCGGATGGATGGCGCAGGCAGCAAGGCAGACGCCCAGCGAAATGACGCTGAGTCCGTGAGTGCCCTGATTGGTTCGATGAGGAAGAAAGCTGCCTATGGCCGCATTGCGTGAAAACGACCGGATCGTAATGGTCGAGAAAAAGGGCTTCAAAGATGACAACCTGCGCATCTTTGTGGGCATCGTCGAGGCCTGCGATGCGACCATCATCCGCGCTCGCGGCTATGCCTTTACGGTGAGTCCGTACGACGTCGGCGGCGTCGAACGGCGCGGGGAGGAGCGGATTCGCATCTTTGCGCTGGAGACCGGCGACGTCATCTTCGTCCTTCCGCCGGAGCAAGACATCTCGAAAATGGTGATAAAACGCACGGCCAAGTCGATGCAATTGAGCGACGGCGTATTCGCCATGGACCTGACCGACTTTCTGGTCCGCGGTTAGAATTGGCGCATCGCGTTCGCTGCACGATCGCACGGATCGTTCCGCAGTGTGTGCTCTCTATCGTGCTGGCGCTTGCGATCAATTCTTCGGTCCGCGCCCAGAGCAACGGCGAAGGCGCACCTGCCGCGACTCCTGCGGAAATAGAAATACCGCATGTCGCGCGAATCACCGTGCAGCCGGTTCCCGGCTACGGTCCGGCGCCGCTGGTGGCAGGATTTCTCGTCAGCAGTGCGAATCCGGAAGATCGGCTTACGTCGTTCAGGTGGGACTTCGGTGACGGACAGGTTTCAACCTTGCCGCCGACCGTCCTGTTTCACACCTATAAAAATCCCGGCAGCTATGTAGTGACAGTGACTGCGACCACCGCCGACGGTCGTACCGCGTCGGGGTTCAGTGGCGTGATTGTGACCACGCCGGCGCAATGACTGCGCGGTCAATCGCGCAGCATCTCGATTTTCCCGGTGGATAGATCGTACACGCCGCCGACGATCCTAAGCTCGCCTGATTTGACCATCCCGGTAAGCTCCGGCGATCCAGCCAGCTTCGCAACGATCAGCTTCACATTCTCGCGCACCGCGTTTTCGACCGGATCGCCGGGCATTCCCTTGGTCGCAGCGACAGCAGGTTTCAACTCCTCCAGCATCGGGCCGACATCGCCGGGTTCTTCGTGACCTTCGACAGCGGCCGTTACCGCACCGCATCGGGTGTGGCCCAATATCATCACCACTCGCACTCCAAGGTGCTTTACCGAGTAATCCAGGCTTTCGATTACGACCTGATCGGCGACATTTCCGGCCACCCGCACCACGAATAGATCGCCTAGTCCGCGATCGAAAAGCACCTCGGGCGCGGTGCGCGAATCAGAACAGGAGAGAATCGCAGCGAATGGATGCTGCCCCTTTGCAACCGCGGTGCGCCGTGCGGGCGTCTGGTGGGGATGCTCCATTTTGCCGGCAATAAACCGCTGGTTGCCGTCCAGAAGCTCTTGCAGCGCTTGCGCGGCGCTTACGGATGCCCCGCCGTGGTCCGCGGCAAGGGCGGCGCTTGCGCAGACCAATATTGCGGTACACACAAGAATCGCGAATCTTCGCATTTGATTCATTTTGGTTGTCTCCGCTCCATGCTGCCGCAAATTTCCGAGCACAATAGCAGAGATGAAAGCCCATTCCATACCGCAAATGTTGTTGACACCGGATTCCGATGCGGCAGTATGGGAGCGATGCGCACCACCATCTTTAAGTTTTCGGCGGCACCGTTGTTTGGACTCCTGCTTTTCACAGTTGCTGGATGCCAGGACTCGGCTATTGACGCCAACAACCAGATGTTGAAGGAGCAGCAGGTCGAAATTGAACGGATGCAGCGCCAAATCGAGGGGTTGCAGGCCACACAGAGCAACAACTACGTCCCCGGGGTTTCGCCGCCTCCGGGTGGATGCGATCGCAGTGTCCAGGCGATAGCGACTCGCAGCGGCGGCGATCGTTTTGCCGCGGGCGATTTTGCCGGAGCGCTTGGATACTACCAGGACGCGCTGACTGCGTGCCCCGGTGATGCGCAGGCGGAAGTAAACGTGGCCCGTGCTTACGAGGCAATCGGTGACAAGCAGCGTGCCGTCGAGCATTACCGGGTGGCGGCCAATCCCACCAACGGGACCATCGGCGCGCCCCAGGAGCAGGCACGCGACGCACTGTTGCGGCTGGATGCGTCGCAATTGCCGTGATCGGCGGCGTTCGATTATTCGAGGAAGGAGGCCGGAATGAAAAATCCATTCAGTGTTGAGGGCAAGGTCACGATCGTGACTGGCGGCGGAACCGGAATCGGCGAATCGATCGCCAAGGAATTTGCCGCGCAGGGCGCGCCGGTACTGATTGCCAGCCGCAAGGTCGAGAACCTGGAGCGCGTGCGCGACGAAATTCGCAAGTCCGGCGGCAAGTGCGAGATGGCGCAGGTCGACGTCCGCGACGCCGCGCAATGCGACAATATGGTGGCCGAGACGGTCAAGCATTTCGGCCGCCTTGAGGTGCTGATCAACAATCATGGCGCAAGCATTGCCGCGCCCAGCATGAATCTGTCGCCGAACGCATGGCGCGCAGTGGTTGGAATTAATCTTGACGGTGTATTTTTCTGCGCCCGGGCGGCTGCCCGCCAGTTCATCGCGCAGAACAGCCCCGGGTCGATCGTAAATATTTCATCGACGGCCGGAATTCACGGTTCGGCGTTTATGCTGCCGTACTCCGCGTCCAAGGCCGGCGTGATTATGCTCACGACTTCGCAGGCCAGTGAATGGGGCGGCATGGGGATCCGTGTTAATTGCATTGCGCCCGGACCGATCGACACGGAGGGGGCCGCGCCGCGCGTATGGCCGAATCCTGAGGTCAAGAACGCGGTTGCGCGAACGCGTGCGCTGGGCCGCTTTGGCCGAGTCGAAGAAATTGCCTACCCGTGCATATTTCTGGCTTCCGAAGCAGCCGGTTTTATTACCGGCGCGACACTCATCATCGACGGCGGCCAATCCCCGGCATTCACGGGTTGACGGCTGATGCCGGGCGCTTGTCTGGATGCGCCGGAGCGTGGTACGCGATTGGTTTGATGCGAGGTTGAATCGATGGCTGACAAGAGTTTAATCGGCAAGACCGGCAAGCCGTTCAAGATGCAGGTCGATTGGAGCAAAGTCCGTGAGTTTGCCCGTGCGATCAAGGATTCCGACCCCCTTTATTTTGACCCCGAACTGGCGAAGAAGGAGCTTGGCGGAATTCCGGTCCCCGTCACGTTTCTGCAGTCGAGCGCATTCTGGATGGAAAGCGGCTCCAGTCCCGGTTTTGGCGGCTTCAATCCGCAGCGAATCCTTCACGGCGAGCAGGAATTCGAGTTGCTGCGGCCGATCTTTGTCGGCGACACGCTGACCGGAGTTACCAAAATTGCCGACGTTTACGAAAAGGAAGGCGGGCGCGGCGGCAAGATGACCTTCCTCGTGACCGAAATCGAATACACCAATCAGAAGGGCGAGAAAGTTGCGATTGCGCGCTCGACGCTCATCGAAACCGGCCAGGCGGTCAAAGCCTAGGAGAACGGCCATGGCGAAGAAATTGAAATTCGAATCGGTAAAACCGGGCGATGAAATCCCCAAGTTCGAAGTTACCGGCCTGAGCCGGGGCGATTTTGTCCGCTACGCGGGTGCGTCGGGAGATTTTGTGCCGCTCCATTACGATCAGACTTTCGTTGAGATGGCGGGAATCCCGACAGTCTTCGCGCAGGGAATGTTTACCGCCGGGCTATTGTCGAAAGCGCTGACTGACTATGTTGGCATCGGGAACGTCAGGCAATTCAAGGTTCGGTTTGCCACGCGAGTATGGCCCAACGATACCGTTACCTGCATGGGCAAAATCACCAACAAACTTGAGCGCGACGGCGAAAAGCAGATTGAAGGCGATCTGATCGTCCTCAACCAGAAGGGCGAGCCGGCGATTCGCGGCTCCTTCCGCGCCGCCGTGGCCTGATTATCGGACGCCTTCGCTTCGCTCGATATCGGCCATCAACTCTTGCGCGCTGCGCGCCGCCGGCGCGGCGGCAAGCGTGATTGCGCACTCATCGCGCGCCTCGCGATCGCGGCCCAACTGATGCAGCAGTATCGCGATCCGGTAATGAGTCATCGGCGCGGGTGGGGATAGCTCCGCCGCCCGGCGCATTGTCGCAATCGCTTCGTCGTAGCGATGCTCGGCTGCAAGGACCAGCCCGTAGGTCGCAAGCACCGCCGGATCGTCCGGCTCGCGCTTCAACATCGGCTGTAGCGCCGCATCCGCGCGCTTGCTGTCTCCATGGCGCAGCATCAATTGCGCGCGGGTCAGGGCTGCAGCGTCGATCCCGCCCGGCAGCACTTCGGCATTCTTAAGTGCGTCGTCTGCGCCCTTCGCGTCGCCGGCAGCGTCATCGGCGGTGGCAAGGGCGGTATATGCCTCAAGCGGCGGATGCTTGAATGACTTGACCCAATCGGCGGTCGCGCGTGCGAACCCGGCGCGATCACCGAGCGCGTCATAAACCTGTGCGAGTTGGTACCGCGCGGCCACATAATTGGGCGCGAGCCGTACCGCGCTTTCGAGCTCCGGAAGCGCCTTCGCGTTTTGTCCTTGGGCCATCATCGTTACGCCAAGCCGGTAATGCCAAAACTCCGAGGCTGGCGAAACCTCCGCGCATTGCGCGAACAGTGTTGCATCGTCATGCCAATAGCCCTGCACTACAAAGAGGGCGGATGCGAATGCAGCTACGCCGCATAGGCCGACAGCCCAGACTGCTTGCGACCATCGTTCACCGCGCCGTGCGATATCGATCGCGATATCGGCTGCCATCACGCAGAACGCGATCGATGCCAGGTAGAGGTAGCGATCCTGAATCAATATTTCGGAAAAGAGACCTGATAAATTGAGAGCAGGCGCAATCGCGATGAAGAACCAAGCCACACAGAACAGGTACAGATTGCGCCGCGGATTGCGTCTGAAGAGCCAAATTGCAGCGGCGCAAATTACCGCTAGCACCGCGACTGAAAGATAGAAACCCGGCGAGGTGATGCTGGTGACGACATCGAGCCGGTAAGCCGGCCCCGCCCGCCAAGGGACTACGAGCAGTTTGAGATAAGCCGCAATTGCGCCGGGGATTGTAAGAAACGCCTCAATCCCAGTCATCGGTACGGGATTTTGCGGATTTGGCCGGGTAATGAATCCAAGTACCCAATATCGAATAACGAGATACGGGATGACCATGAGTGCGTAGGGCATCGCTGCGGCGAGCGCGCCGTGATTCATTCTTTCGTTAGATGATGAGAGACGAAAGATATAGACGTAAGCAGCGATAAGGGCCGGAAACGTTATCGCGCCTTCATAACTGAGTAGTGCGCCTGCATACAGCAATAATGAGAATGCAAGGCGATGCCGCCCGGAAACGTCTTCGTCATTTTGTCTGAGAAAAACAAGAAAAGCCGCCGATTCGAATGCCGCGCATAGCGGCTGAGCGATCGCCGCGGGATAGACGACAGTCTCGGCGTGCGACGGCATCAGGGCGAATATCCCGGCGGCGAATAGAGCGGCGAAATGGTCCCGAGTCAGTTCCGCTGCGACGCGATAAACGAGCCATACGACGAAAAGATGCAGGGCAATCATCGCGGCATGCCATCCCGCGGGATGGCGTCCGAAGAGATGGATATTGATTGCGAACCATACGTCCTTGATCGGGCGATAATATGAACTGACGGGAACGTGCAGCGGATCGGTCGACCAGTACGCGTCGTTGACCAGCGATTTCCAAAAGAACGACCAATCGCCGATGTAGCGGTTGGCAAGGATCATGTAGTAGTCGTCGAACACGAATTCGTTGGACAGACATCGAAGGTAAATCAGCGCGGTCGCGATCAGAATCGCAAGCAGCCAAGTGTCTGGGGCTGTGGATTTTCCCCGCTCGGGCATTTCAGTCGGGCGCGCCGGCATGCTCAAGCTCGGCCATCAGCGCTCGCACATTCGGGTCGCTGGGCATGCTGGAGAGCGCGAGCGCGCACTCGTCATGAGCCTCGCGATTGCGGCCCAATTTATGAAGAGTCAGTGCGATTCGATAATGCAGGTTCGAATCATGCGGCTCCAGCAGCGATGCGTGGCGGTAAGCGTCGAGGGCATCGTCCAAGTGACCGTCGGATGACAGCGTTGTCCCAAGCGCGGCGAGCGCTTGCGCATTGTCGGGATTACGCCGCAGTAGCTCCCTGAGCGCGGCCTCCGCACCGGCGCGATTGCCGTGGATCGACAGGATTTGCGCGCGGGTCATGGCGGCCATTTCAACGCCGCCATCCTGTGCCTCGGCCTGCTTAAGCACCGCCTCGGCGCCTTTGTAGTCGCCGGCGGCATCGGCTGCAATGGCGACATCGCGGTATGCGACCAGCGGCGGATTTGCGAACCGTTTCAATCCTTCGGACATTTCGCGTTCCGCAGCAGTTCGGTCCCCAAGTTTCTCTTCTATCAGGCCGAGATCGAACAGTATGTTTCCGCCCGCGTTCGGTTCGAGCGCGACGGTCCTTTCAAGCTGCTGGCGCGCTTCTTTCAGGTTTCCGCGTGCGGCGAGCGCGCGGCCCAATCGATAGTGCCAAATGCCGACATCGGGTGTCGCGACGATGCACTGCTCATAGAGCGCGATGTCGTCGTGCCAGAATCGTTCGACAGAAAAAAGCAGGAGGGCGCTTATTGCGAGCGCGACGGCGGATGCCGTCCAGATCGCTTGTGACCGGGCCGGACTGTTATCGCCGAAACCTACCGCAAGGTCGGCCGCCATCAGGCACAGCCCAAACGACGGGAAATACAAATAGCGATCCTGAATCAGGCTCTCCGCGAACAATCCTTGGAGGTTCAGCATCGGCGCAAATGCGATCAGAATCCATGCCATGCAAAACACATACAACCGCCGATGCGGATGGCTTCGCAGGAGGAAAAAGCCGGTGCCAAACAGAATTATCAGGCCTAGCAGCGGCAGATAGAATCCGGGAGCGGCGAGACTTTCGACAGCATCCAGCCGATGCGCCGGCCCGGCCATCGTTGGAATCGCCATGATCATCAAGTAAATCGCAAGCGCGTATGGCATCGTCAGAATGCTTTCCAGTCCGGTCACGTGTTTGACCAAATAGGGCCGGCTGATGAATCCAAGCACCCAGAATCGAAGCAGCAGGTAGGCGATCGTCAGCACTACGTACGGGAATACTGCGTCGAATATTATTTTCCATAGTTCGGACGCGGGCTGTGCGGGCGCGCCTTTGGACGCCTCGTTAGGAAACAAGTAGCCGTGCAGCACGATCAGAAGCGGGAAGAGCGCGGCCGGTTCGTAGGTCAACAGCGCTCCCGCGAACAACGCCATCGATATAACCAGCCATCGCAGATGGCGCGGATCGCCAACCGGAACATCTCTGAGGCGCAAATGGAATTCAAACGAGCCGAGCACAAATGCCGCGTAGAGCGGCTGGCAAATCGCCGAGGGCCATACGATCGATTCCGCATGGCCCGGCATCAACGCGAACAATGCCGCGCACAGTAGCGCAGTCCACGCATTACCGGTCAGCAGGTTTGCGATGCGAAACGCCTGCCAGACTACGAGCAGCGAAATCGCGACCATCGCGAGATGCCACTCAAACGGATTGACGCCGAACAGGTGGAAGTTGAGCGCCGCCCACACATCCAGCATCGGCCGGTAGTACGAGCTCTGGGGCGGGTGCGCGGGATCGAGATACCACCACGCGTCGCTTACGAACGATTTCCAGATGAAAGACCAATCTCCTATGTAGCGATTGTTCGCCCAGTCGTAATCGTCGAGAACAAATTCGTGCGAAAGGCATCGGCTGTATATGAGTCCAGCGACGATCAGCAGTGCGCCAAGCCACACTCGCGGTGCCGATTCGCCGTTAAACCACGAGATTTCCGAACGGAATCCGGCCTCGCGCGCCGATGTCTTGGCAGCGGTATTGTCGTTCGCCGGCATCCTAGTGCGCACCGGGGCCACGTTTGATTTCAGCCATCAGCGACAGCATCTTCGGATCCTGCGGCGCGCCCGCAAGCGCAGCCGAACATTCCGGATACGCCTCGCCGTCGCGCCCGAGTTTGTGGAGTATCAGGGCGATTCGATAATGCAAATCCGAGTCGGTCGGCACGACCGTTGCCCCGTGGCGATACACCTGTAGCGCTTCGTCGTAGCGGTGCTCCGATGAAAGTACAGCACCAAGGACATTGAGCGCGGCGACATAATCAGGGGCGTGTTTTAGCAGTTCTCGCACGGCATCCTCGGTGCCTTTGGCATCGCCATGCATCAAACGGATTTGCGCGTGAGCCAGCTCTGCTACATTTGCCCCACCGGGCATTGCGGCGGCGTGCTTGAGCGCTTCCTCCGCGCCCGCTGAGTCGCCGGCAGCTTCCCGCGCGATCGCCAGGTCCGTGTATGCCACCGGCGGCGGGTCTTCCGCACGTTCAACCGCCTTCGCCATAACGCGTGCCGCTGCGGCCGGATCGTTTAAATGTTCGTCAACCAGACTCAAATCGTGGAGTACGACACCTTCGGTGAATTTATCGAGGCGGTCCGCAGTCTCCAATTCGCTTCGCGCACCGCGATAATCGCCACGGGCTTCCAGCACCAGCCCCAGCCGGCTATGCCACGTTCCCGCATCCGGAACGACATCTACGCAGCGCTGAAACAGCGCGAGATCGTCGTGCCAGAATTGTTGCACCCAAAAAAGTGTTCCCGCATAGAGTAGCGTAATCCCAGTTGCACCGATCCAAACCACCGGTGCCAATCGATCGTTCCGTCGCGCAAACGAGACGGCATAGTCGGCAAGGAACATGCAAAATCCGAATGATGCAAAGTATGCGTAGCGATCCTGGATCGCCAGTTGATCCTGGAATGCTCGCAGATTCAGCATTGGGCCCAACGCAATTAAGATGAACGCTGCATAAAACAGGTATAGAAGGCGGCGCCGATTGCTACGAATCAATAAAAAGGCGGCGCCGCAAAGAATCGACAGGCCGAGAACCGGGAAATAGAACCCCTGGTCCGCGATGCCCGTTACGATATTCAACCGCTGCGCCGGGCCGGCCATCCATGGCACCACAAATGCCATTGCGTAGCCCGCGATCGCGCCGGGAATCGTAAGCGCAATTTCCGCGAGCGTCATATGGTTGTGCATGTGCGGGCGGAAAATAAAATTTAGCGCCCAGAGCCGCAGGAGGAGATACCCGACCAGAACGACAATGTATGGAGCGGTTGCGTTCGCCGTATCACGGATGCGATCTGTCACGGTACCAGCTTGACCTTGCGGTACGTGTGCTCCGTCGGCTGGCTCGTGTGGGCGAATGAAGCAGTACGCGGCGATTATGAATGGAAACGCAATTGAGCTGTCGTAGCTGAGCAGTGCTCCGGCAAATAGCCCAATTGAGATCGCTGACAGTCGAGTGCGGCGTCCGTCGGATTCGGGCAAGCCAAACGCGCATAGAAAGTATTCAAGCGACGCGAGTTCAAATGTCCCGCACATCAGCGGTGCGATTGCGGCAGGCCACACGACTGCCTGCGCATGAATCGGCATCAATCCGAACAGAGCTGCCGCGAAGAGGCCGATCCAGCGGTCACCGCTCAGCAAGGTAGCGACCCGGAATGCCAGCCATACCGCAACCAGATGTAATGCGATCATCGCGGCATGCCACCCTGCGGGATTCAATCCAAACAGGTGATAATTGAGCCACAGCCATACGTTCATAAGCGGGCGGTAGTAGCGGCTTTGATGCAGTGGATCGCGGAACCACCAAGCATCGCTGAACAGGGACTTTGCGACAAATGACCAGTTCCCGATGTACGGATTGAAGACGATCTCCTCGCGATCGTCGAATACGAAATCGTTACCAAGGCATCGTGAGTAGACGAACGCGGTGGCAAGCAGAACCGCGGCGATTCCCGCTCGCGGCGGGGAGCCGCCGCCAAGCAACCACAAGGCGAATCCGGAAGCCGGCTTGCTGTCCGGTGGATTGGCAGCGATTTGTGCTGTCTCAGCCATCCTAACGAGCTGCCTTACTCTGTTCGATTGCGGCCATCAGTGCCCGTGCTTTGGGATCGTTTGGCGACTGTGCAAGCGCGGCCGTGCATTCGTCGTGCGCTTCATGATCGCGCTTCAAATTATGGAGAATCACGGCGGCCTGATAGTGAAGAGTTGGGTCGTACGGTACCAGCGACGATGCATGACGAAATGCGCCGAGCGCGTCGTCGTACTTTTGCTCTGATGCCAGCACGGTGCCGAGGAAAATCCATCCGGGTGCGTAATTCGGATCGCGCCGCAGCAGATCGCGCAAGGTGGCTTCCGAGCCCTTCGCGTCATCATGCACGAACATCAGTTTCGCACGCGCCAGATCGGCCGCATTGGCGCCGCCCGGTTGTTTGGCGGCATCAGCCAGCGCTTCATTTGCACCTTTTGCATCGCCGGCAGCGTCACGGGCGATTGCGAGTTCCGTGTATGCGATAAGCGGCGGATGGTCGAAGCGGCGGAACCCCCGTTCCATTACTTCCAGCGCCGCCTTCCGGTCGCCGAGCATTTCGTCGACCAGTCCCAAACCATACAGCGCATTGCCGTCGGTGTCGGGATCCTTCGATGTCCCGATTTCCAATTCGCGGCGCGCGTTGGTGAAATCACCACGCGCAGAGAGAATCAATCCCAACCGGCTATGCCAGATGCCGATTTCCGGGAATTTCTCCACGCTATGCGAATAGAGGGCATAATCCTCCCGCCAGTAACCTTCGTCGTGAAACAGCAGCGCCGCGTACAAGAGCACAACGGCAGTTGCCCCTATTGCGACCATTTGCGCCTGAACGCGTCCGGTATTGGCGAAGGTAACGGCAAGATCGGCCACCATCACACAGAATCCAAATGCGGGCAGGTAGAGGTATCGATCGGCGAAAAGGAGATCCGCCCGCAACCCGCGCAAGTTGAGTGCAGGTGCAAGTGCTATCAATGTCCATGCAGCGCAAAACAGGTAAAGGCGGCGATGTGGGTGGTTGCGGAGAACTAGGTAGGGCGCGGCGCAAAGAAGGGCCAGCCCCCCGGCAGGCATCAGAAACTCCGGATCAGCGACACCTCTCGCTATCGCAAGGCCATGCGCCGCTGGTTCCGCCCGCCACGGCATAATCAGCAGCATCGCGTATGCCCACATCGCGCCTGGAATCGTCAGGATCAGTTCCCATGCCGTCATGTCGTTGTGCAAAAACGGTTGGCTGATGAATCCGAGCAGTACGAGTTTGATCGCAAGGTATGCGGCGAGTACGAAAGCATAGGGGAGCATCGCTGAAATCCCCGTTCGTACTCGGACCTTCAGTCCCTCGCTTTCGCTGGCATTCTGGCTCGGGAAAATCAGGGCGTGGGCGGCGATTAGCGCCGGGAAGGTCACTGCGCTGTCGTAGCTGAGCAACGCAGCGGCGAAGAATCCAAGCGAGAGGAGAAGATAGCGCAGTGAAGGTTTGTCTTCGCTCTGGTCGATGCGGCATTGCAGATAAAGGCCAAATGCCGCCAATTCGAATGCCGCGTTCATGGGCATGTCGGTGACCGTGGACCAGATAACCGATTGGGCCTGCTGCGGCATCAGCGCATACATCGCAGCCGCAAGCATCGCGGTGCGCCCATTTCCGGTAAGCAGGCGCGCTGCGCGATACGCAAACCACGCAACCAGCAGATGCAGGGCGATCATTACAGAATGCCATCCCGCCGGATTGGCGCCGAACAGGTGAAAGATGACCGTGGCAAGAATCCCCTGCAGCGGGCGGTAGTACGGGCTCTGCGGGAGGTGTCCGGGGTCGTGGAACCACCATGAATCGTGAATGATCGATTGCCACGCGAACGACCAATCGCCTATGAACCGGCTGTTTACCCACATCCGATCGTCAAGCACAAAGTCGAAGCCGACGCATCGCGCGTAGACGATCGCGGTTACGGCCATTACTGCGATGATAGCGAAGCGTTCGTCGTCGAGAATTGTCGGCGGATGTCCGCCCGGCCGCGCAGGGGGGGGTGGCTCCGGGGGCGGTTCGGCAGGGGCCGGCTTGGCGAATTCGGATACCATCTGTAAGCGTATGCGCGTCATCAACCGCCGGCGCGGAGGTAAAAGTCCATCGGATCAATATGAAATCCGCGTGAACATGCGCATCGGTGGCGTCTATGAAATTATCAGCTATCGGCGCGCCCGGAAATCCGGGCTGCTTTACCCGGCAGCGCGGGTGGTATGTCAGGGCAGACTAGGTTTCGGTCGGCTTTTGATGAGTCCAACCCGACACACGCTTCTGCACAGCTGAAATCTCCAGCGGGGTAAGAAAACGGGCGGCATCGTCCCGTTCATTCAACCATGAGGAGTCCTTCTGTTCGTCGGAGTTGGACTTTTCGGCCAATGTCAACCAGAAATACGCCTCGGCGTAGTTCTGCGTTACGCCCCTGCCGGTCAGGTACAAGTTGCCAAGTTTGGCCTGAGCGGTCGCATTGCCAAGTTTAGCCGCTTGCCAAAACCATGCGGCGGCGGCGGAATCGTCGGGCGTTACGCCTTGGCCCTGAAGATAAAGATTGCCGAGATTGGTCTGCGCCGCGGCATCGCCTTGCTCGGCGGCTTTACGATACCAATTGGCCGCCAAGGCATAATTTTGGGCCACGCCGAGACCGCGAGCACACAAATCGCCCATGCTGTTTTGCGCCTTGGGATATCTCTGGTCCGCAGATTTTCGGTACCACTTTGCAGCTTCGTCGTAGTTTACCGGTCTGCCCCATCCATTTTCGTAGAGGCGACCGTACCGGTATTCGGCCTTGGCATCGCCCTGCAGGGCCTTCTCTTGCAACGATACCAACTCGCATTTGGAGGCACATGATTCTGCAGTTGCCGCAAACAGCGCCATCAATGCGAGCGCGGCAGCGATTCGAAAATTAACCGGCAGTTTCATTGCTGGACAGCATAGCCATGTGCGCCGGGCCGTCAAAGTGCATCAAGCTGTGAACAGACGCCGGGTAATGCGGCATCCGCCGCTTGATAAGTTTTGCGAAATCCGGCAAAGAATCACGATAAGTTTTGCTGCTGCAAATGCCGGGCCTTTACCGATTCGGGCGTTCCGGCGCAAAATGGAACCACATGGACGAACCTCGCTACGTTATCATCCACGGGCACTTCTATCAGCCGCCACGCGAAAGCCCTTGGACGGGAATTATCAGCCCCGAACGCGGCGCCGCTCCGTTCCAAAACTGGAACGAGCGCATCCTGAGCGAATGCTACACCGCCAATGCCCACGCCCATGCGATGGAGGGATCGGTGGTTCACGTCCGGAACAACTACGAGGCGATTAATTTCGACTTCGGGCCTACGCTGGCCGGATGGATGGAAGTTCACGGCAAAGCCGCGTATCGCGCCGCCGTGCGCGGCGACTCGCTATCGGCGGCAGCTCACGCCGGTCATGGCAACGGCATTGCCCAATCATACAGCCATTCGATTCTTCCGCTGCTTGCTCCGCGCGACCGTGACCTGCAAATTGCTTGGGGAATCGAGGATTTCAATTACCGGTTCGGCCGCAAGCCGGAAGGTATGTGGCTGCCCGAGTGCGCCGCCGACGAAGATACGCTGCATGCGGTGGCCGCGGCCGGTTTGAAGTTTGTAATTTTGGCGCCGGAAGAGGGACGATTTCGCGGACCCGGCGCCGACACGCGTGAGGCGGGCCCGTTCATGTGGAGCGGCGGCAGCCAGTCGCTTGCAATCTTCCGCTTCGATCGCGAGTTATGCGCCACGGTGTCATTCGGCGACGGCCTGAGTGACGGTGCGCGGCTGGCCGAATGGATCGCCGCCACTGCCGTTCGGCTTGAGCCGGGCGCCGCGATTATGATCGCCACCGACGGCGAGACCTTTGGCCATCACCGGCGCCAGGGAGCGGCGGAGTTGGCACGCGCACTGATAATGCTGGAGCGGCGCGACGACGTAAAAGTAATCAATTGCAGTGCTTATCTGGTGCAGCATCAGGCGCGGGGGACCTTCGAGGTTCCTGGCGCGGCCTCATGGAGTTGTCCGCATGGCGTTGAGAGATGGCGCTCCAATTGCGGATGCCGGCTCGATGCGAGCACATCGCAGGAATGGCGCGGGCCGCTGCGCGTGGCGATGGAGTTCGTGAACAATCATATTACGATGACCTACGAAAGGTTTGCGCCGGATCTCGTCAAGGATCATCAGGCGGCGCTGCTCGGTGGCATCCGTCCGCTCGTCGATTCGAGCCCCGGTGCACGCGACGAATATTTCGCCCGCTTCAAGATTGGCGACGAGGCCAGCCGCGATCGGCTGCTCAGAATGTTCGAGATGGTCCGTGCGGGGCAGGCCTCGCTGACCAGTTGTGCCTGGTTCTTCGACGATTTCGGCGGGCTGGAAGGGCGGGTCGTGCTGCGGTGGGCCGCCCGCGCGATCGAACTTGCATCCGAGCTTTCCGCCAGCATCGAATCCGAGCTGCTCGATCGGCTGCGCGAGATCAAGTCCAATCGGCGCGAAGTCGGGGATGCCGCATCTCTTTACCTGAGCTTGAAAACGCGCGAAGCTCGCGGCCGGGTATAAAATGCCGTGGCTGGAAACGAAACTTCGCATATCGAATCGGTATTAACTGAAGCACGCAGCTTTACGCCGCAACCGGAATTCAGCGCGCGCGCGTCGATAAAAAGCCTCGCCGAATACGAAGCCCTATCCCGGCGCGCGGAAGCCGACCCGGAAGGATTCTGGGCGGAATGTGCCCGCAACCTCAATTGGTTCAAGCCGTTTACCAAAACTCTGGAGTGGAATTTTCCGTTCGCCAAGTGGTTCATCGGCGGCGAGATAAACGCCGCGTACAACTGCCTGGACCGGCATTTGGATGGTCCGCGCCGCAATAAGGCTGCTCTTATATGGGAGGGCGAGCCGGGGGACTTTCGCGTACTCACCTACCAGATGCTGGCCGACGAGGTCGCCCGATGCGCTAATGCCCTGCTCAGCCTCGGGGTCAAGGACGGCGACCGTGTAGCGATCTATATGCCGCTGGTCCCGGAGTCCGCCATCGCGATGCTTGCGTGCGCCAGAATCGGCGCAATTCATTCGGTGATTTTCGGCGGCTTCTCGTCGGAGGCGCTGGCCGATCGAATCAACGACGCGGAAGCAAAGGTATGCATCACGTCCGACGGCGGGTGGCGCCGCGGGCGAATTGTCGAGCTCAAGCAGAACGTCGATGATGCGCTCAAGAAATGTCCATCCGTCGCCAAAGTCATCGTCCTCAAGCGCACCGGAAACAAAGTCACGATGCGCAAGGGACGAGACATATGGTGGGACGAGCTTGTCCCCGCGCAAAGCCCAAACTGTCCGGCGGCGCTGCTAGACTCGGAGCATCCCCTGTTCACGCTTTACACGTCGGGTACGACCGGAAAGCCCAAGGGCGTCGTGCACACGACCGGCGGCTACCTGACACATACGCACATGACGATGAAGTGGGTGTTCGACCTCAAGGAGGACGACATCTACTGGTGCACCGCCGACATCGGATGGATTACCGGCCACAGCTACACCGTGTACGGACCGCTGGGGGCGGGGGCGACGGTTGTAATGTATGAGGGCGCACCGAACCATCCCGAGAACGATCGTTTTTGGCGGATTATCGAGAAGTACCGGGTCAGCATCTTTTATACAGCGCCGACTGCGATTCGCACTTTCATAAAGTGGGGCGAGCAGTGGGTGAAAAAACACGACCTATCCAGCCTTCGGCTGCTCGGCTCGGTTGGCGAACCAATCAATCCGGAAGCGTGGATGTGGTATCGCCATACGATCGGCGGCGATCGATGCCCAATCGTCGACACGTGGTGGCAGACCGAAACCGGCGGAATCATGATCAGTCCCGTCCCCGGTGCGATCGCAACCAAACCGGGATCCGCAACCCGTCCGCTACCTGGAATTGCCGCCGATGTTGTCACACGCGACGGAAAACCGGTTGGCGCCAATCAGGGCGGGCTGCTCATTATCCGCAAACCGTGGCCGGGGATGCTGCGAACGATATTCCGCGATCCCGACCGCTACCGCAGCGCCTACTTCAGCCAGATCGAGGGCGTTTATTTCACCGGTGACGGCGCACGCCGCGACAGTGATGGATACCTGTGGATCATGGGCCGTGTCGATGACGTCATTAACGTTTCCGGTCACCGTTTAGGCACGATGGAGATCGAAAGTGCACTTGTGTCGCATCACGCGGTGGCGGAGGCGGCATGCGTTGGCCGTCCCGACGAAATGAAGGGGCAGGCAGTGGTCGCGTTCGTAACGCTTGAGGGCGGACGCAAGGGCGATAATCATCTGAAGGACGAACTGCGCGCGCATGTCGCCAAAGAGATAGGCGCACTGGCGCGCCCCGATGACATTCGCTTCACCGAAGCCCTCCCCAAGACGCGCAGCGGCAAAATTATGCGCAGATTGCTACGCCAGATCGCATCGGGTGACGAGACCTTGGGTGACACAACTACGCTTGAGGATCTGTCAGTACTGGCGCGCCTGCGCGAAGCTAATGAAGAGTAGCTGAAGCGCCAGCAGCGATTATTCCTTCGCGTCACCGACTTCGATCTGAATACCGCCGATTTGGGGTGCAATCGCGTTGTACACCCAAATTGCTAGCGCTGACATCAATACTGCCGGAGCGAAAAAAATTAGCGGTCGCACGATCAGGCCGTATAAACCGATCCCCACATGACCATGTACGAGGCCGCCGAGGAACAGGCCGATGCCCTCCAGCACCGCAAGGACACCCCATACGCAGGCGATCACAATACAACTCGGTACAATTTTGAAGGATTTGATCTCTTGCATCGCCATAGATATCTCCCAATACCGTCTGCGATACGTTGAATTTGCGGCACGCTACCGTTGGAGCCCACCCACGACCGCAGCGAAACGCGCGGAATCGGCAAACGCCAACACCATCGCTCCCGCTGCGAACATGATGACGAATCCAGCAAAAATCCGCAAGTAGAAAGCCGATTGGCCGCTGCTGCGCGCCATGGCGGACTTGAAAATTGCATTTACTCCCGCTGCCAGTGTCATCCCAGCGGCCGCTGCCTGCGCGGTGCTGACCCCGGATTGGACGAAGCCCGCCAGCGCGAGCGATATTGCATCCACATCGACCAGACCGCTTGCCGCTGACACCGCCATCTGCCCACCGAAGCCCAAGTACCTGACTGCGGCTCGCGAGAGGAATACGACGGCTGTGAAAACAGCGCCAAACTTTAGTGCCGGGCCGAGTGTGAATGGATTGCGAAAGGTGGAAGCGGCCACCGTCACGCCGCTTTGTTGCGGTGCGCGAGCGACAACCCACGCCGCAGCAAATCCAGAAATCGTCATGGCTGAAAATGCGGGTACAGCCGCGATCGCGAGACCGGGTGAGATGGGCGCGATGATAAGGAGCATCCGAGGGAACAAAATCGAATTTGCAATTAGTACGTTGCGCGCCGCTGGTATTGCAATCTCCGGTGCTTCAGCCACTGCTTGGGAAATGCCGCCCGTGTATGCGGTAGTTGACGCAACCGCACCGACTACCGCCGTCAGCATCGCTCCCCGCTCCGGCCCGGTGAATTTGGCGACGAAATAACCGACGAAAGATACGCCGGATACAAGGATTACAAACAGCCATATCCGGCGCGGCTCGAAGAATTCGAACGGGCCGTAACCTCCCTGCGGCAGCAATGGGTAGATGATGAAGATCAGTCCGAGGAACGAAAGCGTGTCGATGTATTCCTCGTCAGAAATTTCTTCGCGCACGATCCGGCGGATTTCATCCCGCCGCGCCAGTACCATCGCCAGGACGATCCCAAGCGCCGCGGCGAATTGACGATCGCGCGTCATCGAAAGCGCCGCCAAGATAAAGGTCGCCAGTCCCGCCAACTCGGTCGTGATTCCGCTGCGCTCCGGATGCTGCGCGCGCATTATGAGCATTGTGGCGGTGACTGTAATCACCAAAGCGACGGTAATGGCAGTGATGTCGAGATGGCCCGCGATGGCGCCGACCAGGGCGATAATGACAAAGTCACGCAGTCCCGGCCGTGGCGGCCGGCCTTCCCCTGGCTCGCGAGTTCGACCGATCAGAAATCCGATCGCGATGGCGAGCAGGAAGCCGATTACGGGAGATTCTGGTCCGAGGAAGTCTGACATCGCATTATCCGGCGGCGAGTCCGAATTGAGAGAGATCATATAGGCTGTGCGCCGCGGCTTCCACGCACGGTTCAAGGGCGGTGCGAGTCTTGCGGGTGAGTTGAAATTGGCAACCGGCCTGTTTAACTATCGGGCCGCGGTCGTATCCAGCCATGCGTCGTCCATCGTCAGCCGCCGGGCAGCATCGGAGCCGCGAATCGTCTTTATTTGGCCGTCATGGAGCTACTAAGAACGGTCTGCGGAGTGGCAAAATATTCGCGAAGCTCGGGGACGGCGATTCAGCCGCGGGAGCGCGGATGGCCGTGATTCTGGCCACAACCGCAATAGTTTACCTACATTGCATCGGCAACCAGTTCATCGGCGATCAGCTTGGATCGATCGTCTTCAATCGATATCTCGCCAGCTGGTTCTACCTTCCAAAAGCGCTCGTCAACGACGACTGGTGGTTCGACAACCCGCAACATGTTCCAGTCAGTTCGTATTATCGACCAATCCTGAGTCTTTGGCTTTGGATTAACTACCATCTGTTCGGAATCGATCCTGCCGGATGGCACGCCGCGATGATTGCGGTGAACCTGATAGTAGTGTGGCTCGTTTTTAGAGTTTGCACGGTTCTTTCGGGCGATCGTGATGCGGGCATTTTATCGGCGATGCTGTTTGCGCTAATGCCTGCGCATGCCGAGGCAGTGGTATTCGCATTCGCGCCGCCGATCAGCGCTGCCTTCGCATTGGGTGCATTCGATCTCTATTTACGGCGGCGCGCGAAGATTCTGTCACTTGGGCTTTTCGCATGCGCCATGCTCAGTTATGAAAGCGCGGTAGGATTTCCTGTCCTGATTGGTGCTCATGCGCTCATTTTCCCCAGTCAAGTCGAGATCGAGACGGACTCCCGGAGTAACTCCATTGGAGAGCGTGAAGGACCTGAAGCGGGGGTCGCATCGTCTGTCTTTAGGCGTTTGGCTGCCGCGTTTGCAGAGACCTGGCCTTATGGGATTTTAGTAGTTCTCTATCTTTTCCTGCGGATGTGGATATTCGGATTCGTATTCGAAAAATCGCCGCCGCCATACCCGACATCAAACCAAGTCGCTCTGACGATTCCATTGGCAATCGTCGGATATCTGAAGCTACTCGTGATGCAATGGAAGGCCGGGCCGGCGCATCCTCAAATCGAATATGTAATTAGTTCCGCGCAACCGCGGTTCTATTTCACAATTGCAGCACTGTGCGGGTCTCTCGCAGTGCTTGCAGCAGTCATTGGTTTCAGCCGTCATCGATGGCTTTATCTGTATTGTATTCTTTGGTTTGTGATCACGATTGCTCCGGCGCTCAACCTGAACGCGATCGCAGGCGGGCCGACGGTTCACGATCGATTTCTCTATCTGCCATCGATGGGATTTTGCCTGATGGCTGCGGATCTGGCGGTCAACTTTGCGCGCGGTGGGCCGATGCGGGCGAAGATTATTCGAATTGGCGCGGTCGCAGTGGCGATCGGCTATGCGGCGATGCTTTTTTCCGTGCAGGCTTACTGGAAAAGCGCTTCCGCAATGGACCATTTTCGACTCGACCGGCTGGGGGGCGATTCCCTGCTGTAAGCCCGCGCGTCCGGCAGAAAGCGAAACGAGATTTTCCCATGAATATTGGCGCCTTGCCGATGGGTCAGCCGGGGTGATATCTTGCTGCGTAGAAGTGGGCGCGCGCCCACTTTTTTGTTGGTGCCGTGGGCAGGCTTGGCGGAATCGCGGCGTGGGCTTCGGCATAAGGAAAAGGCCAATGGCGAAGATGGCGCTGACGCCTCATCCGGTCGCCGAGAAGGTGGCTGCGCTGCTCGAGCCGCATATCGAGCGTGATGGCTACGAGTTGGTGGCGGTTGACTACCATCAGGGAACGCGGAATTCACTGTTGCGAATCCTGGTGGACAAGCCGGGCGGCGGAATTTCGCTGAGCGATTTGGAGTTGCTCAGCCCGAAGCTGGGCGATTTGCTCGACGTGTACGATCCCATCGAGGGCCGCTACACACTGGAAGTCGCATCGCCGGGTCTGAACCGGCCGCTGCGCAAACTGGAGCATTTTGAGGCGGTGGTTGGCAAGCGGGTTCGGGTGCGGACCAGGGAAGCGCGCGACGGGCGGAAGTCTTACGTCGGTCGCCTGATTTCGGCGGGCGGCGAAGGTATTGAACTGGAAGATGAGGCCACCCGGCAGCGGTTTGCGATCGGGTTTGGCGAGATGAAGGACGCGAATTACGAGTACGATTTTGGCAACTGAACCGGCGGCGTCGGGTGGCCATTTGGCCGCGGACGCCGGCGCTGCATGAGGCGATATGCAAATCGATCTGAACCGGGTGATCGAACAGGTCTCCAAGGAAAAGGGCATCGACAAAACCATTGTGGTAAGCGCGGTGGAGGAGATGATGCACTCCGCGGCGCGCCGGACTTTTGGCGCCGACCGCAATATTGAATCGCGATTCAATCCGGAGTTGGGCGAAATCGAGTTGTTCGAGATCAAGACAGTGGTCGAAACCGTTGCCAATCCGGCCGCGGAGGTCGACGTTGCCACCGCGCGTGCGAAATATGACCCGGATGCGGCCTCCGGCGATGAAATCCTAATCAAGCTCGACACCGCCACGATGGGCCGCATCGCCGCTCAAGCGGCCAAGCAGAATCTCATCCAGCACATCCGCGATGCCGAGCGAAAGCAGATTTACAACGAGTTCAAGGACCGCAAGAGCGAAGTGGTTTCGGGGATTGTACAGCGGTTCGAGCGCAAGAACATGATAGTTAATTTGGGCCGGACCGAGGCGATTTTACCGGAGAAGGAGCAGATCCCGCACGAGCGGTATCGTCAGGGCGATCGGATCCGTGCGCTAATCCTGGATGTGGAGCTTTCGGAAAAGGGACTGGCGATCATCTTGTCGCGAACGGCAAACGACTTTCTAATGAAGCTGTTCGAGCAGGAGGTGCCGGAAATTTACGAAGGCATCGTCGAGATTCGGCAATGCGCGCGTGAGCCCGGCGGCCGCGCGAAAGTTGCCGTTTATTCGAAAGATGCCGATGTCGATCCGGTCGGCGCCTGCGTCGGAATGAAAGGCACCCGAGTTCAGGCGGTGGTGCAGGAGTTGCGCGGCGAAAAGATCGATATCGTGCCGTGGACTGACGACCAAGCGGAATTGGTATGTCGCGCCCTTGCTCCGGCGAAGGTTTCCAAGGTGGTGATCGACGAAGACGAACACGCGATGGAAGTGATCGTTCCCGATGATCAACTTTCGCTTGCGATCGGCAAGCGCGGCCAAAACGTCCGTCTGGCACATCGCCTGACCAACTGGAAGCTCGACGTTCGCAGCGAGGCCGAGGCCGAAGAAGAGGCCCGGTCCGCGCGTGCATCGCTCAACGCAATTCCAGCCATCGGCGATATCAATGCGGAGCTATTGTACCAATGGGGATTCCGATCGGCCGAGCAGTTGGCCGAGGCGGACGAGGCTGCTTTCGACGTCGAGGGAATCAGCCCCGAGCGTGCCAAGCAAATCATCAATGCGGCGCGCGAGCATGTCGCATTGAAGAAGGCGCAGGCCGAAGCCAAGGCGCAGGCGGCATCCGAGGCCGCCGCGGCGGTGCAAGCGGCATCCGCCGAGTCCGCCGCTGAGGACGCGCCTTCGGCGTCCACTCCGGCGCCGCAAGATGGCGGAGAAAAATAGGCTGCCGGAACGCACCTGTATTGGCTGCATGAAGCGCGCCGCGAAGTCGGCAATGGTGCGACTTGCGGTCGCGGACGGAAAACTGGTCCTGGATTACTCGGGTGACCGTCCCGGACGCGGCGCGTATCTGCATCGCGACGACGATTGCATCAAGCGGTTTGTAGCCTCCCGAGTGAAGCAGTTTCGCTCGCTGCGCAGGGGAATCGAGCATAGCGAGCGGCTTGAAATCGCGCTTGCGATCAGAGACGCCAAGGGACTTTGAGATCCACGGGCGCTCGTGATCGGAATCCGCAATCAGCGTTGCCGCGCGGGTGCTTGGCTGCAATCCTGGCTTGCACCGCTCTGATCTATAGCCGCGAGCTCCGAAATAGTTTTGTCTTCGATCAAGCGGAGACGATCGCCAATAATCATTACCTGAACGATTGGACGTTCATTCTTAAATCATTGGTTAGCGATGACTGGTGGTTTCGCGACCCGGGACACTTGCCTCAAAGCGCGTATTACCGGCCGCTTTCGAGTATCTGGCTGTGGATCAACTTTCACTTGTTCGGGGCGAATCCCGCCGGCTGGCATGCAGCGGCGATTTTGCTGCATTTGATTGTCGTATGGCTAACTTACCGCGTCGCTGCGATACTTTCTGAAGACTGGCTGATTGGCTTGCTTGCCGCTGCGCTGTATGGGCTCACGCCGATCCATGCGGAGGCGGTTGCGTGGGCATTCGGGGCGCAACTGTCCGCAGCGTTGGAACTAGGAGCTTTTGAATTTTACCTCTACGTATTCCAGAGCGGAGAACGTTCGTTGCCTTTGGCCGGGGACGATCGCAGCCAATGGTGGCGGTTAGTTTCTCTTGCGCTCTGCGGCGGCGCTCTATTGAGCTACGAGGGCGCGCTGATATTTCCCGCGCTCATAGCAGCGCATGCCTTCATATTTGCACGTCAGCGGGTAACAAATACCAGCGGTCGGAAATCAGCCATCAGCGATACGCCGCTGAGCGATAGATTGCGCTTTGCGATCGTCGCGGCGTGGCCTTATGCAGCGGAAGCCGCCGCCTACCTCGTCATTCGAATGTTGGTGCTGGGTTTTGCCACTCAGGGAAGCTTCAACAATGAACTGACCGTGGCGGAATCGATCCTGACAGTGCCTTCTGCGATTACGGCGTATTTGATGCTTCTCCTCGTGCCGTGGACGGCCGCCCCTGCGCATCTGCTGGCGCGCGTTGACAGCATTGCATCGACTAATTTCTATGTTCCACTGCTCGCAATTGGCGGGGTGGTTGGCGCTGTTTACGTCGCGATCCGACATGCCGCACTGCGCGATCTTTATCTCTATTGCGGCGCGTGGATTTTGATCGGCCTTGCACCGACACTCAATTTGCATGGCCTCCCCGCCGGGAGTTTGATCCAAGATCGATATCTGTATCTTCCGTCATTCGGGTTTTGTGTGATTGCAGCCGGCATGATCGTTACGGTCGCACATCGAAATTCGACGGCAGCCATTGCGATGGCGATCGGATCGGCTGGAATTGCGGCAACCTATGCGGCGTCGCTCTACTCGGTGCAGCGCTTCTGGCACGATGACTTCACGCTGTTTTCCAAGTGCGTTGCGGAAGCTCCCGAGGTCGCGGTCTGGCACAATCATTTGGGGGCCGCGCTCGGCGAACGCGGGGACTATCCCAGTGCGCGAACTGAATTTCAGCGTGCGATATCGCTCGACGCCAGCGACGGCCACAGTATGTATAATCTGGGCTTGGCGGATGGGCATCTTGGCGATGCGCACGCGGCGGAGCGCGAGATATCCGATGGAATTAAGCTGCTCGGCCACGCGCCGGCGGAGGCGTATGCCGATCTGGCGGTCGTGGCCGACGCGGCTGGTGACACGCAAGGTGCGGAAGGAGCTTTGATGCAAGCCAACGCGATTCCCGGCGGCGCCAACATCGCCACGCGAGTTCGCGCACAGATTCTTTTTATGCATGGCGATAGCAAGGGCGCGGAAAACGGACTACACGAATTACTAGGCCGCGCGCCAAATGATGCGCAAGCGCTGAGCGCGCTTGCGACCATACTGTCAGCCGAACACAGATACGATGAAGCCCTCGACGCATTTCGCCGAGTAGAGGAATTAGCTCCAAATCAGGCGGGGATTCACTATCGAATCGCGATGGCGCTCCACAACTTGGGGCGTGATCGAGAGGCTCATGACGAATGCGCGCTTGCCATCGCGGCTGCACCGGATAATCGCGTCGCACGGGCCTTGATGGCCGCGATCGAAGAGCGCGGAGCGCCGCATTAGCATGCAGGAGCAGGACAACTGTGGCGTCAAGCCGCCAGGTAATCGGGAAGCTTATGGCATCCTGCCGAGGCGGCTCACCGATAATTCCGCTCATCTCATATGGCTCGGTGGGATACTAATCGTCACCGCGATCGTTTACGTGCGCTCGCTGGGAAATGAGTTCATCTTTGACGATCACTTTCAAATCGCGAGCAATCGTTTCATTGGGGAATGGTCGTACTTTTGGAAATCATTCGTCAACGATGCCCAGTGGTTCGAAAATCCCAATCATTTGCCGGTAGGATCATACTATCGGCCGCTGCAAGGAGTATGGCTGGCGATAAATTTCCATCTGTTCGGCGCCAATCCCGTCGGATGGCACGTCGTGTCGATCGCGCTGCACTTAATTGTGGTGTGCCAGGTCTTTCGAGTCGCAAAGCTTCTTTCCGAAAATATGTGGACGGGGCTCCTTTCAGCCGCCCTGTTTGCGCTGATGCCGGTCCATGTCCAGACCGTAGTCTGGCCCTCGGCGAGCCAGCATCTTCTCGCGACCGGATGCCAACTCGGTGCATTCGAGATATTTGCCCGGCGTGCAGCAGGCGAGCGCAGTGCATCGCGGTTCGCATTTGCGATGGTGCTGTACGCGTGCGCGCTGCTCAGTCATGAGATGGCGGTTGCATTTCCTGTCTTAATCGCGACTTACGCGCTGATTTTCCCGCAGCAGTGTCCAGGGGAAAGCAATGCTGAGTCAGTCGCCGATCGGGTAAGAGCTGCCGCGGTTGCTGCCTGTCCATTCGCGACCGAGGCGGCGGTATACCTGACGATGCGATTTTGCGTTTTGGGGTTCATCACGCGGCCGAACCCGCTAAATCATCATTCGCTATCGGCGCTCCAGGTGGCAGCGACGATCCCGGAGATGATCTGGATCTACCTGTCGATGCTGGTGATGCCGTGGCGGACCGGGATGCATCGGTTGGACATCGTGAACAGCATCGCGTCGCCGGATTTGCTGGTTCCAGTCTTCAGCTTAATCTTGGCCGGCGTCGCAATGATTTTTCTTTTCCGGCGCGATCCACGCCGCAAGCTGTATTTATTTTGCGCTGCGTGGGTGCTGATCCCGCTTGGCCCGGCGCTCAATTTGAATGGACTCTACGCTGCGGGTGCGATTCAGGATCCGTATCTTTATTTTGCATCGTTCGGATTCTGCGTGATTGTGAGCGACCTCGCGGTCCGCTTCGCACGACAGGGCGATTGGCAGTCGCGTTCGATCTGGGCTGCAGCAGCGGCGGCCGCGGTCTGGTATGCGGCATTGTCGTTTTCCTTGGAGGGCTATTGGCACGACGATGTAACGGCATTCAAGGCATGCATCGAGCAGGTTCCCGGGATGTGGTTCTGCCACAAGCAGTTGGGGGCGGCGCTCGAGGCGCAGGGCGATTTCACCGGCGCGCGAAATGAGCTTGAGAACACTATCGGGCTGGATCCGGACGCCGATGCGGAAATTTTCCGCGATCTGATTCGAGTAAACCAGCTGCTTGGTGATCGAAAGGCGGCGGCAAGCGCAATGACCGAATCGATCGAACGGACCGCACATCCCCAGCCCCAGGAGTACGCCGCATTGGCTCTTGAGCGGGATGCCGCTGGAGACGAAGCGGGTGCTGCAGCCGCCCTCAATCAGGCGGAAGCTCTTCCAGGAGGCATGAATATAGCCGCGCTGGCGCGCGCGCAACTTCTGTACAGGCATGGCGATCGCAAGAGGGCGGCGGACGCGCTTGAGGAAATTTTACGGCGCAATCCGAGCGACCGGGCGGCGAGCAGAGCCCTCGAAGCTCTTCTCCGCTCCGACACAGCAAAATGACTGTGCCTGACGGAACGTCAAAGCGTGCCTCCCGCACTTGGATGGTCCGGTTGATTGTGCTGACCGCGTTGGTCTTCAGCCGGTCGCTCGGCAACGGCTTCGTACTCGACGATCGCTTCCAAATCGTCGACAACAAATATCTCGGTGACTGGCCGTTCATATGGAAATCACTGCTCAACGACTCTTGGTGGTTTCGCGACCCGCTTCATCTTCCGCAAGGTCCTTACTATCGTCCGCTGCAGAATGTTTGGTTCGCGCTGAATTTTCATCTGTTCGGACTCAATCCGGCCGGATGGCATGCAACGATGATCTTGCTTCACCTGATCGTGGTGTGGTTGGTCTTCAAGGTCGCGTCGCAATTGAGCGGAAATGAATGGTCCGGGTTTTTCGCGGCAGCGCTATTCGCGCTGATGCCGGTGCATGCGCAGGCGGTGGTGTGGCCTGCTGCGATCGGATCACCGCTCAGTGCCTTATTCGAGTTGAGCGCATTCGCATCATATCTAGGCTGGTTTTCGGGAGAGCGCAGCACGCGGCGACTGACAATCTCGATCGGCAGCTTTGCTTGCGCGCTCCTGAGCTATGACAGCGCCATCGCATTTCCGGCATTGATCGCGGCACACGCGTTTATCTTCTCCGGCAATGCTTCGAATGCCGCCTTCGATTCCACCGTCGCGGCGCGAATGAGTCGCGCGATCGCCGCGACATTGCCCTATGCGCTTGTGGCGGCAGCCTACCTCGCGCTTCGATTTTGGATTTTGGGCTTTGGCAGTTTGCAGCCGTATCCCGGTAACGACCTGACGGCGAAAGTTATCGCATTAACGATCCCGTCTGCGATTGCCGATTACGCAATTTTGCTGGCGGTTCCATGGCGGTCCGGATTGGCGCATCGCCTGCAATTGGTGCATAGCGTCATCGCGCCCGGCTTTTATCTGCCATTTATCGGCTTGGCCGCATTGAGCGTCGCGGCCGTGATTCTGCTCCGGCATCATCCCCATTGGCGGCTCTACGCATTCTGCGCCGCGTGGATGGTGATCGCGATTGGCCCGATCCTTAGCCTCGATGTAATTGTCCCTCAAGCCGCCGTTCAGGATCGTTATCTCTATCTGTCATCGTTCGGGTTCTGTCTGATGATTTCCGATCTGGCGATATGTTTCGCAAGGGAAAGCGCGCAGCGCGCGAGAATCGCTCAGGTCGGCGCGGCCGCTTTTACGATACTTTACGCGGCGACACTTTTTCACGCTGAGCCATTCTGGCGTGATGACATTTCCTGGTACGGGCGATGTGTCGACGAGGCACCGGATCTTGCCGCCTGCCACAAGGGACTCGGAATGGCGCGTCTGGAACAGGGCGATGTAGGCGGTGCTCGGATCGAGCTTGAGTTTGCAGCCAAGCTCGCGCCGGAAGACCCGGGCACGCGGGCACTTATGGCTGCCATCGAGCATCGCGGCGCAAGCCGCTAACTTAAATCGCGGCCCGCTGTCTGATAGAACTTTCGGCGAGGATGAGGACGGGATGCCGGCGGAAGAATCGACTCCAGCAATAGTGCTTCGCGCTCGCGATTACGCTGAATCGGATCGAATCGTCACGCTTTTGACGGCGGGGGCCGGCAAGTTGAGCGGGATTGCAAAGGGCGCCAAAGCCTCACGCCATCGCTTCGAGCGCAAGCTCGAGCCGTTCTCGCATGTGATGCTGCACTTTCGCCGCCGTCCGCACGGACAACTTGTCTTCATCACGCGCGCCGAGGCGGGCGACCTCGCCCAGCACACCATCGACGATGACCTCGCGAAGATCGCGCTGGGCAGCTACATGCTCGAACTGGCGGACGCGCTGACGGCAGAGGAGGGCGAAGCGGCCGACGCCTATCGCGTACTCTCGGCGGCGCTTGGCACTCTCGGAAACAACTCGGCGAATCAGGCGCTTCGGCAGGCGTTCGAAATTGGGTTGCTGCGGTGGGCCGGTTTCGGATTGGAATTCAACCGATGCCGCCAGTGCGCGAGCATTGGCAATGGCGATCATTCGCCGGTCTACTTTATCGTTGCGCGTGGTGGGATCGTGTGCGGGCGATGCCGTCCGCTGGAAGATAGTGGCGCTATCAAGCTTTCCGCGCCTAGTGCCGCGCGGCTGGCGCGGCTGGCCGCCGTTGCGATCGAGGATTCGCCCGGCGCTGAGCCGGCAGGCGTGGACGGGGCGATGGCATTGTCGCGGTTTATGTCATCGATCTTGGACCGTCGAATCCGCTCGCAGTCGTTTCTCGAATCCGTAATGCCCGCCGCAGGCGGAAATTAAGCGTTCAATTTATGCTGCGCTTGCGAGCACGCTGCCCATCGCGCTGGTGTCGTAGGCGCAGAGAAGGGCAACCTCGCGGCCAAAGCGTGAAGAATTCAGGGCATCGAGCATTGCCTTTACCGGCGGCGAATTGATTTCACGCTCCGCAATCGCAATGTCATATCGCTCTTGGCGGATGGGAATAAAACCAAGTCCATAGGTTTCCGCAGCCACGCGAATTGTCAAGCCGGTATCGGCCTGCTCCGCTGCGATTGCCGCTGCGACCTCCAGATGCCCGCCGACTTCGCGTTCGTAGCCGTGAATTCTGTTGCGGGGTCTCTGATTCGAATCGTGAAGCGCTTCATCGAGTACGATACGTGCGCCGGAGCCCAGCTCTCGATTAACGATACGAATCCGGGGACGCATGAGATCGGATAATCCTTTGATGCCAAGCGGATTGCCGGGCCGCGTCGCCAGGCCGAGCTCCCACCTTGCGAAATTCACCATCAGGCAGCGGGTTCGCCCGAGCACGCGCCGTGCGGGCGACAAGTTGTAATCGCCGGTTCGTGGATCTCGCAGATGCGCTCCGGCGGCGTGAACCGCGCCGCCGGCTAGCGCTTTGAGCGCCGATCGGCTTGAGCCGCCGAGCGCTGCAACTCGGACGTTGCTTCGGGTCCTTGCCAACCACTCAGCCAAAATCGCGACGGCTGGATCGCATCCCGCTATTACCAGCGTCGAGTCGATCTCGGCCTGCGACCGGAACGAGTCGACGACCGCGTGGCTGCCTGAGGTTTTCTCCACGATTCCGCCTGCAGCCGAAAGTTGTATCGCAACCGGTGGCTGAGCGATCGCGACAATGCGCCCGCCCAGCCGTGCCAGAGCAATACGCGAGCGGGGCGCCAGCGAGGACGGAGGGGTTGAACCGGCGACAATTACATCGAGGCGTTCCGGCGCCGGCGCACTGAACAGTCCTTCGACGGACTGGCCGAGTTCGCGCGCAATTGCGATCGCGGCTGTCACGCCGGGTTGATAAGCGCCGGCCTCGATTGCGTTCAGCGCCTGGCGGGAGATGCCGGCACGGCGGGCAAGCTCGGTCTGGCTGTGTCCTCGCGCGATACGCGCGCGCGTGACCGCGCTTTGATGTTCTGCCAGTTTGCTTGACATTTCGCCTTTATAATGTCACCAAACATCGGCTATGAAAACTGCCCGTATTGCTTTTGTGGCTTCGGTAATCTGCGCTGCTTTGTCTCTGGCCACGGTGCCGGCGTTCGCGGATGACCAGCCGCCGTCATCCACGTTCGGCTATGGAGTTCTGGGGGTAATCGAGGATTATTTCTCCAACTGGTTCGTTCGCTCCGATGCCGCCAAGGCGAGCCAGCCGCATTGGATCACGCCACTGGTCACGGTGACGCCGCGGCTGGAGCAGGAAGTTCGCTACGACCAATACTGGGACACTCAATCGAAGAATGGCGTCGCGGTCGATAATTTTGACGGCGGCAAGGGCTTGGAGCTGATCCCGGAGGAGCATACGGAACTGATCATCTCGATGCCGCCGTACCTGAAACGCAGCTCGCCGCGCAACACGGACGGCTGGGGCGATCTATCGTACCTGCTGAAGCTGCGCCTGCTATCCGCGAACGAAGAGCAAGGCAATTACATCGTGACCGCGTTCATGGGATTCACCGTGCCGACCGGCTCCAATGTCAACGGCGCGGGCCACGCGACTTTCACTCCCACATTGGCAGCAGGCAAGGGGTTCGGGGACTTCGACGTCCAGAGCACCGTTGGCGTAACATTTCCAAGCGGCGGATTGGATCGCTTGGGGATGCCGGTGGCGTGGAATACCGCCTTTCAGTATCGCCTGTTCAAATATTTTTGGCCCGAATTTGAAACGAACTACACGTGGTTTTCGTATGGCGAAAAAACGGGCCACAATCAGTTGTACCTGACTCCCGGTTTGATCATCGGACGCATTCCTTTAAATAATCGCCTTGGCGTGACGATTGGCGCGGGCGACGAAGTCGCAGTAACGCATTACCGGAACTTCAACAGCCGATGGGTCGTCTCCGCTCGGCTTCCGTTTTAGGCATTTGAAAATGAGATCGCATCGCCGATTCATGGCTGTCCTATTGATTGGAATCGCCGCGATCGTGTGCCCGATGCATGCGCACGCTGCCGATTCGAACGTAGTCCGCGTTTTTCACGCCGACAGCCTGCGCGCCTATGCGGGCGATCTGGCGGCGGCATATCAGGCGGCGCATCCGGGATCCGAAGTGCAGCATGAAGGTTCGGGGAGTTTGGATGCGATTCGTAAAATCACCGACCTGCATCGTCCATGCGATGTCCTGATTACCGCCGATTGGCGCTTGCTGACGGCGTCGCGGCCCGGCTTGGGCGGATGGGCGGTCGTGTTTGCCGGAAACTCGATGGGGATTCTTTTTACCGAGAAGTCGAAGGATGCCGCCGCTATCAGTGCCGACAATTGGTTCGATATTCTGGACCGCCCCGGCGTGCGCTACGGCCATTCGAACCCGGCGCGAGATCCGGCGGGATATTGGACGCTGATCCTGTGGCGGCTGGCCGAGAACTTTTATCGGAAGCCCGGGCTGGCCAAGCGTTTGGCGGCGGGTTGTCCATTGTCGAATATTCGTCCGCATAATATCGATCTGATTTCGCTGCTTGAAAGCGGCGACCTCGATTACTACTTCGGCTATGCCTCCGATGCGCGGCTGGGGCCGCTTAAGTTCCTGTCCCTGCCGCCGCAAATCAATTTGAGCGATGTCGCGATGCGGAAGGATTACGCCGTGGTCACAGTCAAGGCGGGGGGAGCGACGATCGCGGGCGCGCCGATAGCGTACGGTGTCACTATTCCGAATGATGCGCCGAATCCAAGCGGCGCGATGGATTTCGTAAAGCTGATACTTGGCGCACAAGGCCAGGCAATTGCTGCGAAGGCTGGGTTGATTTCCTATTCCCAGCCGCTTGCTGACGATTCAGCTAATCGGATGCCGGCGACTCTACGAGCACTCACCAAGCCGATCGCCGGCAATTAGCCGCCGGCTTCCTTTTCGGTCGGTTCGCCGCTGACCACACGTGGCGGATGATAGCGGCCGGACGAATGCTCGACCAAAACGATTCCGCAATTGGGCGGGATGTGCGCACCTTCCCAACTGCCAGTGACGTGCGCCCACAGCGAACGCATCACGCCGCCATGGCTGACGATGACGATTTCTTCATCGCGATGACGCGCTGCGATCCGATCGAGCACCGGCCCGGCCCTGCCCATCACCTCGACCAGGCTTTCGCCTCCCTTCGGACGCCACAGCCACGATAGCTTCGGTTCATAACCGGGATCGTTCAGAACCGAATCGTAGGATTGCCCCGCAAGTTCGCCAACATCGCGCTCGCGGAGGTCCGCTTCGATTTCAGTTGGAACCCCAATCGCCTCGGCGATGATCCTGCCCGTCTCCCGGGCTCGCTTGAACGTGCTCGTGACGACCTTCGCCGGCTGGAACATTTCCTTTACAGATGCAGCAGCAAGCGCGGCTTGGCGGCGGCCAAGGTTGGTCAGGTCAAGGCTTTCGGGTGTCGTCGTGAAAACGCGAATCGCATTGCCTTCGCTCTCTGCGTGGCGAATCAAAATCAACCTGCCCATCCTCAGTCTTCCTTCTTACTTTGACTTGTCAGGGTCACCACTCTTAATCAGTGCGCGGAATGGTTCTATCAAATCGATCGGGAGCGGAAACACCGTGGTCGAATTATGCTCGGTCGCGATCTCGGCCAGCGTTTGCAGATACCGAAGCTGGAGCGTGATTGGGCTTTTGCCCATGATTTCCGCTGCCTCGGCCAGCCGCTGCGCCGCCTGGAATTCGCCTTCGGCCGCGATGACCTTGGCGCGCCGTTCGCGCTCGGCTTCGGCTTGGGCGGCGATTGCGCGCTGCATGTCCTGCGGCAAATCGATGTTTTTGATCTCGACCAACGTAACCTTGATGCCCCACGGCTCGGTTTGGGCGTCGACGATCTCCTGAATGCGCGCGTTGAGCTTGTCGCGCTGGCTTAGCAGTTCATCGAGCTCGGTCTGGCCACCGACCGAACGCAGCGTCGTCTGCGCAATCTGCATCGTGGCGAAGAGGTAGTTTGCCACTTCGGTTACGGCGCGCGACGGATCGACGACGCGGAAATACAGCACTGCGCTGACCTTCACGGTCACGTTGTCCTTGGTGATTACGTCCTGCGGCGGAATATCGAGGGTAACGGTCCGCAGATCGACCCGCACGATTCGCTCCAGCATCGGGATTACGAAGATCACGCCCGGTCCCCGGTACGGGGTGAGCCGCCCGAGGCGAAAGACTACGCCGCGCTCGTACTCGTTGAGTACCTTGAGCCCGCTCATCACGAAGATGATGCCGATGACTATGATGAAGCCGAATCCTCCCGCCATCGCAGTTCTCCTTGGTTCCGGATTAGCTTACCGCCTGCACCTGTAATTCCAAACCGGCGACGGCGACCACCCGGGCATGCGCGCCGGGCGCAAGCGCGTCGGTGCTAGTTGCGCGCCAGATCTCACCGTGCACAAAAATTTTTCCGGGCTTGCCCGATGCAATCGCCTCCCGAATCTCTCCAATTTCCCCGACCAAGCCCTCGGGGCCGGTCTTTGCGCGTTTCCCTCGATCGCGTGCGACGATGAAACCGACACCAAGGACAATCGCGGATAGTCCGCCGGCCGCGCCATAGATGATGTGCCGATTTATCGCGAGGTCGGTCTTTGAAGTATCGATCAGAAGCAGCGAGCCAATAACAAATGCCGTCACGCCGCCGAGTCCAAGAACGCCGTAGCTGGTGACAAATGCCTCTGCCACCAGCATCCCGACGCCCAAAAAAATCAGCAGCAGCCCGGTCAGATCGATCGGCAGCACCTCGAACGATGCCAGCGCAAGCAAGAGACAGATCGCGCCGGCGACGCCGGGAAACATTACGCCCGGGTGTGCAAATTCAAAATATAGGCCGATCAGTCCTGCCATCATCAGCAGGTACACGATGTTCGGGTCGGACAATACGTTGAGTAATTGCTGGCCGGTGGTCATCCGGGCGGGTTGCACCTCGGCGCCATCCAGCGCAAGCGTAATCGAACGGCCGCCGGCTTCGACCTTTCGGCCGGAAGCCTGCGCCAGCAGGGTATGCAGATCCGGCGCCACGATATCGATCACGTGCTTGTCGAGCGCTTCCCGATCGCCGATGGCGACGCTGTGGCGCACCGCCTGTTCGATCCAATCCTGGTTCCGACCGCGTTGCTGGGCGATCGTCCGCGCGAATGACGCTGTGAAGTTCTCGACTTTTTGGCCCATCGTGCCGCTGATGTCGCCGCCGCCTTCTTCAACCGGATGCGCGGCGCCGATCGTGGTCCCGGGCGCCATTGCCGCGATGTTCGCGGCTTCCGCAACGAAAGTTCCGGCGGACGCGGCTCCTGCGCCTGACGGAGAGACATAAACAATTACCGGCACGGGAGCGGCAAGCAGGTCCTTGACGATTTTCTCCGCGGAGGCGAGTAGTCCGCCCGGGGTATCGAGTTCGATTACGACGGCGCTTGCGCCACCGGCTTTGGCCTGATCGATCGAATCCTCGATATAGGACGCGACCGCCGGATTGATCGAACCGTCGATCGAAAGCAGCAACACCCACGGCCGCGAGCTGGAGGCGGGCACGCCGGCGATGCAAATACGCAATGCGGCAAACAGCGAAATCACCAGTGAGGCGGCCGCGATCACGGCGCCACGCTGGTGTGAATTGGATTCCGGGTTACGGGGAAAGGAGACTTTCAACAGGCTTTAGACACTAACGCTCCGGGAGAGCGCGCTCAATGGCGGAGATTAGCGCATTAGTCGTCTGGTCCCCGGGCACAGTGCGCAGAGCCACGGTGCACTCCGCGAGCGCCTCCCGGTTGCGACCCAAGTTGTGCAGTGCGGCGGCTATCTTGTAATGCAGTTCCTGCTTGTTCGGCTCAAGCGAGAGCGCACGCTGGAATGCGGCGAGCGCTTCGGTGTCGCGATGCTCCGCCGAGAACGCGGTCCCCAGAATTTCGATTGCGGTAGCGTCGTTGGGAGTTTTGGCGAGCAGCATGCGCATCGTCCGCTCGGCGTCCGTGGCATTTCCATCGAGAAGGAAAATTTTTGCGCGAGTGATTGCGCCGCTCTCGGAGCCGCCAGGAATTGCTTCGGACTGTTTGAGCGCCTCCTCGGCTTCCGGCTTGTCCCCTGCGGCCATGGCGGCGAGTGCGAGATCCGCATATGCGTCTGAGGTCTGGTGATCGAGACGCTTGACGCGTTCGGCCATCGCGCGTTCAGCGCCGCGCCGATTACCGATATGTTCATAGGCCAGTGCAAGTCCGTAAAAGATGTCGTCGCCGCCCTGCGGCGTTAGTGCCGCGGCGCGTTCGTATTCCCGGCTGGCACCGGCGAAATCGCCCTGCGCAGCCAGCGCCGAGGCGAGCCCTTGATGCCAAAATTCAAATTTCGGAGCTGCCGCAACTGCACGTGTAAATACAGCAGCGTCATCACGCCAGATCGGTTGTAACGTCCACATCAAAGCGGCATACGCAACTACGATCGCAACCGAGGCAAATGCGACCATTTTGGCGGCGGTATCGCTTCTCCGGGCGGACCAGATCGCAAGATCGGCCGCCATCAGGGACACCCCAAAGGAGGGCAGGTAAAGATAGCGATCCTGGATCATGAATTTAATGAAAAGCAGATCAAGCCTGAGGATCGGGCCCAGAGTGATGAAAAACCACGCTCCGCAGAATAGATACAGACGGCGGTGAGGGTGCTCCTGTAGCAGTATCGCCGCCGACGCGAGCAGCACTATAAGTTCGATCGCCGGTACGTAAAAATCAGGCGATGAAGCCCGTGTTGCAATATTCAAGGTGTGGGCGGGGCCGGCCTGCCACGGTATTGCCAGGAGCGCGAGGTACTGCATGACCGCGCTGGGAATCGTGAGGATAACAGTCAGCGGTGTCAGGCTATTGAAGGCATTCGGGCGGCTCACGAAGCCAAGAACCCAGTATCGCAGTCCGAGGTATGCTGCAAATTCGGCCAGGTATGGCCATATAATTGCGATAACGCTGAAAACTCGATTGCCGGCGGCGCGCTGCATGGGCGCGTCGCTGCTGCCCTGTCGGAAGATCATAGCATGCGCGGCAACCAGAGCGGGAAATGCCACTGCGCTGTCATAGCTCAGCAGCGCGGCGCCGAAAAATATCAGCGACAGAAAAGTTTGGCGGGTCTTGGCTGCAGCGGATTGTGCCGCCAACAAATATCGCTCGAATGCGGCCATTTCGAACGCGGCGCCCAGGAGCGTTGCGGCCGACGCGACCCAAGCTACCGCCTCGGCATGAATCGGCATCAGCGCGAACAGCCCTGCCGCCAGCGGCCCTGCCCAGCGGTCCCCGCTTAACCGCGTTGCAACCCGATAGACGAGCCACACCACGATCAGGTGAAGCGCAATCATCGCGGTGTGCCATCCGATCGGATTGAGCCCGAACAGATGATAATTCAGCGCGAACCAAACGTTTTGAAATGGTCGGTAGTAGGGGGTCTGAGGAAGATGAAGCGGATCGGCAAACCATCGCTCGTCATTGACCATCGATCGCCAGATGAACGGCCATTGCCCAATCAGCCGGTTGTTGACGATTTGCGCGTAATCATCGAGCGCAAACCGGTTAGCCAAGCTGCGCCCGCAGGCAAGCGCGCCAACGATTAGGATCACCGGCAGAATCGCTTGAGGTACAGAATCACCGCCAATATGCCACAGTGCGGCGCTGGCCTTGTCATGGCGGCTTGATGCGGTGGCGGAAATGCGTTCGGCTCCGGACATGTTAGTTCGCGGCAAGTCCACGCTCGATTGCGTCCATCAGCCCGCGCGCATTTGCATTAGCCGGCTCGGCTGCAATTTCCATCGCGCACTCGTCACGCGCTTCCCGGTCTCGTCCCAATTGATGAAGCGCGACCGCGATCTTGTAATGAAGCTGCAGAGTGCCCGGCGGGGCCAGCGCCGCTGCGCGCTGGTAGGCTGCAAGCGCCTCCGCAACGCGCCCGTCGGCGGAAAGCACGGTCCCAAGCGCTGCCAGCGCCGGTGCGTCGTAAGGGTCCTTACGAAGTGCCGAGCGCAGCGCGTCCTCGGCGCCTTTGCGATCGCCGTGGAGGAATCGAATCCGCGCGCGAGCCAGCGCGGCGGCTTGCGCTCCTTTGGGCATTGCTTCTGCCTGTTCGAGTGCATTTTCTGCAGCGGAAGCATCACCTGCCGCGTCCGCGGCCTCGGCCAGGCTTGCATAATCGACCGGCGAAGGATGACCGAGGCGCTGCACCCAGGTAGCCATCGCACGCGCGGCACCCCGTCTGTCGCCAAGCCGCTCATCCACTATTGCCAAATCGTGAAGCGGATCCACTGCATTCGGCGCGAATCGAATGGCCAATTCGAACTGCCGCTGCGCATCTTTAAGTTCGCCGCGTTCCTCCAGCGCGATACCCATACGCCGATGCCAAATCATCGCATTTGGGAATACCTCAGTGATCCGCGAATATACCGCTACATCGTCGTGCCAATAGCCTTGCACGGAGAAGAGCAATGCCGACAATCCGAGCACCGCGATTGCCGCACCGCCTAAAAGCGCTTCCGTCTTAATTTGGATGTCGCGGAAGGATGCCACGATCAGGTCGCCCGCCGCCATGAATAGACCAATCGATGCGAAATAGAGGTAGCGGTCGTGAATCGGATCGCTGGTAGCGACTCCATTTAAATTGAGCATCGGTGCGAGCGAGATCATAAACCACGCAATGCACATCGCGTATAAGCGCCGATGCCGGTGGCGGCATAACAGCACGAAAACTCCACAGCTGAGTGCCGCCAGCCCTGTTGCTGGTATCCAGAACGACGGGTCCGTAACGGCGGCCGCGTACTCCACCTGATGCGCCGGGCCGGCCTGCCATGGCGTTGCCAGCAGGATCACATATGTCCACAAGGCATTTGGTATCGACAGGGCGGCCTGCGCTGCGGACATATGGCTTTGCAAATCATTTGACCTGCCGATCGCGCCAAGGATCCAGAACCGGAGACCGAGATAGATTCCGGCCACAATTGCGTAAGGCATTGTCGCGTCCAGCACCTTTCGGGCTCGATCCGCGAGCGTTGCATGATCTTTGGCCGTTAAATTCTGAAAAAGAAAATCGTGGACCGCGATAAGCACAGGAAGCGTGATCGCGGCCTCGTAGCTCATTAGGGCGCATGCGAAAAGTCCGAGCGCCGCCAATTGAGTTCGCAACCGATGCGTATCGCCGAGGCGAAGATTGAAATCGAACGCCCCGAGCTCGAATGCCGCGCAGAGAGGTGTAGCAAAGGAGCCCACCACCGCTTCGGCATTGAGCGGCGAGAGCGCAAACAGTCCAGTCGCGATCAAGGCGGCGGCGGTGTCATTGGTTAACCGTATGCCAACCCGAAAGACCAGCCACGCGGTAAGCATATGGACCGCAATCATTGCGGCTCGCCAGCCGACCGGATTTTCGCCGAACAGCCGGTAGTTTAGCGCCATCCAGATGTTCATAAATGGACGGTAATAGGCGGAAACCGGTACATGACTCGGATCGATGAACCACCATTCGTCATTGACCAGGGATTTTCGAACAAATTCCCAATCGCCGAGGTGCGGGTTCAGAACGATCATTGCGCGATGCTCAAGAATGAACTCGCTGCCGAGCGAGCGCGCATACACGAGCGCTGTTAGGATTAGAATCGCGGCCAGCACGCCGCGCTCATTACCGCCGGGAATGGAGATATATTCTCTCCGGGGCGTTGTCATGGCGTTAAGACCCGCATCAACACAACTGTCCGAAGCATTCCCAAAACTATCAGCAATCGATCGTCGCTGAAATCGGACGCCGCAGGCATCCGCCGCTTGCCGATCCGGCTGCGACGGCGCTACAAAATGAGGTTGTCACGTCATCTCGCTTCATCGGAGGAACGCATGGAAAAGGCGCTTGCCGGGGTCAAAGTTCTGGACCTAACTCAGTTTGAGGCCGGGCCGTCGTGCACCGAGATGCTTGCGTGGCTGGGCGCCGACGTGATCAAGGTCGAGTCGCCGAAGATGGGCGAGCAGGGGCGCTGGCTGCTGACAGAGAAGCCGGGCGCTGATTCGTATTACTTCATGCTGCTCAATGCCAACAAGCGCGCGATCACACTCAACCTCAAAAGCGACAAAGGCCGTGCGCTATTCATAGACTTGGTGAAGAAGGCCGACATTCTCACTGAAAATTATTCGCTTGGCACGCTGGAGGGCTTCGGCCTAGGCTACGAAACGCTGCGCGCGATAAACCCGCGGCTAATCTATCTGACAATAAAAGGTTTCGGCACGACCGGGCCGTATAGTTCATACAAGAGCTTTGACATGATTGCGCAGGCGGCCGGCGGCGCGATGTCTGTGACGGGATTTCCGGGGTCGCCGCCGCTTAAGCCGGGGCCTACGATTGGCGACACCGGTACCGGGATGCATGCGGCGGTCGGCATCCTGGCGGCATATATTCAGCGCGAGCGAACCGGGCGGGGACAAAAAGTCGAGGTCTCGATGCAGGAGGCGGTGCTGAATTTTGTGCGTGTTCCGATGATGGCAACTTATGTCACCAAACGCGCGATTCCGCGCACCGGCAATTATGTATCCGGCAGTCCGGTCGGCGACATTTTCAAGTGCGCTCCCGGCGGGGATAACGATTACTGCTTCATTCTTTGCACGACCGCGGAGATGTTGCTCGCGCTGGGCCAGGTGATGGAACAGCCGAACCTTCTCTCGAAGGTCAAGTTGGCGGGGCCGGAGCGCGAGAAAGCGGTCGCCGAATTGCACGCTATTGTCGAGGCATGGACCTGCACTCGCTCCAAGCAGGAGGTGATGCGGTTGCTCGGTGCGGCAGGAATTCCATGCGGCGCCGTGATGGACACCGCCGAAATCCTGAACGATTCTCATCTGCGCGAGCGCGGAATGATCGCGCCGGTGAATCATCCGGTGCGCGGCGAATTCCTGATGCCGGGATGTCCGGTCCGTATGGATGATTCGCCGGTAGAGCTTAAGGCGGCGCCACTGCTGGGCCAGCACAATTCGGAAATTTATGGCGAATGGCTCGGATTGGGTGCTGCCGACCTTGAATCCCTCAAGAGCGAGGGCATAATCTAAACAAGGGTGGGTATGATTTCCGGCACAAAACGTCGAGCAGGAGGATTGCGACGCGTATTTTCCGCCGCGGCTGCGATACTGCTCCTGTTCGCGCAATTTGCGGGAGCGGCCCATTACCACGAAAGCGACTCGTGGCCGGGCCGGGGCGCATCCGCGCAACTGTCCGCCACCGAGGGATTCTGCCCGATCTGCCATCTCGCGCATCATTCACCGGGATCGGTTGCCGCTATTGCAGCTACATTCAGCGATCCAGTTGCCGCTGAGCGAATCGAAGTATCAAGTTTGCCGGTGTTCCATGCGTCCGCGTACTCGACTGTGCGCGGCCGCGCTCCGCCCGCATCGCTCCAAGCATAGCTTTCCACGACAACATGAACTGACTTGCGCGTGAACCGTTCACGCGCCGGCGCCCGCGCGCACCTTGAAGGCGCGTGGCGGGCGCCGCAATCAAGCATTTTGGAGATTGCGATGGGAAGGATTTGGAAGTTGATGATCCCGCTTGCCGGGATCCTTGTGCAATTGATTTGCCCGCCGGTAATGGCGGGCGATTTGACCATGACACACTCACAACGAATCACCGGTGCCGTGAAGGACGCGCTGGGAAGGCCTCTGGAAGGCGCGGAGGTGACCGCGCAAGGGGCGACCGGTCGCGCAGCTGCTCGCACGACCAGCGGACCGGGCGGTGAATTTTCGCTCACCGGATTGCCGCGCGGAACTTTTGCGATTGTGGCGCGAAAAGCCGGCTTCAAAACCGCGACCGCGATCGTGAGCCTTACCGGCAAGCGCGCCACCCCAGTCACGATAGCGATGCAAGCCGAGAAACAGGTCAGCCTGAAGGTGGCGGCAACGCGACTCAATCAGGCGCGGAACACCCTGTCGCCGGAGACGGGAGGAAGCGTATATCGCTTCAGCCAGCAGGCGATTCAGGAATTGCCGCAGGGCAATAACACTCCCCTCAACGACGTGATTCTACAGGCACCCGGTGTCGCGCAGGATTCGTACGGCCAGCTTCACGTCCGCGGCGACCACGCCAACCTGCAGTATCGAATCAATGGCGTGCAGTTGCCGGAAGGAATCACGGGGTTTGGCCAGGTACTGAGCCCGCGCTTCGCGCAAAATATCAGCCTGCTCACCGGCGCGTTGCCGGCGCAGTTCGGATTGCGCACCGCCGGAATCATCGACGTCAAAACCAAGGACGGCGCGCTATTGGAAGGTGCTGACGTAGATTTTTATGGCGGGCAACGCGGCACGACCCAGCCCAGCTTCGAGTACGGTGGCACCAACGGCCAATTCAGCTACTTCGTGACCGGGCAGTATCTTGGCACCGATCGCGGCGTCGAACCGCCGACGCCGGGTCCAACCGCGATCCATGATACCGCAAACACCGGTTCGGGATTCGGATATTTTTCCTATTTCCTTAACCCGACGATGCGGCTCAGCCTTATAACCGGGACCGCGGTCAACCACTTCCAGATTCCCGCGAATCCAGATCAACCGCAGGCGTTCGAGCTCGCGGGTGTGCCGGTCTATCCGTCCGCGAAGGTGCGCGAGAACCAAACTGAGCAGAACTACTTTGGCGTGCTCGCGTTGCAGGGCACGGTGGGCGAGAACGTCGACTACCAGCTCGCGCCGTTTAGCCGGTACTCGACCGTCACGTTCAATCCCGATGTCACCGGCGACCTCATTTACGACGGCGCCGCTTCCCGGGTCTTTCGCAGCGATTTGGGCAATGGTGCTCAATTGGACGTTGCCTATCATGGAATCGACCAGCACACATTCCGCTTGGGCGGATACTTCGATTCCGAGCGGGCCGAGATCGACAATCATGAATCCGTTTTCCCCGCATCGGGAGGACACCAGACCAGCGACGTGCCGTTCTCGATCACCGACAATGTTGCGCTTCAAACCTGGATCTATAGCGGTTGGGTACAGGATGAATGGAAGCCGATCGATAAACTGATCGTCAACTACGGTGTGAGGTTCGATCTCTACGACGGCTTGGTGCGCGCGGATCAGGCCAGCCCTCGCGTGGGGCTGGTGTACACTCCCTTCAAGGGCACGACGCTGCACGCCGCCTACGCGCGCCAATTCACGCCGCCCGCCACCGAGCTGGTAACCGTCGAAAGCGTCAAGAAGTTCGCCAACACGACCGGCGCACCCCCAACCAACGGCAACAGCCTGCCGACCGTGGAGCGCGATCATCTATTCGATGTTGGCGCGACTCAGGAGGTGGTTCCGGGCCTAAACCTTGGGATCGACTCCTATTACAAGAAAGCGGCCGATCTTATCGATGAGGGGCAGTTCGGCCCGGCACTGATCTTCGAGTCCTTCAACTACCACAAGGGCCGCGTCTGGGGCGTGGAGGCTACCGGTTCCTACTCGCACGAGAACGTCTATGCGTACGAGAATTTCGCCTACAGCGTCGCGCAGGGAACCCAGGTGGAATCGGGACAGTTCAACTTCGCGCCTGACGAGCTAAAATACATCTCCAGCCACTACATCTTTCTCGACCACGACCAGACCTTCACTAATTCCGCGGGTGCCGCCTACAAATGGCGCGGCCTGATGTTCAGCATCGACGGAATTTACGGCAGTGGCCTCAGGAGCGGGTTCGCCAACACCGGGAACCTGCCGTACTACATTCAGGTTGACGCTGGCATCACCAAACGCATCGAGATGGCGACCGGCGGCGCGCTTGAATTCCGTGGCGCCGTTGTGAATCTCGCCGACCACACTTATCAAATTCGTAACGGCAGCGGCATCGGTGTGTTCGCATCGCAGTACGGCCCGCGCCGCGCGCTCTATGGTGGAATTAAATGGGAGTTGCCCTTCACAAAGCCGTCGACCTAAACGCCGAGGCAAAAGCCCGGCTTCGTCTCGTCGCGGTGATCCACGGCGAGTGGAGGCCGGGCTTCGACCGGCCGTGGCGGCGATTCGGGTTTACAATTCCCGCGTCGATTGCGGCGTCCGCGATGCTGCTGGGTGTGTTCGCGGTGATATTGCGGCCGCGGCCGGTCGCGCTTGAACATCGGGAGGCGATCGAAGCGCGCATTATCGATATTCCACCGATAGTCGCCGCGCCGGCGGCTGACAACCAGCCGCGCCCAGCAGCGCAGCCGATTCAGCCGGCTCCGCATACGAAGCCACGGCCCCGGATGCGCCAGCGAATCGCGCCGCCAGCGATGGCGCCGCCAGTGGCATCTTCAGGGACATCGGGAATCGCGGTTCCGTCCAGCGTTCTGCATCCTGAGCCGCCGGCTGACACGGCGAACGTCGGGCAGGGGAGCGGCGGTGAGATCGGCGGCGACACTACCGGCGCCCGCGCGATATATGCACCCACGCCGGTGATCCCCGACGACTTGCGCGAGAATACGATGAACACCGTCGCGATTGCGCGCTTTCGCGTCAATGCCGACGGCTCGGTGGAAGTCACACTTGAAAAGCCAACCGCGAATCCGCGGCTCAATCAGGTGTTACTCGCGGCGCTCAAGCAATGGAAATTCTTTCCAGCGATTAAAGACGGCGCTGCGGTCGATTCAGTATTCGAAATCAATATTCCGGTTACGATTCAATAGTGGCGCGTCCGCGCCTAGAGCGGCTTCCACCAGAATTCCATTGGAACGCGATCGGGCCCGAGCAGGGCGCGGCCCATTCCGAACTTGCTGTATAGCGCGCGGGCGCGAGCGTTGTCCTCGCGTACCTCGAGAGAAATCCGGCAGCAATTCATTTCGCGCGCCATTGCCTCGATGCGTTCGAGCAGCTTCCATCCGACGCCGATCCCGCGCGCCGAGGCATCGACAAATATGTCGTGAATATTGATCAGTGGACGCGCGTTAAAGGTCGAGAACCCGATGAAACAAATCGAAAAGCCGATCGGACGGCCGCCCTGGTAGGCGAGAAGGACGCGGCACGATGTATGCCCGCGCAGTCCGGGGACCAGATCGCGTTTGACCTGTTCGGGAGCCGGTGCATTCAACTCCATCGGATCGCGCATGTAGGCGTCGATCATTTCGATCAGCGCCGCCGCATGGCCGGGGTTGTCGAGGTTGGCATCGACAATCTGTACTTCGACAGCCACAGATCACAAACCCAATCTCAAGAAATCTTCTGGTCGTTCTTGTACGTCTCCTCCCAGTTCTTAAAGCCGTTGGGGTCCCATCGCTTCCACACGCCTTCACGCTTGCCGTCCTTATATTGTCCTTGTGCGGACATTTTCCCGTTGCTGTACCAGCCTGTATGGTCGCCGTCTTGAACCCCGTTGACGTAATGATCGACCGACTGCTTCTGGCCGGTCGCGTACCACAGCGTCCATTCGCCGTCCTGCTTGCCGTCGTGGTAATTTCCCTCAATCATCTTCCCGCCATCGGGATTGTAAAGGACGAATGGCCCTTCCTTCACTTCGTGGCCATCGACTACTTTTGCGCAATAGGTTTCAGAGCCGTTGGGAGGCCTCTCGCCGCGCGGCTCGGCTCCATAGGGGCATGAACCGGCCCGCCTGCAAGCAGCGGCTCCAGTCACGACGAGAATCAAAAGTGCAACTTTAAGTTTCATTGGGCGCACCCCGTAACATCCAGTCTAGCGCTTCGTACTCGGATTTTCGAATTTACCGCAATCGTATCAAGTAAAACGGGACGCATCCTCCCGAATGCATCCCGTTCTTGAAGTTCCGTCTTTGCTGGAAAAGCGGCCTCGGATCCCCGCCTCAGTTCGATCCGGTCGAGCCGAGCAGATTTCCACCCAGCGTCGCATTGCCGACGGTTACATCGCCGATCACGTTGATCATCGCCGGCTTGCCCGATTTGAACGCACGCTCCAGCGCCGGTGTGATCTGTTCGGGCGTCTCGACCTGCTCGCCGTGGCATCCCATCTCGGTAAAGATTTTGTCGTAGCGGATGTTGGGAAGCATGTTGAACGGATCGGTCCGATCCTTGAGCAGCGGCATCTGGTCGAAGTTCGGTCCCCATGAACTGTTATTCCACAGCACCACTACGACCGGCAGTTTGTAGCGCGCGGCGGTTTCCATGTCGAAGCCTCCGATGCCGAGTCCTCCGTCGCCGCTGATGACGACCACCTGCTTTCCGGGCCGGGCCAGTTGAGCGCCGATGCCCATGCCGACGCCATGGCCGACCGGCGCCAGAGGGCCGGCGTCCACCACCTGCCCCATGAACCGGCAGGTAAATGCGCGGCTCATCCAACCGGACAGCGTGAAGCTGTCGATGACGGTAGTTGCATTCTTATCGAGCACGGTGATCAAGTCTTCGCACAAGCGCGCGGGATGGATCGGCTTGCTGCTCACGACCTTCTTATTCTGTTCTTTGATCAGGTTGTCGAAGCGGGTCCGGGCTTCCCACACTTCCTTCACCCACGCCGATTCCCTGTTCTTGGAGAAATCCAACTTCAGCTCTTTAATTCGATTGATCATCTGGCGCAGCACGGTTTTCGGATCGCCGACCATCGGCAGGTCGGCTGCTCCCTGCCATCCGATGCGAGTTGGCGTCGGATCGACTTGAATGTATTTCGCCTTATCGGTCCAGGTAGGCGGTTGGCCGAAGTGTTCGCCGCTCCAGAAGCGGAAACCGATCGCGAGAATTACGTCGGCGCGGCCGGTGAACGGTTTCTTGAATGCGCCGCGAATCGCAAGCTTGTGCTCTTCCGACACGACGCCTTGGCCTGCGCGGCGTGCATAGATGGGAATGTTCGTCAATTCGACGAACTCACGCATCTCCGGACCGGCCTGCGACCAAAACACGCCGTCACCGCACGCGATTAATGGCCGTTCGGCAGCCACCAGCATCTCGATCGCCTTATCGATCTTGGATGGTTCTCCGGCCGAGCGAACGTCATCGGTGGTGAAATGGCGAGCGCCCTTGCGCTGGCGGCTTTCGTCGTCTGAGTCGTAGAGAATGTTCTGCGGAATCTCGAACAGTGCCACGCCTTGTGGCGGCGAAATCGCCTCGCGAAATGCCGAGCGAAGATCGAACTGGATCGAGGACCAGTCGGTGACCCGTTTGGTGAACTTCGAAAAGCTCGCGACCACGTCGGAACCGTAGGCCTCTTGGAAGGAACCCAAATGGTCTTCGGTGTTTGGATGCTGCCCGGAGATGCAAACGACGGCGCTGTTGGTCAATCCGGCCACGCACAGTCCGGTAACCGCATTGGTCAAGCCGCAACCTGCGGTTACCATGCAAACGCCCGGCTGGCCGGAGGTCCGCGCATAGGCGTCGGCGGCATAGGCCGTGGCCTGTTCATGGCGCATATGAATCAGCTTGATCTCGTGGGATCGTAACTGCGCCAAAATTGGAAAAAGATGTCCGCCGTTGATCGAGAAGCAGTACTTGACGCCGTTTTCCTGCATCACGCGCGCAATTAATTCGCCGCCGTCAGCTCGTGCCATTGAATCTCGCTCCTTGATGGAAAAGTCCCCGTGTATGGGGACGGCTGGCCGGAATCCTTGCACATTGCGCGCCCCGCGAAAAGCGCGCAGCAGCAGCATGTGAGAGCCGGTTCGCGCTAAAGGGTTGATCGTTTTCGCCAATCCTGTCACCTTGAGCCGTCCCGCATGGTTTGTGTGATGACGGAGCGGAGGTGGCGGGCGGAAGAAATCAGGATGCGGCGCGTTCTCGCTATCATATTTTTGTTCGCTGTTGCGCTGGCGATTCAAACTGCCACGGCGGATGCAATCGACCTGACTTCGCCCGATACTTGGCCGTTCATACCGGTCCCCGTCGCGGCGACCGATCCGAACGGCGGGGTCACTTATGGCGTGATGCCGGTCAAATTGTTCACTGACAGCAACGATCAGATCACCAGTATTCTCGCCCCGGACTTTACGCAGAACACGACGTTGGGTCCGGGCGGCGATTTCCGGTACCTGTCGTATCCGTCATCCGACACCCAGTGGTATGCGACCGCGGGGTTCCAATGGAAAATTGCCCGCGATGTCGACTTGGACTTTCAGACCGGGCGCGAGCACAAGAAATGGTGGTCATTCGAAGGCCGCTTCTTTTTCGAGCGCGATCCGACCGAGCGGTTTTTCGGGCTGGGCAACAAATCCTCGCAGGGCAACCAGACCAACTACACAACCGAACAGCTCTACTTCGAAGGGATGTTCGGGATTAACGTAACCGAAAATCTCCAGTTGTCGATCACCGAACGACCGCGTTATGTCCGAATTCTGCATGGCGGCTTCGACCTGCCTCAGATTCACGAAATTTTTCCACAGCAGAAAGGTATCAATGGCGGCAGCGAATTGTTGAATCAATTCATGATCCAATACGACACCCGCGATGCTATCGATATTCCCCGCGCCGGCGGGTTGGCGCGCGTTTACTATGGTGTTGCCGACCGCAGATTCGGAAGTTCGGTATCCTACAACCGCTTCGGCGGGGAGCTACGCCGTTATCTCACGCTCAATAATCGAGTCACCTTCGCCGGTCATTTGTTCTGCGAATATCAGGCGGTTGGCGGGAACTTTCCGCAATTCGTCACGGTGTTCAACTCGAAGCGCGACACGTATCACACAGTCAGTGTTGGCACCGGCGGCGAAATGCCTTTCTGGTCGGCTGCACGGTTGGGTGGCGAGGAATCCATCCTTACCGATCAGGAACCGCTGCGCGGCTATGGCGCGGGCCGCTTCGTCGACAACGACCTCGTCGTCGCAAACATGGAGATGCGCACGCGCATCTGGGATTTGAACATGCTCGGCACGCACGGAATCCTCGAGCTCGCCCCGTTTGCCGAGGTTGGGCGCGTGGCGCATTACATGGATTTTAACCCGCTCAGCCAGCTGCATCCCGTCGGCGGGCTGGGCGTCCGCGCAATCGCGATGCCCTTCGTTGTCGGCTATGTCGACATCGGATGGGGCGGCGAGGGTGCGGCCGTCTTCTCCGGCGTCAATTATCCATTCTAAAGTTTCGTCGCTCGGTCTTTTAGCCGCGCTAAATTTCCCTGGTCGTCAATATTACACTATTTGACAGGAATCTGCCAAAAATGTAATATGACTGGGTGCTCAAGCCTCGCTCCGTAATTCTCGACCTTCTCTCTCCGCGCGGACGCGTCCCGATGCCCGCCCGCGCGATTGTCGCCGCATGCGATCTTTTCGGCATCGACTCCAACCGCGCGCGCGTGACGATCGCCCGGCTGGTTGCGCAGGGACGCCTTGAGCGGGCGGGGCGGGGTGCGTATGCGCTCACGCGCGCGGCCGAAACCGTGAATCGCAACGTGCGGACCTGGCCGGAAATCGGCCAACTGCAACGTCCGTGGACCGGCGATTGGATGATCGTTCACATGAAACACCGGCCGTCCTCCCGCGATCGCGAATCCACTGCACGCGCGATTCGCTTCGCGCGGATGATCGAGGCCGCGCCAACCGTCGCCGTGCGTCCGGACAATCTCCACGTCTCCGATTTCGAGTTGCGCGAGACGCTGGTTGGAATGGGCCTGCGGGTCCCGTTCTTCATCACGCGCGGCACCGTCGATGCCTCCGCGAGCCTGGAGTTCGCAACCAAGTGGCCGGTCGATGCGTTGCGCGCCGAATACGCGCGGCTTACCGCGCGTTTGGAAGCGAGCCTTGCGCGCTTGAACAAGATTCCTTTTAAGGACGCGCTCGTCGAAACCTTCACGCTCGGCGGCGAGGCGGTTCGCGCGCTGGTGCTCGATCCGCTGCTGCCCGATGTGATGATGCCACCGTATGAGCGCAACCTTTTGCTCGAAATGATGAAACAGTATGACCGGATGGGACGCACGATGTGGCGGCGCTTCATGGCGCCCTTGGCGAGCCCCGAAACATCCGACTTCGCCCCGATCGAAACGGCGGCGTTTGCGGCCGGCGAGCCGGCACACTTGCAGAGGGAGGAATAGCCTCGATGATCTACTCGACCACGGACACGGAAACTTGGACCGATCAGGATGCGCAGCGCGACGAAAGTTCCGGAAATGAAAGCCGCGCGATGCGAATCAAGCCCGACGAGTTGAAAGAGCTCTATGCGATCGACACGGTGAAGTCTCTCCGGCCGCTGGTGCTCACCTGGGCGCTAATCGTTGCCGCAGTCTCCATCGCGCTGTGGAGCCACAGCATCATCGTATGGATACTCGCCGCGATCGTTGTCGGCCGCTCGCAGCATGCGCTCGCCGTCCTGATGCATGAAGCGGCCCATTTTCGCCTGCTCGACAATCGCCGATGGAACGATCTCATCGGCCAATGGCTATGCGCGTTTCCGGTCAACAGCGATCTGTACCGCTACCGCAAAGTCCATCTGCGCCATCATAAGTACCTGCTCACCGATCGCGATCCCGATCTGTCGCTCTCGCGCGCCTATCCGGTGACGTGGGAGAGTTTCCGCCGCAAACTGATTCGCGACGCCACGGGGCTGTCCGCGATGGTGATGCGAGGGTATGTCGAAGTGGACAGCAAAGGTCGCAACCGCCCGACGCTAAAGTACGTGAAGATGCGGATGGTGCGGCAGCGGATTCCGCGCATGGCGCTGGGTTTCGCGATTATCGCGGCGCTGTTCTATGTCGGCCTTGGATGGGCGTTTATCGCGCTCTGGATGATCCCGCTGTTCACCGTCAATCAGGTGATTCTCCGGGTGCGCGGAGTCCTGGAACATGCGGGCGTGCCCGATGCTAAAGACGGATTGCGCAACGCGCGGACGATCGTTTCGCACAATCCATTTATAAAATTCATGATCGGCCCCGCTCATGTTGCCTATCATCTGGAGCATCATCTGTTCCCCGCCGTGCCGGATTACAATCTGCCGCGATTGCATGCCGCCCTTGCGGCCGATCCTCGCTTCGCGCGCGCGCTGGTGCAGAACAGTTATTCCGAGGCGATGCGTGACGTGATTAAGCCGGCGCAAGCCGCGGCAACGATGGCGGCATAGACGAGAAGTAGCCGCGAAAGAGAAAGCAGGCCGATGCGAAAACCAAACTGGGTATCGCGCTCTCTGTTTTAATCGGAAGGGAAGTTTGAAATCCTTAGAGAGACTCAGGACGGGCTCTCGTTGAGGTTTCGAGAGAGGATTAAGTCTGCTCGCCCTTTTCCTTGACGCCTGTCGCGCGACGGGCGATAATATCTCTGGATGGGCATTCGTTCGATCCGGCACAGAGGCTTGCGGCGGCTTTACGAAGGCGGCGATGGCCGGGAACTTCCGGCAGCCCTGGTGGAGAAAATCTCCGACATTCTTTTGGCGATCGACGAAGCTATGCAACCGCAAGAAGTCGGATTATTCCCCGGCTGGCGGTTGCATCCGCTGAAAGGGGAGCTAAAGGGGTTTTGGAGCGTAACAGTGAGCGGAAATTGGCGAGTGATTTTCCGGTTTGAAGCAGGAGATGCATTCGAAACCGATTTTATCGACTATCACTGAAAGAGGCGTTGGAAATTATGGCGATGAAGAATCCTCCGCACGTCGGCGGCTTAATCCGCCGGCAGGTGATCGAGCCGCTCGGACTGACGGTGACCGAGGCGGCGAAAGCTCTCGGCATCGGGCGGCAGGCGCTTTCGAGCCTGCTGAACGGAAAGGCCGCCCTGACCAGTGAAATGGGCCTGCGCATCGAGAAGGCATTCGGGCCGAAAATGGAGCATCTGATGCGAATGCAATTGGCATTCGATTTGGCTCAGGCGCGAAACGAGGAACGGCATGTCAGCGTAAAGCGATACGTCGCGAAAAGATTTGGAACTGACCGGGGCGGTTCGGCAAAAAAAACACGCAGCGCATCCATGGCGTAGCGAGAGCCCAACTCCGAACGAGAGAGGAGTTTCCTGCGGTAACCTTCGCGAGTCCAGCGGTCTCGCTAGATCATTTTTCGTCTGCGTGCAGAGAGGTCTTCACATTGAATTGATATTTATTGCCGCAATCGACGGCATCCAATTTCCATCCGTCCTGCGTTTTCACCATCAGATAGCGCAAGCCGGCGTTCGGATCGTTCGGCCATAAGTATGTAATAATCGCCTGATCGCCCTGGGCATGGGTCGTGCGGTACAAGTAAGTTTCCGGCACGTCCTGCGCGCATAAAACGACATCGAAATCGATGTTGCAAACCTCGCCCGTGTAAACGCCGCCGCATCCCTCCGCGATGTCCTTCTTTCCCGCTTCAGCCCATGCCTTCAACAGGGCGGGCGTAAAATATTTGGAATAATCCTTCCCTTTCTTTTTCGCGTACCCGGGGCGCTGAAGGACGAAATCCTGCATATTTCCGTTGGATGCGTTGTCAAGGCGCAAGATATTATCCAGCGCCTTCTCCGCGGACGTTTGCGGACGATGGTATAGCTTCTTATCGGCGGATTTGTCCGCGGCCCACGCCATCGGCGCAGCCAGAAGAATAACAGACAACAAAATCAAAAAGCGCGTCTTCATTTGAATGCACCTTATCGCTCATTTAGGATCGAAAAATTGAAGCGGCCCTATGAACCTACCATGTCAGTACCCTTACACTCCGAGACCTTCGTCGATTGCTTTAGAATTCGGTGCGGGTGTTGGATGGATAGCTGTGAATGCACTTCTATGCGGTTGCCATCCCCACACGATCAGCGTTGTGTTCGGCCTCCTTCCGATCATAGGCGGGTTGCTTATGATTCTAGATCGGCTTTTCTCCAAGCGGTCTCTTGTGCTGGGCCTTGATGCGATTATGGTGCCCAAGGGCCTCCTTCGGAAGCGAATAGATCGGATTCCATACGCGAGCATCGAATCTGTCAGGGGATGGAGATTTATTTGGTCGCTCTACGTTCTCCAAATCGCTACAAACCATGGAACGTTCGATGTTCTCTCTTGGATGCTCCCTGACAACGACAGTTATGTCGCCGTTGGAAATTTCTTGTACTCGCGAATTGCAGATAAAACTCCGACCTCGATTAAATGATTTTCCGCAGCGGATATTATCACTTAATTTAGCCGGGAATTCCATTTTGCCGCTCCGATCCAAATCCGCCTTATAAACAGAACGGCCTTCTCCAGCAAGGTCTTAGCCGGGTCTGGGCTACTGCCTTTCCAGCGCGTCGCGCAATCCTGTATTGACAAACAACCATACAAAAATACATCCTAAACCTAGATGGTTTTCGGAGCTGCCGGATTCGACTGGGATGGCGCCAACCGCGCCAAATGCCAGAAGCACGGCGTCACGATCGCGGCTATCGAGGCGATGTTTCAGAAACCGATAGCGGTCTTCCCCAACCCGCGCCACTCCCGAACCGAGGAGCGGTTTATCGCGATTGGCAAGGACGAGGATAGCCATGCCGTTCTGGCGGTGTTCACGATGCGCACGCGTGATCTACGGACGCTCATCCGCCTAATCAGCGCCCGCTATATGCACAAGAAGGAAGTTGAGCACTATGAAAAAGAAGCTGCCAAGATTAAAGACCGATAAAGCGGCCGAGCGGTTTATCGACGCGGCCGACCTGACCGCCTACGACCTGTCGGGGATGCGGACGGTCCGGTTCGAGTTTCAGGCCAAGACCGCGCGCGTCAACATGCGGATTCCGGGGCCGTTGCTCAAGGCCGTTAAGGGATGCGCCGCGCGGGCGAAGATGCCCTATCAGCGATTCATCCGCCAGGCGCTTGAGTCGGCGGTCCAGGAACGCAAACGGGCGTGAGCAGGCGCCGGCGCCTGCACCCAAGTCAGGATTCCTTGATCGTCTTTTCCCGGTGTCCCCCGGCGCGGTTCTGTCGTCCCAAGCGAAGCCGAGGGATCCCGATGTCCGCTCCGCTCGCTGTCATTCCCGCGCGTGGCTGCCGCGCGGGAATCCCGGATTCCGCCTTTCCTCTCATGTCATCCTGAGCGAGCGCTGCGCGAGTCGAAGGATCTCGCACGCTAAGCGCGGGCAACCGCCGGCTCGCTAAAGGCCGCAGTTGCGGACGGACGCAAACTGTTTATGAATGATAGCAGGATGGGCGATGGGCAAATGTCTCAGCTCGTGTATCTCGATACAAACGTCTTCGACAACCTGATCAAGAAGGAGGGTGGTGTCACCGAGGCCGACGAGGAGCGATTGCGCGCGTGATCGCCCTCTCCCGCATAAGCAGCGAGCGAGGGAAATAGGGAGGAACGCGCTGCGCGCGGCATAGAGAGGCGAGGGGCATTAGGAACGGACGCACCGCGATGCGCCCCTACCGTATTCGGAAGCGGAAAAAGTTCGGGATTCCTCGCGCGGCAGCCACGCGCGGGAATGACACGAGGAAAGAATCGGACTGGCTTTGGCCCCCTTCCCGAAAACGGCGTCTCGCCGTTTTCGGATGAGCAAACGGGAAGCGCGAAACCTGCGTGAGGTTTCGCGCTTTTGTGCCTGCCTGCCTCCGGCCTCCGCCGCTTGACGGGATGATACCGCGCGTGGCGTGATTTCATTGTGGCGATCCGCAAGACCGAACGATCCGGGATGCTCACCGCGGCGGAGGCCGCCGATCAGCTCGGCGTCAAACTCGGCACCATTTATGCCTATGTCAGCCGCGGGTGGCTGAAGAGTTACCGGCGCAGGGTGGGGCGCCAAGCGTTATACCGCCGCGCCGATATCGATGCATTGCGGGGCGTCGTCTCAGCGGAGCCGGGACGGCGCGGGCGATCGCTCCCGGCGGCATCGACGTGGGTGACCGTCGCGCAGCCGCGCGGAATCGATGCCGGCGCTCCCGGCGTCATCGTCGCCGAATCGGCGGTTAGCAATATCGTCGAAGGCAAGCTTGCCTATCGCGGATATCCAATAGAAGAGGTCGTCGAGCACGCGTCGTTCGAAGAGACATGCCTCCTGTTGTGGAATGGCGAACGGCCGTCGGCGGAGGAGGCGCGCGAACTGATGGCCGAAATCGACGGCGCGCGGATGCCGCCGCCGGTTGCGGCGGCATTGGCGGCCGCTGGTTACGATGCGCCGCCGCTGCTGCGGCTCGCGGCGATGATGCCGGGACTGGCGGCATGGGAGCTCCGGCAGCCGCAAGATTCGCCAATCGATCGGGCAGAGCTGATCGTATCGCAACTTCCGCTGGCGCTGGTTCCCACCGGCCAAAAATTACCGCCACCAACTCTTCCACCCGGGATGGCGGGGAGGTTATTGCGCTGCGCAAACGGCGCGGAGGGAAGCGAGTGGGAGGCGGCGGCGCTCAACCGGGTGCTGGTCGCATGCGCGGAGCATGAACTGAACGCTTCGACATTCGCGGCGCGCGTAGTCGCGAGCACGGGAGCCGATCTTTTCGCCGCGGTGCTGGCCGCGCTCTGCTCGCTGTCGGGGCCGATTCATGGCGGCGCATGCGACCGGATCGCGGCGATGTTCAAGGAACTGGAAGCGGGCGCGCGGCTGGACGGATGCCTAAACGCGTTTACGCGGGAGCATCGGTTACCTCCCGGCTTCGGCCATGCGATCTATCCCGGCGGCGATCCGCGTGCCGCGCTGCTCAAGACGGTTGCGGAATCGATTGGGAAGCATCGCGGGGCGCGGCTGTTCGAGATCGCACAGCGGGTGGAGGCGGCGGTATGGAAGCGCGAGCGGCTGCGTCCCAACCTGGACTTCTATTTGACGGTCAGCACGCTGATGCTGGGGTTTCCGCGCTCGCTGCCCGCCGCGATCTTCGCGATCGGGCGAGCGGCGGGATGGATCGCGCATGCGCTGGAGCAGTACGCTGACAACCGGTTGATTCGCCCGCGAATGCGTTATCGCGGCGCACCGCTTCGGCATTGGACGTAATTGGGCCTGCACAGGGAGGCATCGCCGTGAAAGATGGATTCAAGATCGCCGACGTCGATACGCATCTGATGGAACCCGCCGATGCCTTCGAGCGGTTTATCGATACGCGATACAAATCGGCGGCGCCGCGTCCGGGCAAAGCTCCGGGCTCCGGCCGCCGGACATTCCTGGTCGAGGGCGAGCCGTTCACGCGCGAGCAGGGAAAATATCCGATGGCGGCGCCGGCGTTCCTTGCGGCGATTCACAAGGCGATGCAGCGCTTCGAGCGCGCGGCGAAAACGGGATTCAGCCCGGAGAGCCGCATCGCCGACATGGACGAAAACGGCGTCGATGTGCAAATCGTCTACCCGACCGCGGGCGGCCAGATGCTGGGGCGCGAGTTCAATGACACGGGGCTCTTGGCGGCATGCTGTCGCGCGTACAACGATTGGAGTGCCGACTTTTGCTCGAAGGCGTCCGAGCGCCTGAAATGGTCGGCGATCCTGCCGATGCAGGACGTTGACGCATCGATCGCGGAGGCGCATCGCGCGGCCGGCAAAGGCGCGGTCAGCTTTTACGTCCGGCCCAACCCGGTGCGCGGCCGGACGATCTTCCATCAGGATTACATGCCCCTGTGGGCCGAGATCGAAAAGCTCGGGCGTCCGATATCCACGCATGATTCCGGCTCGGCTTCAGTGCCGTCATTCGGCGATCGAATGGATACCCATGTGACGGGACATATATTGTCGCATCCGTTCGAAGCGATGGCCGCGATGGCAGGCCTCATTTGGTACGGGGTCATCGAGCGGTTTCCCAAGCTGCGCGTGGTGCAGGTCGAGGCCGACGGCGGATGGCTCCCATACTGGCTGCAGCGGATGGAACAGCATTGGGATTTCAGCGGCAATGCCGAGCATGAATACCTCACCAAGCGGCCCACGGAATATTTCAAGAACAATTTTTGGGTCGCATTTCGCGGCGACGAACGCACGCTCAAGCCGGCGATCGAGCTTGCCGGCGACGATAATTTTGTCTGGGACACTGACTATCCGCATCCCGACGGAACGTTCCCGTGGGGCATCGGGGCGATGCTTGCGCAGCCGATCCCGGAATCGAGCAAGAGGAAAATTCTTTGGGACAACGCCGCTCGCGCGTTTGGTTTAAATTGAGCAAAATTTGGCCAAAGCGTATCCGTTGGATACACATTAGCTACTAAGCCATTGGCCAAATGCCCGCCTATTTTCGGGACCCTATTGACTATTGGTTCTGAACAGGGGAGAAATTTTCCATCCGGGAAGGATTTTTCTTTCCCGTTTCGGCGATGACATATCACAGCCGCGCGCGGCGCGGTTGAGGTGGATTGAGGCGCGGCAACTTGGGAGCCGCGATGGAGGAGGGGTTGGATATGCGAGCCAGACGACTATCCGGCACATTATTAATGATGCTCGGCATCGCGCTGATCTTTGGCCCGATGGCTGCGCGCGCGGCCGATTCGGACGGCGGTGATGCCGCCACGATGAAAGAGGTGTTGCGCGAGCTCAAGGAGCTGCGTGCGGAGCGCAAGCACGATCGCCAGCTGATCAAGACGCTTGAAACGAAAGTCGATCAGCTCGAAAGCCGCGATTCGAAGAACACGGGTGCTGCAATTCAACTGGAAAACACCAACCGCCAGTTGCAGGCGACCAATCTGGAGCTGCAGCAGACCGCCTCGCAGGTGAAGACGCTGCAGGCGAAACTCGATGAGCCGGTCAATGCCGAAGATTTCTCCGAAGCATTCGGCAAGTACCTTGGCTCGCATTCGTTCACAGTCACCGGCTCGGCCGGCGGCCAATTCGTTTACGACCAACAGAGCGGCGCAATCGACGGTATCCATCACGGGACCCAGAATTCGTTCTTCTTCGATTGGGAACCGATGATTTTGTACCGCCCGGCCGACTGGATCTTGTTTGAGGGTGTGCTGGGCGCTGGTTTCGGCAGCACGGGAACCGGCGTCGATCTGTCGACGGCGGAGTTTCAGCTGTTTCCTAACGACTATCTGACGATCGTCGGCGGGTTGTTTGATAACCCATTCGGCGACTGGTTCGAGACTCAAAGCCCAATGTGGGTGAATCGCTTTGTCACGGCGCCGCTGCCGTTCGGAGTTGAATCGGTAGTTCCGCCGGGGGACATCGGCGTGCAGGCGCGCGGCGGATTCGAATGGGGCGCTGAGGGTCAGGACTTCGACTATACCGCCTGGATTGGCAATGGCCCCGAGTTCAGTTCGAACGTGCTTGGCGCGGCGCTTGGCGGACCGGTGGCGGTCGCCAATGCGGAAAGCAACGGCAAGGCGTTTGGAACGCGGCTGCGCATTTATCCGATTCCGGTCGATAAGGATTGGGGCCGTCTGGAAGTGGGCGCTTCCACTTATGACGGCAAATGGAACGGCGGCAACTATTTCACGTCGTGGGGCGTCGATTTCAATTATCTCTACGGAAACTTCCAGACTCGTGGCGAATGGGTCTCATCGTACCGGGAGATGCCCAGCGGCTTGCCGCAGGATAATCGCCAGGGCTGGTATCTCCAGCTTGGCTACATGATGAGCGATGTCCGGGTGCCCGGTATTTCCGATGAGTTGAATAAATACTTCCAGCGCTTGCAGCCTCTGATTCGGTACTCGGGAGTCAATCAACACTTCGTTTCGCTCGACGACATCACCGGGTCAACCGGCATCGGGATGGGCGGGTTCCAGGCTGGACTGGTTCCCGACTTCGGCTTGAGCGGTTCGCCTGCCTTGTATGCGCCGCATTCGCGGGAGGTGGCACTGGCGCTGGATTACTGGTTTGCCCCATCAATCGTGTGGCAGAACGAAGTTGATTTCGAATTGCCTCGCGCGGGCGGAACTCTGGTGGCTGCCGATGGTTCAACGACTCCGGCCGGCTCGGTGCCAAACGATCATGCGTTCCTGACCCAGTTCACGGTCGGATTCTGAGGAGGCAAGACGATGCGCAAAGCAATATTCGTGATAATCATTTCAGGCCTCGTCATCGGCGCGATTGGGCGGCCTGCGTTTGCCGAGGACAACATGAGCAAGGCCGAAAAACGGGAGCTGTTCCGCAAGGGCGCCAAGCTGTGGCCGATCTATTGCGCCCAATGCCACAATCCGCGGCCACCCGGAGAGAAGGCGCCTTATGAGTGGGACCAGGTGATTATGCACATGCGGCAAATCAGCAATATGCCGGCGGCCAATGCGCGTGCGATATTAATTTACTTGAAATCGCGCTAATTGTTTAAGGGCCGGCGCGGTTGTGCGCCCCAAGCCTTGCTCGGGAGGATGAATATGAACCGGTTCTTGGCGGCTACAATGGTGTCCGCGCTGGTAATGACTCTGTCCGGTCCGGTATTGGCCGCCGACATGGCGGCCGCAAAGCAGAATTACGACACCTTTTGCGTCAAGTGCCACGGTGCGGCGGGGAAGGGCGATGGCCCCGGAGCGGCAGCTCTCAGTACGCATCCGCGGGATTTCACGGACTGTGCCGCGATGGCGAAAATTTCCGACGATACCCTTTTCAACGTGATCAAAAATGGCGGAGCATCGGCAGGGCTCAGTCCCGACATGCAGGCATGGAGCTCCGGATTCGAAGATGGCGAGATTCACGATCTAGTCGCCTACGTGCGGACGTTCTGTAAGAAGTAACGCGAATCCCCTCGCGAGAAGTGCAATGATTGACGCGCGGCCGCGCGATCTCTGGTGGTTTCGCAAAAATGTTCCCTGCCTTGACGCATGCCCGGTCAAGACCGACGCAGGGCGCTACGTTCAACTAATCGCCGAAGGCCGTTTCGCAGAGGCTTACCGCGTCGCGCGATCGCCCAATCCGATCGCTTCAATTTGCGGCCGTGCATGCGGTGCGCCATGCGAAGACGCGTGCCGGCGCGGCAAGATTGATGCGCCGGTCACGATTCGCGCTCTCAAGCGATTTGTCACCGAGCAGTTCGGCGCCGAGTCGCTGACGGCACGCGGCCTGCGCGACGCTCTGATCGGTCCGATGGGCGGTGCCAGTATCACGCCGGGCCATTCGGAGAACATTATTAGCCGCGAGGGGACGGAAAAGTCGCTCCGCAAGGTCGCAGTCGTCGGCGCTGGGCCGGCCGGCTTGGCATGTGCGAACGATCTCGCGTTGATGGGTTACAAGGTGACCGTGTTTGAGGCGATGCCGCGTCCGGGCGGGATGCTTCGGTACGGGATTCCGTCCTACCGGCTTCCACGTGACGTGATCGATTGCCAGGTCAGCGAAATCGAATCTCTGGGCGTTGAAATCCGATATTCGACTCCGCTCAAACCCGGCTTCGGCGTGCGGGAACTGAAGCGGGACGGCTACGAAGCGATCTTCCTTGCGGTTGGCGCGTCGCGGGGCCGCGCGGTTCCCATCGAAGGCGCGGATGCCGACGGCGTGATCAAGGCGATCGATTATTTGCTGAATATCAATCGCGGTTATCGGGTGCCGATAGGCGGGCGGGTGGTGGTGATCGGCGGCGGTTTGGTTGCAATCGATGCCGCACGGACCGCCGTCCGCGCGATGGCGCCCGGGGTTGTTCTGGCGAGCGATGACGAGCGGGACGTCGCAGTGGGAGCCATGCACGTTGCGGTCGACGCGGCGCGCGAAGCGATCCGGCGGGGTGCGCTTGCGGTTACGGTTGCAAGTCTGGAGGGCGAAACGGAGATGCCCGCGATGAAGTCGGCGCAGGGCCGCGAAGAGCTGGATATCGCGCGCGATGAAGGTGTGAGCTTCATGCCCGGATGGGGGCCAAAGCGCGTCATCGTAAAAGAGGGCAGGGCTGCGGGAATCGAGCTAGTGCGATGCGTCTGCGTGTTTGACGAAACCGGCCGCTTTCGCCCGCAATTCGACGAAAATGACCGTAAAACGATCGAGGCTGAAACGATCATTCTTGCGATCGGCCAGGCGCCGGACCTTTCGTTTCTGGATCCCGCAGATGGGGTTGCCGCGACTCCCGCCGGAACGCTTCAAATCGACCCGCTCACTTTGGCTACGCCGGTGGCCGGTGTTTTCGCCGGCGGCGACGCGGCCTTTCCGCCGTCGATGCTGATTACCGTCGCGCAGCACGGCAAGCTCGCTGCACGCTCGATCGATGCCTCCCTGCGGGGAGTTTCGCTTGGCCAGCCGCGATTGCACGTGAAAATTGAAGAGATGCCGACCGATACGTATCGCAGGCTTCCCAACTACGAGCAGATCGCGCGCCAGATTCCGCTGGTTCCGCTGGATCGCCGCAGCGGCATAACCGAGGTCGAATCCGGCTTGTCTGCCGAGGCCGCGCACGAGCAGGCCTCGCGATGCCTCTACTGCCACGTCCATCCGATTTACGATGGCAGCAAATGCATCATGTGCAATCGATGCGTCGATATTTGCCCCGAGCATTGCCTGCATTTCGAATCGATCGATCAAATCTCCGACCAGCGGACCGCCGACCGCGCGATGCCGGAGCCGATCGTGCGCTCCGTGTATCTTTACGACGAGGCGAAATGCATCCGATGCGGCCTGTGCGCGACGCGCTGCCCGACCTCGGCAATTACGATGGAGAGGTTTGAATTCGAGGAGACACTCGGTTGATGGAAGACGATCGAAAGGCTCGCCCGGCAAACCCCGACCCGGAACGGCGCAAGGTGCTGCGCATGCTCGGCAAGGGTTCTGTGCTGGCAGCTTTTCTTGCGCAAATCGGCGCGGCCGGGCGTGCTTTTTTTCCCAACGTGCTGTATGAGCCGCCGTCGCGCTTCAAGTTGAAGCGTCCCAGCGATTATCCGGAAGGGTATACATTCGATTCGGCCAAGCGGCTCTTCATCGTGCGCAAGGCGGATTCGTTCCATACGATTTCGGCAATATGCACTCATCTCGGATGCACTGTGCAGTGGAAGGCGGTCGAGTTCGACTGCCCGTGCCACGGCAGCCGGTTCCGGCCCGATGGCACGGTGATCGGCGGTCCCGCGCCGCGCCCGCTCTCATGGTGGCAGACGGCGGTATCGCCCGATGGATTCATCGAAATCGACACCTCGACTGAAGTCGCAATCGGCACGGAACTAATTGCCAAAACGGGAAAGGCGTAAGTCGTGCGAGAGCAACTGCGCCGCCTGTGGCGGCAGATATTCTGGGCCTGGACGCCCAACAGCGATCGCGAGGCGTCGGAGGCGATCGTAAAAAACCTGTGGCTGCACTGGTTCCCCGCCAAGATCGCTCGCGCCAGCATGGACTGGAATTACTCGTTCTGGCTGGGCACTGCGTCGGCGTCCCTGTTGTTAATCCTGACGGTGACGGGCGTGATGTTGATGTTCTTCTATGTGCCGTCGACCGAACGCGCCTATGGCAGCATCAAGGACCTCGAATACGCCGTCAGCTTCGGCCGCATCCTTCGCAATCAGCATCGATGGTCCGCGGAGGGGATGGTCGCGGTCGTATTCATTCACATGGCGCGGGTATTCTTCACCGGAGCCTATCGCGGTTCGCGCTCGATAAACTGGCTGGTCGGAATAGCACTGCTGCTCGGCACGCTGTTGCTGTCATTTACCGGCTATCTGCTGCCATGGGATCAGCTTGCGTTTTGGGCAATCACCGTCGGCACCAGCATCGCCAAGGAAGCGCCGGTCGTCGGTGCGTCGGTTCAATACATCCTGCTCGGCGGCCATGAGATCGGCCAGCAGACGCTGCTGCGATTTTACGTCCTGCATGTTTTCTTCCTACCGATTTTCGTATGGATCCTGTTCGGCTATCACATGTGGCGCGTCCGCAAGGACGGCGGGCTGGCGGCGCTGGAGCCGATGCGCATCGCGCGGATGATGCGCCCCAAGGAGACGCCGCGCACCAAGAGCTATTCGTTTTTCGGCATCACGCCGGGAACTTCAGTTGCGGTGATGAGCTCGACCGGCTTGGAGGAGGAAGACCAGGTATTTTCTTCGCCGAATCTGACGCGCCGGCTGACGCTGGTTTTTCTTGCGGTGTTCAACGTGACGCTGGCGGCGGCATTGATGTTCAACGCTCCGCTGGAGGGGCCGGCCAATCCCTCCGTGACGCCGAACCCCGCCAAGGCGCCGTGGTACTTCGTATGGCTGCAGGAGCTGGTGGCATCGACCACGATTCGCATCGGACCGATCAGCGTTAGCGGCGGATTCATCGGCGGGATTTTGGTGCCGGGATTTTTGCTGCTGCTCATTACCTTCTGGCCGTGGTTCGATCGATCGCCGCTGAAGGCGGAGGGAGTATGGTTTCCGCCGGAGCGGCGGCGGCAGAATTACACTTTCATCGGCGCGATGGTCGTAATCGTCGCGCTGATTTTCGTCGGCGTGTACCTGCGGGGCCCGTACTGGCGGATCTATTGGCCGGGGCAGGCGCGGCCGGAGATGCCGCGGCTGTACTGAAATGGCTGAGCCGCGCGAATCCTACGAAGCCAAGGATTTCGGCTGGATGGTCGCGATGTCGATCGTTCTGCTGGTGCTGGTTGGCATTAGCTACTGGCGCGAGTTCGACACCGAATGGGGAAAATATCAGGACGAGTTTCCGACTGTGCTTAGCCATTTTGGGCGGGGCGACGACGTGAAGGCATTCCGCCCCGGCATCCGTCAAATCTGGATCCCGAAAATCGGCGTGACCGATCGATGCATCACGTGTCACCTCGGCTACGAATGGTCCTCCGTATTGCCGGCCAGCATCGCCGAGCCGCTGACACCGCATTCGATGAACCCGTGGCTGGCAAAGCACGAGTTCGCGAAATTCGGCTGCACGCCGTGCCATGGCGGCGACGGATGGGCGACGACTGTCGTTGGCGGACATGAAGGCGGCAAGGGCTGGGAAGATCCGATGCTGTCGAACAAGCTTGCCGCGGAGAATGGCCTGACGCGCGGCGAGATGATGCAGATGCGATGCAACTTTTGCCATCGCCACGACGTTGCCACACCGGGAATGGATGAAATCAATATTGCCAAGGCGCTGTTCAAGAAAAAGAAATGCATCATGTGCCACGTCGTCGAAGGCAACGGTGGCGTCACCGGACCGGAGCTAACGTATGAGGGTGACAAGAATCCCGAGCTGGTGGATTTCGCGCACGTCACCGGGCCGAAAACTTTCTTCAACTGGAACGTTCAGCACCTGAAGGCGGCCGAGACTGTCACGCCCGGCTCGCAGATGCCCGACTTCAACATGCCGCCCGATCAGGCCCGCGCAATGACGCTGCTGCTACTGAGCTGGCGCCGCCTTAGCTATCCGCCTGAATACATCCCCGACCCGACTGTCGCCGCCGCCGCGATGGCCGCGATCGCAACACCGTCCGCATCGCCTTCACCGACACCGGCTGCCGCCGCCCACTAATGGCAGCGCCGTGAAGATCAACCGGCGAGCTTTTTCTTCAGAATGTCGTTGATGACTTTGGGGTTGGCCTTGCCGCCCATCGCTTTCATCGCCTGCCCGACGAAGAAGCCGTAGAGCTTGTCGCGTCCGCCGCGATATTCCTTAACCTTGTCCGGCTCGGCGGCAAGAATATTGTCGATCGCAGCCGCGATCGCACCTTCGTCGGAAACTTGCGCAAGGCCAAGCTCGGCGATGGTTGCTTCTGCGCCTTTTCGAGATTGAACCATCGCGGCGAATGCCGTCTTGGCGGCGTTCAGGCTAACCTTGTCGGCCTCGACCATTCGCAAAAGCGCACCAATCTCGGCTGCAGCAGGCGCAGCCTCCGCGATCGGCTTGTCGGCCTCGCGGACGACACGCAAAACCTCGGTCATCACCCAGTTCGCGGCGGCCTTGCGATTTTTCAGGCCGGGGATCGCCGCCTCGAAGTAATCGGCAACCTCGCGGTCGGAGGTCAGCACGGTCGCCTCGTATTCGGTCAAGCCGAGATCTTTTATGTAGCGCGCGCGGCGGTCGGTGGGCAGCTCGGGCATCGTGGCGCGCACCTGTGCGACCATCTCGGGCGGAACGATCAGCGGCGGCAGGTCCGGCTCCGGAAAATAGCGGTAGTCGTTGGCGAACTCCTTGGAGCGCATCGGGCGTGTCTCCTCGCGCACGGGATCCCACAGGTGGGTTTCCTGCGCGACCTTGCCGCCAGACTCGATAATTTCGATCTGCCGCTTGATTTCATACTCGATCGCTTTTTCGACGAAGCGAAACGAGTTGAGGTTTTTGATCTCGGTCCGGATGCCGAATTCCTTTGCGCCGCGCTTTCGCACCGAGACGTTGCTGTCGCATCGAAAGGCGCCTTCTTCCATCTTGGCGTCGGAGGCCTCGACGTATCGCAGGATTGCATGCAGTTGGCGCAGATACGCGCCGGCCTCTTCCGGCGAGCGGAGGTCGGGCTCACTTACGATTTCAACCAGCGGCACTCCGGAGCGGTTGAAATCGACCAGGCTTGCGCCTTCGGCATGAATATTCTTGCCGGCGTCCTCTTCGATATGCATCCGCGTGAGCCGGATCCGGCGCGGCTCACCGCCATCGGCGGCAGGCAGTTCGATATAGCCGCCCTTGCAGATCGGCGTTTCGTACTGGCTGATTTGGTAGCCCTTGGGAAGATCGGGATAGAAGTAGCTCTTGCGATCGAAGATCGAGGACGGCGCGATCTCGCAACGCGCCGCCAGTCCGGCGCGAATTGCAAGTTCGACCGCATGCCGGTTCAGTACCGGCAAGACGCCCGGCATCCCCATGCAGATCGGGCAGACGTTTTCATTTGGTCCGGCGCCGAAAGCTGTCGAGCATCCGCAGAACAGCTTCGATTTCGTCGCGAGATGGGTGTGGACCTCCAGTCCGATCACGGCTTCGTAAGCATCGGTGCTCATAAATCTAGTAACAGGGGCCCAAGTATTTTCCCGTGATGCGCTGCGTCATGTCCAGAGAGTAGCCGCCCTTGCCGGAGCCGTGGATGACCATCGTGCCGGCCATCTTGGTGCCGTTGTAGACGGCCTTTCCGCTGATTTTGGTTTGGCTGTCGGCGGTGGTGCAGGTGGTTGCCCAGATGACCGTGCCGCCGGTGTGTTCGAATCTATCAAAAGTGCAGTGATGGGTGGAGGCCGGTTGCGGAATCATTCGTTGCGGAGTGATGCACAGGATGTGGGTACCGCCCGCGCCGCCGCCATCGAGCCCCACCCCCGACGGCGGTGTAATTTCGCGCGGCGCAAGATGGTTTACGAGGCTGGTGACTTGAGCGGTGAATTCCCAGCGGCCGGCCTTCAAGTCTTCGGCTGAAGCACCTGATGCAATGGTGCCGGCGGCGAACATCACCGCCACGGCGCCGGCCGATATTTTTGATTTCTTCACTTCGTCTCGCTCAGTTCGACGGAGGCGGTGGTTTTGGCTGATCGCATGGGCCCAGATATTTGCCGGTGATGTGCTGCGTCATATTCATTTGCCCCCCGCCGCCCATCATCGGGCCGCCGCCGCCCATCATGCCTGAACCCATTTGGCCGACATTGGTGACAGTGCCTTCCATCGTGTCGCCGTGATAAATCGATTCGCCCTTGCTCCGCATCGCGCCGCCGCCGGGCATCTTGCAGGTGATTGCCCAAGTGACTTTGGCGCCATCGCGTTTCATGTGGTCCACTTTGCATTGATCGTTGCCTTTCGGCATCTGCGGTACCATTTGATCGGGAGTGAGGCATACGGTGCGAGTCATTTTCATTCCACCGTCCGGAGTCAGTTCGACTCCGGGAGGCAATTGGATGCCTGGCGGGGGCTTGGGCATTCCCGGCATCGACATTTCAGTGGTGTATTCCCATTTTCCGGCTTTGATATCGTCCGCCCGCACCGATGGCGCAGCCGACGCGAGCAGTAGCGCGGATAGTGCAGTCAAAGCATAAATTTCTCGCCGCTTCATGTCGTGCCTCCTGTTGTCGTTATTTTTAAGGAATTCTCAGCGCGCCGAGCGCGCGCTCATTTGGCGCAATACCAGATCCATGGCCCAATCGTGGATGCGATCGGGCAATAGCCATCGCATCGCCGCGACCGCCCACGCATCGGCGCCGACGATGTATCGGATGCGGGGGCGGCTTGCGGTGAGCGCGTGTTCAACGGCCTTGGCGACACGCTCGGCGGGAACGGCGATTTGTTCCTGTGTTTGGATAATTTTGCTCATCCGTTCGATTTCGTTCCCGTAGAGGCGGATTCCCTCTGGTGGTAGCGCATCAGTGATGTCCGTAACGAGATTGCGCGCCTTGTCCCAGATAGTGCTCTGGATTGCGCCCGGCTCGATGATTGCGACATCGATTCCCCAGGGCTTGAGCTCCGCGCGCATGCAATCGGAGAGCGCTTCGAGCGCGTATTTTGATGCGTTGTACGGGGACAGGAACGGAGTCGCCGAACGGCCGCCGATCGATGAGATGTTCACGATGCGGCCGGGTCCCCGGCGAATCGACGGCAAGAACGCCTGCGTGACAGCCAATTGCCCGACCAAGTTGACTTCGAGTTGGCGGCGAAACTCGCTGAGTGAGAGAAATTCGACCGGTCCGCCAAGCGCGATTCCGGCGTTGTTCACCAGTCCATTGAGAGGACGGTCATCGAGCACCTTGGAAATCGTTTCGGCAGCGCGTTTGATCGATGGTTCGTCGGTAACATCGAAGGTTACCGGCGTTAGCTGCGGGGTTGCGTCCTTGGCTATTGCGTCCGCATCGGCTTGCTTGCGCACTCCGGCGAACACCCGCCATCCGCGCCGATCCAAATAGAGGGCGCATGCCCGCCCAATTCCGGTTGATGCACCGGTGATCATGACAGCCCGCGCCGTGCCCGCCGTCGCCTCAACGTTATTCGTCATTTGCGCACCTTTATGCCCGCACGCGATGCGCAGTCAAGCGGACGTGCGCATCGTGGCGTAAATAAGATTTCACACTGGGGCGCTCCGTCTTCTGTTCCTCAACTTGTTTCGCACTCGGACGTGTAGGATGATTGCCGCAATTGTAGACCTACTAATCTATATATTTTCACGCTGAGGGAATGATGCGAAGCAAAGCGATTGCGGGATTGACCGCTTCAATTCTTGGCTCGATCGGATTTGTGGCCGTGGCCTCAGCCGCATCAAATCTCAGTGTTTCGCCGGGCAGCCTGACGTTCGTCGGCGTTTCACTCGGAACTACCTCCTCTCCCAAAAGCGTCACAATAACGAATCGAAGTAATTCAGCGATTTCGATCGCCCGTATTTCGCCATCGGCTGAATTCGGCCTACGCAACGACGGATGCTCAGGAAGCAGGCTCGTGCCGGGAGCGAATTGCACAGTCGGTGTCGTTTTCGCGCCGTCTCATCCGGGAACAGTTAGCGGCGAATTGGCGATCGCAACCGGTGCGCAGGGAGCGCATTCCGCAATCGCGCGAAGCGAAAATCGGCGCACGCGACGGCGCAACGGAGAAGCGGTGGAACTGACCGGCAGTGCTGGACCCGCGACCAGCGGCATCTTCGTTGCCAATCCTTATGCCGACAGCGTTACCGTCTACCCAATCGACGCGGCCGGGGATGCGTTCCCGATGGCGACGATACTTGGCAGCGCGACGTTGCTTGATTTTCCGTTTGGAATTGCTGCGGCGCCGGGCGGCCAAATTTACGTGGCAAACTATGGCGCGAACAGTGTCACGATTTATCCTGCCGGCACCAGCGGCAATACGGCGCCGATCACGGAGATCGGTGGCTCGGCCACCGGATTGGCCAATCCGGAGGGCGTTGCGGTGGACTCCGGCGGCAACGTCTATGTAGCCAATGCCGCCCCCGGCTTCGGCAGCGTCACCGTTTTCGGATCCGATGAGTCCGGCAACGAGCCTCCAATTCAAGCAATCGCCGGTGCGGCCACCGGGCTGGCATATCCGGTGGGCGTGGCGGTCGATTCCAGCGGGAAAATCTATGCGGCGAATCTGGAAGGCGGGGTCACGGGCGACGGCAGCGTCACGGTTTATCCCAGCGGAGCCAACGGCAACGTTCCTCCGCTTTCGACGATTGCGGGACCGCTGACCCAGCTGGGGCAGCCCGCGGGAATTGCAATCGACGCCAATAACCAAATCTACGTCGTCAACAACAGTTGCGGGCCATCCGCCAGCGGATGCATCACGATCTATGGTCCCCTTAACGGGCAGACCGGCAAGCTCGATATTGCGCCGGTAAAAACCATTGGTGGCCCGAACGCGGAGTTGAACGACATAGCAGGAATCGCTGTGGACGGGGCCGGGACGATGTATGTCACGAGTTTTTCCGATCCGGGCGAAATCGCCATCTACTATGCATGGGCCAATGGTGACACGCCCCCCGCAGCGCTGATCGCCGGGGGAGATACCGGGTTGCTCGCGCCGCGCGGTATCGCCGCGATCGGGATTCGGCCAACGCCGACCGCCACGGTCACGGCGACTGCGACCGTAACCGCAACTGCGACGGCGACGGTCACCGCGACAACAACCGCAACGGTAACAGCAACGCTTACGGCGACGGCCACCATTACCGCCACGTCAACGGCGACCACCACAGCGACCGCCACAGTCACAGCTACCGCGACGACGACTCGCACCGCGACCGCGACGGCGACTTCCACTTCGACTACGACGGCAACCGTCACCGCCACCCCCACGCGGACCGTGACGGCAACGCCGACTGTGACAGTCACCGCCACGCCGACTGCGACGACGACTTTCGCTCCGCCGTTCCTTTACGTCGCGAATTTTTCCTCCAAGACGATGACTACGTACCCGCCCCAGATGAATTGGAGCAATCAGCCATTGACCAATCTGGCCAGCTCGGGGAATCCGGGTGGCGTCGCGGTGGATGGCACCGGAAACATTTACTTGACCAATTGCTTCGGGTTCGGATGCGGCGGTACCGCAACGCCTGACAGCATCACGGTCTATCCGCCCGGGAGTTCCGGGGCCGTTGCGCCGTCCACGACGATTAGCGGCGCCTCGACCGCGCTGAACCGGCCGTTCGGGATCGCGTTGGACTCCGGTGGGAATATTTATGTGGCTAACCGCAACGGCAACAACGTCACCGTCTACCCGTCCGGCAGCAGCGGGAACCAGACGCCTTCACAGAACATCAGCGGCAGCAATACTGGAATCAATGCGCCAACCGGAATCGCGCTCGATTCCAGCGGCAACATTTACGTGGCGAATTGTTGGAACGGATGCGCCGCTACAGGGCCCGACAGCGTTACAATCTACCCGAACAGCGCGAACAACAATGCTTTCCCGACCGTGACGATCGCCGGGACAAACACCGCCCTGCAAGTTCCGGAAGGTCTCGCGCTCGATTCAAGCGGGAATATCTACGTCGCGAACGAGACGGCCAACAGCGTTACGATCTATCCTCCACTTGCAGGACTCGCAACGCCGGTAGCGAACCCGACACCCATTGCGACCATAAATGGCGCGAATACGAATCTGAACAATCCGTTCGGCGTCACGCTGGATGCGGGCGGGAATATCTACGTATCCAATCTGAGCGGCAATACCATTACGGAATATCCGCCGCTCGGGACGATCTGCCCATCCCCTCCGTGCAACCCGGTCAACCAGACGCCGAGCTTTACCGTCGGCGGGGGCTTTTCGAATCTGGGAACACCGGTGCTGATAACGATCGGGCAATAGGATCCGGCTGGGGCGGAGAATCAGATAACCGGCGGGCGGGATTTGATTGCGCCCGAGCGTTCCCACGCGTCGCCGGCGCGGAGGATCGATTCCTCGCTGAACGGCGGACCGATCAGTTGCATCCCGATTGGCAGATTTTTCGCGTCGTAGCCGCACGGCATCGCCATTCCGGGCAACCCCGCAAGATTTACCGATATCGTGAAGATGTCCGACAGGTACATAGTTAGCGGATCGTCGGTCTTCTCGCCGAGCTTGAATGCCGTCGCCGGTGCAACCGGAGTGAGAATCAGGTCGCATTTTTCAAACGCGCGCTCGAAATCGCGGCGAATCAGCGTGCGGACCTTCTGTCCCTTCAGGTAATAGGCGTCGTAGTAGCCGGCCGACAGCGCGAAGGTGCCGAGCATGATGCGGCGCTTTACCTCCGCGCCAAAGCCGCGCGCGCGCGTCATCTCATAGAGTGCGATGGGATCTTCCGCGTTGACGCGCAGGCCGTAGCGGATGCCGTCGTAACGGGCCAGGTTCGCGCTCGCTTCCGCAGTGGCGACGAGATAATAGGCGGCGACAGCATAGCCGGTATGAGGCAGCGAGACATCGACGGCGGTGGCGCCGAGCGACTCGAAATTCTTCAGTGCGGCGCGTACGGACTGCTCGACTTCGGGCTGCATTCCCTCGACGAAATATTCCTTCGGCAGGCCGATACGGAGGCCCTTCACATTGCCGATCAGCGCCTGTTCGTAGTCGGGGACCGCTCGCGCCGAGCACGTCGAATCGCGCGGGTCCTTGCCGGCCAGCGTGCGCATCAGGATTGCCGCGTCTCGTACCGTCTTTGCGAACGGGCCGACTTGATCGAGTGAGGAGGCATACGCGATCACGCCGAACCGGCTCACGCGGCTGTAGGTCGGCTTGATTCCAACCACGCCGCAGAACGACGCGGGTTCGCGAATCGAGCCGCCGGTATCGGTGCCGAGCGAGCCAAGGCATTCATGGGCGGCGACGGCCGCGGCGGAGCCGCCCGACGACCCGCCGGACACGCGCTCCAGGTCGCAGGGGTTAAGCGTCGGGCCGAACGCGGAGTTCTCGGTGGAGCTGCCCATCGCGAATTCGTCCAGGTTGGTTTTTCCGACGAACACGGCGCCCTCGGCGCGCAATCGCTCGATTACGGTCGCATCGAATGGCGGAACGAAATTTTTCAGAATCTTGGAGGCGCATGTCGTGCGCACCCCTTTGGTTGCATAGATGTCTTTGATGCCGAGCGGGATTCCGCACAGCGCCGGAGCGTCGCCCTTGGCGAGGCGGCGGTCGGCGTCCTCAGCCTGTTTCATCGCTTCGTCCGCGCAGACGGTAAGGAACGCGCGCAGTTTGGGATCGATCGCCTTGATGCGATCCAGGCAATCGCGCGTCAAATCGGCGGCGGTAATCTCGCGCTTTTTCAGGCGCGCCGCCGCGTCCGCGATCGTGAGCCGGTTCAGTTCAGATGCCATCGCGATGCTGTGTCCGTTACTCGATGATTTTGGGGACCTTGAAGTAATTTCGATCGCGCGCGGGCGCATTTGCCAGCATTGCGTCAGGCGCAGGATGGTTGGTCACTTCATCCGCGCGCATCGCGGTGCCGATATCGCCGACCTGCGCGGTGGGTGGAACATCTTTCGTATCAAGCTCGTTCAATTTTTCGACGTAGCCGAGCATCTGCGACATGGCGGAGCGCAATTGCTCCTCTTCGCGCGGGTCGAGTTCCATACGTGCCAGCCGCGCCACGTGGCGTACCTGTTCCAATGATATTTTTGTCTCAGCCATCGTTCCTGCGCAGCCCCGTCGTGCCGATTACGGCCTGCGCATCGTAACATTCCACGCATCGCATGTCAGGTGAAGGGCGTCAGTTGGTGGTGGACTGATTTGAGGCCTAGTGGCCGGATTTGAATCCGTTAGTGGCCTAATTTCCCTTAAGGCGCGGATCGTCCATATCGACGCATTTGGCAGACCTGGCCTGCCGTATCTTTTCAAGGTCGGAAATTGTCATTACCACTACCTCTGAATCCTGATTCGCTTCGGCTGCGGTTACAAGCTTTTGCAGAGCTTCCTCGCATTCGCGAGCAGAATCGAAAGTGCCCTGCTTCACCCAATTCGATAGCGGGGCCTTAGGATCGGTCAACGTGAAATCGCTCACAGAGTTGTTAGAATTCTGAATCAATGGTGGCAGCATCAAGTACCACCCCACAAGGGCGATAGAGGCGGTGTGGCGGAGGTTCATGCGCCAATTATCGATCGCTTGTATCCGAAGCGAAAGGCTCGGTCGAGCAGGCGACGGCGGTCATCCGCCAGCGAACTCTTTCCGGATTCTCTCGCCGTCGGCATCCAGCTCAGGCGCGGCGGGACGAGTTGCCGGATCATCATAGCCGGCGATTTTTAGCGGATTCCCCGGCATTTTGATTCCACCCGCCTCGATAATCATATTGCGCGCCATCGTCTGCGGATGCTCGATCGCCTCCGCAACCGTATGGATCGGACCGCATGGCACGCCTGCCTTGCGGATTAGGTCGAGCCAATGACTAGACGGCTTGGTGACAAACACGGATTCCAGCGCCTGCTTGAGCGCGGCATGATTGGCGGTGCGATCGGTGTTGGTGGCAAACAATCGGTCGCCGGCCAGGCCCGGCATGCCGATCGCTTCGCACATCCGCTTAAACAGTTCGTCGTCGCCGGCGCATATGATGAAGGCGTCGTCGGCCGAGCGGAATGTATCGAAGGGAGTAATGAACGGATGGCGATTTCCAAGGCGTTCCGAGATTCTGCCGGCCGCAACGTATTCCATGACCCCGTGCTCCAGCAGAGTGAGCATGCTATCGAGCATCGCAACGTCGATTTTGGCCCCCTTGCCGGTGCGCTCGCGTGCGTAAAGCGCGCTGGCGATCGCGGCGAAGCCGAACAGGCCGGCGGTCAGGTCCGCGATTGAGGTGCCGACTCGCGTCGCCGGGCCGTCGTGAAAGCCGGTCACGCTCATAATTCCGCTGAATCCCTGGATAACGGTGTCGTAGGCGCGGTCCTGACTGAGCGGACCGGTCTGGCCGAAACCGGAAATCGACGCGTAAATCAGGCGCGGATTTATCGCGGACAATTCCGTGTAGCCCAACCGCAGCCGATCCATTGCGCCGGGCCGGAAATTCTCCACGATTACGTCGGCATGGCGAACCATCGCGATTAACAGTTTTCGATCGTCGTCGTTGCGGAAATCGAGCGCGATACTCTCCTTGCCGCGATTGATGAAGCTGAAATAGACCGACTTGCCGTTCAGGAATGGACCGAACTCACGGGTGTCATCGCCAATTTTCGGGCGCTCCACCTTGATCACTCGCGCGCCGAGATCGGCGAATAGCCTTGTGCAAAACGGACCGCACAGGACGTGAGAGAGATCGAGGATCGTCAATCCTGCGTACGGGCCGGTGTTCAACTTCGAATGGTCGGTTGGCATTGTGGTCCTCCCCTTTGTAGTTGGCGTAACCTGCGTCGCGCCGCTCCGCCGTGCTGGCCGAATTCGCCTCATGCAATGTTTGAGCCGCAGGCGGGCCGAGAGTCAAGCTCGCGAATGATGGCGACCGCCCGAGGTGGGCGGGATAGCGCTTGCGACGGCCCAGCAGTACCTCTAGCCTCGGAGCGGGTCGTCTCGCGAGGGAGTGGGGCGTTGATTAAGATGAAGCGGGCACGGGCCGCGATTCGCCGGGCGGCCGACTGGCTTGGCACGATCGGCAAGCCGGCGCCTTTGGGACTTCGGGGCGAGCGTGCGGCGGAACGGTATCTTAAGCGCAAGGGCTATAAAATACTCGCGCGGAATTATCGCGCCGCCGGCGCTGAAATTGATCTGATCGCGATGGACGGCGCCACGATCGTGTTTATCGAGGTGAAGACCCGCCGGACAATCGCCGCCGGGAGCCCGGCCGAGGCGGTCGATGGCCGCAAGCAGGAGCACATTCGCCGGGCGGCCGCGATATTCGCGGCGCGCAATCGCGCGCAGGATTGCCCGATGCGCTTCGATGTGGCGGCGATCCGCGCCGACGGGGATCGCATGGAGATTGAACTTTTGAAGGACGCATTCTGAATGTTGGACATTAAGTTAATTCGCGAGCAGCCCGATTTGGTGAAGGCGGAACTCGCCAAGCGGGCGGTCGAGCCGGCCGAAGTCGATGCTGTTCTTGCCGCAGACGAAAAGCGCCGCAAGCTTCAATTCGAGCTCGATGAAATTCGAGCGGAAAGAAAGCGCCGCTCCAAGGAAGTCGGCAAATTGCCTCCCGAGGAGCGGCAGGCCGCGATCGCGAAAATCCGCGAGGAGGAAGCGGCCGAAGCGAAGGCTGCGGCCAATCCCGATGCGCAAGGCGCTGCAGGCATCAGTGCAGGTGTATTGACGGCGCAAAATCTGGCGCAGGCGGAGGAGCAAGTCCGCGCGCTGGCGCTAATGCTGCCGAATATTCCCCGTCCGTATGTGACCGTAGGCAAGAGCGAGGCCGACAATCGCGTCATCAAGACCGAAGGCAAGCCAATCGAGTTCACGTCGTTCAAGGCGCTTCCGCATTGGGAGATCGGCGAGAAGCTCGGAATCATCGATTTCGATCGCGGCGTGAAGCTGTCCGGCACGCGATTTTATGTCCTGATGGGATTGGGAGCTCGGCTGGAGCGCGCGCTAATCGCGTGGATGCTGGACATCAAAACGAAAGAGCAGGGCTATCTCGAAATCATTCCGCCGCTGATGGTCAACAGCGCGACAGTCACCAGTACGGGTCATCTGCCTAAGAACGCCGACACGATGTATCACGACGCCGAAGAGGACTACTGGTTCATCCCGACCGCGGAGGTCCCGCTCACCAGCCTCTATCGCGATGAGATTCTCGACGAGGCGCGCCTCCCAATTTATATGACGGCATACACGCCATGCTTTCGGCGCGAGAAGATGTCGGCGGGCCGCGACGTTCGCGGCATCAAGCGCGGCCATCAGTTCGACAAAGTCGAGATGGTCAAGCTGGTCCGCCCGGAAACCTCTGACGAGGAATTCCACAAGATGGCCGAGAACGCCGCCGAAATCTGCCGGCGGCTGGAGATTCCGTTTCGCGTCGTCGAACTGTGCACGGCGGATTTGAGCTTCGCCAGCGCCGTCACCTACGACCTTGAAATGTGGGCGCCGGGCTCGAATGAATGGCTCGAGGTCAGTTCGGTGTCCAACTGCACGGACTTTCAGGCGCGCCGCGCGCAGATTCGTTTCCGCCCGGCCAAGGGCGGCAAAGCGGAACTGGTGCATACCCTGAACGGATCGGGGCTGGCGCTGCCGCGCACCGTGATTTCGATTCTCGAAAATTATCAAAACGAGGACGGCAGCGTGACGATCCCAAAGGTATTGCGGCCATATTTGGACGGCATCGAGCGAATTAACCAGCCTTGAGCGCCTCCAGAGAGCTGAAAAACCTTAACATTTTCAAGCGTAATTCACGGTTAGAATGCTATTCACGGCGACTTTTGGTCGCCGTAACATTACCGTAACAATTCATCACTAGAATATCTGCGACGGATGCCCCCTAACGATATTAGGGGAGGGACTCAAATTTTAAGGGAAGTACGTCGCTTGTCTGAACTGGAAGGCACAGTGACCGACAGGGTCGCGGTCATTCGGCGCGAGGCTACCAAGTCACGCGCGGAAGTCCGGCTGTTTGGCGATCGGATTTTCAACGCCACGACCTACCTGTTGGCGATGGCGATATTGGCGCTGCTGGCGGGACTGGCATTGTCGCTGATATTCGAGAGTATCCCTTCGATTCGTGCGTTCGGCGCGAATTTCTTTTTCTCGAGCCAGTGGGATCCGGTAAACGATCAATACGGCGCGCTACCGTTCATTTATGGCACTTTTGTTTCATCGTTTTTGGCGCTCTTAATCGCAGTTCCGCTGAGCTTGGGCGTCGCCCTGTGCCTATCAGAAATGGCGCCGGACTGGCTGAGCCATCGGCTGGGTTTTCTGGTCGATCTGCTTGCGGCAATTCCCAGCGTCGTCTACGGCTTGTGGGCGGTATTCGTGATGGGCCCGTGGATTCGCGATTACGTCGAGCCGCTACTCTCGCATCTGTTCGGTTTCATTCCGCTGTTTCAAGGGCCGAAGGTTGCGGTCGGAATGCTGTCAGCGGGCGTGATTCTGGCGATCATGATCATCCCGTATATCTCATCGGTCTGCACGGACGTTTTCCGTGTGGTGCCGCATACACAGCGTGAGGCGGCGCTGGCGCTGGGAGCGACCAAATGGGAGATGGTGAATACGGCAGTGATTCCATACGGGATGACTGGCGTTATCGGTGCAATCATCCTTGGGTTGGGCCGCGCGCTGGGCGAAACGATCGCAGTGGCGATGGTCATCGGCAATTCGCCGGAAATATCAGCCTCGCTGTTCAAGCCGGCCGCGACGCTGGCCAGTGTCATTGCAAATGAATTCGCGGAGGCCACCTCGGATCTGTACGTCTCCGCGCTGGTCGAGCTGGGACTGGTCCTGCTGGTGATGGGTATTGCGCTGAACATCGTGGCGCGTGCGCTGGTGCAGGGCGTGCGGCAGCGGCGCTTTCAGGAAGGGGCGAAGTAATGGCAGCCGCGGCAACTCCATCGCTACGCATCGCGACCCCCTATCGCTATCGCAAGATCAAGAGCGATCTGATGATGAGCGTGACGATCGCGGCGACGATCATAACACTTATCCCGCTGTTCCTCGTGCTCGGCTATCTGCTGACCAAGGGATTCGCGAGCCTGAGTTGGGCCTTTTTCACGCACATGCCGGCGCCGGTTGGAGAACCGGGCGGTGGGATGGCCAATGCCATCGTCGGCACGATAGAAGTGGTCGGGCTGGCCTGCCTGATGGGCGTGCCGGTAGGCGTAGGCGCGGGGCTGTATCTGGCGGCGAATCGATCGTCGAGATTTTCCGATTGGGTGCGTTTTTCAGCCGACGTAATGATGGGGCTGCCGTCGATCGTAGTGGGAATTTTTGCCTATGCGGTGGTCGTCCGTCCGTTCGGCGGATTTTCGGCGCTGGCCGGCTCCGTGGCGCTGGCAGTAATTATGGTTCCGCTGGTCACGCGCACCACCGAGGAAATGGTGGCGCTGGTGCCGCCGGAGCTGCGGGAAGCGTCGCTTGCACTCGGGGTGCCGCAATGGAAGACGACGCTGGCCGTGGTCGCCCGAACGGCGCTCTCCGGAATCGCTACCGGCGTCATCCTTGCGGTCGCTCGCGTGGCCGGCGAGACGGCGCCGCTGCTGTTCACGGCGTTCGGCAACCGGTTCTGGTCGACGTCGCTGATTCATCCGATTAATACGCTGACGGTCCAGGTCTACACGTACGCGATATCGCCGTTTGCGGACTGGCAGCGGCAGGCATGGGCGGGCGCTCTGGTGCTGACCGCAATGGTGTTGGCGCTGGAATTGGGCGTCCGGTGGGTCACGGGCGGGGCGGCCAAAGCGCCGCGATAATCATGGCTGAGAAATTACTAGTCAAAGGCCTGAATGCGTACTTCCACAACGTGCATTCACTGCATGATGTGAGCCTGAATTTCGACGAGAACCGCGTCACTGCAATCATCGGTCCGTCGGGATGCGGCAAATCGACGCTGGTGCGGTGCCTCAACCGCATGCATGAAGTAGTTCCCGGCGCGCGCGCTACCGGCGAAGTGCTGCTCGACGGCGAAAACATTTACGACGCTGACGTCGATCCCGTGCAGATCCGCCGGCGGATCGGAATGGTCTTCCAGAAGCCGACGCCGTTTCCGACCATGTCGATCGAAGACAATGTCGCAGCCGGGCTTACCCTTAACGGCGTGAAAACCAGCCGCGCCGAGCGCGATCAGCTGGTCGAACGGTCGCTCCGGCAGGCCGCGTTGTGGGAGGAGGTCAAGGATCGCCTGCGGCGTCCCGGCGCCAGCCTTTCGGGCGGACAGCAGCAACGCCTGTGCGTTGCGCGGGCGCTGGCCGTGGAGCCGGAGGTGCTGTTGATGGACGAGCCGTGCTCGGCGCTCGACCCGATATCGACCGCCAGAATCGAGGAACTGTTACTCGAATTAAAGTCGGCGTACACTATCGTGATAGTGACTCACAATATGCAGCAGGCCGCGCGGTGCTCCGACATGACGGCATTTATGTATACCGGCAATCTGGTTGAATTCGGCGAGACCAAGCAAATTTTCACCAATCCCACCCGGCGTGAAACCGAAGATTACATCACTGGGCGATTTGGCTGATTTTGGGGACAATTAAATGGATACCACACTGCCGCAACATACCAATCGCCAGTACGAAGAGGATTTGCGTGCCCTGCGCGCGGGACTCCTCAAGATGGGCGGTCTGGTCGAACGCCAGATTGCCGAGGCAGTTGAGGCGCTGGTAAATCGCGACAGCGATCACGCGCGCGAAATCATCAAGCGTGACGACGAAGTCAACCGGATGGATGTTGAAAATGACGAGCAATGCATCCGCCTGCTCGCCCTGCATCAACCAACCGCCAGCGACCTCCGATTCATCACCACCGGACTTAAGATCACGACCGACCTGGAACGCATCGGTGATAACGCCGTCAACATCTGCGAGCGGGCGCTTGAACTCAATCAGGTCCCGCAACTAAAGCCTTACATCGATCTGCCCCGGATGGCCGAAATTGCGCAATCGATGGTGAAGGACAGCATCGATGCGTTCATGCGGGACGACACTGATCTGGCCGATCAAGTAATCGCGCGCGACGATGAAGTCGATCAGATTAACTATCAGGTTTATCGCGAGCTGCTGAGCTACATGGCCGAGGACCCCAAAACGATCGCATCGGCCACGCTCTTGTTGTTCATATCGAAATATCTTGAGCGCATCGCGGATCACGCGACGAATATCGCCGAGATGGTCACGTATATGGTGAAAGGCAAGGTGATTCGCCATATGGAGTCGAGCAAGAAGCGGGGAATGTGAGGATTCGGAAGGAGGTGGAGGAGCGATGAATCAGGCAGCACAGGCATCACAGCCGGCGCAGTCGACGCAGGAATCGCGCCGTGGCATTCGCTATCGGGTACTGGTCGTCGAGGATGACGCGGACATCCGTGAACTCCTGCGCTATAACCTCGACCAGGAGGGCTTCATCGTCGAGGAAGCGGCCGACGGCGCCCAAGCGCTCGAGCACGTCAAGCGCCGCGTGCCCGATCTGATGGTGCTCGACTTGATGCTGCCGGGGATGCCGGGGCTGGAAGTGTGCCGCCAGATGCGGGCGGGCCGCGATACCGCGCAATTGCCGATATTGATTGTGACCGCCAAGGGAACCGAAGTCGACAAGGTGCTGGGCCTTGAGATGGGCGCGGACGATTACGTCGTCAAGCCCTTCAGCCCGCGCGAGGTAATTGCCCGCGTCAAGGCGCTGCTGCGGCGTGCGCGTGCACTGGCCGAACCGGAATCCGGCGGTATCTTCGAGAAGGGCCGGCTGCGGATCGACTTTGGGACTTATCAGGTATTCGTGGACGGCAAGCGCCGGGAACTCGCTTTGCGCGAGTTTGAATTGCTGCGCTACTTTGTACAGCATCCGATGCGGGTATATACGCGCGAACAGTTGCTCGACACGGTGTGGGGCCGCGACACCTTCGTCGAGCCGCGCACGGTCGACGTCCATGTGCGACGCCTGCGGCAGCATATCGAGCGTGATGATGCCAATCCCGAACTGATTCTCACGGTCCGCAGCGTCGGTTACCGTTTCAATCCCGAGGCGCTTGGATAGATCGTCCACCTCCCGGCTGATTGCGCTTAGTGCGGCCGCCTTGGCGCCCGCCGCCGCGGTGCTGGGAGTTCTCGCCGCAACCGGCGCCGCGCCAATTGGCTGGGTCGCAGCGTCGATTGGCGCAGGCTTGGCCGTCGCGGCGCTGTCCGGGTCGGCTCTCTCCCGTTCCATTTCGCGCCGCGCTGAACGGTTGGAAGCCGTCGCGGAGGCTTTGCGCGCGCGCCGCCTGCCAACGCATCTATTGCCCGACGAGGGCGGGGCAATCGGCGCCGCCGAACGGCATCTGCTGGATGCCGCCGACACGATCGTCGATGAGACCGATTCGCTCGCCGAACAGCGCGACGAGTTCGAAGCGATCCTGCGGAGCATGACCGAAGCCGTCGTGGTTACTGGAGCGCGCGGCGAAGTAATCCTGCTCAATGGCGCCGCGCGCCGGATTTTCGCGCTGGGAGCCGAAACCGACTATCGCGACCGTCCGCTGGTCGAGTTATGCCGCGATCCGCGGCTGCAGGAGTTCGTCGGCCGCGCGATGCAATCGCCCGACGGGGGCAGCGCCGGAGCGGAATTGATGATTCAGAATGTTGCGCCGGTATATGTCAGTGCGAATGCCGCGGCGATCAAGACTTTGCGCGGGACGGTCTGGGTTTTCGTTTTCCACGACATCACGCAGCTGAAGTCGTACGAGACCATCCGCTCCGATTTCATCGCGAACCTGACTCACGAGCTGCGGACGCCGCTAAGCGCCCTTTATGGTTACGCCGAAACATTGATTGGCGGCGTGGATGATCGCGAGACAGAATTGCGATTCCTTCGGATCATCGAGCGCCAGGCGCGCCGGCTCGCGCGCCTGCTTGATGACCTGATCTCGCTGTCCGACCTCGAGCGCGGACTTAAGCCGCTCAAAATGGAACAACTCGACGCGGGCCGGGTTATCGCGGAGGCGGCGGAACTGATGCAGGAGCAGGCCGCGCGGCAGGAACTTGCGCTGGAGGTGCGATGCCCGCCAGAGCTGCCGAAGCTGGCGGGAGATCGCGATCGGCTGCAGCAGGTGATGCTCAATTTGCTTGACAATGCGATCAAGTACACGCCGCGCGGCGGCAAAATCACGGTTGAGGCGCATACAGCCGAGGGGACCGATGGCGCGGCGGGAAAGCCGGGCGTTGCGCTCTCGGTCGCGGATACAGGCGAGGGAATCCCAAGCACCGATATTCCGCGGCTGACGGAGCGGTTCTATCGCGTCGATCGCGCGCGCTCGCGCGAACTGGGCGGCACCGGGCTTGGGTTGGCAATCGTCAAACACATCGTGCAGCTGCATCACGGCGCGCTGAAAATCGACAGCAAGCTGCGCGAAGGTACGACTGTCGCGATCTGGATCCCGACTGCATCCGGGGAATGATCGCGGCGCGATGCTTGCCCCGGCGCGCGCGATGTGAAAATTTCTAAGGTTCCGGTGCGCCCTTAGCTCAGCGGATTAGAGCAGCAGACTACGGATCTGCGGGTCGGGGGTTCAAATCCCTCAGGGCGCGCCAAATACCTGCCAGTTGTGGCAACGCGTATTAGTTAGTAACGAGGATCGGTCGCAAGGCAACCGATCCTCACGCACCAAGTCGCGGCGTCACTCATGCTCTGCAGCGCTACAGGCAGTTGCATCCCGGCCCGGCCACTGTCGTGCAAGTCCCGCTATCGACCAGGCACGACTGGCCGGAAAAGCCGGCGCGGCTTTGCGTCGCGTCGCACGCGCCGGTCGCCGTCGTGTAGCAATCTCCCGTCCCGTTGATGCCATAGACGCCGTATCCGGTGAAGTTGACCGTCTCCGGGCTTCCTGCCGTGTTGTCCGCAATCGCCAGCGATCCGTAGGTGGTTGCGTCCACGATCGATGTGTCCACGAACAGATCGATCGCAATGATGCAACTGCTCCCCGGCCCGATCCCCGCCGGCGGTGCAGGACAACTTGAATCGTTCGGCACGATCAGAAACTCATGGGGTCCTGAATAGCCAATCGTCTCGGTCGGCAGCGTTACCGTTTGCAGCACGAGCGGGTTGGTAAAGCCCGTGTTCTCGACTGTGATGAACTGCTCGCTGGCTTGCCCCATCACTGAATCGCCGAAGTCCAGCGGATTGGGCGTAATTGTGTCGGTCGTATTCGGCGGCAATGTTCCCGTCCCCGTGATTGTCACCGTCTGCGGGCTGGAGGTGGCGTTGTCGGTCACATGCATATGCGTGGTGTACGCGCCGATGCTCTGCGGCGTGAATGCGACGTTGATATTGCATGACGATTGCGCGGGCACACCGCCCGGCTGCATGCAATCGGTGAAGAACACGCCGTAGTCAATCGCGTCGTCGATCACGATGGTGTCGATCATCAGATGGTTCGTAAACCCGGTGTTGTTGAGCGTGAATACGCAGCTTGTCGAGGTGTTTCCTTCCACGACGCTCGCCCCGCCGCACGACGCCGGACTTACGTTGACACTGGTGATTGGCGTCGCGGTCGCTGTCGCGGTACGGGTCGGCGATTGCGTCGTGGTCACAGTCGCGGTCGGAGTGGGGGCGACGTAGCCGACCGCATACAGGAGGCTGTCCTCGGAGCTGATGTACACGGTACCGTTGCTTGCGATCGCCGGCGAAGAGTTCATCACCGGCTCGCCGGTCGGGCCATGCGGCGGTGCGAAATTCCACTTAAGCGTGCCGTCGGGGTTTAATGCGAACAAACCCAACCCCGCCTCCGAGCCGACGATTATCGTGCCGTCCGCACTTATCGCCGGTGACGAAAACTCCCAGTATCCAATGTCGTAAGCCCACCTGACCGCCGCTGAGGTTCCATTATCGGCGAGCGCGTACAGATTGAAATCCATCGAGCCAACGTAAATCGTTCCATCCGCTCCGATCGCAGGTGACGAGCCGTATGCGTTCCCAGTGCCCGCAAAGCTCCACTTC
>DATKOZ010000058.1:0-3728 GCA_035524375.1 Binataceae bacterium (SeqCode) | reverse complement strand
ACCGCGCTGCGATAAGTTCCGAGGGAGTCACAGGGATCTTCGATGTGCGATTGTAGACGGCCAGCGTAGTCGTGTGCCACGGCCAGGGCGCATAATGAAAACTCGCGTAGCCTTATTGACAGCCAAGGCGTTCCGCAAGATGATCCGCGCAACAGCATTCCCCGGCCGCTCGAAGAACACAGGGCCCATCTTCGCCCCGAAATCGATACGAAGTTGGACGCTTATCCTTGGCTTAATCGTTCCATTTGCGAGCGGCTGCGCAACTCCAGTTGGAGTAACACGCCTCGACGAGCAAGCGGCCCAGCGCGAGCTCAACGCGAACGTTCTTTCGGTGGGTAAACCGAGCGCTTATTCCACGCAGCTCCTCGAGCGCACGGCGCTTAGCCGGCGCTTCCAAAAGGAACCAGAAGCGGTGCTTGCCGAGTTGAATTCCGGGCTTGGCAAACCCGACGAGCACGACCGGTTATTCGCGCTATCCGAACTCTCTTTTGCCTATGCCGAGGATTCGCGGAACCAACCTTACTATCTGGCGTCAGCGGTTTACGCGTATGCCTTCCTGTTTCCGGCAAATCCGGCTTTCGTTCCAAGACCTTATGATCCGCGCCTGCGGCTCGCGGTCGATCTTTACAATCGGGGCATCGCTTTAGGGCTTAGTACAAAAGATGGGAAAGAAGTTGACCTTAGCCCGCGGCAACTCAGTTTGCCTTTTGGAACGCTCGATTTAGCGGTCGATCCCAAAGGATTCGAGTACGGCGGAGATCGCCTGACGACATTTGTATCGCTCGCGGACCTTAAGGTGCGCGGCCTGCGCAATACCTATCGCACAGCGGGTATCGGCGCGGCTTTATCAGCCAAGGTCCAAGCGGCGGCACGCGGCACTGCTAACCGCTGGATAGCGCCCACTGCGAAAGTGCCGATCACCGCATTCGTGCGCTTCGACGATCCTCGCCTCGCCATGAGCAACGGACGGCTGCGCGGTACCGTCGAACTCTACGATGAGGACCGGACTGCCAACGTACTGATCGGCTCTTACTCGGTCCCACTTGAGGCGGATCCCAGTACCGCGCTTGCCTACCAACTCGAAGGCGCGCCGATTTGGGATTTCGAGATTGCGGGCTTTCGCCGGGGCGACTTTTCATTTCTTGGGATCGGCGGCAATGGCAGTACTGCCGGAATTTATATGCTGCATCCGTACCATCCCAACATGATTCCCGTCGTGTTCGTTCACGGGACGGCATCAAGCCCGGCTCGATGGGCCGAGATGGCCAACGAGTTGCTTGGCGATCCGGCAATTGGATCGCACTATCAGTTGTGGTTTTTCATCTATAACAGCGGGAACCCGATCGCATTGTCGGCGATGCATTTGCGGGAAGCGCTAGAGGCGGTGCGCAAAGACGTCGATCCTGCCGGAAAGGACGGCGCGCTCGACCAGATGGTCGTAGTCGGCCACAGCCAGGGCGGACTGCTCACCAAGATGACGGTTGTCGATAGCGGCACTCGCTTCTGGGACAATGTTACGAAGGTTCCGTTTGAAAAGGCGGATCTCGATCCTGAAACTCGTGACCTCCTCGCTCGCGCGATGTTCGTCAAACCGTTGCCATTCGTGAAACGCGTAATCTTCATCGCTACGCCGCATCGTGGCAGCTATATGGCGAGCAATTTTGTCGTCAAGTTGGGTAATAAATTCATTAATCTACCCGGCGGATTAGCCAAGTCCATGGTCGAGATCGCAAAGCTTCGCCAGTCCAGCATGTTGCAGACTTCGTTTATTATCCCGACAGCGCTCGACAACATGGACGCCGCAAATCCGTTCCTAAAGACACTGTCAGCGATGCCAATTGCCCCGGGGGTGCACGTGCACTCGATCATCCCGGTGGAGGGGACCGGGCCGGTCGAGGAAGGCAACGACGGCGTTGTCGAGTACAAAAGCGCCCACATCGGCGGAGTCGAATCCGAGTTGATCGTTCGGGCGGGACACTCCACCCAGGCCACGCCGCAGACGATCGAAGAAGTCCGCCGCATTCTTTATGAGCATGCGGGTATTCATTGATGATCCGACGCACAGTGCGCCTGCTCGGAACGGTCCTGCTGGCTGCACTCGCCGTCGCCGCTGTCACTTGGAGCGTGCTCGCGCTGTGGTTCGATGGACCGGAATCACGCCTTGCCGCAGGATGCATGGCTGCGGGAGTAGCGGCTGGAAGCTTGCTGCTGGCGGCATTCATTCGTCCACTAGCTAGAGGACTAAGCGCTGGGCTGTTGCCCGTGGTTGTCGTCGCGGTCTGGTGGGCCTCGATCTCGCCAACCAACATCCGCAACTGGTCTCCCGATGTCGCTCGCAATGCACGCGCAACCTTTGACGGCAGCCGCGTGACGATCCAAAACGTGCGAAATTTCAAGTATCGTTCCGAGTCGGACTATGACCAGCGCTGGGAGACCCGGACTTACGATTTCGACCGGATTCGCGGGGTGGACCTGTTCATTTCATTTTGGGGACCCACGGAAATCGCGCATACAATTGCCAGTTGGGAGTTCACCGACGGCCAGCATCTCGCGATCTCGATCGAGACGCGCAAGGAGAAGGGTGAATCATATTCGGCGATTCGCGGTTTTTTTCGGCAGTACGAACTCTATTACGTGGTCGGAGATGAGCGCGACTTGATCGGACTGCGAACAAATTATCGCGGGGAGCAGGTGTATTTGTATCGCAGCCGTATTTCACCTCCGCTTGCGCGGGCGTTGCTGGTAGACTACCTGAAAAAAGTAAACCGGCTCGCAAACCATCCACAATGGTACAATGCATTGACGCAGAACTGCACGACGACGATTCGCGGTCACATGCAAGACATCGGCGCCAGCCGGCGTTTGGACTGGCGGCTGCTCGCTAATGGCCACCTCGATGAACTTCTCTACGAACGCGATCAGGTCGACACGGATCTCCCATTCGCAAATCTTCGGGCGCAGAGCAACATCACTGAGAGAGCAAAAGCCGCGGGTGATTCTCCGGATTTTTCGGCTCGCATTCGCCAAGGGTTGCCAAAATTCCAAGTTCGCTGAAATCCGGTCGTTGGGAAGCTTATCAAACGTCAAGAGCTATGCAGAGGCGGTAGCAGCTATAAACTCCGCCGCCGCGCCACCCGCTGTGATCAGTTTAGAGCAGTCAAAATGAGAACGTTTATAGCGTTTTGCGTCTTTGTGGTCGTCGTATGGACAGCCGTTCCAAATGCGGGATTCGCCCAATCCCCCGCGACACTGTCTGACGAAGAAAAACTGGAGCAGGAGTTCACCGATCCACTGTCAACCCTGCCGCAGCTAGTCGTCCGGGATGCCTACACGCCCGCAAACTACGGACCATGCACGCCGCCTGCGTGCTTCAGGAATTACGAGACCAACCAAGTCCTTATCCGGCCATTAATCCCACGCATACCACCCGAAACCTTACTCCCGTTTACACAGTTGATTCGCCCGACATTTGCGTTGGTAACGGTGCCAAGCTCCCGAGGCGGAACTCGGACCGAATTTGGCGACCTACCGGTGTTCGATATTGCGGCCCTGCCGTGGCCGGACAGGAATAAGAGCGGCCTCTTAGTCGGAGTGGGACCTACATTTGTATTTCCGACCGCTACTTCCAAAAGCGCTGGTGAGGGTGCGTGGCAGGCCGGACCGGCCCTCGGGGCAGTCTACAGCGGAATTCCGGGACTGCTGGTAGGTTTCGTCGCCCAGAATCCCAT
>DATKOZ010000057.1:0-42858 GCA_035524375.1 Binataceae bacterium (SeqCode) | reverse complement strand
CAGCACCAGCGGATTGGTGAAGCCGGTGTTGTTCACCGTGATGAACTGCTCGTTGGCCACTGTTACCGGGGAGCCGCCGAAGTCCAGCGGATTGGGCATGATCGTGTCCGTCGTGGATGGCGGCAGCGTTCCCGTCCCGGTTATCGTTACCATTTGCGGGCTGGAGGTCGCGTTGTCGAACACGTGCAGATGTGTCGTGTATGAGCCGGTGCTCTGCGGGTTGAACGATATGTTGATCGAACACGATGACTGTGCGGGGATTCCGCCCGGCGCCTGGCAATCGGTGAAGAACACGCCGAAGTTTAACGTGTCGTCGAGCGTGATGCTGGTAATGATCGCGTCGTTGGTGAAGCCGGTATTGCTCAGCGTATAGACGCAGGTCGTCGAGGTGTTTCCTTCCACCACGCTGCCCTCGTCACACGACGCCGGTCCGACAGTGATCGTCGTGGTCGGTGTTCCGGCGGGCGTCGAGGTGGCCGTCGGCGTCGCGGAAGTCGTTAACGTAGCCGTTGCAGTGACCGTTGCGGTTGCTGTCGCCGTAGGAGAGATCGTCGCCGTTGAAGTTCGGGTCGCCGTACTCGTCGTGGTACGGGTCGCTGTGGAAGTAGCGGTTGGGGTGGCGCGCGCGGTCGCGAGCAATCCGTACACTGCGAGCTGCGTCTGCGTGTTGACGTAAACCTTGCCGTTGGCGACGGTGGGTACCGCAAACTTGTTTGCAGGGCCGGGCACGTCACTGGGAACTTGATTGCTGTTGTACAACTGCTTCGTGAGATCCGTCGCGTCAAACGCGCGCAGAATTGCAGGCCCCAGCGTTGCGTACGAAGCGGTATCGATCGCCCACAGGATTCCGTTAGTTGTGCCGTTGGCGGAAATCGACGGCGACGCGCCCGGGAACCCGAATGCAACGCCAGTTGCCTTTGACACGGGGGTCAGCGAGAGCATCCCGTTGGTGAGCGTAAACATCTTGGGAATGTCGCCGACTCCGACGAAGTACACCATATTCTGGAGCTGGGCGTTCACCATCCCTTGCCAATAGACCGGCGCGCTCCACTGCCCGCCAACTTGGCCGGAGAGCTCTTGAACAATCTGATCGCCCGTGGAGTTGAATCCACCCATATTGTCGCGGCTAACCAGATAAATCACTCCCTGTTTGCCAACTTCCGTAAACAAATGAGGATTGGGACCTGGTTGATCGGGCAGGAGCAGATTGCCGCCCGAACCCAAGTCGAGATCGTCCGCATCCAGAGTCGCCTGATTGGACGGGGTAAAAAAGTCGGCCACAGTTAGGGTGCCGCCACCGGGAGTCAGCCGAAGGAAACTGTCGCCCCAGTCCGATCGCGGCGGTGTGGAGTCGAACGTGCCATTGCCGGTTACTGTGTAGAGGTCTCCGTTCGAGTCCACCGCGAGACCGCAATCGCTCTGCCAGATTCCGCCGTCGCTGCCGTTGGGCGTGGAATTCCATACCACCGCCGGCGACAAATCCGACTCGTTATAGCCAAGAATCCAGCCGTGATACGGGTTTCGATCGCCCGGCGATGCGAACGCCAGATACACGATGCCGTTGGACAGGGTCAGCGCCGCGCGATCGTTTTCAGTAATGTTGTTGAATGGGATCGTTCCGCCGCTGCTGCCGGCTCCCGTCCCAAGATAGGTGGGCGAAATCGCGACGGGGCTGCCGGGTTTTTCCAGCCCGGTAGTGAGGTCGAGCGCGTGCAACTGCTGGACATATAGCGGACCGGGAATCTTTTGCCGGCTGGCCACGAATATCGTACCGGTGGCCGGATCGATCACCGGCGTCGCGGTGATTCCAACCCACGTGCCGATCGACAGTGCCCCGACGTCGCTGGCCGGCACCGCGGTGATACCGGCGCCCGGATTGGTGAAATTCGCATGCCATAGCGCTGGGCCAACGGTGTCGGCGTCGAAGGCATATACGCTGTCGAGTTCTGTCGCGACGATGATGATGTTATGCGTCCCCTGACCGGGGATCGCGACATTGGGGATATATAAGGGCTGGCCATAAATCTGGCCGTCGACGGCGTCCGTAAACAACAATGCGAAGTTATTCGAGTTGACATTCGCAGGAGTAAGGATTGTCTCACCCAGATTATCGCCGGTTCGCATATTGTCATTGTGATAGGTGAACACTCCGCTGAATGCCGGAGTCGGCGTGGAGGTCAACGTCGGCGTCGGTCCGGTCGGGGTCGCCGAAACTGTCGCAGTGGGCGATAGCGTCGCGGTCGGACTGATCGTGGCGGTTGGGGATGGCGTCGGGTGAGCGTAGCAGGCGCTATAGTGCGCCGACGCTTGCGCCGCAGTTAGCGCGCCCTGATAGACGGCGACCTTCTGCATCAATCCGAGATACTGGTTCGCGTTGGAGTTGTTTATCTCTCCCAGATTGAACGGATTGGTCCATGCGTATGCCGTCTGCGTGTCTCCGGTTGCCGTCGTCGCAAGAGCGCCGTCTTTGTACACAAGAATCGTGCGACTGCCGCCGAGGAACTCATAGACGATCTGGTACATGTGCCAATTCGTGTCCGGCACGTTCAATGCGGCCTTGGGGTCCGCGTTCCACCATTCTGAGAATCCAGCGCTGTAATTTCTGAGCACATTCTGTTGATTGGGGGCCGAATCGTAGATTCCAACCGGCGTGGTACTACTTGGCTTTATTGCAAATTCGACGGTAATGGGGATTGCGGCGGGCGATGGCAGCGGAATTGAAATCTTCCCGCTAGTCGCAAAGGACGCTGCTGTCGCGCCATCGCTGGCCCCTCCGGCTTGGCCCAATGTGATGTGCGTATTGGGCGTTCCCGCATGGCCGTTGCCGCTGGCGTCGCGCACGGTCGAACTTCCGGCGGCGTCATCAAGCGGCCAAAAACCGAGCGGGCCGTCTGAGAGGATCGTCGAATTGCACAGTGTGGGAGTCGGCGTCACCGTCGCCGTGAGGGTCAGAGTTGGCGATGCGGTTGTAGTCCAGGTTGGCGATATCGTCGCGGTCGGGCTTATCATGGCGGTCGGCGAGGGCGTCGCAGTTAGAGTCGGCGATATAGTCGCGGTCGGAGAAATAGTTGCAGTTGGCGTGGCGGTCGGCGTCGGCGGGATCAGCTTCGACACGAACGCGTTAAATGTTCCCGCAAGCGAACTCTGGTAGGCGTTCGCCGTGACGGGAAAGTTGGTTGATCTCGTGCCGCCGGCGACATAGGCGGCGCCCGCGGAATCGACCGCGATGCCCCGGCCATAGTCGTCACTCCCGCTCCCGCCAAGGTAGGTGGAATAGAGCAGCGAAGCGGCACCCGACGCCGCCGGATCGAGCTTCGCCACGAACGCGTCAAAGTCACCCGCGTGCGAACTCTGGTAGGCGTTCGCCGTGACGGGAAAGTTGGTTGAGTCCGTGTAACCGGTGACATAGGCGGCGCCGGAGGAATCGACCGCGATGCCATAGGCGGCGTCGGAGATACTGCCCCCCAAGTAGGTGGAATAGAGCAGGGAGGCCGCCCCCGATAACGCCGGATTGAGCTTCGACACGAACGCGTTAGATGTTCCCGCAATCCAACTCTGGTAGGCGTTCTGGGTAGGAAAATTGTAGGAGTTCGTCTCGCCGGCCACATATGCGTTGCCGGCGGAATCGACCGCGATGCCGTTGCCGTACTCGTAGTAAGTGCCGCCCAGATAGGTAGAGTAGAGCAGCGAGGCCGCCCCCGACACCGATGGATTGAGCTTCGCCACGAACGCGTCATTGTCGCCATAGTCGTGATAGTCATCCGCGAGCGTGCTCTGGTAGGCGTTCCGGGTGGGGAAATCGGTAGACTCCGTCGTCCCGGTCACGTATGCGTTGCCTGCGGAATCGACCGCGATGCCATAGGCGGCGTCGTAGTTGCCGCCGCCCAAGTAGGTGGAATAGAGCAGCGAGGCCACACCCGACGCCGACGGGTTGAGCTTGGCCACGAATGCATTGCCGTAGGAGGTGTCGTTGTTCGTGGTCTGGTAAGCATTAATCGTTGGAAAATTGCTCGAGTAGGTAGTCCCTGTGACATACGCGTTGCCCGATGAATCGACCGCAATGCCGTTGCCTTGATCGTTCGCGCTGCCACCCAAGTAGCTGGAATAGAGCAGCGCATTGCCGGCGGAATTGAGTTCCGTCACGAACGCATCGTTACCGCCGCTCAATGCGCTTTGGTACGCGCCGCCTGTAACCGGAAAGTTGCTCGATGCGGTCAGGCCTGCGACATAAGCGTCGCCCGCTGAATCGACCGCGATGCCGTTGCCTTGGTCAATGCCGCTGCCACCCAAGTAGGTCGAATAGATCAGGGACGCATCTCCGGCGGCATTCGGATTGAGCTTGGCGATGAAGACATCATCGCTGCCGCCAGCGTAAGTGGCCTGATATGCGCCTGCAGTGGTTGGAAAATTGCCCGACGCGGTGTATCCCGTGACGTAGGCGAAGCCTGCGGAATCGACCGCGATGCCGTTGGCTTGGTCATTGCCGCTGCCGCCGAGATAGGTCGCATAGAGCAGCACCGGATCGATATTCACCGCGCGATTGCGATCGTATCTTGCCAACTCGAAGCCGATCTCACTCTTGCCGCGCAGGATCGCGCGGCCATCAATCCTTTCGCGATGACCATTGCGTTCCTGATAGATCGCGGGGAGATGCTGGATGACTTGGCCACCATCGGGGAGCGTCGCAATCACGTCGCCGTCGCGGTTCAACGCCAATCGGCTTGCGCCGTCAAAACGCAGCGAGATTTGCTTTGGGTTGGCTCCCGGCGCGAGAATGAAGTCGTATTCGAGTTGATGCTGGCGTGCGCCGTAATAGACCAAATCGACACCCGGATAGACGTTGCGATAGCGGACTTTGGTATAATTCGGGACATTCGCGCGCCACTTCTTCGGGTCATTGCCGATGAAGTAGTTGGCCTTGCCAGGAAGCGGATCGGCCCCCTCGATTCGCGCATGCGGATTCCCGCCGACCAGTTTCATCCGGAGAACTTGCTGCGTCTCGTCCCTTCCGCCCGCCTTCCCGCCTTTTTTCGTGTCATGCCCGCGCGTGGCCGCCGCGCGAGGCATCCCTAATCCGGGGTCTGCGGACGGAGCCTGCGCTGACCCTTGCCGAAGGGCTCGGGATGACAGCGAAGAATTAAGGTGAGGGTTCTTTGAAGGCGATTGCAGCGCAAGGACAGCCTCATCCGAGGTCAGGAACAGCGTGTAGCCATTGCCACGCGAGAGGAACTTCACGCGCGAATCGGCCTGCCCGCGATTTCCCTCAAACCGCATCGGCAGCTTCGCCATCGATACGCGCGGTGCAACCGGCTTAGAGGACTTGCTCGCAGCGGCGGGGGCTGATGCCTTCGGATGGTCGGTAGCGCGGGCGGCTACCGCCAGTATCGCAAACGCAATCGCACCGATGATCGTAATCGTTGCAATTCTGATTTTCCGGGCAGGCTCAGCCACCGATCGCCCCCTAAGGAACCCGTCGAGCAATTCTATCGGGTCATGGCAATGCTAACAGCATCAAAACCTACCACACAGTAACCGCCCGAGCCATCGCTGGCCGTCCGGTTCAATTTGATCCGGTTTCAACTGCAGCTTGCGGCCCAATCAGATTAAGGCCTTCACCATGAATTAAAAGCCGGAAAATCAAATTATTTTCCGGCGGCGCAGTTCGGAGAGCTTCTCCGGATCGTATTGGAGCAACTCCTCTAAAACCGCGTCGGTGTCCGCGCCCAAATGCGGTGCGCTCGTAGATGGCGACGCTGTCGAACCGGCGGTCTTGAGCGGCGAGCCGGGCACGATCAGATCCGGGAAACTGGAGTGCTCGGCGCGTAGAATCATGTTGCGCGACGCCAAATGCGGATTGTGCGCGACATCCTCAACCGATGCGATCGGTGCGCATGGCACCTCCGCCGCGTGCAAAGCTTCCAGCCAATGCGCCCGCGGCCGCGTAGCGAAATGATCGGCGAGGATTCGTTCGATGGCCGGATGATTCGCCGTTCGATCGGCATTGGTCGAAAAGCGCGCATCGTTCTTCAACTCGGGGAGCCCGATTGCGTCGCATAGCCGCGACCAAATCGCTTCGTTGCCGGCGCCCAGCACGAAGTAATCATCGGAAGCGCGGAATTGCTGGAACGGAGTAATCGACGGATGCCGCGTGCCGATCCGGCCGGGCACTTTGCCGTATACCGCGTAGCGCGCAAGCGCGTCTTCGAGCAGCGCCGCCTGGCAATCCAGCATGGCGATATCCAGATGGCATCCAATTCCGTCGCGGTCGCGCGTGCGCAATGCCGCAAGGATCGCTATGTCGCCGTAAAGTGCGGCCGCAAGATCACCGACGGAAACACCGCATCGCATCGGCGCTCCGCCCGGGTCTCCCGTTATGCTCATCGTGCCGCCCAGGGCCTGTGCCACAATGTCGTAGGCGGGCGCGCCGGCCATCGGGCCGGTCTGCCCGAACCCGGAAATCGAGCACAAAATGATTTTCGGATTTGCCGCCTTCAGGCGACCGTAGCCGATGCCGAAGCGATCCATCGTGCCGGGTGAAAAGTTCTCGACCACAATGTCGGATTTCGACACCAGTTCAAGGAAAATCGCCGCCGCCTCGGCAAGATGCAGATCCAGCGTGACGCTCCGCTTGCCGCGATTGGCGCTGTAGAAGTACGCCGAGTCACCCGACGGCATCATCGGAGCGAATCGGCGTGAGTCGTCGCCGCGGCCGGGCTGTTCGATCTTGATGACCTCGGCGCCCATGTCAGCCAGGTTCATCGTGCAGAATGGGCCGGCCAGCACACGGGTCAAATCGAGCACGCGGATGCCGCGCAATGGTTGGCGTTCGATCATCGTAAATCCTCTTTAGGTACTGCGCGTCAGCCGCGCCGGCTCCTGCGCTCGCGTTCGCGCTGCGCCGCGATCGCCTCGGCCGGGGTCATAATGAGCCGCGGCTCTTCCTCGCGCTTCTGCTGTTCGGCAGCGGCAAGCGTGCCGAGCTGCGCGCGGATGAACGCCTGGAAAAAAAGGCTGCGCGCCGCATCCGCATTGTCGCGCAGCCGCTTCGCAGCCCCTGCGGCCCATCCGGCCTGGGTGCGGCGCCCAACCCGAGCAAAGTAATACGCGATCTCTTCGAACCGCCGCCGGATGCGCATTCCGCTATCCCCCGATAGCAGCGACGCAATCGCGCGTTCAAGAACGATATTGGCGCGCTCTTGTTGCTGGATCGGGCTCAACACGATGGTGCCTTCGCCGGCCCGCCCTATTTCCTCGACGAACGGCGCAATCGCCGCCTTGGGCAATCGCCACTGCGAGATTTCCGGCTCCTTGAGGAGTTCCAGCGACGGTTCCACTGCGGCTTCCGCCTCGAGTTCACGGTACATAGGATGAACGAAATTGGTTGGCGGCGGTGAGCCGATCAACTCGGCGCGCATAAGGAGAAAATCGCCGATTTGCGCGCGCCGATCTTCAGGCGTGTATCGCCACGCTTCGCATACGATGAAATCGGCCAGCCGCCAGTCGGCATCGATGAATTTCATATGTGCGCGCGCCTGCAATTCCTCGCGCTCGGCCTTGAGTTCGCGGCGCGTCATGCCCGTGTTCCGCACGATGCCGAGTCCTTCGTCCTCAAAAACCAGCGCCTGCATCCGGAGCACACCACCCTGGCTGCGCGGCCTTACAATCCAGACGATTCGCGCACCCTCCGCATCGATCGGGGAAAGGACCGCCGAAAGTTCCTCCGCCGCGGGTGACACTGCGCCCGCATTTGGCGCAGCGGGCTCGGCGGAGTGCGGAATCTCGATACCACGGGCTTTGAGCCGGAACAACGCGCGGCGGATTTCGCGTCTGAGGGCGCCGGACGCTCCCGATTCCATCTCGGTGAGCATCGCAGCGGCACCGGCGTCGGCAACTCCACCCAGCGCGCGCGCGACCGCTAGATCGGATACACCGGCGTTGCCGCGCAGGTCGCGCAAAGTTTTGAGCGCATCCGCAGCAGTGCAAGCCGGGTCGAATCCCGCTTCGCGAAGCTTCAAATCTTCACTGTCGATTTTCTTCGGATGTGCCAATTGCGCGCTTCCTCAAGCCGCCCGAAGCTATGCGCGGGCTTACGCGTGTGTCAAGTTTTCGCGGAGCGAACGTGATGAGGAATCTCGAAGCTAAATTCCGCCTTAGCGACTTGGCCGGCGCCGTGTCGCGCGCGGCCAAGCTCGGATACACGCGGCGCGCCATCCTGAATCAGCGGGACACTTTCTTTCGCGTTTCAAATGGCAAGCTCAAGCTGCGCGAGGAGAATGGCGGAGGCGCCCTAATCCACTATCGCCGCGACGGCAGTGGTCCGCTGATGTTGAGCAATTACGAAATCGTTAACGTAAGCGATCCCGCGAAGATGGCAGCGACCTTGAAAGAGGCGCTCGGAGTCCTGGCAGTCGTCGAGAAGCAGCGGGTCTTGATGATGCGCGATAACGTTCGCTTCCATCTTGATACCGTTGCATCGCTGGGCGCGTTCGGCGAGATAGAGGCGGTAATCTCCGACGGTGACGATCCTGAGCGCAGCCGCGCGGCAGTTGACAGTCTGCTCACCGCACTCGGCATTGCTCCGCCGGACTTGATTGATGTTTCATATTTCGAATTGATGCTTGCCGCATCAACCTCCAAATGAAATCGCATGTCCGAGGTCATAGCCCGATGAAGAAGATTCTCGCCGCACTGCTGCTGGCATTATCGATATCGTTCGTAGGGACATCAATCGTATCAGCGCATGCATTCCGTTACGTGACCCATCAGCCGGGAGAGGTCGATTACTGGCCGCGATGGTCGCCCGACGGCAAAACGATCCTGTTCAGCCGTTGCGATATATCGACCGGGTGCGCCGGTGGTGCGGCGACAGGTGTGTGGACTCTCTTTACGGTTCCATCGCGCGGAGGCCGGGCGACCCAGTTCCTTGAAATCGAAGGAGTGTCGGGTACGCGATCGAATTGGTTATGGACTGCCGATCCGTCGATTACCAAACCGATCGCATTCACCGGCGTGCGTTCCGGCGACGACGGAATTGCCGGGGTGTACGTGGTCGACGCCGGCGGCACTTCGCCGATGCGGCTTCCAACCGACGATTCGATTCCCGACGGCTATCCGTCCTGGTTTCCAGACGGTTCCGCCCTCACTATCGAGGGACAGGCCGGCGGCGCAACGGAGCCATTTATTGACCTGATAAGCGTGCCCGATGGAACGCTACTGGAAGCTCAGACCTCGACCGATCAAATCTGGACCGGCCAATCGGCAATTTCACGCGACGGAACCATGCTGGCATTTGCCGGACAGTTGCCCGTAGCCGGCAGTGCCTACGACGACGATCGCAATCAGATTTGGCTGCAACAGCTCATCCCGGCCAATCCACCGGCGGACTTCGATACGGGATTACATCAGCTCGATCCGCTTCAGGGACGAACGCCGGACTGGTCGCCGAACGACCGCTTCCTGACCTTCGAATCCAAGCGCGGATGCCGAAATGGCAACTACGCAATTTTCATTGAGGCCGCATCGACCGGAAGAGCGGTGCAAGCGACCGATTGCGGGCTGAATGCGAATCACGCGGTATGGTCGCCCGACGGGCGGCGGTTCGCATTCTCGGCGGAGTTCTTCTTACCGTCGAATCAGTGTTCCGCCGGATGTCGCGGAATTGCGATCGCTCCGATTCCGCCACAAATATTGAAGTTCGGAACAGCGAACTAAGCTGCTCCAGCGAACTGTATCGACGGGATTAGATCGAAGCGGAAAAGATCGCGCCGGCGCCGGTGCCTTCAAGAAAGGAATCGACGAAATCACGATCCTGCGCCTTGAGCGCCGCATGCGCCTGGCGCAGCCACCCGAGGCATTTGCCCTGGTAAGGGAACGGCTGCTGGATCCATTCGCAGCCGTCAATTTCACAGCGGACTTCGGCCGCCTTCGAGCGAAGTGCGCGGGCATTTGCGATCAGAAACGGCGCGTAGACGCGGCCTATCTCGGCGAAGAAGGCGCGTAGCGTACCGCCGGCGCGGCTGCGGTCGATCCAATCGTCCGCACTGACTTCAATTGACGACGCGTCGTCGAGATTGGAAACCCACGATACGACTCGCGGTGCAGTCTTGGCGGCAATTGCCGCGGACGTCGGATCGAAATGCGCAAGCTGAGTCAACTGCCCGAACAACCCGAAGTCGCCCACGCCGGGGCGGCCGCCCATCAAGTAGCGATTTCCCGCCACAAGGTGCGAGTCGAGGATGCTTAGCAGGCGGCGATAGCTGGCCTCGATAATCGGCGTCGTGGTTGGATTCGAGCCGACAACGCGCAGCCGCCCGATTTGGCGCGCGCCGAATGCCTTCGACAATTCTGCGAGCATCTCCGGCGCTATAGCCGTGTCGCGATCCGAAACCAGGACGTGCGAAGCCTTGTCGATGTCATCCGCATAAGTCCATCGAAAATGAAACATCGGCTTGGTCAGCCATTCGTCGCCGTAGTCCTCGACCAGCTCCTGCAAAAACGCGAGCGCGGGATCGGACGGAATCAACGAGCGCTCGAAGTATATTTCTTCCAGCCGTTTGATCTGGAACGTCGAGTCGATCATTGCTGTATCCGACGCACGATCCCGCCCGGGAAAGACCAGGACCGGAATTAGCGCGACCGGGACGGCGGGAATGCTTACGTCATCAGACGAGCCGCGCAGGATCCATTGAAACGGGATGCGCCGGTATCGCATCACCGCGCGCATCTTGCGCGAGTACGGCGACCCTAATCCGCCAACGAGCTTAAGTTCGCTCACCGAGAGATCCTGCTGGTTACCGCGGCCGCGCGATCAAGCGGGCGCGTCGACCGTCAATTGCGGAACTCGCGCGGCGGGGAAATTATCGTACATATCCGCGATCAGATCCGACTTGAGCTTCGCGTACGCAGGATCGTTCCAGAGATTGCGCCACTGCTTCGGGTCTTCCTTCAGGTTGTACAATTCGCCTTCGGTGCCGTCGTAGCGGATATCCAGCACCGGCTGGTTTCCCGGAATAAGTCCGCCGATTTTACTGAGATCGAAGCCAACATCGCGGGTGGATTTCTCATAAACCGTCAGCGTGTAGCCATCACGGTGGATGCTCCGCAGATGCATCCCGACTTGCGCAAACTGGCTGTCCCATTCGGTCAGCACCCGCTGCCGTCCAGATCCAGGCGCCGTGGGCAGCGCCTTGCCCTGCATCCAATTCGCGGGTGGCACGCCCGCGATCTGGCAGAAGGTCGGCGCCAGATCGAGTTGACCGACCGGCTCCGAAATCTGCGCGGGTGCAACTTTGGCCGACGGCGCCGGCCGCCAGATGAGCGGAATCCGCATCAGCGCATCGACGTGATAGGGCCCCTTGTACAGCAGGCCGAAATCGCCCTGCAGTTCGCCGTGGTCGGTGGTGAAAAATACATCGGTGTTGGTTTCCCAGCCGCGGTCGGCGACACGCTTGAGCACACGCCCGCAGGCCTGGTCGATCAGCTCGTTTTCGATGTGGATCATCGCGTTGATTTCACGCAACTGATCCTCGGTCATTTGGCAGGGAACGAATGTCGTCGGTCCGCCCTCAAAGTTGCGGAACCGGCCCTCGTACCAATCGAGCCAATGGCGCGGCTTCTGCGCAAGAATCTTCTCGGTCTTTTCACGCGATCCGGGATAACCGGCCGGCAAATCCAGGTCCTTCCACTTGATTCGCCGCGCTTCGGCCTCCGGCGGATCCCATGGATGATGCGGATCGGGAAAGCTCATCCACACAAACCAATTTTCTTTGGGGTCGAGCGAGTCAAGGAATGCAATCGTCCGGTCTGCCACCCAGTCCGTGTGATAGTGCTCGCGCGGAATCGGATTGTACTTGACCTCAGGCGCTCCGGTGTCCCCGCCCGGCACGGCGGACAGAATCGGCGCAAAGCCGCCAATCTCGTCCGGATAATTTTTCTGCAGCCATAACGAGTAATGCCATCCGCCCAGCGGCACGTGCATCGCAAGTTCCATCCGTTCAAAGCCACGGAAGGGACCGGTGGAATGCTCCCGCGCCATCCGATTCTCAAACCATCGGCCTCTAAAATCCATGGCGGGCTCGAAATGCGCCTTGCCCAGCAGCGCGGTGCGATAGCCCGCCTTTTCATGCAGATAGGCCGCGACGCTGGGTGCGTCGGGCGGCAGCGGAACGCCGTTGGCAAACACGCCGTGCGTTCGCACGTATTGGCCGGTGATCATCGTGGAGCGCGCCGGCATGCATACGGTGTTCTGATTGTGCGCGCGATGGTAGTTGATGCCGGCGGCGGCGAGCCGGTCGGCAACCGGTGTCTTCGCGATTGTGCCGCCGTTGCATCCAAGCGCATCGTAGCGCTGCTGATCGGTCGTAATGAAAAGAATGTTTCTGCCCATCTGAAACCTCGCTATATCAGGACGGTTGATGCCGGCATCCCGGTCATCCCTCACCGCTATTTAGCATTTCCAGGAGATTGAGGGTTATCCGAAGCGTCAGGCCCCAAATCGTGCGCCCACCGTACAAAATCGCTGGAAATCTTGCGGTGCGACCGCCGCTGTCGAATTCGTGCTCGCCGCGATACCGCGAATCGCGCAAAGCCGCCAACGGCACATCGAAGATTTCGGCCACCTCCGAGGGATTCGCGCGCATCTGGACATCCGATTGGATCACACCGGCAAACGGCGCCACCACGATACCGCTGGTTAGCGTGTTCATCGTGGGAAACGCGCCCAGCACTGCGACGCTCGATGGATGGAGCCCGACTTCCTCATGCGCCTCGCGCAGCGCGGCGTCGAGCGTTGTAGCGTCGGCGGCGTCCACCCGCCCGCCCGGAAAGGCGATTTGCCCACGATGGCTGGCCACGTGCTCCGAGCGGCGAATATAAACGACGTGCATATCGCCATCACGCTCGAAGATCGGGACCAGGACGGCGGCCGCGTTGGAGTTACCCGCGAGCGCGTCCGGCGCGGGAGGTTTGACTCCTGCGAGCTTGCCGCGGAGGCGCTGGATGTGCCGCTCGAATTGCGATTGTGTGGACATCACTTCAATCCATCCAGCTAATCGCGCCGGGCATGCCCGATGCAAGCGAATCGGTATCGAGCCGCCCCGCGAGTGCGCTAACTTGGAGCGGGACAATCGGCTTCATTTAACCCGATGCGATACTTAATCGGCAGATACCACGAAATCGCGCTCAAGGGACGCAATCAGTGGCGATTCGTAAACCAACTCAAGGGCAACGTGCGTGCGACGTTCGCGGATTTTCGGCTTGGGGCAATTCGCAGCTTGGGGCCGCGGATGCTCGTGCAGTTGCCGGACGAAATCAGCGCGGAGACCGTCGCTGCGCGCGCAGCGCTACTGTTCGGAATCCAGAATTTTTCGATCAGTTACCCCGCTGCGCGCGATGTCGAATCGATTTCGCGCGAGGCGATCGCGCGTGCATCGGGCCATCCCGCAAAGACCTTTGCCGTCCGCACCCGGCGCGATGACAAGCGCTTTCCGATGAACTCGATGGAAATCGATCGCGCGGTTGGAGCCGCAGTTAAGGAGGCGCTGGGCCTGGAAGTCGACCTCGGCGATCCCGAGTTGACGATATCGATCGAACTCATGAGGGATGCGGCCTACGTCTCGGCCGGAAAGTTTCGAGGCGCGGGCGGCCTGCCGGTCGGAATCGCGGGGCGCGGCCTTGCGCTTTTATCGGGCGGGATCGACTCACCGGTGGCCGCATATCGAATGATGAAGCGCGGCCTTCGGCTCGATTTCGTCCACTTTCACTCCCACCCCATTGTTTCCACCGCCAGCCGCGAGAAGGCGGCTGAGCTGGCAGCGCATCTGACCCGTTATCAGGCGCGCTCGGCGCTGACGCTGGTGCCATTCGGAAATTTGCAGCGCGAAATCGTCGCCCATTCAGCGCGTCCGCTGCGCGTGGTGCTCTATCGCCGCTTCATGATGCGAATTGCAAGCGCGATTGCGGTGCGCGGACGCGCCTCGGCGCTGGTCACAGGTGAAAGCCTTGGCCAGGTGGCATCGCAGACGCTGGACAATATGACGGTAATCGAGAGGGCCGCATCGTTTCCGATCCTCCGCCCGCTGGTCGGGATGGACAAGAACGAAATCGTCGAGGAGGCGCGGGCGCTTGGAACCTTTGAGACCTCGGTTCAGCCCGACGAGGACTGCTGCACTCTGTTTGTGCCGGCTCATCCTGAGACCCACGCCAATCTCGAGGAGGTTCAGGCGGCCGAGGCGAATTTCGACATCGAGCGGATGGTGACCGACGCCGTGCGCGCCACCGAGATAGAGCGCTTTACCTTTCCGTCCCATGTAGAGGCCCCTCAAAGGCCGGAGGCGGCAGCCCCGTCGCGCGGCAGGCCACTTTTCTGATAATCAGAGCTTGTCTTTGGCGCGGACCGCATTAGAATCGGGGTTTTGCAGCCGCCACCACGAGGGACTTTGACGATGACCAGAACCGCAACTTTTTCGGGCCGGAACCTCCTAATCGCTTGCGCCGCGATCTTCGCGGTCGTCGCCGGCGGATGCGGCAGCCATTCGTCCGAAGGCGCAGCCAATGAATACCTGAAAAACCTCAAGCTTTATAACTATCGGTTTTGCTACGAGGCGCTCAGCCACCAGGATCAACTCGATCGCACCCTCGACCAGTTCCTGAGCGAGATTCCGATGGCGCCTGATGTCAGCAAAGACTGGTTCAAGGGCGTTTTGCGCGGCTACAACTATAAGATCGGCGACTCTCACGAAGAGGGCGACAAGACCATCGTAAAGGTCACAATCACGCAGCCGGACCTCGCACTCTGGGAACGAACAATTGACGCCAAGGCGGCCGGCGACCCCAATCCCAACAATACCCCGGATCAACTCGCGCAGAAGTCGCTGACCGCCGGCGATTACCCCACCGTCGAATACGACGATAACATGGTATTTCTGAAGCAGGGCGGCGAATACCGCCTGTTCGCCGACTTCGCATTCAAAGAGAACATCACCAAAGAACACAACGACGCTGTCGAGTCCTACCACAAGGGCGACTACGACAAGGCGATCGATGCGTATAAGAAATTATTGAGCGAACTCGCAAACGAAGAGGCCACGGGAGTCGACGGCCTTAAGTTTCAATACCAGCGCGAGTTGGACGAAATCCAGAAAATCAAAAGCCAGATTACGGAAGCGGCGGCCTATATTCAGGTCCCCCCCCTCCCAGCGCACCCGAAGCTCACGGTCAGCGATCCAGTTGAGAAGATGGCGGCGTCGCGCGTGCCCGGAATGTTTGGCAAAATCACCAATGGCGGCGATCGCGCGATCGATCAAGTGACCTTCACGGTCGATTATTACCTAGGCAAGGGCAAGACCAAGGCGAAAGTTTATTCCGAGTCGCACACCGCGATTTCAACTCCGGTCGAGTTCACCAATTTTACCCGTCCAGTCCTGCCGTTCGTTCCCGGTGAGACGCGCGACTTCGGTTTCAAGCTGAACGCGCCAATCGAAGTCCAGCAGAACCAGAAGGTAGCGCTCGACCTGAACGTAACGGGGATCGCGTTCACTCAATCCAAAGCGCCGCTGCCCAAGCCCCCCGCGCCGGCCACCCCGGTTCCGTCCCCGGGAGCACCCGCAGCGGGCGGAGCGCAGGCGCCGCCGCAGACGCATTGATTGGCGACCAAGCTCACCGTCGCGATTCCCACCCATAACCGCGCAGCCACGCTGCGCGAAACGCTGGCCAGCATCGATGCCCTGAAACTGCCAGCGGGCACCGGCGCGGAATGCATGGTGATCGACAACGGTTCGACTGACAATACTGCCGCCATCGTCGCCGATTTCGCGCGCACCTCGACAATCCCGGTGCGGCGCGTCTACGAACCGCACCTGGGCTCCAGCTTCGCACGCAACCGCGCGGCAGACGAAACCGCCGCCGATTTCCTTTTCTTCATCGACGACGATGCGGTCGCCGAACCGAACTGGGCGGCTGAATTGCTTGACGAAATGAAACGGCGCCAACTCGACTGTGCATGCGGAATGGTCGTACCCAGATGGTCGCAACTTCCGCCGCAATGGCTGGGGCCAAGCCTGTGGGTCAAACTCGCCGTACACGACGCACAAGCCATCGCAGCCGAGCCGGCGGAGCGGGCCGAGCGGATGGCGAATTATTTCAGCGCGAACGTCGGCTTTCGGCGCGGCACGTTCGAGCGGTTCGGCAAATTCCGCGAGGACTTGGGTGTGACCGGCGGCAATCCAATCTCGGGCGAAGATACCGAGCTGTTCGCCAGAATCGTCGCTCGCGGCGGCAAAATGGGATTTGCGCCACGAGCGGTCGTGCATCACCTGATTCCAGCGGAGCGAATGACGCGCGCGTACCTAATCCGAAAAAGCTTTGCCTATGGAATCGGCAGCGCGATTACCGGGGGACGCAGCCATAACGGCATCGATAAACTCGTGCGCAACGCATTCCGGATGGCCGCGGCGGCAGCACGCGGGGACACCGAACGCGCGATATACCATGAACTCGAATGCGCCAACTTTTTCGGCTATTGGCGCGGCAGGCTGATACCACGATGAATTCAAAAAAGTTGGCGCAACCCGGATTCAGCTCACGTGGAGCGATAGACCTGCAGTTGATCGGCGAGGTCGCCATCGCCCTGCTGCTCATCGTTTTTGTAGTTTTGCCATGGCCGGTAGGCATGAAGGCCGAAGCCATTTTCCGTCAGCGCATCGCCGATCTGCACGAACGCGCCCAGACAAGCGGATACGATGTTGAGATCAAATCATACGATCGCGGGTGGTTTGGCGCGGATACCGTGACCACGGTGGACTACCACGGCCATAGTGTGGCGCTGGTCAGCCGGATCATGCACGGCCCCTTCGTATTATCGGGCGAAAATGCGTCGATGCGCCCGGTTGCCGCGGTAATATCGACCAATATCGAACTGCCGCCCGAGCTGAAAAGCGCTTTGAGCAATGTGAGCACGGCTAGCTCGGAGCCGGCGGCCGATATCCGGGCGATCATTAAATTCAGTGGAATAATCGACGTTCACGCCCACGTAGCCCCATTCACGCTGCATATCGGACCGGGGCTGCCGGCGGTGAATTCGAGCGGCGCGATGATGGATTTGCTGGTTTCCAACAATTACCTGCGTGGCGCCGGTACACTTGACGAAGTGAAAATCGAGACTGATGGCGGCACCGCCAATTTCGGCAAGACCGAATTCGAAACCGACTCCGCGCGCGATGAATCGGGCCTGTGGCTTGGCACGACCGAGATTAAGAATCCGGAAATTTCATCCGCGCAAACAATCAACGTTCCAAATCGAGGGAGTTTCCCGCTTAATTTCGACCTCCACGATGTCCAAATTACAACGCGCGCGTGGCGCGAAGGCGCAACAATTCAGAGCGACCACAAACTTTCGATTGCGCGCGCCCAGGGTTTCGCCGGCATCGCATTGGCGATCAATGCTTCGGTAGGATTCGCGAATCTCGACCCCGACGTGCTGGTTGGTTGGAGTAACGACGTAAGGGAGACGATGGCGACGGTTAACAATCGCGATCAGCAGATGCACATGATGGCTGACAGAGCGCTTGCGCTTTTGGTCGCGCTATCGAAGAACGATCCGCGTGTGACTGCCAACATAAATGTAACCGGAGACTTCAACGCTTCTGGAAACATCGATATCACACTTAAGTCCGCGATGGCTTCTGATTCTTCGCTCGCGCAGGCGCCGGCCACGCAGGAAAATTGGACTCGTATCGCCCTGAATTACCTGACCGGTTCCGGCGACGTAAAGCTTCCCGCGACACTCACTCCGTTTCTTGCCGATCCGATGACGAAGGCGAATTTGGTTGATGAAGGTTTCTTCGCAGTGCAGGGCGATTCAGTCGTTAGTTCCGCGAATTATGCGGACGGTCACCTGTCGGTCCGCGGCCGCCAGATTTTCTAAGCGTGGTTACTGCTTCACATATTTGAGCATCCCACGTTTCAAAATCGCATCCAGATAAGGGATGAGTTCCATGCGATGCAGTTCGTCGATCGTGGCCCATTGATGCTCGACATGCTCCAGCGGCTGGAGCTGAACTTTTTGAAAGACGGCCAGCCGGCACGCATAAAATGCCTGCACGTATGGCTCCGCGACCATCGGGTTTAGGCCCAACAAATGCTCGATCGCGGCGTCGAGCGCAGTTTCTTCCTTGATTTCGCGCAACAGGCATTGCTCGAACGACTCTCCGGCGGCCAAATGGCCTCCAGGCAGGTCCCAGCTTCCGGGCCGGTATGGCATCCGCGGTGCGCGCTTGAGTACGAGGATCCGTCCGCGATTGGCAATCACGCCATGCACGCCGACATAAAACTGCTGCTCCGCCATCGCGATAAACCTATCCGGCCATTCAGTCCTGCGCTACCGCGCAGTTCTTGTCGGCTTTCCGAAGCCGCCGCCGCCGGGCGTCTCAATTCGGATTCGCTCGCCGGGGCGCAGGTTCAGGTTGCTCTTGCCGGGCAGCTTCATCCGGCGTCCGCCGCCCACGATGAAGTTTGCTCCTTTCGCGCCATCCCCTCCTCCAGCCAATCCCCACGGAGAAAGCTTGCGCCGCTCGGTAAGAATGCTGACGTTGGAATCGCACAGGCACTCGATCTCGCGAATGATCCCGTCGCCGCCGCATGAACGTCCGCGCCCGCCGGAGCCGCGCCTGATTCCGTACTCCGTCACTCGCATCGGATAGTAGGCCTCCAGCGCCTCAATCGGCGTGTTTAGCGTGTTGGTCATGTGAGTGTGAATTGCCGATGCGCCCGATTTGCTTTTCGACGCGCCGGCGCCTCCCGCGATTGTCTCGTAGTAGGAAAAATGGCGGCCACGGGCCGCATCGAACCCGCCGATGGTAAGGTTCGACATTGAGCCGGAGCTGGCCGCGGGAATGCGGTCGGGTGCGGCTTTCGCAAGTGCGCGCATGAGGACATCGACGATTCGCTGCGAAGTTTCGACGTTTCCGCCCGCAACCGCGGCCGGCGCCAGTGCATTAACGATCGATCCGGGCGGCGCAATCACCCTAACCGGCCGCATCAGTCCTTCGTTGGCCGGCGCGTCATGCACGGCAAGGCATTTCATCACGTAGAACACCGCCGACAGCGTAACCGCGTAATTCGCATTGACGGAGCCGCGTACCTGCACGGCCGACCCGGTGAAATCCACCGTCGCCCGTCCGTCGCGAATCGTAACCGCCACGCGAATCGGAATCGGTCCCGCGCCAAACCCGTCATCGTCGAGGAAATCCTCTGCTCGGTAAGTCCCCGGCGGAAGTCCGCGCAAAGCCGCGCCCATTAGACGTTCCGCATAATCCTTCAGCGCGTCCATGGAGCTGGCGACGGCTACGCGCCCCGAGGACTTCACTAACGCCAGCAGCCGTTCAGATCCAACATTGAGTGCCGCGATCTGTGCGCGTAAATCGCCCTCGCGCTCCTCGCCGACCCGAGTGTTCGCAAGAAACAGAGTCATCACATCACGCGCGATGCGGCCGCGCTCGGCAATCCTGACAGGCGGCAGCCGGAAGCCTTCCTGGTAAATCTCGGTCGCCAGCGCCATCGAGCCGGGTGCGATGCCACCGATGTCCGCGTGATGCGCACGATTGGCGGCATACGCAAACGGCCGCCGGTTGCGTCCGATGAAGATCGGCGCAACCAGCGTCAAATCGGGAAGATGGGTCCCACCCACGAAAGGATCGTTCAGCGCCGCGATATCGCCGCGCTGAAGATCGAGCCGCTCGATCGCGGCCCGCACCGACAGCGGTGTGGACCCGAGGTGAACCGGAATATGCGCCGCCTGCGCGATTAATTCGCCATGACCGTCGAAAATCGCGCAGGAAAAATCGTGACGCTCCTTGATATTGGGCGAGTAGCCGGTTTGCCCGAGCACCACTCCCATCTCCTCGGCGATAGCGGCGAGCCGATTGTTCATCACGGCAAGCGCGACGGCATCCAGCTTCATCGCCCAACCTCCAGATGCAAATTGCCGAAATCGTCGACGCGCATCGTGAACTCGGGCGACACATATGCGGTCGAACTGAGTTCAACAATGATCGCCGGACCGCGCAGCCGCGCGCCCGCGCCCAACAAATCGCGCTCGAAGATTGGGACGGAGCGTTCTCGTCCGTCAACTGCCGCTCGCATACGCGAGATTGGCGTGAGCTGTCCTCGTTGCCTTGCAATCCGATGCGGTGCGACCGTTTGCCGTTCGGCATTCGCACGCACGCGGACATTCACGACCTCGACGGCCGCAGCCGGCGAGCAATGGCCAAATGTTCGCTGGTGGAGCGCGTGAAAGTCTTGCGCGAAGCCCGGACTTAGCTCGACTTCAAGTTCGTACGACTGGCCCCGGTAGCGAATGTCGGCCCAAAGTCCGGCTCGAATCGAGCGAACCCCTTCGGCGATCAATTCAGAGCGGGCGCGGCGTACGATGGACGCGGCGCGCCGAATCAAGTGCGCATAGCTGGGATTCGTCTCACGAACGGTCGAAGAATATTCGCGGCCTGCAACCGCATTCGCGGCCCCCCACGCGCACAGCAGACCGGGATTTCGAGGCATCACGATGTGGCGAATACCGAGTGCCAGCGCCAGTTCCGAAGCGTGCATCGGACCGGCCCCGCCAAACGCCATCAGCGCGAACTCCCGCGGATCGAACCCGCGCTCGACCGTTATCGTACGAATCGCTCGCTCCATATTCGCATTGACAACGCGAATAACACCGTGTGCCGCCGCGATCGGAGTGGTTCCCGTTTCACAGGCAAGAGAACCGATCGCACGTGCCGCGCGACTGGGCCACAGTTTCATCCCGCCGCCCAAAAAGTTATCCGCGACAATCCGGCCCGCAACCAGATTTGCATCGGTGACCGTCGGCAATTCGCCGCGCCCATAGCATGCGGGACCCGGATCGGCGCCCGCGCTCTCCGGGCCCACGCGAAGCGCTCCACCCGCGTCGATTCGCGCGATCGATCCGCCGCCTGCCCCGACCGTGTGAATGTCGATCGCTGGCGAGCGGACCGCATAGCCCTCCGGATGGCTGAGCGACCGAATGCGCGCGCGGCCGTCGAAAAGCGAAACGTCGGTCGAGGTGCCACCCATGTCAAACGTAATGAATCGACTCACGCCGGTAGAGCGCGCAAGCTCGGCTGCACCAACCACCCCGGCGGCCGGCCCGGACAGAATTGTGCGGACCGGATTCTCGCGAGCAACGACCGCTCCAATCGCGGCACCGCTGGATTGCATTACTCGCAGCCGTGCGCCTGCAAGCCGCCGTTCCAGAACTGCCAGATGCGATGACATCCGCGGCGCCACGTATGCATTCACAACCGCTGTCGAAAATCGTTCGAATTCCCGATACTCGGCGACGATTCGATGCGACACCGATATCGGAAGGCCGATTGGCGCAAGAGCACGCGCGATCGCGTTCTCGCTTGTGGGATTGGCATACGAATGCAACAGGCAGATCGCGATGCTGTCCGCGCCGCTGCGCGCGGCAAGGCGATGAATCCGGGCAATCTCACGGCGAGTCATTCGCCTTGCAATCTTACGGTCGAAGTAGGTCCGCTCGGCCACACCGAATCGCATCGCGCGTGCGACCAGCGGCTCCGGCCGCGAAGGGGCAAGCGCGTAAAGATCGTCGCGGTTCTGGCGGCCAATCTCGATCAAATCCTCGAACCCGGCGTTTGTGAAAAGCGCTACGCGTCCACCTTTCTTTTCCAGCAGCGCGTTGGTGGCAACTGTTGAGCTGTAGGTGACCGCAACCGCCGGCGCGCTATGCAGCAGCTCGGTGATTCCCCGGATTACTGCGTCGGCGGGATCGGAAGGTGTCGACGGCACCTTGTGCACGCGCAGTTCGCCGCTGACGATCGCGACGAGATCGGTAAACGTTCCACCGGTATCGACACCGATAATCACGGCACGGCTAGTGCCTTTGGATGGCTTGCCGGACGTGCGCATCACTCGGGTTTAAGAAGAACCTTGAAGTTGGGCGGACGCGCGGCGGCGGCGAATGCTTCCAAGCCATCTTCCAGCGCATAAGTCCCGGAAATGAGCGGGCGCGGATCGATTTTGCCCGCCGCAAGCGCCTCCACAGCAGGCTGAAAGCGCCCGCATCGCGAACCCACGATCGTGATTTCGTTAATCACTGCGGGCGCAAGGTTCAGATTCGCAGCGGCTGCCGCGGTGCTCTTCAGAACGATCGTTCCGCGGGGACGGACCAATTCGAGTGCACGGCCAAGCCCGGATGCGTTCCCGGTGCAGTCGATCACTAACCCGAATTTCGCACTTACGGTGGAGTCCATTGAGGTGGCGATTCCGAGCGCCTCGATTCGCGCGAGCTTCTCCGCATGATGGCCCGCAACGAGCGGCTTATATCCTTCGCCCTTCAGCACCAGTGCTGCAATCGCGCCCAACCGCCCATCGCCCATCACGACGATCGATTCGCCGCGGGAAATTTTTGTTTGCTCGATAATTTCGTACGCGGCCGCTATCGGCTCGGTGAAAACGGCCGCCTCGTCAGGAATCGAATCGGCTACCGGAATCAGATTTTCGTCAGGAAGCCGAAGACGCTCCGCAAACGCACCGTCACGATTCAAAATCCCCAGCACGGTTCGCAACGGGCAATGACGGCCCAATTCCGCCGCGCACATCGCGCATCGTCCGCACGCCGCATTGATTTCGCCGACGACACGCCGGCCACGCAGTTCGGGATTTGAGGACTCCGTCACGCGTCCTATGAACTCATGGCCCGGCACGCCGCGAAACGCCATATATCCGCGGGAAATCTCCAAATCGGTTCCGCAGATTCCCGCGAGCGTGACCTGCACGATACTCTCGCCGGGCGCATGCGCCGGATCTGGATAGTCGGTGCGGAATTCAAGCTTGCTGTCGAAGACTAAGGCGCGCATCGATTACGATTCTCCGGTCGTTGCGCCAATTCAAACAGAAGAACCGCAGGCTGGGCTACCCTGCAGCTTTGGCCATGGCTGGCTGCGTGGAGCTAATCCGACGACTTCGGCGCGGAAGATTTGCTCGATTTGGGCTTGCTTGTGGCTGGTTTGGACTCCGGAACGGGCTTGGGCACGGGATTTTCGGGTGCGGTCGTCTTTCCGTTGGCATCCGACGCCGTCTCGGCCGGTTTGGTGCTCTCAGAGTCGCCCTTTTTGCCGTAATCGGTTGCGTACCATCCGGAGCCCTTCAGGACAAATGAAGTGCGCGACACAATCCGCTCAGCCTTGCCCTTACAGGTGGGACATTTCTTAAGCGGTGGCTCTGTGATGCGCTGCATCACCTCAAACACGCCGCATTTATTGCATTTGTACTCGTAAATCGGCATCGAACGAATTTCCTGCCCGCCAGCGGTAAATCAGCAGGTCCTCTACTTTACGTAACCACCGCCATCATACATGTCAACGAGGCCCGCTGGTTTTCGCCGGTCTTTCGCCGACAATATCGATATTTATGTTGCCAAGCGCCAGCAGGCGCGCCGCAGCTGCGCGGGGCTGAGCCGTCGTAATTCGAATCGTCTTCTTGCGCGACGACGCGCCCCGAACGATCGTGACGGCCGAGCGCGGAACCTCCACTGCTTCAGCGAGCGTCTCGATCAACTCGTCGTTGGCTTTCCCCTTGTCGGGCGCCGCATGGACGGCAACGGTCAAGCCGCCTTGCCCGGCGCGTACGATCCCGCGGCGCGAGGAACCGGGCCGCGCGGCGATTTCGATCGTCAATTCGCTGCCGCTAATTCGGAACCACGGCGGATCGCCGGACGAAGTCACCCGTATCCGCCGTACCCGCCAAGCAATGCCTGGACGGCACTCCTGATGACGACCTGCTGAATGAATTGAATCGCGATAATGACGACGATTGGAGAAAAATCGATTCCGCCGAATGCCACCGGGATATGGTTGCGAACCCAATCGAAAACCGGCTCGGTGACCGAATAAATGAATTGGACGATCTGGTTATATGGATTTGGCTCAATCCAGGTCATCAAGGCCGCGATGATTACAACCCAAAAGTAGAGCGAAAGCATCCCGTTCAGGACGCTGGCGACGAAAAGGATGGTATTGACGTACACAGAATAGCATTCCTGTTAATGGTTTCCGCGGCCGAGTTCGCGTGACCGTTCGGCCGCGGCGCGAATTGCGGCGGCAACAATATCAGAAAACCCGTGCTCGGCGAACCGGCGCAGCGCCGCCTCGGTGGTGCCGCCGGGGGATGCAACCGCACGAATCAACTCGTCCGCATCACGTTCCGATTCGCGCATCAGATGTTCGGCGCCGCGAATCGTCTTAAGCGCCATTCGCAGTGCCAGTTCACGCGGGATCCCCTCTCCCACCGCCGCATCCGCCATCGCTTTGGCAAACAGATAAACGTATGCCGGCCCACTGCCCGAAAGTGCCGTCACGGGATCGAGCAGACTCTCGTCCTTGAGCGCGATTGCGTCACCGACCGAGCGGAAAATTTTCATCGCGAATGCTTCATCCGCCGGTTTGGCGCCGCGCCCACGAACCATCGCGGCCATCCCATGCCCGACCATCGCAGGAGCATTTGGCATCACTCGGATCACACGGGCGCGCGGTCCCAGGCCCGCGGCGAGCCTGGCGAGCGTCACACCTGCCGCGATCGAGATAAACAACCGGCCCAAGCCGCCCAGCCGCGCAAGCTCCGCCGCGAGCTCGGCCATCACCGCGTCGATCTGCTGCGGCTTGACGGCAAGCACGACGGCCGGCGCTGAGCGAATCACGTCGAGATTGCTCGCGGTGACACTGACCTTAAGCGCGCGAGCGAGTTTGCGCCTCCGTTCCGGAGCGACATCGGAGACGATAATTTCGGCCGGTTTCAGAAGCTTATGCTCGATAAGGCCGCGCACAAGCGCCTCGGCCATATTTCCGCCGCCAATAAATCCAAGCTTCCGTCGATGGACGGAGATTATATTCTTCATCTGATTCGTTCGCCGAAGATCGCGCGGCCCACTCGCACGATCGTCGCACCCTCCTCGATTGCGAGTTCGTAATCGTCCGACATTCCCATCGAAAGCTCGCTCAGCGCAAGCCCGCTGTCCACGGCAAGCCGGTCCCGCAGCACGCGGAGCTGCGTGAAGTAGGCCCGTGTGCGGACTGCGTCGTCTGAGGGAGGCGGGATTGTCATAAGGCCTGCGACTTCGACTTTGCCGCGTGAAGCGTCAATAAGCTCCGCAACGTCAGCCGGCGAAATACCTGTCTTGCTGGTTTCGCCGCCCAGATTCACCTCGACCAGAACCCGCACCGGCGGCTTCGATTGCGCTCGATTGAGCGCGATCGCCAGACGCGCCGAATCGAGACTATGAATCAACTCAAATGCGCCCGCGGCAAGCTTTGCCTTGTTGGCCTGAAGATGGCCGATAAGGTGCCATCGGATACCCGGCAAGTCCGCCAGCGCTGAGCGTTTTGTGAGCGCCTCCTGCACGTAATTTTCGCCGAAGTCACGCGCTCCGGCGATGTAAGCCGCGCGAATCGCTTCCGGCGGCTGCGTCTTGGAGGCCAACACGATGCGGATAGCGCTTGGGTCGCGGCCAGCGCGGCGGGCGGCCGAAGCGGCTTTGGTTCGCGCCGATTCGAGCCGCGCCAAAATTTCATCGCCCGCCAGCATTACGATGTCTCACTTTTGCCGACGCGATATCGTCCAAGTGCCGCTACGACTTTTTCGGTTGGCAAGCCCATCACGTTATCGCGCGGTCCCTCGACCCGCACGATGAATCCGGCGGCTTGCCCCTGGATGCCGTAGGCGCCCGCCTTGTCGAACGGCTCGCCGGTCGCGATGTAGGCGTCGATCTCTTGGTTGCTTAGGACACGAAACGAAACCCGGCTTTCGACCGGCTCGCTCTCGAGAATCATGCCGCCCCGCGCGATTGCAAATGCGGTCACGACTTCATGCGTTAACCCCGACAGGAGCATCAGCATTCCGCGTGCCTCGGCTGGCGATTCCGGCTTCTCAAGCACTTGGCCGCCGCAAACAACGATCGTGTCGGCGCCGACGACCAGCGCATCGGGATAGTGCCTTGAAACCGCCAGCGCTTTCTCCCGAGCCATCCTCACGGCGTATTTTCGCGGTTTCTCCGTCCCGGTATGGCCTTCTGGGATGCCGCTTTCGACCGCATCAAAGGCGACCCCTGCGGCAGCGAGCAGTTGGCGTCGGCGCGGCGAGCGCGAAGCAAGAATCAATTTTACGGAATCGGCCATCGAATTTATGCGTAGAATGGAGCCTCGGGCCCGAGTCGGATCAAGGCTGGTACGGATTCACCCATAGGCTGGCGAAAGCAACTGCCACGCTAAAGAAGTTCGCAACGCTAAGCCAACCAAAAATTCTCCGGTTAAACGGGTACTTGAAGATAAGCTTCAGGCTGTATCCTTCGACCGCCGCGTTAATCGTGGCCGAAAGCAGCACGGTTGCTACCCAAGTGACGGGGTTAAATGTTCCCCAGTGTATCGCTGACGCAACAATCCTCCCGACGGAAAATTCCCACAATATGCCTGCGAGCGGAATCAGAACGATACCGAGCCCTGCCGAGATAGCATTCGCAACGATATCAGCAATTAACGCCTTGCCGGGCGTAATCTCATATATTTTCCAGTAAAAGAAAAATTCGATTGCCAGACCGATCGCTATTGGCCAGACAGACCACATCCTAATTTCGAGAACCAGTGCGGGCCAAATGATGTCCGCAAACGCGAGCGAGGGGTACGCAAGGAGCGCAACGGCGAGAAGGCACGCTATCGCAGCTATCCGACGCGGCGCGCTTGCTCGACCTGTGGCGCACTCGCCTTCCGTCAGCGAAGCCTTCATGGTGGCAGATTATAATCGCCCCGTGGAGACATTTGCACAACTGGCGAGCCGCGTATTGTGTTCCCACTCCCACCGGGAGAGGGAACAGGACAGATGGCGGGTGCGGGCAAGGCTCTCGCACCCGGTCAAAATCAGGATAATATAGGCGTCAATTTTAAGTCCGATTGGACCGGCAAGGTATTACTTGAACCTGACGAAAATCTTCGGCTCGAAGAACGACCGCGAACTTAAACGGCTAAAGCCCGACGTTGGCGAGATCAACCGGCTCGAACCCGAATTCTCCGCAAAGAGCGACGCCGAGTTGCGCCAGCAAATAGCGGAATGGAAGGCGCGCATCAGCGCGATCGAGGATCGCGAAGAGCGCGAGGGCGCCCTGCAGGACATCCTGCCGAGCGTGTTCGCCGTGGTGCGCGAGGCGGCGCGGCGCACGCTTGGCCAGCGTCATTTCGACGTCCAATTGATCGGCGGGATGGTCCTGCATCACGGGAAAATCGCCGAAATGAAAACCGGCGAGGGAAAAACCCTCGTCGCGACGCTACCCGCGGTGCTCAACGCACTGACCGGCCGCGGCGTTCATGTCGTAACCGTCAACGACTACCTGGCGCGGCGCGACTCCGAATGGATGGGCCGGGTCTACACATTCCTGGGATTGACAGTGGGCGTAATCGTCCACGGGCTGACCGACCAGGAGCGCCAAGCCGCGTATGGCGCCGACATCACCTACGGGCAGAACAACGAGTTCGGGTTCGACTACCTGCGCGACAACATGAAGTTCAATCTCGAAGATTACGTCCAGCGCGAGCACAACTTCGCGATCGTGGACGAGGTCGACTCGATCCTGATCGACGAAGCGCGCACGCCGCTGATTATTTCGGGCGCGTCCGAGGAATCGACCGACACTTACTACGTCGTCGATCGCGTGATTCCGCGGCTCAAAGCCGAGGAACATTATACCATCGACGAAAAGATGCGCACGGTCACTCTGACGGAAGACGGCGTCGCACGCGTCGAGCAGTTGTTGGGCGTCGAAAATCTTTACGACCCGCGCAATATCCTGATGCTGCACCACACTAATCAGGGGCTGCGGGCACATACGCTCTTCAAACGCGACGTCGATTACGTCGTCAAGGACGGCGAGGTGATCATCGTCGATGAATTTACCGGACGCCTGATGCCCGGGCGGCGATGGAGCGACGGGCTGCATCAGGCGGTCGAAGCCAAAGAAAACGTCAAGATCGAATCCGAAAACCAGACGCTTGCCACGATCACATTCCAGAACTACTTCCGCATGTACAAGAAGCTGGCCGGCATGACCGGCACCGCCGATACGGAATCGGTTGAATTCAAGGAGATCTACAAGCTCGACGTGATGGTCATCCCGACCAACAAGGAGATGATCCGCATCGACCATCACGACGTCGTTTACAAGACCGAGGGCGAGAAATTCGACGCCGTGATTCAGGACATTCAGGATTGCCACGAACGCGGACAACCGGTGCTCGTCGGTACCGTGTCGATCGAGAAGTCCGAGCGGGTTTCCGAAAAGCTCAAGAAGACCGGCATCAAGCATCACGTGCTCAACGCCAAGAACCACGAACGCGAAGCGGAAATCGTGGCGCAGGCCGGCCGCTTTGAATCCGTAACGATTTCCACCAACATGGCGGGCCGCGGCACCGACATCGTGCTGGGCGGTAATGCCGAGTTCATGGCGGCGGCGGAGGCCGGGACGCGCGATCCCAACGATCCCAACTTCAAGGCGGCGCTCGAAAAATACCGGGCGCAATGCCAAGCCGAGCGCGAGAGGGTGCTCGAAGCCGGCGGACTGCACATTCTGGGCACTGAGCGCCATGAATCGCGCCGGATCGACAATCAGTTGCGCGGCCGGTCGGGACGCCAGGGCGACCCCGGTTCATCGCGCTTTTTCATGTCGCTGGAGGACGATCTGCTCCGCATCTTCGGCGCCGATCGCCTGAAGAACACGATGAACTGGATCGGGATGGAGGATAACGAACCGATCGAGCATCGCTGGATTTCCAAGGCGATCGAAAACGCGCAGAAAAAGGTTGAATCTCACAACTTCGACATCCGCAAGCATCTGCTTGAATACGACGACGTGATGAACAAACAGCGCGAGGTTGTGTACCATCGCCGGCGCGAGGTTCTTGGCGGTGCGGCGCTGAAAGATGAGATCCTAGCCATGTGCGACGGCCTGATCGAAGAAATCGCGGAGGCCCATGCCAGCGCGGAGTCGGAACCGGCCGAGTGGGACTGGAAACAGATCGATGACGCCTTTTTTGGCCAGTTCAAGTTCCGGCCCGGTTTTAGCGCGGAGAGTCAGATCGACGGACGCGCAATTCAAAGTCCCAATGACCTGATCGAGTTGGGCATCGAGCGGGTGCATCGGCTGTACGACGAGCGTGAGGCCGAATTTAACCCCACCGTAATGCGCCAAATCGAGAAGATCGTGACGCTGCAAACGCTGGATGCGCTATGGAAGGACCATCTGCTAGCGATGGACCATCTCAAGGAAGGCATCGGATTGCGCGGCTACGCGCAGCAGAATCCGCTGGTCGAATACCAGAAGGAAGGGTTCACGATGTTCGAAACGATGATGGCCACGATGCAGGAGGACGTCGTCGAGAAGGTATTTTCCGTTCAAGTGCAGCGCCAGCAGGACGTCGAGCAGATTCAACAGCAGCCCAAGCAGCAGAAGGTTGTCATGAGCCACGGCGATCAGACCGAGGCGGCGGCGCAGCCGCCCGCCAAGCGCGAAGCGGATCGCGTCGGCCGTAACGATCCGTGCCCGTGCGGCTCGGGCAAGAAATACAAGCGATGCCACGGTAAATGACACCGATGAACGTTGAGCTCGCACCCACCGCTGTGCCCGGCTTCCGGTTTGCCGGAGTTAGTGCGGGATTCAAGACCACGCTCGGAGCGCCGGATTTGGGATTGATTGTTGCGGATCGGCCGGCGACTGCCGCGGCGGCGTTCACTGCCAATAGCGTCAAAGCAGCCCCGGTGCTGATTTCCGCCGAGCGAATAAAAACGGGACGACTGCAAGTCATCGCGGCGAATTCCGGATGCGCAAACAGCTTCACCGGCGCGGCAGGGATGAAACTCGCGCGCGAATCCTGCGCGCACCTGGCAAAGCTAATCGGTTGCGAGTCAGCGCTCGTGGCGCCCTGCTCCACCGGCGTTATCGGCCATCTCTACAGTCTTGAAAAATTCCAGGCCGGTGCGGAAGCGGCCGTGCGAGAGTTGCGTGAAGACCGTATGGGCGATTTTGCGCGGGCAATCATGACCACCGATACGCGACCAAAGGTTGCTCACACAACGCTGAGTGCCGGCGGTGCGAAGATCACGATCGCCGGTGCGGCCAAGGGCGTCGGCATGATCTCGCCCAAGATGGCGACGATGTTCGCGTTCCTCATCACCGACGCGGCAATCGCGCCGGCCACCCTGCGCCGATCGCTCAAGGCCGCGCTGCCACGCACGTTCAATGCGATCACGGTGGACGGCGATATGTCCACCAACGATACGGTGATATTCATGGCCGGCGGCGCCGCCAAAAACCGCTCGTTGAGCGCGCGCGAGCAGACGGCGTTCGATCATGCGGCTGAGGAAATTGCCGCCACGCTGGCACGAGAACTGGTTGCCGACGGTGAAGGTGCGACCAAGCTGGTTACGATAGACGTTCGCGGCGCCCGCACCGCCATCGACGCCGAGCGGGTTGCGCGCCAAGTCGCGAATTCCCCGCTGGTCAAGACGGCGTTTTTTGGTCATGACCCCAATGTCGGTAGAATCCTGATGGCGGCAGGGGCGTCCGGCGCACACGTGGTACCCGAGCGCCTGACGTTATGGATTGGCGGAGTAAAGGTCGCCGGACGCGGCGCATTGATCGCGGATGCACTTCCCGAAGCGGCGTCGCGCATGCGCGAGCGCGAATTTACCGTGCGATTGGATTTGGGCGTCGGGAAGGCATCGTCTTCGATCCTGACCTGCGATCTCAGCTACGAGTACGTCCGTATCAATGCGGAATACACAACCTGAGCTTCGGTTGCACGTGCGGGCCGATGCTCCATAAGATTGCGGTGAAACAAGGGAGGTAACCACCAAGTGGCAAGCTTCACCAAAGTCGCAACCGTAACCGATATCCCCGACGGCAGCGGCAAAACTGTCGAGGCCGGGGGAAAGAAAATCGCAGTGTTCAATGCCGGTGGTAAATTCTATGCGATCGACAACACCTGCAAGCATCGCGGCGGCCCGCTGGGCGAAGGCGAGCTGCAAGGTACGGTTGTCGTATGCCCGTGGCATGGATGGGAATATGACATCGTGACCGGCGCGAACCTGGACGAACCAAACATCAAACTCGGCTGTTACCCGGTCAAAGTCGAAGGCAACGACGTCTTGGTCGAGGCGTAGCGAATGGCCGATCAGCCGGCGTCCCGAGGCTCGGAGCCTGTCCTGAGCGAAGCCGAAGGAAGGGACCTCGCTGCGACTTCATTTTGGAATTCCTGAACGGTAGAACGGTAGAGATGAGAGCGGAGGCTTGTCATGAAAGTCTTCAAGTTCATGTCCGGGAAAAATGATGAAATCTGGGGCGTCACCCAGGATCAGACCGCCAAAAACCTACCGCAAGAACTGGCTCCTTGGCATGCACTTGGATGGCTCGAGGTAAGCCCGGGGCAGGATGGACTCGTCGGCGCCAACAGTGAAGAAATTCTTACCGCCATCAATCAAAAGGGATTTTTCCTGTCAAACGTGAAATAGCCGCGGCTGACTCGATTTTCCCGGCCATCCTTGCCTCTTGCCGCTTTCGCCGGTATAGTTTCGGGCGACTAACCAAGCGGACAGGCCCGCACCTTAAGGGGAAAATATGGACGTAATGAAGACCCTTTTCCTGAATCCACCGTCTTACGACGACTTCGACGGTGGCGCCGGATCACGGTATCAAGCGACGCGAGAAGTATGGTCCTTCTGGTATCCCACCTGGCTCGCTTACCCCGCCGGGATGATTCCCGGGGCGCGCCTGCTGGACGCCCCCCCGCATGATTACACCGTCGACATGACGATCAATGAAGCGAAAAATTACGATTTCGTGGTGATTCACACCTCCACGCCGTCGCTGCGGATGGATCTGCGCACGGCAGAGGCGATCAAGGCGGCAAATCCCAAGGCTATAATCGCGATGGTGGGAGGGCATCCTACCGCCCGGCCAGAAGAGGTGCTGAAGCTATCGACCGCAGTCGATATTGCAGGACGCAAGGAATTCGACCATCCGATGCTTGAAGTGGCGCAGGGCCATGATTGGAGCAAGATTGGCGGAATCAGTTACCGGATGAACGGTGCGCTCCATCACAATCCCGACCGGGCGGCCCTCACCGATGAAGAGCTCGACAAGCTGCCGTTTGTGACCGAGGTCTATGAAAAAAACCTCGACTACCTGAAATACAACAGCCCCTACTGCCAGTACCCGTACGTCTCGATGTACACGGGACGCGGATGCCCTGCACGATGCACCTTCTGCCTGTGGCCGCAGGTCACGCAGGGGCATCAGTATCGCGTGCGCAGGCCTGAGAACGTGTACGAAGAAGTCGCCGCGATGAAGGCCAAGTTCCCCAAAATGAAGGAGTTGTTCTTCGACGACGACACCTTCACCGCCGATCCGATGCGGGCGCGCAAAATCGCGCAATTGCTCAAGCCGCTCGGAATCACCTGGTCAACGAACTCGCGCGCCAACGTTGATTACGAAACTCTCAAGATCATGAAGGAGGGCGGCCTGCGCCTGTTCGTGATCGGCTATGAATCGGGCAACGCCGAAATTCTAAAGAACATCAAGAAGGGCGTTCGGATCGATCGCGCGCGCCGCTTCACCAAGGATTGCCATGAATTGGGTATCCTGATTCACGGCACCTTCATCCTGGGGCTGCCAGGCGAAACCAAGGACACGATCGAGGAATCGATGAAATTCGCGCGCGAGATGGACTGCGAGACAATCCAAGTTTCGCTCGCGTCGCCCTACCCCGGAACCGAGCTGTTCGAGTACGTCACGAAGAACGGCTATCTCGCGGTCGATCCGCTACTCGACGGAGACGGCTACCAGAAGTGCACAATCACCTATCCGGGCCTCACCAACGACGAAATTTACGGCTCGGTCGAGCGCTTTTACAAGAACTTCTACTTCCGCCCGCGCTACATCTTTAAGTCGGTCAAGAAGATGGTGTCGTCGCCGGAAGAGTGCAAGCGCCTGCTGAAGGAAGGGATGCAGTTCCTGTCGACGATGCGCGCGCGCCGAAACCAAATGAGTCAGAAGGCGGCGGCCTGACGAAAGCGTCCACTTCGTTTATCCGGCGCAGAGGCGCCCATCGATGACCGCGTTGATCGTACTTTCGAGCGTTGGCGTCGCCGTTTCGCTCGGCTATTACGCGGCGGCGACCGTGGCGGCGCTTCAGTTCGCTCGGCGCGCGGCGGAACCCGCGCCGCCGCTTCCCAAAGTCGCGCCGAAGGTTGCGGTGCTCAAACCGTTGCATGGCGTTCACGAGCGGTTGGCCGCAAATCTCGTCAGCATCCTGGAAGCTCCATACCCACGTGCTGAGTACTATTTCGGAGTTTCCGGCTACGACGACCCCGCTGCGGAGGTTCCCGCCGCTCTTCGCCCGCGCTATCAGTTCGCGAACATGACGATGATGGTCGGCGAGCATCCCGGCTGCGCCAATCGCAAGGTCGCCAAGCTGATCGACATGCAGGCGCGCGCTGATAAGGCCGACATCTTCGTCCTGAGCGACGCCGATGTATCGGTGGAGCATGACTATCTTCGTCGCGTGATAGGTGAACTCGTGGCCGATGACGATGTTGGAATCGTCACGTGCGCATACCGAGCGCGGCCACTCAGCACGCTTGCCTCGCGGCTGGAAGCCCTTTACGTCAATACTGATTTCGCGCCGCAAGTATTTCTTGCCGCCGCCATCGAGCCGATGCATTACGCACTAGGCGCAACCATCGCAATCAAGCGTACCGCGCTCGATGCGATCGGGGGATTCCGCGCCATCAAAGATGTGCTCGCGGACGACTATTATCTGGGCAAACTCGTCTCAGAACGCGGCGATGGGATCAAACTTTCCAGCGAAATCGTTACATTGTCCTGCGAAGAGCAACATTTCTCGGACTTTTGGGATCACCAACTGCGATGGGCTCGCACCTACCGAACGGTGCGCCCGGAAAGCGTCGCGACGATATTCACGCATGGCCTGTTCTGGGCGCTGTTGCTGGTTGCCGCGACCCGCGGCAGTACGGCAGCAATGGCGGTAGTTGCAGTGGTGATCGCGGCGCGGCTTTCGATGTCCGCGGCGATCATATCGCGAGTGCTCAAGCTGCCCGAGCTGATAAGCGATGTCTGGCTGGTGCCGATCAAAGACCTGGCAATGACCGGGATCTGGTTCGCCAGCCTGATGAGCAATCAGGTGACGTGGGCTGGACGCCGATTCGAAGTCATGCGCGGCGGAGTGATGCGCGAACTCAAGGATTCCTAGGTTTCGCGAATCACCAGTTCGTCGGACCGGTTGCAGCTGGCTCCGGCGGCCGGCTCGCGGCGCCCTCATTTCTGAGCTTGCGATGGCATAGATAGATCAGCACTGGCTGCAGAATGCGGGTCAGGACCATGATGGCCAGCGCCCCGCCAATAACCACAATCGCAAGCGGCCGCTGAGTCTGCGCGCCAATTCGTGTTGATAACGCCATCGGCAGCAGACCAAACGCGTCCACAAGATCGGTCATCATTGTGGCACGCAAGCGCCGATCCGATCCCATTACGATCGCATCCACGAACGAGTGGCCTTCCTGCCACAACTGGCGGATGTAGAAGCTCAGCAGCGTTCCGTCCATCGTGGCGATGCCGAAAATTGAAATGAAGCCGACCGCCGCCGAGATGCTGAATGGAATGCCGGTGATAATCAGCGCCAATATTCCGCCCAGGCAGGCGATTGGGATCTGCGCCATGATAATGAACGTGTCGATAAGTGAAGTGGTTGCGCCGTAAAGCACGCCGGCAATCAGCAGCAGTGCGAAGGGAACCACCACCATCAGCCGGCGATTGGCCGCTTGAAGTTCGCCGTATTCGCCGGTCCATTCCATTTCGACGCCGTTGGCGGAGGAATCTGGAATTGCCGCGCTAACTTTTCGCTTGGCTTCCGCGACCGCACTCTGCAGATCGCGTCCTACCACAGAAAACCGGACCGGCACGTAGCGCCGAAGGCCACCGCGGTAAATGAACGAAGCCCCTTCGGAGGTTTTTACATCCGCGATTTGGCCGAGCGGAACGTTTCCACCGGTCGGCACGTTTACGCGGATATTGCGCATCGCCTCGAGATCCTTGCGATATTCGGGCTTCCATCGCACCACCAGGCCGAAACGTTCGTCCCCCTCAAGAACCTGGGTAACCGCCTGGCCGCCGATCGCAGCCTGCACGATCGCGGCAACGTCACCCGAGTTGAGTCCGTACCGCGCCGCTTCCGCCCGCTTCGGCTCTATGACGATGTTCGGCTGGCCGAGCGAGCGGAAGACGAACACGTCGGTAATTCCGGCGATGCTTTTGAGCACGCCCGCAACGCGATTTGCGATCGATTCGTCAATCGCGAGATTGTAACCGACGATTTTGACTGCGTTTTCTCCCGACTTGACGCTCGAAAGCGCCTCATCGATGTTGTCCTCCACGTTCTGAGAATAGGAAAAATCGACCCCCGGAAAGCGGCGGCGCAGTTTCGAATCGATTTCGTCGACCAATTTCTCCTTGGTCACTCCTTCCGGCCACTGATAATCGGGTTTTAAATCGACCGAAAACTCGCAGCTGAAGAATGATGTCGTCTCGGTCCCGTCATCGGGGCGGCCGAGTTGCGACAAGACGTTTTTGACCTCCGGGTACGACAGGAATACGCTCCGCATCTCGCGCACCAATTTGGCGCCATGATCGAGCGATACCGTGGTCGGCATGATCGCATGCGCCCAGATGTTTCCCTCTTCGAGATGCGGCAGGAATTCCCCCCCCAGCTTGGGGAACATCGAAAGCACCAGCACCACCAAAGCCACAATCGCCGTAAGCGTGACCCGTGGCCATGCCAGCACCAGGACGAACAACCGATGATAAAAGCGCGCGATGAGCGCCCAAATGGGGTTGCGCCTAGCTTTCAGGCCACGCCCAAAGAAGTAGGTACTCAAGACCGGTGAAAGCGTTACCGCCAGGAGAATCGCGGTACCGAGCGCAAAGGCGTAGGTGTGAGACATCGGCGAAAAGATCGCACCCTCCACACCGCGCATCGTGAACAGCGGCAGGAACGCGATCACGAAAACGACCGTCGAAAACAGCATCGGCTCGCCGACTTCCTGCGCTGCACGCAGGATTCGCGTCCGAAAGCTTTCGTGCGAAAGTTCAGACGCGGCCAGATGGCGCTCGATGTTCTCGATCACGATGACGGTGGTATCGATAATGATGCCGAAGTCGATTGCGCCCAGCGAAATCAGATTGGCCGGCGTATTGGTCAGGTGCATCAGTATGAAAGCGCCACACAGCGCCAACGGGATGTTGATCGCGGCGATTATCGCCGCGCGCAGATTGCCCAAAAAGAAGACGAGCACCATGAAAACCAGCGCGATCCCAAGCGTGACATTCTCCATGACCGTTCGCAGGGTCGTATGAACCAGATCGGTCCGGTCGTAGTAGGGAACTATCTGGTAGCCTGTGGGTAAAATTCCCTTCGTGTTGAGCTCGTAAACTTTCGCTTCCACCCCTTTGAGGGTCTGGAGCGTATTGCCGCCCTTGCGCATCAGGACGATGCCCTCCACCACTTCGTCCTGATTATTCACCCCAACAATTCCCAAGCGCGGCGCCCACCCGACCGACACATCCGCTACGTTCGATACTTTGATCGGCGTTGACTTGTTCGTCGCCAGCACAATGTTGTTGATGTCATCCAACGAATGAATCAGGCCAACGCTGCGCACATCGAACGCCTGCTCGCCCATCGCCAGGTAATTTCCGCCCGAATTGGTGTTGGAATTCTGGATTGCGGCAATCGTCTGCGAAAGCGGAATCCCATAGTAGTTCAACTTCTGCGGATCGATATCGACGTGATATTCCTTGGTCAGGCCGCCAAATCCCGTAACCTCAATCACTCCCGGTACGGTCTTCAACTGCTTTTCGGCAATCCAGTCTTCGACCGTCTTTTCCGTCATCAGATCGTGATTCGGACTTTCGACCAAGTAGCGGTAAATCTCGCCGATCGGATTTTCGGGCGAGAGGCCGGCTTGAATGCCCTGCGGTAGCGTAACGAACGCAAGCTGATTGATGGTTTGAATGCGGTCCTGCTCGTAATCGCTGTCCCAATCGAAATACAGGCGGATGTCCGACAGCCCGTAAAGGGAGATCGATTCCATCGATTGGAGATGGAGTGTCCCGCCCAGTCCGTATTCGATCGGAACAGTAACCAGCTTCTCCACTTCCTCCGCGCTGAGGCCGTTGGGCAGCGTCAGCACTTCGGTCATCGGTTGAACGGGATCGGGATAGGCTTCTATATCCAACTGCCAGAATGAGTACGCGCCGGCCAGCGCGAGGATCATCGCGATGCCGATTACGACGATGCGCTCGCGAAGCGCCAGTGCCATCAGGGAACGAATCATCGGCTATCCACAATTCCCGCCATGCCAGCGTGGGCCCAATCTGCTCGCGCTATTGGATGTCGCCCGAGCTTTCGCCGTGCGCCATGTGCCAGAGGGCGTTAACTTGGAGGGTCTCGCCGGTAATGACCCGATCTCCGGCTCTCAGCCCGGAGCCTACACGCACGTAGCCAGCGTGCTCCCAAGGTGCAACCGATACCTTGCGATGTTCAAAGACGTTGGGGCTAACTTCGACAAATGCAAAATAGCTGTCAACATCGAACACCAATGCATCCTGAGGTACCACGGTAGCCTCGCCCGGATGGATTACTATTTTGACCCGCGCGAGCATTTGCGGCTTTAGCGATCCGTCCGGGTTCTTAACCTCGCACCGGATTTGCGCCGTGTGAGTAGTCGGATCGATACCCGGGCTGATTCGTGCGACCATCCCCTTGAAAATTCGATCGGGAAACGCGGCCGTCACTGCCTCCAACTCCTGCCCTACGCTCACCCGCGAAATGTCGTCCTCATAAATATCGGCTGTGATCCAGACATCGTCCAGGGTCCCCAGCGAGTACAACACATCGCCCGGGTTTACGGCCGCCCCCCGCACCGCCTTGTTGTCCACCACAAGCCCGCTGATCGGCGCCCGCATCCAGACCGTCGGATTGGGCGCGCTAATGGCGCGAATATCCGCATCCTCCATGCCCAAGAGCTCAAGCTTTCTTCTGGCTGCGGCCAACAGCGATGCTGAAATGTCATTCGCCCCACTCAGGCCGCCATTTTGGCCCCGCTTTGCGGCGTCGCGGGCTTGGATGAATTCAGCCTCCGCAGTCATGAAATCCGGGCTGTACAATGCGGCGATCTTCTCCCCGCGTTTCACGTTGTCCCACAATGACAATCGCGTCTGCTCGATTCTGCCCTGCACGCGCGAGACAATCGTAGAAACGCGCCGATCGTCGAAAGTGATTTGGCCGCTAGTCTCGAGCACGCCCGGCAATTCAGCATTTTCAACCGAAACGATTTTTGCTCCCAGAACCGCGTCGGGCTTCATCTCCAGCAGCTCAAGACCACCTTGCTTGACCAGAATTGGAACCCATGGAGTCGGCTCGGGTGCGGCGGCATCGCTGGCGGGCTCGCTGCGGCATCCGCCGAAGAAAATCGCGGCGATCAAAACCACCATCACAGCGGAATTATGTAAGCACCGACTCATTGCGGCAGCGGCGCTCCGATCGCCTGCTCCAGCGCCACCTTTCCCGCGAGAAACTGGTTGGCAAACTGAAGATAGCTGATCCGCGCGTTGTAGTCGCGTTGGAGCGCGGCGGACAGCGCGGTGAAATCGATCTTGCCCGATTGGTAGGCGACGAGCGCCACCTCGAAGTCCTGCCGCGCCAGTGGAATCAGTGAATCGCGATAGAGGAGCGCCGACTCGTAAGCCAGCTGCGCGGAACGAAACAGCGTCGTGACCGACGCCGCGGTTTGGCTCGTGACCGAGGCCAGATCGTTGCGCGCCGCCTCAAGATCGGACTTCGCCTTGACGACATCTTCGTTCTGCTTCATCCAGAAGAATACCGGTACGTTGAAGCCGATCATCAGACCTTGCGCTTCGGTCCGATTCGGAGCCGGCGCGGCGCTGTTCATTAGGTAATGGTCGAAAATGTAGCCGGCGGTGAAATCCGGCAGATATTCCATTTTGGCCAGATAAAGGGCCGTGTCAGAGTTTTGTTCCGCCAATGCCGCCTGTAAAATCTCCTGCCGCACTGAATTTGCACGATCAATCAGCATGTCCACCGGAACGGAAAAGTGATCGATCTTAAGCGTCCGATCCACCGCAAGCGGCTCGCCAGGCCGCCGATACAGCAACTGATTTAGCGCGGTTTCATCGTTCGCCACCGCAGTCCGATACTGAATCCGCAACTGGCGCGCCGCGGACAGATCGAACTGCGCGCCGATCACGTCGGTCTGTGTCACCCGGCCGCCAGCGTAGCCAATCTCGGCAACCTTCTCGACACGCTCGAGGTTCGCGGCGTTCTCGTCGTTCACCAAACCCAGCGCGCTATCGAGCAGCAACTGATAATAACCGGCGCCGGCCGCGGCGCGAAGGTCACGGATCGCCGCTTCCAGCGCGAGCCGTGCGATTTCCGCGTTGCGGATTGCCTGATCGCGCTGGTGAAATGCTTTGCCTGGAAATTGGAACGCTTCAGTCACTTGCAGTGTATGGTACGAATTATTGTTCAACCAAGGATGATTGCTGTCGCCGCTGGTATAGCTAAAGATCGGATCGTTGGGCGCCACCGTTTGGGCGATCTGATGCATCGCGGACTCCCATCTCGCGCGCGCGGCCTTGATCTGCGGATTGGCGGCGATCGCCATATCCGCCACCCGTGGCTCGGTCAGCAATTGCTCAGCCTGCGCGATGCCACAAACCAACGCGACAAATGCGACCACAGGCGCGGCCATGGATATCATCATCCGCATCAGCGTCCAATTAAATCGATTTGAGTCCGGAACTTAAAGGCCTGTCCATCGCGGCCAATAGGAAATCGCCATCTAGAGATATACGCCGTCCGATGGCGTTGGTTACAATTATTGTGGTACCGGGCTCGTTTCTATTTTGCCGCGACGCCGGGCTTCGCCGTGTCGGGCTGCTGCAGTGACTTCAGGTACATGACGGCTTGCCAGCGCTGGTCGGCGGGCAGCTCACCCGCATATGACGGCATTGCTCGCACACCGTCACGAATCACGCCGTAGATGTATCCTTCGGAGCGGCCTTTGGCCGTGCCGTCAATCAAATTGGAAGGCGCAACGCGCAGGATGTGAGCCGCGGGCCCATCACCACGGCCGGTTTCCCCGTGGCAGGGCGCGCAGAAGGTATTGAACTGGTTCTTACCCGCGGCAAGATTCTCTTGGGTCGGCGCGAGCGGATTGTGCAGGTTCGCAGCGTCGTCTGCCGTCATCGGCGGCTCCCCGCCATGCACCGGCATCGTATCGGCGGGGCTAACTCTTGGTGCCTCTGCAAACGGCTGGACCTCGAGGCCACGATACATATCGATGCTCCATGGAAAGCAATTCGCCGGCGCGGGTGACATCGCGATCAAGACAACCGTCAAAATTGCGCTGGCCGAACTAGCGAGGTGCACATGCGGAGCGATCTTGCCAGTTTGAAACACAGCAACGAGTCCCTATCGCCTGACAGTAATTACGCCGACCATTCCCGGTTTCTCAAACGGCACACCATAGTATCGGTAGGTGCCCGGAGCCGTAAATTTAAATGTGTAGCTGGCGCCCGGCGGAAGAAACCCGGAATCGAACACTCTGGCCGATGACTTCGTTTTCGAAGCGCTCTTGCGCTCCTGAACCAGCGATGCGTCGTTGGTAACGGAATAGACCGACTGGCTTTCGTTCACCCACTGGACCGGTTCGCCAACTCTGACCGTCGCTTTCGCAGGCGAAAAGTACGGCTCGGTATCACTTATTTTGATAACAACGGCGCCTTCCTCTGCATACGATGGACGAACGAATGCGGAGGAGATTACGACCGCCAGTACCGCGATGCGGACCAGGAATGTCGAACGAATCATCGATGTAAATCTACATCGATCAGGCGGCGCTGGCGAGCGCCCGGCTCGTGAATTCCAGCCCCTTGGCGCCCACGTCGACGCGGACCTTTGAGCTGTCGCGAATTTCGCCTGAGAGAATCTTGCGGCCCAACGCGGTTTCCAGCTCGCGCTGAATTATCCGCTTGAGCGGGCGCGCCCCGAACGACGGCTCGTAGCCGTGCTCGGCCAGGTAGTCGCGGGCCGCGTCGGTCAACTCCAAGGATATCTTGCGTTCCTCGAGCCGCTTGCGCAGCCGGCTCAGTTGGATATCGACGATATTGCGCAACTCTGCGCGCGAGAGCGGATGAAATACGACGATCTCATCGACGCGATTCAGGAACTCAGGCCGGAAGCTCTGGCGCAGCACGTCGAGGCACTGCGATTTCATCTTCTCGTAGTCTTCGCCCTTGAACCCAAGTATGAGAGCGCTGGCGATATTCGAGGTCATGATCACGACCGTATTGCGAAAATCCACCGTGCGGCCGTGGCCGTCCGTCAGACGCCCATCGTCGAGTAACTGAAGCAGGACATTAAAGACGTCGGCGTGCGCCTTTTCGATTTCGTCGAAGAGGATCACCGAATAGGGCCGCCGCCGAACCGCTTCGGTAAGCTGGCCTCCCTCCTCAAAGCCAACATACCCCGGCGGCGCGCCGACCAGCCGCGATACCGAATGCTTCTCCATATACTCCGACATATCGATTCGGATCATCGCGGCTTCGTCGTCAAACAGGAACTCCGCCAGCGCCCGCGCCAATTCGGTTTTGCCAACCCCGGTCGGCCCCAGAAAGATGAACGAACCGATCGGCCGGTTGGGGTCCTTCAATCCCGCGCGCGCGCGAATTACCGCGTCGGAAACGGCTGAGACCGCCTCATCCTGGCCGATTACGCGCTTATGAAGATGCTCCTCCAGATGCGCGAGCTTTTGCACTTCGCCTTCAAGCAGGCGCGATACGGGGATGCCGGTCCATCGCGCGACGACCTCTGCGATGTCGTCCTCGTCAACCTCTTCCTTGATCAGCCGCTCGCCGGAACCGCCGCTGTGTTTCTCGATCAGTTTCTCTTCCTTCGCGGCCAATTCCTTTTCGAGCGAGGCGAGCTTTCCGTATTGCAGCTCCGCGACCTTGTTGAGATCGTATTCACGCTTCGCCTTTTCAATCGCGAGGCGAGTCTGCTCGATCTCCGCCTTGATTTTCGCAAGCTCCTCCAAGCCGCCCTTCTCGGACTGCCATTGCGCCTGCAAGCCAGAGCGCTTCTCCTGCGCTTCGGCCAGTTCCTTTTCGAGCTTTTTCAGCCGCTCGCGTGAGGCCTTGTCGGTCTCCCGCTTCAATGCCTCGCGCTCGATCTCCAGTTGCATTACGCGCCGGTTGACTTCGTCGATCTCCGCCGGCATCGATTCCTTCTCGGTGCGCAGCTTGGCCGCCGCTTCATCTACGAGGTCGATCGCCTTGTCAGGCAGGAAGCGGTCGGTAATGTACCGCTTGGACAGGACCGCGGCGGTCACCAGGGCGGCATCCTTGATGCGAATGCCGTGATGGACCTCATAGCGCTCCTTCAACCCGCGGAGGATTGAGATCGTATCCTCAACGCTTGGCTCTTCGACCATCACCGGTTGGAAGCGCCGCTCCAGCGCGGCATCCTTCTCGATATGTTTGCGATATTCGTCGAGTGTAGTCGCACCGATGCAATGCAACTCGCCGCGCGCAAGCATCGGCTTAAGCAGGTTGGAGGCATCCATCGCGCCTTCGGCGGCGCCCGCACCGACGACGGTATGCAACTCGTCTATGAAGAGAATTATCTCGCCCGC
>DATKOZ010000056.1:0-6303 GCA_035524375.1 Binataceae bacterium (SeqCode) | reverse complement strand
GGTAGCCTTCAGGCAGGCAAGCGCATACTCGGGATTCGCGCGATAGCCATCGAAAAAATGCTCGGCGTCGAAAATCACTTCGTCGAAATGCTTTTTCAGAAATGCGATTGTGTCGTGCAGAATTTCCAGATTTTCGCTGTTTGGGATTCGCAGCGCCTCGCGCACGTGCAGATCCCAGGTTTTGCCGACGACCGTTGCAACCGGCGTTTCGGCACGCAGCAGCAGTTGCAGGTTGCGATCGGCGGCCGCGCGGACGCCGGCCCGGCGCGTCGACCCGAAGGCGGCGATCTTCGCATGGCGGATGCGTGCCTTCTTGATCGCCTTGAAGAATGCGGCGTCGCGCTCGTTGGAGCCGGGCCACCCGCCCTCTATGTAATCGATTCCAAGTCCGTCCAGATGCTGTGCGATCGTTACCTTGTCTTCGGTATTGAGCGATACATCCTCGGACTGGCATCCGTCGCGCAGCGTGGTGTCGTAGATTTGTATGTGCTTTGGTTCAGCCATCGAATCATCCGGCCTTTGCCGCAACGCTGTCGTTGCCGATGAAGGCATCATGCAGCGCGCGCATCGCGAGTTCGCCGTACTTGGCGCCAACCACGACCGATACTTTGATCTCGGAGGTCGCGATCATCTCGATATTGATCCGCTCCGCCGAAAGCACCTGAAACATTTTGGCGGCGACGCCGGCATGCGTACGCATCCCAAGGCCCACAATCGAGACCTTGGCGACCTGCTCCTCGTGGCGGATGCCGGCGGCATTAACCTCCTGCGCAAGCCGCTTCACGATGTCCAGTGCGCGGCGCAAGTCGTCGCGGTTGACGGTGAACGTCATGTCGGTGCGGCCGTCCGCGCTCGCGTTCTGGATGATCATGTCCACTACGATTCCCGCGTCGGCAATCGGCGTGAAAATCCGCGCCGCAAGGCCGGGCCGGTCCTCAACGCCGGCGATCGTAATTTTGCTCTGGTTTTGATCGAGCGTTACGCCCGAAACGAGCACGTCCTCCATCGATTTGTCCTCTTCGCCCACCCAGGTTCCGGGAGCGTCGTTGAAGCTCGACCGGACCACGAGCGGAACATTATAACGCCGCGCAATTTCAACCGAGCGAATTTGCAATACCTTCGCGCCGAGACCCGCCATTTCCAGCATCTCATCGTATGCGATGCGTTCGAGTTTTTTAGCCTTGGGACAGATATTCGGGTCGGCAGTATAGACGCCATCCACGTCGGTGTAGATTTCGCACGCATCGGCCTTTAACGCGGCGGCGACCGCGACGGCGGTAAGATCAGACGCGCCGCGGCCGAGAGTGGTGATGTCGCCCTCGGGATCGATCCCCTGAAACCCGGCTACGACGACGATCTTGCCCTGTTCGAGCGCTGCCAGCGCGCGTGCCGAATCGACCGACTTGATCCGTGCGCGGCCGTGGCTTGAGTCGGTCGCAATTCCAAGCTGGAACCCGAGGAACGAAATTGCCGGAATTCCCATCGCCGTCAGGCGGATCGCCAAGAGCGCCGAGGTTACTTGTTCGCCGGTTGCGGCCAAAACGTCGCATTCGCGCTGATTTGGGGCCTCGCCTAATTCAGAAGCGAGCTTGAGCAGGCGATTTGTCTCGCCGGCCATCGCGGAGACGACGACCACCAGCCGATCGCCTTTCTCGCGGGCGCGCGCAACGCGCTCGGCGACGGTCTTGATCCGCTCGACCGAGCCGACCGAGGTGCCGCCGTACTTTTGCACGATAAGCGCCATCGAAAATCGTCCATCGACCCCGAAAAACCGGGTAGATCGCTAATTATGCGGGGAAATCGCCGGCCAAACCAGCCCCCGGCCGGGGAGGGTAACTAACCTAATCTCAAAACACCTGCACGAGGTAAATTATCAATAGTGTGACAAGTGCCAGAAAGACCGGTCCCCAAAACAAAATCACCGTAACTGCGATTCGATATCGTCCAGCGACGGCGACCTCGCGCCGGAACCAACGATTTGCCGAATCCAACAAGGGCGAGCGTGGCGACGTGGCGGGCATCATGGAACGGGATGATAGCAAGCTTCGGGATTCAATCGAAGAACGGCGGTGAACATCAGGGCGCTTCGCCAACTGCTCTTAGGCCCCGAACTGTGTGAGCGAGAGCGTGTTGCCATCGGGGTCTTTGAACCACGCCACCTGATGGCCATCGGCGCTGGTCCAGATTCCGCGCTCGTCCTGCGGCATCCCGTCATACAGTGCGAAGCTCACGCCGCGCTTCGACAGATCGTCGATCGCTGCGCGGATATCCGCCACCTTCCATCCGAGCACCGTGTATGGCGCGGGCGTCAGTTCCTTCACCTTGGAGATTCGGAGCATCGTGCCGTGCGCGTCGAAGACGAGACCAAAAGGATCGTCCCGGACGAGCCGCAGGCCGAGTATATCGCGATAGAAAGCGGCGGCGCGCTCCAGATTCGCCGTGCCGACGAACGCGATTAAGTCGAAATTGTTTAGCATGATCACAATCTCTCGTCGATTATGCGAACCGGCTCTTGAGTTTACCCACAATCGCGGCGTGGCGCGCACCGAACGCAGCGAATTCGATGCGGCGCAGATTCGCGCCAGTGAAGCTGATCTTCACTGACAGGTACTCCAAGTCGGCCGATTCGCGCAGACGCTCAAACCATTCGACCGCGGCGACCCCCTCGGTGAACAGGTATTCGCGCAGGCCCAGGTCGTCGAGGCCGGCCGATTCCAGTCGGTACAGATCGATGTGGTAAAGCGGGAGACGTCCGCGATGCTCCTGAATCATTGTGAACGTCGGGCTGAGGATATTTTCCTCGCGCAGTTGGAGGCCGCGCGCGAGTCCCTTTATGAAGCAGGTCTTTCCCGCGCCGAGGTCGCCGATGAATCCGATCAGTTCGCCGCCTTCTAGAATCGACGCGAGCCGCCGTCCCCATGACTTGGTCTCATGCGGCGAGCGGCTCTCGATCGCGAATACGACCGCAGTGGCGCCTTCTTCCGGTTGAGCGTTCACAATCCAATTATATCGCGATCACTTGAGTAAAGCGTCGCGCGCGGCAGGGAGTTCGTCGACGACGTCGCCGGCCAGATACCCGACGCTTCCCATTTTTGCCGCGACCCGATCGGCAGCATAGCCGTGGAGGAAGACGCCCAGCGCCATCGCGTCCAGCGGATGCATCCCGTTGGCCAACAGCGCGCCAATCATTCCGGAGAGCGCATCGCCCATCCCGGCCGTCGCCATCCCGGGGTTGCCGCTGGAATTGACGTAGACTGTCCCTTCGGGATCAGCGATCACCGTCGCGGCGCCCTTTAGCAGCACGAATGCGCCCGTCTGCTCAACGAGTCGGCGTGCGGCGGAAATGCGATCGGCATTGACCGCCGACGTGGACTCGCCAAGCAGCCGCGCCGCCTCTCCGGGATGCGGTGTCAGCACGACTGCGCCGCGAGCGGAACGGACCAGTTTGCATCCAATCTCGGCCAGTGCATTCAGCCCGTCGGCATCAATCAGAATCGGCCGCGACGGGATGCATTCATCGTCAATCAGCCATTCTACCAGCCGCTTTGCGCCGTCATTCATACCGATACCGGGTCCGAAGACGATGGAATTTTTTCCGGTCAGGAGCATCCGCAGCGCGTTGTGCGCGTGTCCGGGATCGAAATGCCCGTCGCTGTCCGCGATCGGTTCGGTCATCAATTCGGCCTGCCCTGCGGCTACGACCGGTTGAATTGACGCTGGAACCGCCACCGTGACCAGTCCCGCTCCCATCCGCAGCGCGGCGCGCGATGCGAGCAGCGCAGCTCCGGATTTGCCGCGTCCGCCTGCGATCACGATTGTGTGGCCATAGATCCCCTTGTGAGCATCTGGCGGACGCGCGGCAATTAGCGGGCGGATGTCGGCCGGTTCAATGAACCGGCCACGCGGCGCGATCTCCTCGATCGCGCGCGCGGCAAATCCAATATCTGCAATCTTCAGCGTGCCGCAATGGGCCGCGCCCGGGTAGGCTACGTGCCCGAACTTCGCGTAGCCGAAAGTCACCGTCATGGATGCCCGCACTGCTATGCCCATCACGGCACCGGAATCGGCATTCACGCCAGAGGCGATGTCGACGGCGACCGTCGGGACCTTAAGCGCGTTAATCATCTCGATCGCGCGGCGCGGCAGGCCGGTGATTTCGGCATTCAGGCCAGTGCCGAAAATTCCCGCGATAATCGCGCGGGGACGCGGGCCGAACGCGGCCTTGAGCTTCGATTCCTCTGGAGCCTCGATTACTGATCCCCCGGATGCGGTGAAATCGGCGCGGGCGCGGGCCGCATCGCCCTTTAGCGACGACGCGCGCGCCAGCAAAACCGCACGGACCCGCACGCCCTCCTGTATCAGCCGGCGGGCGGCCACCAGCGCGTCACCTCCATTGTTGCCCTTGCCAGCAACGATCAGGACGTTATCGGCCGCTTCGCTGTACGATGCCGTGAGCGCGGCGGCAACCGCCTCGCCCGCGCGGGTCATCAGCGCGTACGACGGGGTGCCATATTTCTCCTGGCTTAGGCGATCGAGTTCGCGGCTCTGCGCTGCGTTGAGCAGGATCATTGTGTTGCCCGGACCTGCGCGATATTACCAGAGGCGACGCCGCACCGGCAGTATCGGCGGTCCCTATGGTCCGGCTTAGCGTAAACGTGAACAAGGTTGCGACGCTGCGCAATGCGCGCGGCGGCGATATTCCAAACGTCGTCCAAGCGGCGCGAACGTGCATCGACGCCGGATGCCACGGGATCACCGTGCATCCCCGGCCAGACGCGCGTCACATCACCTATCAAGATGTGTTCGACTTGGCGTCGATGCTGACGGTCGAGTTCAACATCGAGGGATACCCCTCTCCGGAGTTTTTGGATCTTGTGTGCCGGGTGCGGCCAACCCAATGCACACTGGTGCCCGACCCGCCAGGTGTCCTCACTTCCAATGCAGGATGGAACTTGATCGCCGAGGCGAAATGGCTGCGCGACGTGTTGAAGCGGCTGCGCAAGGCCGGTATCCGGTCCAGCCTGTTCTTGGGGCCGGAAGAAAAACAGATACGGCGGGCGAAGGAACTGGGTGCCGACCGAATTGAGCTTTACACGGGTCCGTATGCGCATGCATTCGGCACCCCGGAGGGCGATGCGATTCTGGCATCGCATCGGGAAGCCGCGCGACTCGCGCGCAAAATCGGCCTTGGAGTGAATGCCGGCCACGACCTCGATCTCAAGAACATTCCCGCATACGTGAAGGCGGTAAAGGGATTGCAGGAAGTATCGATCGGACACTCGCTGATCGCTGACGCCCTCTACATGGGACTAACAGCTTCCGTGCGGGCGTATCTGAAGGCGCTTGGTTCGAAGCCGCAAACGCTGAAGAGTCGCCGCTAATCCCACGCGCCGCCATCGTCAGCGGGCGAATGCATATGGACCGCCTTTCTCCAGCGCCGCCTTGTACGCGGGCCGCTCGTGCAGACGCGCGATCCATGCGTCGAGGTTCGGATATTTGGCGCGCTGTCCGAATGCACCCGCAATCTCGCCGATGAAACTCATCTGAATATCGGCCCCGGTCAGAGAGTCGCCGACGAGAAAATTTCGGCCCTTCAGCGATTGGTCGATGTAGCCCAAGTGAAGCGCGATTTCACTCTCGATTCGCGGCGCAATCGGCGCTCGCGCATCCAGCAGCATAAGCGTGTAAAGATTGAGCATCAGCGGCAACATCGCCGACCCTTCTGCATAGTGCATCCACTGCATGTACTCGTCATAGGCCGGAGTATCGGGCGAAGGCTGCAAGCGGCCCTGGCCGTGGCGGCGGATGATGTAATCGATAATCGCGCCTGATTCGATGATGGTCTGGCCGTTGTCGGTGATGACCGGCGATTTTCCCAGAGGGTGGACCTTCCTCAATTCCGGCGGGGCATACCGCGTAGCCGGGTCGCGCTGGTAGCGCTTAATCTCGTACGGCAGGCCAAGTTCTTCCAGCAGCCATAGGATGCGCTGCGAACGCGAATCATTCAGATGATGGACGGTGATCATAATTTACCTCGCCAGGTTAAATTTAATGTATCGGTTGAGGTTTCACTTCGGCTCGAAGAAGTTTTCACCATTGACGGATTTGACTGCCCCACGCCGGCCAATGAATTCCTCGCGCTCCATTGCGGGCAGGATTTCCTTTGGCGCGTGCGCGATAAATCGCGCTCCATTTTCAAGGCGGCCGACGATGATCCCGGTTTCGGGCGCGCCCATGCGATCGTGAACCACAGTGTAGGTCTCGATGGTTGCCGGACCTTCCGCATTCTCGACGATTCGAACC
>DATKOZ010000055.1:0-13300 GCA_035524375.1 Binataceae bacterium (SeqCode) | reverse complement strand
AGGCCGCCGGCGCCGCACACCATCATCCCGCCTCCGGTGGAGACCCCGCCGGCGGGGTCTCCACCGGAGCTTGAAAATCAACCTTGGACTAACTTATGAAGTGGTACAGAAAATCGGGCAGGTCAAAGGCACCTCCGTGCGAACCTAATTCTGAACATCGATCTTCTTGATTTCTTTCCCAGCATACATTTCGGGCGCGTTCGCGGGATGCTTCGAGCGCGACCGTTCAATTTTTCCGATCGAGTCGCGACGGTACTAGCACAAGTTTGCTGTTGGAACGGAAAATTGCCACAAGGAGCCCCCACATCACCGATAATTTCAAATCTAATCTGCCGCGGATTGGACCGCGATCTAGAGCGACTTGCAAGAAATCACCAATGCGTCTACACGCGATATGCGGATGACATTACCTTTTCAACGAATAGAAGCAACTTTTCGGAGGCAATCGTTGCTTCGGCGCCAACGCTCGAGAATCCTGCGCCAACGCTTGGTTCGGATCTGCTTGCGGTCCTGAACAAGCATTCCCTAGTGCTGAACCCCAAGAAATGCCGCGTTAGGTCCAAGCGTGACCGGCAAGAGGTAACCGGAATCATCGTAAATGAGAAAATAAACGTTCCTCGTTCATTTGTACGGAATATTCGCAGCATCCTGCGCGATTGCGAGGTCAACGGAGTATTCAAGGCAACCCAGAAATTTCGGCGAGTCGATAAAAAGGCGCGTCTGGGCGCACCCCCCGGAGTAATGCTCCATCTTCGTGGGAAGCTTGATTATTTGAAGATGGTTCGGGGGCCCGACGATCCAATCTATGTCCGCCTCGCGCTTCGCGCGGAAAAAGTGGAGCAATCACGATTCTACGGGGTTCCGATAATTGGACGATCCGCCGAGCTGAATCAATTTCTTCGTGAAGCGATCTGGATAGTGCTCGGCATCGACCAGAATGATTTAGAAGTATCCCAAGGAACCGGCTTCACACTGGACGGCATCGGGATAGTCTCCGCGCAGCACGTATTCGAGAACGGGATAAAAGAAAAAGCCTGCCGCTGGGAGTTGATCAACGCTGCAAATCCATTGGTTCGCTATGCTATCACTGGTTTTAGAGCAAAGCCGGGTTTGGATTTGGCGGTAATCGAGTGCTCAGCACCTACTGTGGCCGCACTCTCTCCCGATACGGAACAACCTCAATCCGCAGACAGGCTTCGAATCGTAGGTTTTCCCGTATGGAACACGATCGCTGATCAGTTATTCGTTGCGCCGACCGCGCTCTTCCAGATGAAAATCGCGAATGGACTCCGGTACCTGCTCACTGGCGGTCCTGTTCGAAACGGCAACAGTGGCGGGCCCATTCTTGGGAATGACGGACTCGTGGTTGGTGTAGCGCTCTTTGATGACACTAGTCCGATCGCGCCTGACGGCGGTCTTTCCATAACGCACGTGGATACAGTCGCAACGGCACCAGTCCGACCGCTACCGTGAGGTCACGGCAATTGCGCGGACTCCTGCGCAAGCCCGCCTTGACTGGGATTGCGCAGCACCCGTACAATTCTACTTACCATGATGTTCAACCTGTCAGCGGGACTGCTGCTTAGCCTGGCCCTTACGAGGGCCCACGCCGAGGGCGCGTCCGCGCAGGTCTGACCAGCCTGACTTAATTGAGACGAACGCCCCGGGCGGTGGGCCGACCAAGCCGCCCGGGGCGTTTTCTTTTTTGCCTCCCGGAACGGCTTGCCGGCCCGCGAAAGCGCGGGGATGATAACGGAGGAACGACGATGGCAAAGGCAAGCACCGAAGCGAAAGCCGCCGATTACGTGCGGATTTTCGACACCACGCTGCGCGACGGCGAACAATCGCCCGGCTGCACGATGAACGTGGAGGAGAAGATTGCGCTGGCGCGCCAGCTCGAGCGGCTCAACGTGGACGTGATCGAGGCCGGGTTTGCAGCCTCCTCGCCGGGAGACTTCGAGTCGGTCAGCCGCGTCGCGCAGACCGTAAGCGGCCCGATCGTGCTAAGCCTGTCGCGCACGCGCGAGGAGGACGTCGATCGCGCATTGTCGGCGGTGGACAAGGCCGCACGGCCGGGAATCCATATTTTCATCGCGACCTCGGATATCCATCTCAAGTACAAGCTCAACATGAACCGCGAGGACGTGCTCGACGCCGCCACGTGGGCGGTCGCGCGCGCGAAAAAGCATCTCGATTACATCGAGTTCTCGTGCGAGGACGCCTCGCGCTCCGACTGGGACTACATGGTGAGCGTATGCACGGAGGTAATCCGCGCGGGCGCCTGCGTGATCAATCTGCCCGACACCACCGGCCATTCGATGCCCGAGGAATTCGGCCGGATGTTCGCCTATCTGCGCGAACGCGTGCCGGGCTCGGACAAGGTTATATGGAGCGCACATTGTCATAACGATCTTGGCCTGGCTGTCGCCAACTCGCTGGCTGCGGTGCGCAACGGCGCCCGCCAGGTGGAATGCACAATTAACGGAATCGGCGAGCGCGCGGGCAACTGCTCGATGGAAGAGGTGGTGATGGGGATGAAGACGCGCCATGACCTGATGGGCGTGCAATCGCGCGTCGATACGCGGCAGATTTATCCGGCCTCCCGCCTGCTTTCGCAAATCATCGGGCAGCCGGTGCCCGCCAACAAGCCGATCGTCGGCGACAATGCGTTCGCGCACGAGGCCGGCATCCATCAGGACGGCGTGCTCAAGTACAAGCTGACCTATGAAATCATGAAGCCCGAGGATATCGGCGTTCCATCGAACAAACTGGTTCTTGGCAAGCATTCCGGCCGCCACGCATTCATCAATCGTTTAAAGGAGCTGGGTGTCGATACCGGGGGCGTCGATTTGAACCAGGCGTTCGCCGAGTTCAAGGCGCTGTGCGACAAGAAGAAAGTCGTGTACGACGATGATATTCTGGCGCTTGTCACCGAGGAGGCGCGCCGCACCGGCGACGATCTCGAGTTGGTCGACCTCAAGGTTGGTTCGTCGAGCAAGAGCACGCCTCATGCGGCGGTAACCATGCGCGTGTCCGGCAAAGAGCATCGCGCGGAAAGCGAAGGCGACGGGATGGTGGATGCCTGTTATAAGGCGATTTACAAAATCGCCGGCGTTCACCCTGCGCTCGAACGCTATGCCGTCAAAGCAATCACCGGCGGCACCGACGCGCTGGGCGAAGTGAGCTGCCTGATTCGGGAGGACGGCGTAACCGTCGCCGGCCAGGGTGCGCATAGCGATATCGTGATGGCGTCAGCGCTGGCGCTGGTGAACGCGCTCAACCGCATGAAGGCGCGAAAGCATGCGCCGCTCAAGCCGACCCACGATCTCGTCTGAGCCGGAAGCGTCCGGCGCGACTCGCGCGCCGGCGCCGTGGATTGCGGCGCTATTGGGCGCGGCGGCGGTCGCATACGTTCCCGGCCTGCGCAACGAATTCGTTTTTGACGATTACGACATGATTGTGCGCAACCAGTTCATCGGAAACTGGTCGTTCATCTGGAAGTCGCTGTTCAACGATTCGTGGTGGTTCACCGACCCATACAACCTGCCTGCCAGTTCGTATTACCGGCCGCTGCAGGAAGTGTGGCTGGCGCTGAATTATCACCTGTTCGGGCTGAATCCATTGGGATGGCATGCGGCGATGGTCGCGCTTCATGTGCTCGTCGTGTGGCTCGTATACCGGGTCGCATCAAAGCTGACGGCGGACTGGCAGACCGGATTGCTCGCTGCGGCTCTGTTTGCATTTTTTCCGCTGCATGCCGAGGCGGTCGTGTGGCCCTCCGCGATTCCATTGGCGCTCAGCGCGGCGTTCGAATTAGCGGCATTCGATTTGTACCTATCCCCGTCTGCCTCGCGGCGAGCCGTGTCGCTTATGATTTTCGCGGGCGCACTGCTCACTCACGAAAGTGCGATTGCATTTCCGATTCTCATTGCGGCTCACGCTGCGCTCTTTTTTGATCCCTCTCCCGGCGGGAGAGGGCAATCCTCAGACAGAGCGATCAGCGGATCGAACATGTTGGGTGAGAGGGCAGCTTCCACAATGCCGAACCGAGTTCGCGCCGCGATCGGCGCAATGGCGCCCTATGCGATAGAGGCAGGCTGCTATCTCGCATTGCGATTCCGGGTGCTCGGCTTCATCACGCGGGCAAACCCGCTCAATCACATGACTGTAAGAGAGGCTGTGCTGACAATTCCGGCCGCGATTACCAGCTACGCCACGCTGCTGCTGACACCATGGCGAGTGCAGTTCGTGTATCGGCTTGACCCGGTGGAGAGCATCGCCACGCCGGGATTTCTTTTGCCGATTGCCGAACTGGCGATATTGTCCGGCGCGGCATTTCTTTTTCTTCGTCGCGCGAAACGCAACCGTCTCCACGGATTCTGCATCGCCTGGATATTGATCGCACTCATTCCAGCGCTCAATCTATCCGGCCTGTTCGCGCAGGCGGTGATTCAGGATCGCTATCTTTATCTCGCATCGTTCGGGTTGTGCGTGATAGCTGCCGACCTCGCGATCCAATGGGCGCATGGCGATGAATGGCGAACAAGGGCGGTTTGGATCGCAGCCGCGTTGACGGCGGCGGGAGGGTTGGTCGCGTTATTTTTCGCGCAAGGTCTTTGGCATGACGAGATATCGCTCTTCTCGAGTTGCGTCGACGAAGTGCCCCAGGCCGCGTTCTGCCACGATCGCCTCGGAATGGCGCTGATGGGGCGGGGCGAACCATTGCGCGCACGTTCTGAGCTTGAGGTCGCCAAGAAGTTCGATCCTGAAGAGGGTACAATTCGCTACGACCTTGGCTTGGTGTACGAAAACACTGGCGATCGGGCTGCTGCCGCGCGCGAGATTTCATCTGGTCTGGGAATGCTCAAACATCCACCCGCCGCTGGCTATGCGAAACTGGCCCTCCTATACACCGCCATCGGTGATGAGAAATCCGCCAATGCCGCCGTTGATGCCGCTGCCACGATCCCGGGTGGCAACGCGGCAGCCGACATGACTCGCGCGCAAATCCGATTGATGCATGGCGACAGCAAGGGCGCCGAAGATGCAGTGCGAGAACAGCTAAAGCGCGATCCCGAGGATTCGCAGGCACTTATCCTGTTGGGCACTGCGCTGTCGTCACAGGGACGCCGCGAGGAAGCGATCGATGCATTCCAGAGTGCTGCAAAAATGTCGCCGCCAATGCCGATGTTTCATTACCTAATCGCATTCGGGATGCATCGGCTCGGTGACGATCGCGACGCTCGCGACGAATGCGCGCTCGCGATCGCGGGCGCCCCCGGCAATTCCGAGGCCCGAGCGCTAATGGACTCAATCGAGCGGAGCGCTGCGGGGCGTTAGCTCATTACGGCTTGATGACTACCAGCGTGCCTACAGGAAGCAGCTTGTAAAGCTCGACGATGTCCGCCTTGTCCACGGAAATACAGCCGGTGGTCCAATTGATGTTGCCGCTGTTGAGAATCGGCTTGTCAGTCCCGTGGATTCCGATCCGGTCACCCAGACCGACCGGGTGACCATCCGAGATTGGTACGAGATGATCGCTGCACATTTGCTCGTAGCGAGCGCGATCGTCATCGTTGGGATAGCTAAGCTTGAGAAACCATTGAAAGCGCCGGCTCGGATGCTTCTCGACGATGGTATAGATGCCCTCAGGCGTACGCCGATCCCCCTCCCACGACTTGGCGCCGGGCTCGAAGCTGCGCCCCGATACGGAATGGTAGCGTTTGAAAAAATGGCCTTTGTAATAAACGTCCAGTTCATGACGATGCTTGTAGACTGTGACCGACCAACTGGTGGGATCGATATACGAGGTATCGCGCGTCGCATGGTATGCGACCTGACCCGGGGTCAGAACGTGATCGGTGGTAATACCGTCTACGGCTGGTATGGAGGCGGACGGACTGACCCTTCCGGTGTCCGTGACGACCGGCACATCAGGCACGGCTTCGCCGGCCGGATTCGCACCGGGTGCATATGGAGGCACAAGAGAGGATGCTCCCGCGTGGGCACCCGAATTCGTCGGGACGGGTTGCGGCATGGCTGATGGGTGCGGCGCCGGAGTGGCCATCAGCCAATCTGATTTCCGCTGCCATGGGTTGCCGGCGTGCGCGGCGATCGCCGGCAACAGCAACATCGCCGCAAATACGGCGGCTAACAGTCGAGGCAATCGCTTCATCAAAACCAAAAATACTTTAGCATCACAGATTCGAACTTCAATTTTACATTTTGAAAACGGTCGCCGCATAGTATTCTGGCGCGAAATGGAACGAAATATTGCCCGCGCGATGGCCGCGCTTACGACCGGAATCTACGTTCTTACAATCCGCGAGGATGAGCATTGCCATGGGATGTCAGCGTCGTGGGTGGCGCAGGCATCGGGAGAGCCGACTCTTTTGACCGTCGCGGTTGATAAGCGCCATCACAGCCACCGCGCGATAAAACGCACGGGTGCATTCGGTCTTAACGTCGTGGGCCGGCGGGGAAAAGCCTTGGAAGACTACTTTTACTCGGCGCAGTCACGACGAATGGACAATCTGGACTCGGTCGCGTTCGTTTTGTCGCCGAAACTCCGCGTGCCGTGGTTGAAACTCGCGATGGTGAAAATCGAAGCGCGCGTGAGCAGGAGCGTTTCCGCGGGCGATCACACGATTTTCATTGCTGAACCGATCGGCGTGACGATCGGTGCGCGAGACCGTCCCCTGACCTCGCTCGATCTCGACTATGTCTATGTCGGCGGATCGAAGCTTGTCCCGCGCAATCGAAGCGGATGGAAATGAGCGTTCAAATCTTCTGATTGGTCTTGCGCCAGTCGGCCAGAAAGCGATCCAGCCCCAAGTCGGTCAGCGGGTGATGCAGGATTTGCTTGAGCACGGCGAACGGCACAGTCGCGACATCCGCGCCGACCTCGGCTGCGCGCAACAGATGTACCGGGCTCCGAACCGAGGCGACCAGCACCTCAGCCGGATAATCGTAATTGGACAGGATTTGCATCATCTGCTCAACGACTTGAAAGCCATCCTCGCCGATGTCATCAAGACGGCCGACGAACGGTGACAAGAACGATGCGCCGCATTTGGCGGCAGCCAGCGCCTGCAAAGGGGTGAAGATCAGCGTGACGTTGACGCGGATTCCTCGCTTGGAGAGAGCGCGGGTCGCCTTCAGTCCTTCGACAATCAGCGGGCATTTGACGACGATGTTCTTGTGAATGCGGGCGAGTTTTTCACCTTCTTCGATCATCAAGGCGGCCTCGGTCGCAACCACCTCCGCGCTGATCGGCCCGTCGACGATCTCGCAAATCTCGCGCAGCACGTCATGATACGGACGCCCGGTTTTCGCCATCAGGGAGGGATTGGTTGTGACGCCGTCGACGAGTCCCCAGCTTGCGGCCTCACGAATTTCGGCGACATCGGCAGTGTCGATAAAGAACTTCATCGTTTGGAGGCCTCTGGTTTCGCCGCCGGTGGGCGGAGCAGATCCGCACGTGCAAGCGTTACCCGGTAGGGCGATTTCAGCCCCGCCAGCATTTCGGAAATCGATGCATTCAATTTTGGATGAATCAGCACGGGCGCCAATTCGCTCATCGGAGCGAGCACGAAGCGGCGCTCATGCAGCCGTGGATGCGGAACTTTGACCAGACGCGTGTCGATCGATTCTTTGTTGAAGAAGAGCAGGTCGAGGTCGATGATCCGTGGCCGATATTTTCCACGCGCGGGCTTTTTACCTTTGACGCGCTTGCGTCCCATCACGCGCTCGATCGCCAGCAGCCGGCGCATCAGTGCCTCCGGCCCCAGCTCGGTGTCGACTTCAACTACGCCATTCAGAAACGCGCCCTTGAGATCGCCCATCGGCTCGGTCTCGTAGATCGAGGATTGGCGCACGACCCTCGTTTCCGGGATCTCTGCGACGCGCGATACCGCCTCACGATAATTGGCGGCTCGCTCGCCTAAGTTACTGCCTATTCCGATGAAAGCCCGATTGGGCATCCCCGCCCATCATCACCGCAGCGCTTTTAGCCGCTCCACTGCCTCTTTCAAGCGTTCGCTCGGCACCGTAAGTGAAAAGCGAACGTACCCCTCGCCACCCTTGCCAAATCCTGAGCCAGGTGTGATTACCACCCCGGCCTCCTTGAGCACCCGCTCGGCAAACGACGCCGAGGTATAACCACGTGGAACAGTAGCCCAGATGTAGAAAGCGGCGCGCGGGATTGAACAGTCCAAACCAATTCCTCGCAGCGCCCCGCAGAGGAGATCGCGCCGCTCCTTGTAGATCGCGCAGTATTCGGCCAGTTTGTCGCCATCTCCGCCTTCAAGCGCGGTTATCGCCGCCTCCTGCACCGCCTGAAAGACGCCGGAATCGACGTTGGTCTTGACCTTGCCCAGCCCCGCGATTAGCTGGGCATTGCCGATTGCGAACCCGACCCGCCATCCGGTCATCGAGAAAGTCTTCGACAGGGAATGGAACTCGATTGCGCATTCGCGCGCGCCATCGGCCTGAAAGATGGTTGGCGCCCGGTAGCCGTCATAAGCAATTTCAGAGTAGGCGCAATCGTGGGCCAGAATAATGTTGTGCTTGAGGCAAAATTTTACTGCCTCGTTGAAAAATGGCAACTCGATTGTCGCGCCGGTCGGATTGTTCGGGTAATTGAGCCACAAGAGCTTGGCGCGCCGCGCGACCTCGGCCGGTATCGCCGCGAGGTCTGGAATGAAACCATTTTCCTTCTTGAGCGTAAGGAAGTACGGTTCGCCGCCATTGAAGACGCACCCGGAGAAATAGACCGGGTAGCCGGGGTCGGGGATGAGAACGATATCGCCTGGGTCGACGATCGCGGTGGAGAAGTTCGCGATGCCTTCCTTTGAGCCGATTAGCGCGCATACCTCGCGGCCGGGATCGAAGCTTTGCCCGAAACGCCGCTGAAACCATTGCGTGGCCGCCTTGCGAAAATGCGGCAGCCCCTCGTAGTCGGGGTACCGATGGTTCTTCGGCTCGACCGCGGCTCGATGCAGGCTCTCGACGATGTGGGCTGGAGTGGGCAGATCCGGGTCACCGATGCCCAGACTGATGACATCGACGCCTGTCTTCTGAACCTCCTTCTTCAGGCGATCCAGTTCCGCGAACAGATAGGGGGGTAAAAGACCTAATCTGGAAGCAATTTTAATTTGCACCGCTTAAGACCGCCAGCCCACCAACTCCACAGCTAAATAACACACTTTTTGAGCGGTCGAAACCATCACGGGTGCAAAATTATGCTTCAACTTTGATGACAATCCACAGGCACGGGCGTTTTACAGGCTCGACAAGGCTCTAATATTAGAATTAGTTGATTTGCGATTGGTGCATTGTTAGAAATTTTTAAGACTCACCGCTGGCGCGTCGCGGTCGGTTTGCGCTACTTGAGCGGTGGTCCGACGATCCTGTCCCTGAGGCTATGGTTCGAGCCGGAGTGACCTGAGTATGAACCGCGTTGTGATGCCGCTGGCCATATTTCTGTTACTGTTCGGCGCTGCAATAGCGGCGCTGTCGCAGCGGCCGTGGGCTCCGCGCGAGGATGTCGTGCAGGAGATCCCGTTCAGCCATCGGATCCATGCCGGTGTCAATCAAATTCCCTGCCAGCACTGCCATTCGTATGCAGGCCGCTCGTCGGAGCCGGGAATCCCCGCTGTCGCGCGATGCGTGGGATGCCATGGTGACGCGTTCGGGGGCAGCGGCATTCAACCGGTGACCCGCCCGTGGTCCGACAGCTCCCGCCCACCATTCGAAATCCAATGGAATCGGGTCTATACGCTGCCCGATTTCGTGCGATTCACCCATCAGCCGCACATTCATGCAGGCATTCAATGCCAAGAGTGCCACGGACCCGTGCAAACGATGGATCGCGTGACGCCGGCGTATGAAATCAACATGGGATTTTGTATCGACTGCCACACCAAGCGCCAAGCGACCTTGGACTGCGTAGGGTGCCATCACTGAGAGCGCCAATGCCGCAAGACTTTTCCAGACGATCGTTTCTAAAGCTGGCCGCAACGGCGGGCGCGGCTGCCGCGGTACCAGGGTGCGAGCCAGCCGCGCGCAAGCTGATCCCATACGTCGTTCCAGACGAAAATTCGGTACCGGGTGTGCCCAGCTTCTATGCAACCACATGCGGCGAATGCCCCGCCGGATGCGGCGTTGTCGCGCGAGTCCGGGAGGGCCGCGCAATAAAACTGGAAGGTAATCCCGCCGATCCGATTGGCGGCGGAACTCTGTGTGCACGCGGGCAGGCTGCTCTGCAGGGACTATACAATCCCGACCGGCTCGCTCATCCACAATTGCGCGGTTCCGACGGCGCTCTCTCCACGGTCTCGTGGGAAGAAACCGAAAAGCTGTTTGCAAGAAAGCTCGCCGCCGCTTCGAAGGCGGGCAAGAATCGCGTCGCGTTCATCGGGCGGTCCGCAGGCCCCACGTTCACGAAGATTCTGAACAGCTGGCTTGGCGCGTACGGATCATCGCGCGCCCTTTTTTATCAAGCGATTGGACGCGACGGTGCAAAAGCCGCCGCCAAGGCGCTATTTGGACGGAATGACCTGCCGGTGTATCGCATCGATCAAGCGGACGTGCTCATTTCTTTTGGCGCCGATTTTCTTGAAACTTGGCAATCGCCGGTTGAATTCGGGCGCCAGTACTCCGAATTCCGCAAGCCGCGTGAGCGGCGAGGAATTCTCACGATTGGACGGTCGGCTTTCGTCGGTCCACGCTTGGGGATGACGGCAGCAAAGTGCGACGAATGGATTTCCGTTGCGCCCGATGCCATCGACGACATCGCGTGGAGCGTCCTGAATGTCCTGGTCAAACAGCGTTGGGTACGTGAAGGTTCGGGCATCGACCTCGGGATGCTCGCGAAAGTGATCGCAGACTACGATCCTGCGGCGGTAAGCGGCCGCACGGGAGCATCGGCGGCGTCGATTATCCGGCTGGGCGAGGCATTTGGCAAAGCGGATGCCGCGCTGGCGATCGCCGATGGTGACGATCCGTCGGCACACATGGCCGCAATGCTGCTGAATGCGGTTACCGGAAATTTTGGCCGGACCGTCATGTTCCTTGACGATGCCCCCGCGGATGCCGGCAGTACGCCGGATGAGATTCGGGAGACAGTGGCGGCAATGCGCGATGGCAAAATCGATGTCGTCGTAATCTCAGGCGCAAATCCGTTGTTCACGATGCCACCATCGGCGCGCGTGGCCGACGCGATCGCCAAGGTTCCATTCGTGGTATGGGCGGGAGTCGTCCCGGATGAAACTGCAGCAAGCGCCAATCTGCTGATCCCCATTCATCACCCGCTCGAGCATTGGCGCGATTCCACGCCGCGTGCTGGAGTGCATGGCCTTGGGCAGCCCGTAATGCAGCCGGTGGTCGACAGCCGGCCGCTTGGCGATGTGCTGCTCAACGCGGCCGCCGCGTCCGGTGCCAGCTTGCCATGGAAGACTACCGCGGACGCCGTGAAGTCGCAGTGGCTTGAGTTGGCGCCAAAAGGCGGCGGAACCACGCCGGAAGACTTTTGGGTGCAGACCCGACGTGAAGGCGGATTATTCGAAGACCAGCGCGTGGCGCCGATCAAGCTCAACCTGGGCTCGCTCAAGGCTCCGGCGCCGACGACCGTGGCGGGCGGGCTGACGGTATACGCCTACCCGCATATTTACCTCTACGATGGGCGCGGCGCCGACAAACCGTGGCTGCAGGAATTGCCCGAGCCGATCACTCAGATCGTATGGGACAGTTGGGCGGAAATTCATCCCGACACTGCGAGCAAACTCGGCGTTTCACGCGACGATGTTATTGAAATTAAAACCGACTTGGGCATGATTTCGGCGCCGGTCCTGGTGCAAGGCACCGTTCAGCCCGGCGTGATTGCAATCCCGCTTGGACAAGGCCATCAGGCTTTGGGCCGCTATGCAACCGACGTTGGTGCAAATCCGTTCGCGATACTTCCCCTTGGCGCGCGTAGCGTGCCGGTGGTCGTGCGCGCAACTGGAGACTCACGCAAGCTGGTTACGCCGCTTGGCAACAGCGACATGATGGGCCGCTCAATCGTCGAAGCGATGAGCGTTGAGCAGCTTGTGCGCGGAAAATCTCCGGCGCAAGAAGAGGAAGCGCCCGGTCCATCGGAATTTTACCCGGCTTGGGATTATCCGGGCCACAAGTGGGGCATGACTATCGATGTGAATGCATGCACCGGGTGCGGTGCATGTATCACCGCCTGCTATGCCGAGAACAACATCCCGTTCGTCGGGCGGGAGGAGGTCGAGCGCGGGCGAATCATGTCGTGGATTCGCATCGAGCGCTATTTTCCAAATGCCGCCGAAGCGGAGCATTCGCCGCCGGTCTCCCTGGCGCCGATGCTGTGCCAGCAATGCGATCATGCGCCGTGCGAGCCGGTCTGTCCCGTGTTTGCTTCGTACCATACGCAGGAAGGATTGAACGGCCAGGTTTACAACCGATGCGTCGGCACGCGGTACTGCGAAAATAACTGCCCGTACAAGGTTCGCCACTTCAACTATTTTGAGCCGCAGTGGCCCGCACCACTCAATTTACAGCTTAATCCGGACGTGACCGTGCGTGGCGCGGGCGTAATGGAAAAGTGCACCTTCTGCGTGCAGCGCATCCAGATCGCCGAGATTAGCGCGCGAACCGAAGACCGCGACCTGCGCGACGGCGAGATTGTGCCGGCCTGTGCGCAAACCTGTCCGGCCAAGGCGATTACGTTCGGCGACATCAACGATAAATCGAGCGCGATGATGCGCCGGCGCAGCCGCAATGAATTGCGCAATTATCGCTCACTTGACGAATTCAACACGCAGCCGGCGATCACCTATCTTCGTGCGCTCTATCGCGAAAAGGGAAAGGGCTAGATAGATGGCGGCGGCGCCAAAAGAAGTTATTCAGCCGGATTTCCGTGCCATCGATCGCGGCGTCCTGCGGGCGATGGAGCCGGCTGGCCGCGCGTATTGGATCTGGGTCGCCTCTTGCTTCACGCTGGTCGCAATCGCAGCCGGCTTTTGGCTTCGCCAGATTTACGAGGGCCTGGGCGTCACCGGGTTGCGCCAACCGGTCAATTGGGCCGTGTACATAACCAACTTCGTTTTCTGGGTTGGCATCGCACATTCCGGAACGCTCATCTCCGCGATCTTGTTTTTGTTCCGCACGCGATGGCGCACGGCGGTGTATCGCGCCGCGGAGACGATGACGATATTCGCGGTCGCGACGGCCGGCCTGTTTCCACTCATCCATCTTGGCCGCGTCTGGTTTTTCTACTGGCTACTGCCGTACC
>DATKOZ010000054.1:0-30575 GCA_035524375.1 Binataceae bacterium (SeqCode) | reverse complement strand
CGCCTGTCGGCTCTCGGGCCGGGCGGCCTCACCCGCGAGCGGGCGGGTTTCGAGGTGCGCGACGTGCACCCGACGCATTACGGCCGCATCTGCCCCATCGAGACGCCGGAAGGTCCGAACATCGGCCTGATCAACTCACTTGCGACCTACGCCCGCGTCAACCAGTACGGCTTCATCGAGAGCCCGTACCGCAAGGTCGACAAGGCCCAGGTGACCGACGAGGTAATCTACCTCTCGGCCATGGAGGAGGGGCGCTACACCATCGCCCAGGCCAATGCCGAGCTCGACGCCAAGGGCAAGTTCGTCTCCGACCTGATCAGCTGCCGGCGCGGCGGCGACTTCGTCATGGCCCGCCCGTCCGACATCGAGTTCATCGACGTCTCGCCGAAGCAGCTCGTCTCGGTGGCGGCGGCGCTCATCCCCTTCCTGGAGAATGACGACGCCAACCGCGCGCTGATGGGCTCCAACATGCAGCGCCAGGCGGTGCCGCTGTTGAAGCCGGATGCTCCCCTGGTCGGTACGGGATTGGAAGCTACGGTCGGCCGCGACTCGGGTGTGACCGTGGTGGCGCGGCGCGATGGTGTCGTCGAGAGCGTCGATGCCGATCGCGTGGTCGTGCGCGCGGACAAGCCGAGCAAGGACCTGCGCGATGCGGGCGTCGATATTTACAATCTGATCAAATACCAGCGCTCCAACCAGAACACTTGCATCAATCAGCGCCCAATCGTCGTCAAGGGTGAACGTATCCGGACCGGAGACATTCTTGCCGACGGCCCTTCGACCGATCTGGGGGAACTCGCGCTGGGCCGCAACGTGCTGGTCGCGTTCATGCCGTGGGGCGGCTACAACTTTGAAGACTCGATCCTGATCTCGGAGCGCGTCGTCAAGGAAGACCTGTTCACCTCGGTGCATATCGAGGAGTTCGAGTGCGTTGCGCGTGACACCAAGCTCGGTTCCGAGGAAATCACGCGCGATATACCGAACGTCGGCGAAGAAGCGCTCAAGGATCTTGACACATCCGGCATCATTCGCATTGGCGCCGAAGTTCGCCCGGGCGACATTCTCGTTGGCAAGATTACTCCCAAGGGCGAGACTCAGTTGAGCCCGGAAGAAAAGCTGCTGCGCGCGATTTTCGGCGAGAAGGCGGGCGAAGTGCGCGACACCAGCCTGCGCGTTCCGCCGGGTGTCGAGGGCACCGTCATCGATGCGCGCGTATTTGCGCGGCGCGGCGTGACCCGCGACGAACGCACGCAGGAAATCGAAAACCTTGAGTCCGAGCGCCTCAAGCACGATGAAACCGAAGAAATTCGCATCATCCGCCAGGAAACGCTGCGCAAGCTGAAGCGGGCACTGGCCGGAAAGAAGCTGGCCGGCCGCGTGATGTCTGATGAGCGCAAGGAGCTGCTCAAGAAGGGCGACGCGGTGACACCGGAAGATCTCGACGAGCTGTCGCCGACTCTCTGGGGGCAGTTGCGGGTCGAAAATGAATCGGCGCAGGAGGATGCGGAGCAGGCGATCGGCGCGATGAACGCGGCAATCGAGACGGTAAAGAACTATTACGGCTCGAAGATCGACCGGCTGAAGGCCGGCGACGAGCTCGCGCCGGGCGTGATCAAGATGATCAAGGTGTTCGTCGCGATCAAGCGTCGCCTGCAAGTGGGCGACAAGATGGCCGGGCGTCACGGAAACAAGGGCGTGCTGTCGCGGATTCTGCCGGAGGAAGACATGCCGTCACTGGCAGACGGCACCCCGGTGGACATCGTTCTGAATCCGCTGGGCGTGCCCTCGCGCATGAACGTCGGACAGATTCTGGAGACGCATCTTGGCTGGGCCGCGCGCGAACTGGGCCGCAAGATAGCGGAGGACCTGCGCTCAAACGTAACCCCCGCGCAGCTAAGGCGCCGACTCAAAGATATCTATCCCGAAAAGGAAAGCCACGAGTTTATCGATGAGCTGAACGATACCGACCTTTATAAGCTGGCGGGAAAAGCACTGGCGGGAGTGCATGTTGCTTCGCCGGTGTTCGACGGTGCGCGTGAGGAGGAAATCTTCCAGTTGCTAAAGCGTGCGGATTTGCCCGAGTCGGGACAGTGCACGCTTCATGACGGGCGCACCGGGCTGCCGTTTGAACAGCCGGTGACGGTCGGCGTGATGTACATGATGAAGCTGCACCATCTGGTTGAAGACAAGATTCACGCGCGCTCCACTGGACCATACAGCCTAGTTACGCAGCAGCCGCTGGGCGGAAAGGCCCAGTTTGGTGGGCAGCGGCTGGGCGAAATGGAAGTGTGGGCGCTCAAGGCCTACGGAGCCGCGTATACGCTGCAGGAGATGCTCACCGTCAAGTCCGACGACGTGGCGGGCCGCACGCGCATGTATGAAGCGATCGTCAAGGGCGAAAACACGCTGGAACCGGGATTGCCCGAATCGTTCAATGTAATGGTCAAGGAGCTCCAATCGCTGTGCCTTAACGTCGAGCTGCTAGAGCAGCCGAATCGTCCGGGCGCGGGAGCAGGGAGTTAATCGCAATGGAAGACCTGTTCGGCATTTTCGAGAAGCCCAAGAACCCGCTTGCGTTCAATGCGATTCGGATATCGATCGCGTCGGCGGATATGATTCGGTCGTGGTCGCACGGTGAGGTCAAGAAGCCGGAGACGATCAATTACCGGACCTTCAAGCCCGAGCGCGACGGGTTGTTCTGCGCCAAGATTTTCGGCCCCACCAAGGACTACGAGTGCAATTGCGGAAAGTACAAGCGTATGCGCCATCGCGGCGTGGTCTGCGAGAAGTGCGGAGTCGAAGTCATCCAGTCCAAAGTGCGCCGTGAGCGTATGGGTCACATCGATCTGGCGGCTCCGGTTGCGCACATCTGGTTTCTCCGTTCGCTGCCCTCCCGCATCGGCACGCTGGTCGACATGACGCTCAAGGAGCTGGAGAAGGTCCTTTACTTCGAAAGTTATATCGTCGTCGATCCTGGTGAGACGCCGCTGCAGTACAAGGAGCTGCTGACCGAGCGCAAGTATCGCGAGGCACGCGAGCAGTATGGCGAAGGCTTCAAGGCCGAAATGGGCGCCGAAGCGGTACGCACGCTGCTCTCGCAATTAAAGCTCGATCAGTTGTCCGAAGAGCTACGGGCTGAAATGAAGGCGACAGCCTCCGAGGCGCGGCGCAAGAAAGTTGCCAAGCGCTTGAAGGTGGTAACCGCGTTCCGTGAATCGGGAAACAAGCCGGAATGGATGATCTTGACGATCCTGCCTGTCATCCCGCCCGATCTGCGGCCGTTGGTTCCGCTCGACGGTGGCCGCTTCGCAACCAGCGATTTGAACGATCTCTATCGCCGAGTGATCAACCGGAACAACCGTCTGAAGCGGCTCATCGAGTTGAACGCACCCGACATCATCATCCGCAACGAAAAACGGATGCTTCAGGAAGCGGTTGACGCACTATTCGACAACGGCCGCCGCGGTCGCGCGATTACTGGTCCAGCCAAGCGTCCCCTCAAGTCGCTCTCCGACATGCTTAAAGGAAAGTCGGGCCGCTTCCGGCAGAATCTGCTTGGCAAGCGCGTCGACTACTCGGGCCGCTCGGTCATCGTCGTGGGTCCCGAGCTGCGGCTCCATCAGTGCGGATTGCCCAAGAAAATGGCGATCGAGTTATTTAAGCCGTTCATCTACAACAAGCTCGAGGAAAAGGGTTACGTCACGACCATCAAGAGCGCCAAGAAGATGGTCGAGAAAGAAGGCAAGGATGTTTGGGACATTCTTGATGAAGTGATTCGCGAGCATCCCATTCTGCTCAACCGCGCCCCGACCCTTCATCGTCTCGGCATCCAGGCTTTTGAGCCCGTGCTGATCGAGGGCAAGGCGATCCAGCTCCATCCGCTGGTCTGCGTGGCTTACAACGCCGACTTCGACGGCGACCAGATGGCGGTGCACGTGCCGTTGTCGATTGAGGCGCAAGTCGAGTCGCGCGCGCTAATCATGTCGACCAACAACATTCTATCGCCGGCGTCGGGCAAGCCCGTCATCGTGCCGACCCAGGACATGGTGTTGGGCCTGTATTACATGACGCGCGAGCGGCCACTGGCCCGCGGCGAGGGCAAATTCTTCGCCAGCCCGCAGGAAGTTCGAATCGCATACGACCACGGCGAAGTAGATTTGCACGCGAGGATAACCGTCCGGATGACGCCGCAAGCCGCTCTGGGCGCTGCCGCGATTGCAGAGGGCAACGGGCATGCGCGCGGAAAGGGCCGCCAAGCTGCCGCACGAGCGCATCAGGCGCCGGCATTCGAGCGCGTTACGACCACGGTTGGCCGCGTCCTTCTGTATGAGATTGTTCCGGCCGAGGTTCCGTTTGCCGAAGTCAATCGGATTATGAAGAAGAAGGACTTGGGCAATCTGATCGATACTGTCTATCGCCGCGCAGGGAATAAGGCGACCGTAATATTCGCCGACCGGCTCAAGGATGTTGGCTTCCAATTCGCCACCAAGGCGGGAATCTCGATTTCGATTAAGGACATGACGATTCCGCCGCAGAAGGCGCAATTGCTCGAGCAGGCGCAGAAGCAGGTCAGCGAAATCCAGCAGCAGTACAACAACGGTGTGATCACTGACGGCGAGCGTTACAACAAGGTCGTCGACATTTGGGCCGACGTTCAGGACCAGATCGGCGGCGCGGTCATCAAGGGGTTGTCAACCCAGGTTTTTGGCAAGACTGCCAAGGGCGAAACGGTGAGCGGGCCGTCGTTCAATCCGATTTTCATCATGGCCGATTCCGGCGCCCGCGGTTCGGAACAGCAGATTCGCCAGCTGGCCGGATTGCGCGGTTTGATGGCAAAGCCGTCGGGCGAAATCATCGAGACGCCGATCACCGCGAACTTCCGCGAAGGACTGACGGTGCTGCAGTACTTCATCTCCACTCATGGCGCGCGCAAGGGCTTGGCCGACACCGCGCTTAAGACCGCCAACTCGGGTTATCTGACCCGCCGGCTGGTGGATGTGGCGCAGGATTCGATCATTACCGAGGACGACTGCGGCACGCTGGACGGAATCGAGATGGCGCCCCTGGTCGAAGGCGGCGAAATCATTGAGGGTCTTGGCGATCGCGTGCTCGGCCGCGTTGCACTGGAGGACATTCGTGACGCGTTCACCAACGAAATTCTGGTGCGCGCCAATGAAATGATCGACGAGGACAAGGTCCGGCGTATCGAGGATGCCGGCGTCGAACGCATCAAGATTCGCTCGGTGCTTACCTGCCAATCTCGCCAAGGCGTTTGCGTCAAATGCTATGGCCGTGATTTGGGGCGCGGGCACTTGGTGAATCTCGGCGAAGCGATCGGAATCATCGCCGCGCAGTCGATCGGAGAGCCGGGCACTCAGCTCACGATGCGCACGTTCCACATCGGTGGTACCGCATCGCGGCGTGCCGAGCAGACTACGCTCGAAGCCCGAAACGACGGCATCGTGCGCTTGCATGGTGTCAGCACGGTTAAGAGCCGGGATGGCAATCTGGTCGTGATGACCCGCCACGGCGAAGTGGTGATTGCCGCCGAGGTAAAGGGCGACGACGGGCACATCCGTGAGCGCGAACGCGAACGCTATCCGCTGGTATACGGCGCCAAGCTGCGCAAGGGCGAGGGTGATCACGTAAAGGGCGGAGAACTGATCGCCGAATGGGATCCGTATACCACGCCGATCATCACTGAAGTGGGCGGCGCGGTTAAGTACGGCGACATTATCGAAGGCAAGACGATGGAAGAGCGGGTCGATGAACGCACCGGCGCGCGCTCCAACGTCGTCGTCGAGTTCAAGGAGCTCGACGTTCGCCCCCGCGTTTCGATCAAGGACGCCTCCGGCAAGACCGTAAAGCTGCCAAGTTCCAACAACTTCGCGCGCTACTTCCTGCCTGTGGGCGCATACATCAACGTCGCCGAAGGCGCCGCCGTCGAACCGGGCGACGTGCTGGCGAAGATTCCGCGCGAAACCACCAAGACCAAGGACATCACCGGTGGTCTGCCTCGCGTCGCGGAATTGTTCGAAGCGCGCAAGCCGAAGGAATTCGCCGTCATTTCGGAAATCGACGGCCAGGTTTCCTTCGGCAAGGACACCAAGGGTAAGCGCAAAATCGAGGTTACGCCCGAAATCGGCGAAAAGCGCGAATACCTGATTCCCAAGGGTAAGCACATCGCCGTCCACGAGGGCGACATGGTCAAGGCCGGCGAGCCGCTGATGGAAGGATCCTCAAATCCGCACGACATCCTGACGATTCTCGGCGAGAAGGCTCTGGCGAAATACCTGGTGGACGAAATCCAGGAGATTTACCGGCTGCAAGGCGTGCGCATCAACGACAAGCACATCGAAGTGATCGTGCGCCAGATGCTGCGCCGCGTGCGAATCAAGGAGGTTGGCGATACCACCTTCCTGGTCGGAGATCAGGTCGAGAAATGGCGTTTCGATGAAGAGAACGGCCGCGTCCTGACCAAGGGTGGAGAGCCGGCAATTGCTGAACCGCTTCTGCTCGGCATCACCAAGGCCTCCCTGTCCACCGAAAGCTTCATTTCGGCGGCATCGTTCCAAGAGACCACGCGGGTGCTGACGGAATCGGCGATCAACGGCAAGATCGATCGGCTGGTTGGACTAAAGGAAAACGTAATCATGGGCCGGTTGATTCCGGCCGGTACCGGGATGCAGGCCTACAACCGGATGGTCCTGAAAGTTGAGGGTGCGCCGGTGGTTGAAGAGGCCGAAAAGGCGGAGCCGATGGCACCCCCAGCACCCGGCGGCGATTGACAAAGAGGCTCTAGTTACGTAAATAATGATGTTTCCCCCAAGGGCACATGTGCCCTTGGGGGGTTTGTTTGAACGCTCGCGTCCCTTCCTGAAGAAATTCGGTGAACCGGGCCGCGGCTTGATGCCGCCGGGCGGTGTGCAAGCCGGAAGTTCGGAATCGGGAAGTGGATTTGCATCGAACAGGAATTGATTGAGACGGGAATTTAACGGTGCCTACGATCAACCAATTGATACGCCGGGCGCGCGTCAAGAAGCGCTTCAAGATCAAAGCGCGCGCGCTCGAGGGCTCTCCGCAGAAGCGCGGGGTCTGCACGCAAGTGAAGACCACCACGCCCAAGAAGCCCAATTCCGCCCTGCGCAAAGTGGCGCGCGTCCGCCTGTCCAACGGGATCGAAGTTAACACCTACATTCCCGGCGTTGGCCACAACCTTCAGGAACACTCGGTGGTGCTGATTCGCGGCGGCCGCGTCCGCGATCTCCCCGGTGTGCGCTATCACGTGATCCGCGGCACGCTGGATTCAATCGGCGTGCAGGAGCGCCGTCAGGGCCGCTCCAAGTACGGATCCAAGAAGCCGAAGTAAACTGCCATGTCGCGTAAAGGACAAGTTCGGGTCCGAGAGGTCCCCGCCGACCCCAAGTTTCACGACCCCACCGTCGCGAAGTTCATGAACGTCGTGATGGAACGCGGCAAGAAGTCGGTTGCCGAGACTGTCGTGTATCACGCGGTCGATCTCGTAGCCGAGCGCTCGAAGGAGGACGGGTTGACCGTCTTCAAGCGTGCGCTGGACAACGTTCGTCCCGCGGTCGAAGTAAGGTCGCGCCGCGTCGGCGGCGCCAACTACCAGGTGCCGGTCGAAGTGCGTCCGGTGCGCCGGAATTCGCTGGCGATGCGCTGGATGGTGGCGGCGGCGCGGGCGCGCGGTGAAAAGTCGATGGAAGAGAGGCTTGCGGCCGAAATCCTCGAGGCATCGCAGAACCGCGGTGGCGCAGTAAAGAAGCGTGAAGACACGCATCGGATGGCCGAGGCCAACAAGGCCTTTGCCCATTATCGCTGGTAAACGATTAGGTCTTTGTCATGGCACGTCAAACGCCAATAGAACGGGTGCGTAATATCGGGATCATGGCGCACATCGACGCCGGGAAAACCACGACCACCGAACGCGTGCTGTTCTATACCGGAATCAACTACAAGATCGGCGAGGTGCATGAAGGCACCGCGACGATGGACTGGATGGTTCAGGAACAGGAGCGCGGCATCACGATTACGTCGGCCGCCACCACCTGCTTCTGGCGCGACCATCGCATCAATATTATTGACACCCCGGGACACGTCGATTTCACGATCGAGGTCGAACGCTCGCTGCGTGTGCTTGACGGCGCGGTAGCGGTGTTTTGCGCGGTCGGCGGCGTCGAGCCGCAGTCCGAGACCGTATGGCGCCAGGCCGACAAGTATCACGTGCCGCGCGTCGCGTTCATCAACAAGATGGACCGCATCGGCGCGGAGTTCGAGCGGGTCGTGCAGGAGATGCGCGACAAGCTGAAGGCCACGCCGCTATTGCTTCATGTTCCCATCGGCGCCGAAGACAAGTTCACCGGAATAGTGGACCTGGTCGAAATGAAGGCGCTGATCTGGGACGAGGATCGCCTGGGCGCCAACTATCGCACCGAGGAAATTCCTGCGGCGCTCAAGGAGCAGGTCGCCGGTTATCGCGACAAGATGCTCGAGACGCTGGCCGACCACGATCACGACATCATGGAGCTCTACCTCGAGGGCAAGGCGCCGTCGCCGGAAAAGATTCGCGCCGCAATCCGCGCCGCCACACTCAAGATGGCGATTACGCCGGTTCTGATCGGCTCGGCCTTCAGGAACAAGGGCGTGCAGCCGATGCTGGATGCGGTCGTGGATTTCCTCCCGTCGCCGAAGGATTTGCCGCCGGTCAAGGGCACGGTTGACGGCAAGGAAGAAGAGCGGGCGCCCCGCGATGACGAGCCGTTTGCCGCGCTGGCATTCAAGATCATGACCGATCCGTACATCGGCACCCTGACCTTCGTGCGCGTCTATTCGGGCAAGCTCGAAGCGGGATCCGCAGTGCTCAATTCGACCAAGGGCCGCAAGGAGCGCATCGGGCGGCTGGTGAAGATGCACGCGAACAAGCGTGAGGAAATCACCGAGGTTTACGCCGGAGATATCTGCGCGGTCGGGCTGCGCGACACCACCACCGGGGACACCCTGTGCGATCCGGCCAAGCCGATTGTGCTTGAGTCGATCGAGTTCCCCGAACCGGTCATTCAGATTGCAATTGAGCCCAAGACCAAAGCCGATCAGGAAAAGCTGTCCGAGGCGCTCCAGAAGCTGGCCAAGGAAGATCCTTCGTTCCGCGTCAGCACCAACAAGGAAACTGCTCAGACGCTAATCGCCGGGATGGGCGAGCTGCACTTGGAAATCATTGTCGACCGCATGCTGCGCGAGTTTAAGGTCGATGCCAGCGTCGGCAAGCCGCAGGTCGCCTACCGCGAGACCATCCGGCGCGCCTCCGAGGCCGAAGGCAAGTTCGTCCGCCAGAGCGGCGGCCACGGCCAGTTCGGCGTCGTCGAATTGCGCATCGAGCCGCTTGGCAAGGGCTCGGGCTTTGAATTCGAGGATGCGACCAAGGGCGGATCGATTCCGCGCAACTTCATTCCGGCCATCGAGGATGGCGTGGTGGAGGCGATGGAAAGCGGCGTGCTGGCCGGGTATCCGATGGTCGATATCAAGGCGACTTTGCTCGATGGCAAGTATCACGAAGTGGATTCCTCGGAACTGGCCTTTAAGATCGCGGGATCGATTGCATTCAAAGGGGCCTGCGAACAGGCCGAGCCGATTCTGCTCGAGCCGGTGATGGAGGTCGAGGCCGTCACACCGCCGGAGTTCATGGGCGACGTGATTGGCGACTTGAGTGCGCGTCGCGGCAAGATTCTGAACATGCAGAATCGCGCCGGCGCGCAAGTGATCGAGGCGCGCGTGCCGTTGGCGACGATGTTCGGATACGCGACCGCGCTGCGCTCGATGACCCAGGGGCGCGCGAACTACACAATGCAGTTCGGCGCGTACGAGCCAGTGCCGAAGAATGTTTTTGAGGAGTTGACGGCGCGCAAGCCCGAGGGCAACGCCGCATAGGACTGTGAGTATCCGTCGCAATCGGAGGAAAGATCATGGGCAAAGCTAAATTTGAACGCAACAAGCCGCATGCCAACGTTGGCACGATTGGCCACATCGACCACGGCAAGACAACATTAACCGCGGCTATTACCAAGGTGCTGGCGTCGAAGAAGCTTGCTCAATTCATGGCCTTCGACCAGATCGACAAGGCGCCCGAAGAGCGCGAGCGCGGTATCACGATCGCCATTGCCCACGTCGAGTACGAAACCGAGAAGCGCCACTACGCACACGTCGATTGCCCGGGCCACGCCGACTACATCAAGAACATGATCACCGGCGCCGCCCAGATGGACGGCGCAATCCTGGTGGTCGGCGCCAATGACGGCCCGATGCCGCAGACGCGCGAACACATCCTGCTCGCCCGGCAGGTCGGCGTTCCTTCGATCGTCGTGTTCATGAACAAGGTCGACATGGTTGACGATCCCGAATTGCTCGACTTGGTGGAACTCGAAGTTCGCGAGTTGCTCAAGAAGTACGATTTCCCCGGCGACGACATTCCCATCATCCGCGGCAGCGCGCTTAATGCGCTCAATTGCGGATGCGGCAAGGACGACTGCAAGAACTGCAAGCCGATCCTTGACCTGATGGCCGCCGTTGATAGTTACATTCCGCAGCCCACGCGCGAAATTGAAAAACCATTCCTGATGCCGGTCGAGGACGTGTTCTCGATCTCCGGCCGCGGCACGGTGGTTACGGGCCGCGTCGAGAAGGGCAAGGTGAAGGTGGGCGAGGAAGTCGAGATCGTCGGCTTCAAGGACACACAAAAGACCGTCGTGACTGGCGTCGAGATGTTCCGCAAGCTGCTCGACGAAGGCCAGGCCGGCGACAATATCGGCGTGCTTCTGCGCGGCCTAAAGCGCGAAGACGTCGAGCGCGGCCAAGTCCTTGCCAAGCCGGGTTCAATCACGCCGCACACCAAGTTCGAGGCGTCGGCTTACATTTTGACCAAGGATGAAGGCGGCCGGCATACGCCGTTCTTCAACGGCTATCGTCCGCAGTTCTATTTCCGCACCACCGACGTGACGGGCGTGCTCAATCTGCCCGAAGGCACCGAGATGGTCATGCCCGGCGACAACATCAAGATCGTCGGCGAACTGATCACCCCGGTCGCGATGGACGAGGGGCTGCGCTTTGCAATCCGCGAAGGCGGCCGCACGGTCGGCGCCGGCGTCGTTGCGAAGATTCTGAAGTAACGGCGAGTTGATGACAGTACACGCGGAGATTGAGTAGTCGGGCACGGTATTCGTAATGAACGAGAAAATTCGCATTCGCCTCAAGGCGTACGATTACCGCCTGCTCGATCAGTCGGTGAGTGAAATCGTCGACACCATCCGGCGCACCGGCGGCCGCGTTGCCGGCCCGATTCCGCTGCCCACGCGCATCGAACGTTTCACCGTAAATCGCTCGCCGCACGTGGACAAGAAATCGCGCGAGCATTTCGAAATTCGCACTCACAAGCGGCTGCTCGATGTAATCGAGCCGACCCAACAGACCATCGACGCACTGGGCAAACTTGACCTCGCTGCCGGCGTCGATGTGGAGATCAAACTCGAGTAGGCTGATGCTTAGCGGATTGATTGGCAAAAAGCTCGGGATGATGCAGGTGACTGACACCGCGGGGCGCGTGCGTGCCGCTACGGTGATTGGACTTGGGCCGTGCACTGTCGTGCAGATAAAGACTGAGCCGACCGACGGGTACGACGCCGTTCAGATCGCATACGGCAAGAAGAAGCTTTCGCGCGTCACGGGTGCACAGCGCGGCCATAGCGCCAAAGCGAACGTCGCGGCCGGAATCAAATCCGCAGAGTTCCAAAAGCGCGGCGAAGGCGAATTGGAGCTTGGAAAATCGATCGCGGCCTCCGACGTGTTCAAGACCGGCGATCAAGTCGATGTCTCCGGGATCTCGAAGGGACACGGCTACGCCGGTGTCATCAAGCGGCATCACTTCGCCGGCTTCCCGGGTTCGCGCGGCACTCACGAATATTTCCGCCACGGCGGATCGATCGGCAATCGTTCATTTCCGGGCCGCGTGCGCAAGGGTATGCGGATGGCCGGACAAATGGGCAACGAAAACGCCTCCATCCTCAACCTTGAAGTTCTGGAAATACTTCCCGATGAGAATGCGGTGGTCATTTCAGGTGCGGTCCCGGGACCTTCCGGCGGCATAGTGCTGGTTCATCATGCCGCCCGGCCCCGGCGCAGGGCAAAAGTAAAGGTGGTGGCAGGTGGCTAAGCGGCACGAAAATCCGGCCCGGGTGAAGCTGCCGCTCTTTTCTGCGGAACACGAGAAGATCGGCGAGCTCGACGTATCGGGCGCCGTGTTCGGCAATGAGGGCGATACCTCGCTGTTGCATGAGGCAGTCCGGATGCAATTGGCGAATCGGCGCGCCGGAACCGCGGCGACCAAGACTCGCGGATTCATTTCGGGCGGCGGGCGCAAGCCATGGCGCCAGAAAGGAACCGGGCGCGCCCGTGCGGGCTCGACGCGTTCTCCCTTGTGGCGTCACGGCGGAACGATCTTCGGGCCGCAACCGCGCGATTATTCGTATCAGATGCCAAAGAAGGCGTGGCGCAAGGCTCTGTGCCTGGCGATCAGCGATCGCGCGCGCAACGGAAAGCTCTTGCTGGTGCAGGCGCTTGAGTTGCCGGAAACGAAGACTAAGGCGGCCAAGGCTGCACTCGACAAATTGGGCGTCAAACATGCGCTGATTATTATCGGCGAGAATGACGGGAAGTTTTTGCTGGCGGCGCGCAATCTCGCCGCCCACAAGGTCCTGTCCGCCACCGGACTCAATGTGTACGACGTGCTGGGCTACGACGAATTGGTTATGACGAGTGCGACCGCGATGGCGATCGAGGCGCGCTTGAGCGCGGAGGCGAAATGAGTTCCGACAGCCTCATACTGTCGCCGGTGATCACCGAAAAAGGCACCTTGGCGGGCGAAAAAGCCGCCCAAGTGGTTTTTCGGGTGCGCACCACCGCGAGCAAGGATGCGATTCGTGAAGCGATCGAGCGCCTGTTCAAAGTGACAGTCGTGAAAGTCCGCACGATGAATTTTCTGGGCAAGGAACGCCGCCGTGGGGCGAGCAAGGGCCGCCGGATGAACTGGAAGAAGGCCTACGTCACGCTCAAGGAAGGCGACAAGATCGAATTTTTTGAGGGCGTTTGAAGTAACGCAGGAATACGATGGCGATCATTCAGCTAAATCCGCGTACACCCGGCCAGCGCTTCACGCAGGTCGCGGATTTCTCCGGCTTGTCCAAGAAGGAGCCGGAGAAGAGTCTGCTCGTGCCGGTAAAACGATCGGGCGGACGCAACAACCGCGGCAGGATGACCTCGCGCCATCGCGGCGGCGGCCACAAGCGCCGGCTACGGCTCATCGACTTCAAACGTACGCATGATGGTATTTCCGCCGTGGTCGCCGCGCTCGAATACGACCCCAACCGTTCGGCGAATGTCGCGCTGCTTCATTATGCCGACGGTCTAAAGGCGTACATTCTTGCTCCGGACGGGCTTAAGACCGGCGACAAAGTCGAGTCCGGCGAGAATGCCGACATCAAGCCGGGCAACGCACTTCGCTTAAAGCATATCCCGCTTGGCACGATCGTCCATGCGATTGAGCTTAAGCCGGGTGCTGGTGCCCAGCTCGCGCGCGGCGCGGGCGCGCAGGCGCAGTTGATGGCGAAAGAGGGTAAGTTTGCGCTGCTCAAGCTGCCTTCGGGCGAGCAGCGGATGGTGCAGGTGGAATGCCGCGCCACGATTGGGCAGGTTGGCAACCTGGATCACGAGAATATCTCCATCGGCAAGGCCGGCCGCTCGCGATGGCTGGGCAAGCGCGGCCATGTTCGCGGGATGGCGATGAATCCGGTCGATCATCCGCATGGCGGCGGCGAAGGCCGTTCCAAGGGTAATCATCCGCAGTCGCCGTGGGGAATGCCGACCAAGGGTTACAAGACGCGTAAGAAAAAGCCGTCGGACCGGTACATTATTGCTCGCCGGCCGCGCGGGAAGCGTGGATAAGCGATGGCAAGATCGTTGAAAAAAGGCCCGTTTGTTGACGGCCATCTGCAGGAGAAAGTCACTGCGGCAACCAACGCGGCCGACAAGCGGATCATCAAGACCTGGTCGCGCCGTTCGATGATCACTCCCGACATGATTGGGCTGACATTTGCCGTCCATAACGGACACAAGTTCATTCCGGTGTACTGCACCGAGAATATGGTTGGACACAAGCTGGGTGAGTTTTCGCCGACCCGGACCTTTCATGGTCATACGGGCGAGCGTAAAGCCGAAGTAAAACCGGCCGCCGGAGCGCCAGCGGCGGCGCCGGCGGCGGCCGCCAAGGGCGCAAAGGCGCCTGCGTGATGTGATGGAAGCGTTATCTCGCAGCAAGTTCATCCGGATTTCACCGCGCAAGCTCAAGCTGGTGTGCGACCTGATTGTCGGCAAGCCGGTCGAGAACGCGCTTTCGATTCTGGAGTTCACGCCCAAGAAGGCCGCCCGCTTCGTCTCCAAGACGCTGTTGGCTGCGGTCGCCAATGCGCGCGACCAGCAGAACATCGACGAAGACAAGCTGTTTGTAAAGCGCGCGACCGCCGATACCGGGCCGACTTGGAAGCGCGCGATCTCCCGCGCCCACATGCAAATGACGCCGATTCACAAGCGTACCAGCCATTTGACCGTAATCGTGGACGAACGGGAAACCTGAGGCATCCGATGGGACAAAAATCGCATCCGCGCGGGCTTCGGCTCGGCATAATCGAAAACTGGGACTCCCGGTGGTATGCCCCCCGCCACGATTACACGAAGCTTTTGCATGAAGATTTAATGCTGCGCGATTTCATAAAAAAGCGGCTCTATCACGCCGGCATCTCGCGCATCGAAATTGAGCGGATGGCCAACAAGGCGAAGATCAACATTCATACCGCACGGCCTGGAATCGTAATCGGCAAGAAGGGCGCCGAAATCGACAAGCTGAAGGGCGACATCCAGAAGCTGATGAAGGGGCGCGAGGCGTTCATCAATATTCACGAGGTGCGCCGCCCCGACCTCGACCCACAGTTGGTGGCCGAAAATATCGCGCTTCAGCTTGAGCGCCGCGTGGCGTTCCGGCGCGCGATGAAAGAGGCGGTGACCCGCGCGATGCGGATGGGCGCGCAGGGCGTAAAGGTGCACGTCGCCGGACGCCTGGCGGGCGCCGAAATCGCGCGGCAGGAGTGGTATCGCGAAGGGCGAGTTCCGCTACAGACGCTGCGTGCCGACGTGGCCTATGGATTTGCCGAAGCGCGGACGACATACGGCGTTATTGGCGTAAAGGTCTGGATATTCCGTGGTGAAGTCCTGACCCGCAAGGAGGCCGATGCGCGGCGTGCTGGAACGCAGGCGCAGGCGAACTAGGGAATCGCGATGCTCGCACCGAAGAAAGTTAAGTGGCGCAAAATGATGAAGGGCCGCGTTCGCGGCGCCGAGTCGCGCGGCTTGTCGCTGGTGTTCGGCGACTACGGCCTTAAGGCGATCGAGACCGCCCGCGTCGATACGCGCGCGCTCGAAGCCGCCCGTATCGCGCTCACCCGCCATATCAAGCGCGGCGGCCGCGTCTGGATTCGCGTGTTCCCCGACAAGCCGTTCACGAAGAAGCCGGCTGAAACCCGCATGGGCAAAGGCAAGGGCGCACCCGAAGGATGGGTTGCCGTGGTCCGACCCGGACGGATTTTGTTTGAGATGGAAGGTGTCGATTCCGCGACCGCGCGGGAGGCGATGCGTCTGGCGTCGCATAAGCTGCCGATTAAGACCATCGTGGTTCATCGCGAGGAGGGCGCCCTTGGAGCTTAGCGAACTCAAGCAGATGAGCCCCGCCGACCTGCGCATCAAGGAGCGTGAGGCGCGCGAGGAGGTCTTCAAGCTCCGGCTCAAACTGCGCACGAATCAATTGGACAATCACGCCAGCTACCGGCGCGCACGCCGCGAGTTGGCGCGGATTTTGACGCTGCTGTCCGCCAAGGCGGGGATCGGCGGCGTTGTGGAAAAGAAGGAAGGCGATGCGCGAGAGAATTAAGCGGCGCGAAGGCACGGTGGTGTCGGCCAAGATGACCAAGACCGTAATGGTTCAGGTCGATCGCTTGGTCGAGCATCCGCTTTATGGCAAGCGCGCCCGTCAGCGAAAGCGCTATATGGCACACGACGAACGCGGTGAATGCCGCACGGGCGATCGGGTCGAGATTATCGAGTCGCGTCCGCTGTCGCGCCATAAGCGCTGGCGCGTGACCAAAGTGCTTAAGAAGGCCGCGGGGTAGGGCGACGCGATGGTTCAGACACGGACGATTCTGGAAGTCGCCGACAACTCGGGCGCGCGCCGGGTGCAGTGCATCAAGGTGCTCGGCGGTTCGCGCCGGCGCTATGCGACGGTGGGTGACGTGATCGTAGTCGCGGTGAAAGAGGCGATCCCAAACGCCAAAGTGAAAAAGGGCGATGTGTCGCGCGCGGTAATCGTGCGCACGGCGCGGGAGATCAATCGCGGCGACGGCAGCTACATCCGTTTCGATGATAACTCTGCGGTGCTGCTCGACAAGGATCACGAGCCGATTGGGACTCGTATTTTCGGACCAGTGGCCCGCGAGCTGCGCGCCAAGAAGTTTTTGAAGATTATTTCGCTTGCGCCGGAGGTGCTGTGATGGCGGCGCCGAAATACAAGATCAAGAAGAACGACATGGTGATGGTCGTCGCCGGGCGCGATCGCGGCAAAACCGGGAAAGTGATGCGCGTGCTGCGCGAGAGCGGCCGGGTGGTGATCGAGCGCCTGAATATCGTGAAGCGCCATTCCAAGCCGCGCGGAGCGCAGAGTCCGGGCGGGATCGTCGAGAAGGAAGCACCGCTCGATATTTCGAACGTGATGATTTTTTGCGATCGCTGTAACGCGCCGGTCCGAGTCGGAGCGAAGACCGGAGCCGACGGCGTAAAGAGCCGGATTTGCCGGCGATGCGGTGAGCCGATAGGTAACGATTGATGTCCGAGAAAAAGGAATCGCCAGAAAAAGCCAAGGCCGAAGCCAAGCCCGCGCGCGAGCCGAAGGCCAAACCGGCCAAGGCTGCCGCGTCGGCGGAGGCACCCAAGGCCGCCGAAAAGGCTGCGCCGCCGGAGCCCAAGCTGCCGCCGCGGCTGCGCGTGCGCTTTGAGCAGGAAATCGTGCCGGTGCTGATGCGCGAGCTTAAAATCTCGAACAAGATGCGCGTGCCGAAGCTCGAAAAGATTACGATCAACATGGCGCTCAACGAGGCGCGTGACAATGTGAAGATCCTTGATGCGGCGCTGGAAGAACTCAAAGCGATCGCCGGCCAGAAGCCGGTGATGACTCGCGCGCGCAAGGCGATATCGAATTTCAAGCTGCGCCAGGGCATGCCGATCGGCGTGATGGTTACGCTTAGGCGCGAGCGGATGTGGGAATTTTTCGACCGGTTGGTGAATGTGGCGCTGCCGCGCGTCCGGGATTTCCGCGGCGCCAGCGAGAAGGCCTTCGACGGCCGCGGCAATTATTCGCTGGGGTTGCGCGAACATTCGATCTTTCCGGAGCTCAACCTCGACAAGGTCGAAAAGGTGAAGGGGCTTACGATTTCGATTACTACGACCGCGCGCAGCGATTTCGAGGGGCAGACCCTGCTGCGCGCGCTCGGGATGCCGCTGCGCGGAGGCGCATCGCACGAGGCGGGCGCCCAGCCGGCCGCGGCGGCGCAAGGATAAACGATGGCGAAGACTTGCCTCAGGGTAAAAGCCACGCGCACGCCCAAGTTCAAGGTGCGCAAGTACAACCGCTGTCCGCTGTGCGGGCGTTCGCGCGCCTACTACCGGCGGTTCAAGATGTGCAGGCTGTGCCTGAGAAAGCTGGCGCACCGGGGCTCGCTGCCGGGCGTTATCAAGGCGAGCTGGTAAAGAGGCTGATTATGTCGCAGACCGATCCGATCGCGGACATGCTGACGCGGATTCGCAACGCAATGCGGGCGCGCCACAACGACCTTTCGCTTCCGCATTCGAATTTGCGCGAGGCGGTCTGCCGCGTGTTGCTGGCCGAAGGTTTCCTAGGCGGAATCGAAGTGGGCGGCGAAGCGCCGAAGAAGCTGCTGCTGTTGAAGTTGCGCTATTCACCGCAGCGCGAGCCGGTTATCCGCGGCGTGGAGCGGGTGAGCCGTCCCAGCCGGCGCCAGTATTCGGGCGCAGCGGAGGCGGGCCGTTCCCGCGGTGCGATGGGAGTGCAGATTTTGTCCACGCCGCTGGGCGTGATGACCGGGCGTGAGGCGCGCCGCAAGAAAGTTGGCGGCGAAATCCTCTGCCGAGTGTGGTGAACCGCGATGTCGCGAATTGGAAAACTGCCGGTCCAGATTGAAAAGGGCGTCAAGGCTTCGGTCGCCGGCGGCACAATCAAAATCGAAGGACCCAAGGGCAAGCTTGAGATGAAGCTTAGCCCCGGCTTCACTGCCGAGATCAAGGAATCGCAGATTACCGTGAAGCGGCCGGGCGACACCAACCAGGAGCGCGCCGTGCACGGCCTGATGCGCAAGCTTATTGCCAATATGGCCGAGGGCGTCAGCAAGGGATTCACTCGCGTTTTGGAGATTAACGGAGTCGGCTATCGCGCCGATGCCAAAGGCGATCAGATCAATCTGACCTTGGGCTACTCGCATCCGATCGTGTACCAGCTCCCTCCTGGGGTGACCGCGAAGGTTGAAAAGCAGGTTACGATTACGCTGGAGAGCGCCGATCGCCAATTGCTAGGCGCGGTCGCGGCGCAGATTCGCGAACTTAGGCCGCCCGAGCCATACAAGGGCAAGGGAATCAAGTACGCAACCGAGACCATCCGCCGCAAGGCAGGCAAGGCGGCCGCCGGTGCGACGGCAGCTTAACGGGATGGAATTGCGATTATGGCTTTGAATCGAGCTGAACAACGTGGACTGCGCCGGATGCGCGTGCGCCGCAAAGCGGCGGTAAACAGCACGCGGCCGCGGCTGTCGATCTACCGATCGCTGCATCACATTTACGCGCAGGTGATCGCCGACGACACCGGGCGCACCCTGGCCTCCGCATCCACACTTACCGCCGGCCTGCGTGAGGGCCTGAAGAGCAAGCGCAGCCTTGCGGCGGCGAAAGCGGTGGGCAAGGAAATCGCGGAACGATGCATCAAGGGCGGCATCAAGGATGTCGTTTTCGACCGCAACGGATTCCTCTACCACGGGCGCGTAAAGGCGCTGGCCGAGGCGGCGCGCGAAGCGGGACTGAAATTTTGAACGGGCACGCAACCGGCAGGCAAAGGAATCATCGTGGCGCAACGCATTGACCCGCAAGGGCTGGAAATCAAGGAGAAGGTGGTTCACATCAACCGCGTCGCCAAGGTCGTCAAGGGCGGCCGGCGCTTCAGCTTTAGCGCCCTGGTCGTCGCGGGTGATTATAACGGGCTGGTCGGCTTCGGCTTGGGCAAGGCCAATGAAGTGCCCGAGGCGATTCGCAAGGGTGCCGAGCGTGCGAAGAAGAATCTGGTGCGCGTGTCATTGCACGAAGGAACGATTCCACACGAGGTAGTCGGCCACTTTGGCGCTGGACGCGTCGTGCTGCGGCCGGCTGCCGAAGGAACCGGAGTTATCGCGGCGGGCGGTGTGCGCGCGGTGGTCGAGCTGGCGGGAATCCGCAACATCCTGACCAAACGGCTGGGATCGTCGAATCCGCATAATCTCGTCAAAGCAACTCTCACCGCGCTCGGAGAATTGCGCAGCACGAGCGATATCGCCCGGCTTCGCAGCAAAGATCCGCATCATCCCGAGGCCGCCTAGCCACGCCGAGGTTATTACGATGTCCGATAAGATTCGCCTCAAGCTTGTCCATAGTCCGATCGGCACTACCGATCGCGTGCGCCAGACCGTCAAAGGGCTTGGATTGCGCAAGGTTGGCAGCGTGAGTGTGATAAAACGCAGTCCGTCGGTAGAAGGAATGATCAAACGGCTCAAGCATCTGGTGGCCGAGATCAAGGATTAGGCGTCATCATGGACTTGAAGACACTCAAACCGTCACCCGGATCGACCCGCCGCCGTCGTCGCGTCGGACGTGGGATCGGATCAGGCCACGGTAAGACCGCCGGACGCGGCCACAAGGGACTTGGCGCCCGCTCGCACGGCAATACACCGCCCGGGTACGAGGGCGGCCAGATGCCGTTGCAGCGCCGGCTGCCCAAGCAGGGCTTTAACCGCACGCTCAAGAATGAAGCGCGCCGGGCGGAGTTTTCCGTGGTTAATCTTTCACGGCTGGCCGATTTTGCGGCCGGAACGCTCGTGGATGCGGCCGCACTGGCCAAGCGTGGATTGGTGGCGGCGGGCAGCAAAGTGAAGATTCTTGGTGATGGAGAATTGAAGAATAAACTCACAGTGCGCGCCGATGCGTTCTCAAAGAGCGCGCGCGACAAAATCGCCGCCGCAGGCGGCGTAGCGGAGCTAATCGCCCCGGCCAAGAGCTAGATGCTGGAGGGATTTTCAGGCGCCTCGCGCATTCCGGAATTGCGCCGCCGGCTGCTGTTCACGGCCATGATGCTGGCTGTGTTTCGTCTGGGCGTCGCCGTGCCGACTCCGGGAATCGACGGTCAGGCGCTGGCCTCATTTTTTCAGGAGGCCAGCGGCACGCTGTTCGGATGGGTCAATCTCTTCTCGGGCGGCGGGCTGGAAAAGTTTTCAGTTTTCGCGCTTGGCATCATGCCCTACATATCGGTCGCGATCATCATCGATCTGATGAAAATCGCATCGCCTTATATCGATGAGTTGTACAAGGAAGGCGAGGCCGGCCGCCGCAAGATTACGCAATACACTCGCTACGGAACGGTCGGTTTGGCGCTTATTCAGGGCTTCGTGATTGCGCGCGGACTTGAATCGTTCGGCACCAAGGGGGGAGTCCCGGTCGTATATCATCCGGGCCTGCGCTTCGAATTGATGACGGACATTACCGTCACTTCCGGCACGATGTTCCTGATGTGGATCGGTGAGCAAATCACCGAGCGCGGCGTCGGTAACGGAATCTCTCTCATTATCATGGCGGGGATCGTCGCGCGCCTGCCCAGCGCAATTAGCACGACGATCGAATTCGTTCGATCGGGTGAAATGAGCATCTTTCTGCTGCTCTTTATTCTCGTGCTGGCCGTCGCGGTCATCGCGGGAATTGTCTATGTCGAAACGGCGCAGCGCCGCATCCCGATTCAATACGCGCGGCGGGTAGTCGGCCGCAGGATGTATGGCGGCCAGACCTCGCATCTGCCGCTAAAAATCAACACTTCCGGCGTGATTCCGCCGATTTTCGCCTCATCGCTGCTGGTGTTTCCTGCGACGATCGCGCAGTTCGTGCCGGCGCTAAAGCCCTATTCGACCTACCTGACGCCTGCGGGAATTTATTATAATCTCGTTTACGTCGGACTGATCTTTTTCTTCTGCTATTTCTACACGGCGGTGACGTTTAATCCGGTCGATGTTGCCGACAACCTGAAGAAGTTCGGCGGCTTCATCCCTGGAATCCGCCCCGGCCGGTATACCGCGGAATACATCGATCGCGTGCTGTCGCGGATTACGCTCGGCGGCGCGATTTATGTCAGCGCGGTGTGTGTATTGCCGACCATCCTGATGCAGCAGTTCAACGTTCCGTTTTACTTCGGCGGAACCGCGCTCCTGATCGTCGTCGGCGTCGCGCTCGACACGGTCGCACAGATTGAGACCCATCTCATCACGCGCAATTACGAGGGATTCATGGGTCCCGGAAGCGGCCGCCGCGTGAGATCAAGGGGAGGGAGGGCCTGATCGCGTGCGGATCGTACTGATTGGCCCGCCCGGCGCGGGTAAAGGTACGCAGGCAAGGGCGCTGAGCGAACGCATGGGGATACCGCAAATTGCAAGTGGAGACCTGCTCCGCGCCGCGGTGCGCGATCATACCGAGCTCGGCCGCCGTGCGCATGATTTTCTCGATCGCGGCCAGCTGGTGCCCGACGAACTCGTGATTAAATTAATAATTGAGCGCCTCTCGCGCGACGATGCGCATGCAGGGTTCATTCTGGATGGGTTCCCGCGCAGCCTGACCCAAGCCGAGTCGCTGGCAGTGTTGCTGCGCAAGGCCGGTATCCAGCTCGATCGCGCGGTCGCGGTGAACGTACCGGATGCGGAAGTCGTGAAGCGGATTTCCGGACGGCGGACCTGCAGACAGTGTGGCGCGATGTATCACGTTATTTTCGATCCACCCAAAACGCCGGGTGTCTGCGGCAAATGCGGTGGCGAACTTTATCAGCGCGAGGATGACGCCGAGGAAACCGTACTCGAACGCCAAAAGGTATACGCGAAGGCGACCCGGCCGCTGATCGATTACTACAGCCGGCTCGGACTTCTGGCGGAAGTCGATGGAACCGGACCGGTGGAAGATATCGAGAAGCGAATCATCGCGGCTCTCGATGGCTGCAAGCCGGCTGCGAAGGTGCGGGCGTAATGATTATGATCAAGACGCCTGCCGAAATCGCCGTGATGCGAAAGGCGAACCGAATCGTTGCCGAAATTCTCGCGGAACTGGCCGCAGCCGTACGCCCCGGAATCACCACCGACGAACTCGACCGTCTCGCCGAAGAATTGACCCATAAGAAAGGCGCCAAGCCGGCCTTCAAGGGCTATCGGCCCGGCGATGTCGCGTATCCCAAGTGTCTGTGCGTGTCAGTCAATAACGAGATCGTCCATGGAATTCCGTCCAGCCGGCGGTTGAAGGCGGGCGATATTGTCAGCCTCGATTTCGGTGTCGTTTACGACGGCTTCTACGGCGACTCGGCCCGAACGGTGGCAATCGGCGAGGTGCCGGAGCGGACCAAAAAACTGCTGCAGGTTACGCGGGAATCGCTGTATGCGGGCATCGACCAGGCACGGCCGGGCAACCGAATCGGGGACATCGGCCGGGCGGTGCAGGAGATGGCCGAAGGGGCGGGATTTTCAGTGGTAACCGGCTTTGCCGGCCATGGAATCGGCCGCCGCTTGCATGAGGAACCTCAGGTTCCCAATTACTTCCACCCCGGGATGCCCAATCCGCGTCTGCGGGAGGGGATGGTGATTGCAATCGAACCGATGATTAACGAGGGAAGCCCCGAATTGGAGATACTTGACGACGGCTGGACTGCGGTGACGGCGGACGGTAAACTATCTGCCCATTTTGAGCATTCCATTGCGATAACCTCCAGCGGGCCGGAAATCCTGAGCGAACTAGAAAATGTCCAAGGGTGACGCAATCGAAGTACAGGGAACGGTTCAAGAGGCCCTTCCCAATGCGGTATTCAGAGTGACGCTGGACAACGGGCACAAGGTTTTGGCGCATATATCAGGCAAGATGCGGATGCATTACATAAAAATACTTCCCGGCGACAAGGTCACGGTGGAATTGTCGCCTTACGATCTAACTCGGGGCCGGATTACCTATCGGATGCGCTGATGAAAGTACGGGCGTCGGTAAAAAAAATCTGCAAGAACTGCAAAGTGGTGCGCCGCCGCGGCGTCCTGCGCATTTTGTGTTCCAATTCCCGCCACAAGCAGCGGCAGGGGTAATGGGAGAATCGCGATGGCGCGTATAGCGGGAGTCGAATTGCCGAAGAACAAGCGAATGGAGATCGCGCTGACCTATGTCTATGGGATCGGGCGCTCCAGCGCACTTAAGATTCTGGCGGCGGCCAAGGTCGATCCGGCAAAGAAGACCGACGATCTCAGTGCCGACGAGCAGGTCCATATCCGCCAAGTGATCGATCAGGACTATGAAGTCGAGGGCGATTTGCGCCGCGATGTTCAGCAATCGATCAAGCGGCTCATGGATTTGGGATGCTACCGCGGAATTCGGCATCGCAAGGGACTACCGGTGCGCGGCCAGCGCACGCATACCAACGCGCGTACCCGCAAGGGGCCGCGCAAGATCGTCGCGGGCAAGAAGCAGGCGCCGCCCAAGGGGTAATCGCGCAAGGAACCAATGGCTGAAGAAATTAAAGAGACCAAGGCCGCACCTGAAAAGAAGGCTGGCGCCACACCTCCTCCGGCGGGCGCAGCCGCCGCTGGCGCTCCTGCGGCTGCCGCAGCGCCGCGCCGCAAGCGCGTGCGCCGCACGGTGACCGAAGGCGTCGCGCACGTTCATGCGACCTTTAACAACACGATTATCACCATCACCGATCCGCAAGGCACCGTGATCGCATGGTCGAGCGCAGGCTCCGTCGGTTTCAAAGGCTCGCGCAAGGGGACTCCGTTTGCCGCGCAGATGGCGGCCGAAGCATGCGCCCGGAAAGCCTCGGAATCGGGGATGCGCGCGGTGATTGTTCACGTAAAAGGGCCCGGTGGCGGCCGCGAATCGGCGGTACGTGCGCTGCAGGCCGCGGGACTGGGAGTTTTGTCGATCAAGGACGTCACGCCGATTCCGCATAACGGATGCCGTCCTCCAAAGCGGCGCAGGGTCTGATCGGCGCAAGAGGTATAGACCACAGTGGCGAGAAATCTTGGACCAGTATGCCGGCTGTGCCGGCGGGAGGGGCTGAAACTCTTCCTCAAGGGCGAGCGGTGCTATAGCGACAAGTGTGCCATCGAGCGGCGTAATTATCCGCCCGGTGCGCATGGACAGGCCCGCACGCGCTTTTCCGAATTCGCAATCCGGCTGCGTGAGAAGCAGAAGGTCAAGCGGATATACGGGATGGTCGAAAAGCAGTTTTCCCGCTACTTCGAGATGGCCGAACGGATGCCCGGAATCACCGGTGAACGCCTGCTCGTGCTGCTCGAACGCCGGTTGGACAACATCGTTTTCCGGCTTGGCTTCGCAAGTTCGCTGGCGCAGGCGCGGCAGCTCGTCCGCCACGGCCATTTTCTGGTCAATGGGAAGAAGGTGACGATTCCTTCCAAGTTGGTTGCAGTGGGCGGCGTAGTGAGCGTGGCCGAGCTGAGCCGGCAGAAGAAGGTTATTGCGGAAGCGATCGAGATGGCGCAGCGGCGCGGCGTTCCGCCTTGGCTTGCGCTGGAACGCGAACAGTTTCGCGGCACGCTCCGGTCGGTTCCGGCGCGCGCTGAGTTGACGATGCCGATCAGCGAGAAGCTGATCGTCGAACACTATTCAAGATAAAGGAGGCAACCCGATAGGCGTCCCGGTCCGTGGTGGACCTGCGTGGCGCCGGCAACCCATCGGAAACAAGAGCATCGATTATGCACAACGATTGGCGAGACCTGATTAAACCCAAAGCGGTCGAATTCGAGGACAAGGAACTGACTCCCTCTTACGGCAAGTTTGCCGCAGAGCCCCTCGAACGCGGCTACGGCATCACTGTCGGCAACGCGCTGCGGCGCGTTCTGCTCTCCACGCTGCCCGGTTACGCGATAACCGCCGTGAAAATCAAGGGCGTGCTCCACGAGTTTTCGACATTGCCGGGAGTCAAGGAGGATGTGACCGACATCATCCTGAATCTCAAGGAAGTGCGGCTGCGCCTGCATGAAGGCGATCGCATCACCGCAACGCTGAAGGTCAAGGGCGAGGCGCAGGTCACCGCGCGCGACATCACAGGCGGCCCGAGCCTGGAAATCCTGACCCCGGATCAGCACATCGCCATGCTCGACAAAGGCGCCGAGCTCGACATGGAGCTGACGATCAAGCGCGGCCGCGGCTACGTGCCCGGCGAGCGCGTCGAGGAAGAGGAAGAGCCGATCGGAACCGTCCGCATGGACGCGATTTACTCTCCCATTCGCAAAGTAAATTTCAACGTAACCAACGCCCGCGTCGGTCAGCGCACCGATTACGACCGGCTGGCGATGGAAATATGGACCGACGGATCGATCGGCCCGCGCGATGCCCTCACCTATGCGGCGCGCGTGATGCGCGATCAGATGACGATTTTCGCGGGCGTCGAAGAGACCGCCGAGGCTCCCGCCGGCGCGGCCGAAGGCGCGGAGGCGCGTCCGACACTGAGCGAGATGCTGTATCGCCCGGTGGAGGGATTGCCGATCTCGGTCCGCGCGTTCAACGGCCTTCAGAACGCGGATATCAAGTTCATCGGTGAGCTGGTGCAGCGCACCGAGCAGGACATGCTGAAAATCAAAAACTTCGGCCGCAAATCGCTGAGCGAGATCAAGGAAGTGCTGGCCGACATGAGCCTGTCGCTCGGGATGCGGCTCGACAATCTGCCGCCGCGCGCCGAACTGGACAAGATGTGGGCCGAGCAGGAGCGGCGCGAAACGCCGTAAGCGGCGCAATCGCAATCGTGGAGTGACTGATGCGTCATCTCAATCTGGGCCGCAAGCTCAACCGCACTTCTGCGCACCGCAAGGCGCTGTTCAAGAACATGGCGCTTTCGCTGCTGCGCCATGAACGGATCAAGACCACCGATCCCAAGGCCAAGGAACTGCGCCGGATCGCGGATCGGCTGGTGACCCTTGGCAAAAAGGGCGACTTGGCCGCGCGCCGGCGGGCATTTTCGTTCCTGCAATCGCACGACGCCGTAAAGCGGCTGTTTGATGAGATTGCGCCGCGTTTCAAGGAGCGCAACGGCGGTTATACTCGAGTGATCAAGTTCGGCCATCGCCGTGGCGATGCCGCGATGCTCGCGATCATCGAATTCACCGGCGGCGAAGAGCAGGCCAAGTCCAAGAAGCCCAAGAAGCGCGAACGCAAGCAGGAAGCACCTGCGTTGGCTTCGGGGAAGCCGGCCAAAAAAGCCGCCGCCGCCGGCTAGGCGCCAAATTTCCGGGTAGAGTAGTTCGTCATCTTGGACATTGCGGGCATGGCATTGCTATTCCGCAACTTGCAGATCGCAATCAATAGGCCGATTGGCGCCGCATGATCTTTTACGTGTGATAGGTGTGGCGGCGACTGAAGGCTGCCCCGATCGCGGAATAATTCCCACTGGACTGTTGCCAATACCGCTGTTAGGCTCCGCGACGCTGAGGGATCCCGGCCCTCGGCGGAGGGGAACATGAAGCGAACACGAATCGCTATCGATCTTGCCATCACGGTAATTTTCTCCGCAGGCATTTTTGCCTGCGCCGGCAATCAGCCGGCGAATAATGCGCCCATGACCCCGGCTCCCGGCGTCGTAGCTCCGGCGACCGGAATGCCGGAGAGCTTCCATCCGAAACAGCCGGCCACGCTGGGCGGGATCGAGGCCGAAAGCGTCATGACGGTCCACGGCAAGATCGTCAGCGTCGATCGCGAGAAGAAGACCGTCAAGCTGGAAGGCCCCGAAGGCAAAACCGTGACCCTTAACGTTGACAATCCGTACAACTTGGAGTCGATGAAAGCCGGGGATCGCTTCGTCGCTCAATTCAAAGAGACGATTACCATTATCGGCAAGGGGCCCAGCGACAAGCCGCCCGTAGCTTCTTTGTCGGGCGGTCTCTGGACCGCAAAGCCGGGATCGACCCCGGGTGCCGCGGCGGAAGAGGTCGCGAAAATGACCGTGATTGTATCCGCGGTCGATCCGGCCAACGGTCGAATCACGCTGCGCGCGCCTGACGGCTCTACGGAAACCGTTCACGTTACGGAGCCCGGCGCGCTAAATGGAGTGCAGGTCGGCGATCGGATCGTGATTATTCTTGCCCAGTCGATTGCGATTGCGCTGGCGCCGGAACCGGGTCATTAAGCTGGACGCCGTTTAGCTGGCGTCTTCGAGCAGCTTCGCGCGAAGCGCCATGTGTGCGCTCTTGAGGCCGGATAGAATGCCGTCCTCGAAGTTCCACTCGCCGCTTGCCATCAGGTCGGGGAAGTCGTTGGGATTGCGGATATCTTCGCTGGTCAGGCCCAGATGAATCTTCCGGGCCATCGCCAGCACTTTTGCTTCCTGCTGCGCGATCATTTCGAGCATCAGCCGGTCGATAATCTGCAGGGATTCGCGCGCTGCCATCCCGCAATCTTAAACCGATTGCGCTGCCGTGCGCCATTCCCGGTTCGCGTCGTCGTGACGGTTTGATAGACTGAATCAAAGGGCGGCAAATCCGATGGCAAACGAACTCATTCCCGCGGACAAATTCTTCCTGAATCGATTCGGCATGAACGATAGCGCGCTGGAGCGGACGCTTGGCGCCGCGCTCGAGCGCAAGGCAGATTATGCCGATTTGTATTTCGAGTACCGCGACGCCGAGGCGCTCGGGCTCGAAGAGTCGATGGTGAACCACACCAGCAAGAGCGTAAGTCACGGCGTGGGGGTGCGGGTGTGCGCCGAGGATCGCACCGGGTACGCATATTCGGACGAAGTTACGATCGACCGGATGCGGCTTGCGGCGGAGGCCGCCCGTGCAATCGCGAACCAGCGGGCGAACGTGCCGGCCGTGCGGGTCGGTGCGCCGGTTGCGCGTCATGCGCTATACGAGACCGGCACGACGGCGTTGGAAGTTCCGGTCGAGGATCGCGCGCGCTTGCTCAGTGAGATCGATCGAATCGTGCGAGCGTACGATCCTCGCGTGAAAAACGTGATGGCGTCGATTGCGGCGGAGCGCAAAATCGTGATGATCGTAGGCAGCGACGGCCGGGTCGCCGCCGATGTTCAGCCGCTTTCGCGCCTCAATATCAGCGTGATCGCCGAGGACGGGAAATCGCGACAGGTCGGCACCTTCGGCGGCGGCGGGCGCGTAGATTATAAATATTTCCTCGAAAACGACCGATGGCGGGAATACGCGCTGGAGGCCGCGCGCCAGGCGATCGTCAATTTGGATGCCATCGATGCCCCTGCTGGCGAGATGGTGGTGGTTCTGGGTCCTGGATGGCCGGGGATCCTGCTGCATGAGGCGGTCGGCCACGGGCTGGAGGGCGATTTCAACCGCAAGGCTACGTCGGCATTCGCAAATCGTATCGGCCAAAAGGTTGCCAGCGAATTGTGTACGGTTATCGACGACGGCACGATTCCTAACCGCCGGGGCAGCTTGAATGTCGACGATGAGGGAACACCAACCTCCCGCACCGTGCTAATCGAAAAAGGAATTCTGCGCGGCTACCTGCAGGACCGGATGAATGCGCGGCTTATGAAAATGGCTCCCACCGGCAACGGCCGGCGCGAGAGCTTTGCGCATACGCCCATGCCCCGGATGACCAACACGTTTATGCTGGCGGGCGAATCGACGCCGGAGGACATCATCAAATCGGTTAAACGCGGCCTGTATGCGGTCAGCTTCGGAGGCGGGCAGGTCGATATCACCAACGGGAAATTCGTGTTCTCCGCGAGCGAGGCGTATCTGATCGAGGACGGCAAAGTTACACGTCCGGTGAAGGGCGCGACCCTTATCGGCAACGGCCCTGACGTGCTGACGCGTGTCTCGATGGTCGGCAACGATCTCGCGCTGGATTCGGGCGTCGGCAATTGCGGAAAGGACGGCCAGACCGTGCCGGTGGGCGTGGGGCTGCCGACGACTCGAATCGACGGCATCACTGTCGGCGGCACACGCGCCTAGCAGACTGCTCGAATAAATTATGAGGTGTACATTGGTCGCCGCAGGCTGCAATAAAGGTCGGCCTCTTTCCTATAGCTTTCCCTCTTTAGGGGGAGATTACAGAGGGCTCTGATGGCATCGTCGGTTAATCTTGAGCTTGCCGAGTGGGCGCTTGAGCGCGCGAAAGCGCATGGCGCGACCGCAGCTGAAGTATTGTGTGTGGTTGCGGAGTCGATCGCGGCGGGCGTGCGGCTCGGCGAGGTCGAGAAGCTAAAAAGCTCGCGCGACCGCCGGCTTGGGCTGCGCGTGTTCTCCGGTGCATCGTCGGCCACTTCCTCAACGGCGGAATTGGAGCGCGATTCGCTCGAAACCTTCATCAAGCATACGGCCGACCTCGCGCGATTATCCGCCGCCGATCCGTCGGCGGGATTGCCCGACGCGGGGTTGCATCCGCGAGCGATTCCGGAGTTGTCGCTCGCCGATCCAGAGAGCGGAATTATCCGCGCCGATCGCGCGCTTGAGATCGCGCGCGCCGGGGAGAAGGCCGCGCTCAAGTCCGATTCGCGAATAAAGAATTCGGAAGGCGCCGAGTTCCATTCGGGGCACCATCAGGTGCTCTTTGCCAACAGCAACGGTTTTAGCGGCGAGTATTCGGGAACGTCGTACGGGCTGACCGTCGTACCGATCGCGCAGGACGGCGATTCGATGCAAGTCGGCTACTGGTACACCGCGAGCCGCCATTTCGGAAAGCTCGAGGATGCCGAATCGGTTGGTGCCACGGCGGCCAAGCGCGCGCTGCGCCGCCTGAATGCGCGAAAAATCGCGACCACGCGCGCGCCGGTTGTGTTCGATCCCGACATGGCCGCGAGCCTGATTCGATCGATCGCCGGCGCCGCGTCGGGGCCGAGCCTATACAAGGGCGCATCGTTTCTGGTCGGGCTACTTGGGAACAAAATCGCAGCGCCAAGCGTGACGATCGTCGATGACGCCCTTATCGCGGGCGGACTTGGCTCCAAACCATTCGACGGCGAGGGACTGCCGACGACGCGCAAGAGCATCGTTGAGAAGGGGACGCTCGCATCGTATCTGCTCGACACCTATTCGGCGCGCAAGCTCAAGCTCAAGTCCACCGGCAACGCTGCACGCTCGGTGGGCGAGGCGCCGACGGTTTCCACAACG
>DATKOZ010000053.1:0-72018 GCA_035524375.1 Binataceae bacterium (SeqCode) | reverse complement strand
GTAATCATCGGTGGCGTAGTCGGATTCCTCTGCGCTTGGGGAATGCGGGCCTTCGGCAACGAATACGTACGCCGATTCGCTACAGCGCCGAATGATCAAGAATGGCGCTTCCGTGTACTATATTTCTTGGCATTCATGTGGATCATTCTGGCTGTCCTCATTGGACGATGGGTGACGGAAGCGATTATGCATATCATTTGAGTTTACAAATTCCGGCATTCCGCTTGGGGCGCGGCTGGGGGTGATGGCAGATGCCGCGTCCAGAGTGATGGTGACGGTGGAAACGCAACAGATCTATGGTCCGGCCGGGCCGATCGTGATGCCGTAAGGGCCGATCAATCCCGTACGGTTACCGGCGATTTTGGCAATTGGCTTCACGTTGCCGTGGCTTTTCGGGGCATAGACTGTAATCGAGGGCATCGAATGCGGCCCTCTCGGCGTCGCCAAATTTGCCACGTAAATCTTTCCGGCGGAATCGACCGCAATGCCGGTCGGTTCATTAAGTTCGGTGCGGGGCCCCTTGATAGTTGCGTGGGGCGCCACGTTGCCGTTGCTGCCGGGGCTGAAAATGGTCACGCTGTAGGCATATAGGTTCGTCACATAGATATATCCGTTGGAGTCCACGGCAATGAACTGCGGACCATCCAATCCGGTCTTGCTGCCGCTGATTTCAGCGATTGGAGCAACATTTCCATTGCTGCCCGGCGCGAAGACCAAAACGCTGTCGAATCCGCCTTCTTTCTCGCTGACATTCAACACATAGATATTTCCGCTGGAGTCAAGCGCGATATCGACGGGCGCATCAAGGCCCGTGTTGTCGCCGAAGATGGTGGCAATTGGCATATCATAACCATTGCTGCCGGGGGCGTATACGTAGATCCAACCGAACCCACCAAGGATCACGTACACATACCCATTTGAATCGACCTCAACGCCATTCGGATAAACGCCCACCTTCAACGTCGCGCTGGGGGGCGCATTTCCAGCGCTTCTGGGTGGGTAGACCGTGACGGTTCCGTCGGTTATTTCGTTGGTAACATAGATATATCCGCTGGAATCTACGGCGACACTTGACGGGGCGATGAGTCCAGTGTTGCGTCCAATAATTTCCGCGCTCGGCGTGACATTGCCGTGGCTGCCGAGCGGGTAAGCAGTTACCGAGCTGACACCCGTGAACTCCCAGTAGTTAGCCACGTAGATTGTGCCGGTGCTCTTCGGTCCTTTAGCGCTGGCAGGAATCGGCGCGACCACAATGATTGCGACGCACAACCCGGCAATAATGCCGGCAATTTTCCTTAGGTTCACAGGCGCTCCGATATCACAGCAAGAATTTCGTCCTTTCGTGTATTTTTATCGAAATCGCCCCAGATTTTACAGGTATTGTTCGCATCAACGCTGCCGCCCGAGGCGGCTTGGTTAGGCCAGACGCACGAGCCAAACTGCGGCGACAATCACCGCGAGCGCGACCCGATAGATCGCAAACGGCTGATAGGTCCGGGTCCGCAAAAATTTCAACAGAGCGGCGATCGCGAGGACGCCAAAGATCGCCGAGGCCGCGAAACCCCATCCGAGTTGCGCGTCCAAGTGAGCATGAATCATCTTGTGCAGTTCAAGCATCACCGCGCCGGCGACAATTGGCCCGGCCATAAGGAAGGAAAAGTTTGCCGCCGCCTCCCGGTCCAGACCGAGCAGGCTTGCGGCCGTGATCGTGATTCCCGAGCGCGAGACCCCGGGAATTATTGCCAAAGCCTGGCTCAAGCCGATAACAAGGGCATCGCGGAGATTGATTTCCTCCAATGGACGATTCCGAGCGCTAATTTTGTCGGCTAGGCCTAATAGAATGCCAAAAATCGCCAAGGTCGCCGCAATTAGGAGCGGCGAGCGGAACAGGGTCTCGGCTTCTTTTTGCAGGAGCGCTCCGGCCACCGCCGCCGGGATCGTGCCGATAATCAGCAGGAATAACAGCCTTCTAGGCATCTCACGGCCGCTGGCGAGCGAAAGACCCATATCCAGCCACTCGCGCCAGTAGTATATTAGGAGCGCCATCAGCGTCCCCAGATGGAGGGCGGCCAAATCGAAGGCAAGGCCCTGATCGGTCCAATTCATCAGCCATGGGACGAGGATCAGGTGGGCCTCGCTGGAGACCGGCAGAAAGGCGGTCAGGCCTTGGACGATGCCCAGCGCAATCGAGTGAAAGGTAGAAATCATAATAAATTCAAGTATTTAGCGATTAATGTTGAAACCAGTTGAAGTTTTGGCCGTACTCATCAACAGGCGGGCGGAGTAGGGGTGGATATTTCGCCGCCTGAGCCCTTGACCGAGCGGGCAGTTGGTCTAGAATTAAAGTGGACGTGCGGGAGTCCGGGGGAGGTTTGAGGAGGTTCTTATGGCTATGACGAACCGAAATCTCGGAGCCAAGGTTATTCCGCTCAGAGACGGAAGCATCGTGGAGTCCGGCGAGCCCGGTGCGGAAGCATCCGCTGCGAGTATCTCCGAGGCTGGAGAGCGTCGTCTGTTCCCATTGGTGTCTACTCTGCCGCGCTTGCCGGTAATGATCCCAGACGAGATTCTGGATTATTATGGATGGGTATTCTGCCAAGGCGGGTTCCTTAATCTCCAAATGACTTTTGAGCAATTCCTGGCAGTCGTGGCTGCAGTGAGTCCATCTCGCCTGTGCCCTGAGTACGACGCCAGCGAGGCATCATATCCCGGCGATTGAGCCGGTTGCCAGCAATCGCGCAAGGATTGTCAAGAATTTTGGCATCGGGCGGATTATTTGCTCGATCCTGCCGTCGGCTTTTGTGCGAGTAGAGTGTTTCGGATCCATACGCTGTTGACGCCTGAAAGATCGTCGGGCGATTTGATGCCGTTATCCTGAGCGATTTGCCGCCAGTTGTCGGCATTGCCCGTCGCGCGCTTGGCGAGCGCTTTCAAATCTTCATTGGGCAGGACGGCATAGTTGACGCCGCCCTCATTCGGCGTGCCGCTGGAGGGCGGGAACTTCGCCGCAAGTTGATCGATCTTCGTGAAGAGATTAAGGCGCGTCGTTGCCTTGTACTTCGAGAGGTCGTCGGCGGGTATGTCTTCGGTCCGCACGTTCACGACAATCCGGCTGCTGTGTGCGGACTGCGGAACGACTTCAATCTCGTAGCGATACCGCGGCTGCGATCCCATCAGGCTGCTCCAGGTGCCTGCGGGGGTATCCGCATCGCGCCATAGAGTTTCCACCTTGTCGTCGGATTTCACCTCGAACAGAACGCCTTCACCGCGCAGCGTGTCCTGCGTTAGCAAAAACGCATCGTTGGCGGAGTATGCGACGTCGTGCTGCTCGCCGACCGCAATGCTGTCGGAAATCTCGCCGGTGACGCATCCGGCTGCGAACAGACCAATCAGCGCGAAGAAACGCCACCTCGGCCCAAAATCAACCAATCGGCTAAATCCAGCCCTCACTTTCAAGGATTGCGCCATACGCTCCGAGACGGTAATCAATTAATCCCTTATGAGCAGCCTGTCCACAGAGGGTGCCCGCCATGTGATGGCGGTCATCGGCGCGGCGACCGCCGGATCGGAAATCGCCCGCATACTGGCCGAGCGTGGCGCATACGTCGTCGTGATCGAGCAGAACTCGCGGCCGTTCGGAAAGATCGAGGACGGCCTGCCGCGATGGCATGTGCAGCAGCGCAAGGACGAGTACGAGGAGATCAACCGGCGCCTCGACCATCCGAACATCGAATTCGTTCCGGCAACGCGAATGGGGCGCGACATCCAGTTCGACGAGTTGCGCACGGCATGGGGACTAAGCGGCATCGTGTTATCCAACGGGGCTTGGCGCGATCGGCCGTTCCCGGTCGAGGGCGCGGATCGCTTCGTCGATCGCGGCCTCATCTACCAGAACAAGCTCATCTACTGGTTCAATCACTACCCCGAGGCCAAGTACGACGGACCGCGCTATGAGGTTTCGCCCGGCGCGATCGTGGTCGGCGGCGGACTGGCATCGATCGACGTGGTGAAGGTACTCCAGATCGAATACACACTGGCGGCGCTCAAGGCGCGGGGAGTCGCCGGCGACATGGTGAAAATCGAGCGCGAGGGTATCGAGCCGGTGCTGGCGGCAAGCGGCCTAAAGTGGGCCGATCTTGGAATCGCCCCGTGCAGGTTGTTTTACCGCCGCCGCGTCCTCGATATGCCGCTTTCAGACATTCCCAACGATGCGCCCCCCAAGCGTGCCGAGGCCCTGATGCAGGCACGGTCGAAAATTCTCGACAAAGCGCGCCGCAAATTTCTATTCGAATTTCAAGAACTGCGAGCACCGACCGGAATCATTGCGGACGGGGACCGGATGGCCGGCGTGAATTTCACCCGCACCGAGGTGGTCGGAGGAACGGTGAAAATTTCCTCCGATCCGCCGGAAGCGGTTCGCGCCAATCTTACCATTAGCTCGATCGGCAGCATCCCGGAGCCGATCCCAGGCATCCCGCAAAAGGGCGAGGTCTATGCGTATGTGGATCAGAGCGTTGGACTGCTAATCGATGGTCCGACGGCGGTGTTCGCCGCGGGCAACGTCCTGACCGGCAAGGGCAACATCAAGGATTCTCTCGACAACGGAACCGAGGTGGGACTGCGCGTGGCGGAGGCCTACCTGGGCTTGTCCGGCGAAGCGCCGAAGATAGCGGAGGGAGCGCGAGCGAATGCACAGGCCGCGGCGGCGAATATTGCCGGCACTCTTGGCGCGCGTCCGAAGCTTGGACCCGAGAAGATTGCCTCAATTGTCGCGCGCGTGCGAGAGCGCCAGCGGGCGGTCGGCTACGACGGAAACTATCGCGCGTGGATCGCGAAAGTCACGCCGCCCGACTTGCACTAGGAATGTGACATTGCTGTGCCGCCGCTCCTCTTTGCGGGAGGCGGCAACTAGTGCTAAATCAGCCGCGATGCGGTTCGCCATCACTAAAATCGCGGTCTTGGCGGCATCGTGCGCGATGCTGCTCTCGGCATGCTCGCCGTCGGCTCAATATCAGCAGGGGCAGGGCTTCTATTCGGAGCAATACAGCCAGTCGCAGGTGGATGCGCTTGAGAAGGCGGGCAAGGTCAAAACTGTCGCGCAATTTTCAGTCGACAAAAAATCCTGCTTGAACTACTCGGCCGGCATGACCGACCGGAACCTCGTAATTCCGGCGGCACAGGAAGGCCTTCGTAAGTGGTACGGCAATGCCGCCAGCCAAATTTCGGCGAAGGAAGAGTGGTACGACAACACCATCGGCGTCATGCTGATGAACGTTCTTCCGCTTGCCCTGGGTTGCAAGAACCTGGAAGTGAGTGAGAATGTCCTCAAGGTCACGCCCTGAAATTTCATGAACGAATATCGGGCGGTCGCCGGTTCGACGGCGCTTTTGCCTCGATGTGCGTGGCGCTGTACGCTGTGCGATGAACCCATGGAGGTGTGGAGTGGACGATCTAAAGCGGACTGACCCTGAAATCTTCGACCTGATCAAACAAGAAGAGCGCTACGAACTGGATTCGATTCGCCTCATCCCGTCGGAGAATTACGTTTCCGCGGCGGTGCTCGCGGCGACCGGCTCGGTGTTGACCAACAAGTATTCCGAGGGTTATCCGGGCCGCCGATATTACGAGGGACAGCGTTACATAGATCAAATTGAGACGCTCGCAATCGACCGCGCCAAGGCGCTGTTCAAAACCGACCACGTTAACGTACAGCCCTACTCCGGATCGCCTGCCAACCTTGCGGTTTATTTCGCGCTGCTCAAACCGACCGACACGATTATGGGCCTTTCGCTGCCGCATGGCGGCCATTTGACTCACGGATGGCCGGTGAGCATCACGGGGACCTTCTGGCGCTCGGCGCAGTACACGGTCGACCGCGAGTCGCATCGCATCGACCTTGACTCGGTCCGCGATCTGGCGCGCAAGGAGCGGCCCAGAATTATTGTTACTGGAGGCACTGCCTATCCGCGGACCTGGGACTTCCGATCGTTCGCCGAGATTGCAAAAGAAGTCGGCGCATTGATGCTCGCCGATATCTCGCATATTGCCGGGCTAATCGCCGGTGGAGTGCATCCTTCGCCCGTGCCATATGCCGACGTCGTATCGACGACCACGCACAAGACTCTGCGCGGCCCGCGCGGCGCGATGATCATGTGCAAGGCCGAGCACGCCGAAGCGATCGACAAGGCGGTCTTCCCGGGCCTGCAGGGCGGACCGCACAATCATACAACCGCGGCAATCGCCGTGGCGCTCAAGGAGGCGGGAACTCCGGAATTCAAGGACTACGCCCGAAAGGTTGTGAGCAACGCAAAGACGCTGGCCGATGAACTGCTCTCGCGCGGCTTTGAACTAGTCTCCGGCGGTACCGACAATCATTTGATTGTGGTTGACCTTACGAACAAAAAGGTCATCGGTAAGAAGGGCGCGCAAGCGCTAGACGCGGCCGGGATAATCAGCAACTACAACACGGTTCCCTACGATCCGCGCAAGCCGTTCAGTCCCAGCGGCATTCGGCTGGGGACCCCCGCGGTCACCTCGCGCGGGATGGGCGATGCGGAGATGCGACAAATCGGCAAGTGGATGGACGAGGTAATCTCGCACCCCAATGACGAAGCGGCGGTAAAGCGCATCGCGGGCGAAGTAGCCGAGATGTGCTGCAAGTTCCCGGCACCCGGCATCGCATCCGTGTAGCCGCGCTGCGGCGAATCATCCCGCAGGCGACGGTGCGGGAGCGTTCGACCGGGGCGACTCCGCGCGCGGCGGCCCATCTTCAGCGGTTTCAGCCCACGGCATTCTCCGCGGACGCAAGGCCACCGGCGGGAATCCAAGTTGCTCCGAAATAATTGCACGTGTATTGGCGGCCAGTTTCCGCCGATGCGTATCGGTAGCGGCAATCGGGTCGCATAACGTCACTTCGGCATTGATCACCGGCCATTTGAGCAGGAGCACGATTGATTCGACTATCGTCATGTCACCGGTGAATCCCGCATCGAGGTTCACTCTGCCGTCGGGATGCGTGTAACGGATTGCGATCGGCTGCACGGCGGCTTCGCAATCGACCGCGGCTTGGAACAGCGCAGGATAAAAATAATTTATAGCGCTTCCGTCGGTGGTGGTCCCTTCCGGAAAAAAAGCCACCGGCTCCCCGCGCTTTAGCGCCGCGGTGAGCTGATGCCGCACACGCATCGCATCGCGAAAATGGCCGCGCTTGATGAAGATCGCCCCGAATTGGCGGACGACGGTTCCGAAGACCGGGTAACTTGCCACATCGGTCTTGGCGACAAAGCGCGCCGGAGCGATGAGATTGAGCAAATGCGGATCGAGCCATGAAACGTGATTGGCGACGAATACGGTTGGGCCGTCCGTGGCCGGAATGCCATTCATTGTGACGTTGATTCTGAAGACGCGCAGCATCGCGCGCGCAAACCGCTCGATCATCCGATGACGGCGCTGTTTGCCGACCCACGGCATCACGAAAACTGCTGCCAGCCAGATGATGACAACCTGAAATAGTCCCGTCAGAAGCCGCCACGCACGCACCGCCATCGGCGTATGCGTGCGCGTTGCCAAGTTGAATCCAGCCTGGGCCGCCGCGGAATTCATGATGCCCTCTGGAAGCGATTCAGGTATCGCCGGTTAAGCCGTTCCATCGGCAGCATCATCAGGAGGTCCGCCGTCTTGAATGCCGTGTCCCAAGCCGGTTCGCCACATACGTAAGCGCCCAAGCGAAGATATCCTTTCAGCAGCGGTGGCAGATGAGGATCGGGATCGATTTCCGCAGCCTCCAGCGGGAACGGGCATCGCGGATATACACGCAATTCCGGCGGGCTCAGATGCTCGCGCCGAACCCTATCATAAATGCTTGCGGCGAGGCGTCCGCCGTCGTCAAGCGGAACGCTGCCGCATCCGATGACGTACTCGTAGCCGCTGTTGACGATGACAGAGCAGAGGCCGGCCCACAGCGTCGCGATTACCACGCCATTTCGATATTCAGGATCGACGCATGCGCGCCCAAGCTCAACGGTCCGGGGACCAAGCTCAGCGACGCGATCGAGATAGAATTCCCGTTGAGAATAGAATCCGCCGGTATGCCGCGCCTGTTCCGAGGTTAAGATACGGTAAGTTCCGACGACTCGGCGGGATTCCGCATCGCGAACCATCAAGTGATCGCAATATGGATCGAACTCGTCGCGGTCGAGGCCATCCTGCGCGTTTGGAAGCGACGCGCCCATCTCCAGCGCAAATGCGCGATAGCGCAGCCGCTGTGCTTCATACACCTCGGCCTCGCTGTGCGCGAGGACGGTTTCGAATCGCGGCCGTCGTCCGCCTGGCGTTTGCAGCTCTCCAATTGTATTCATTTCCCCTCCACCTCCTCAGGACAAATTGTCCCATCGGCGTGAGCGGAATTCTCGCGATTAGATTACGGAGCCGTGATAAGTGCGCGAACTGAGGGCGAAATGAATCATTCTGATGCATTACGCCGCCGTTGCGCGAATATAACGTGGCGCTCTCGGTGGCAATCGGATGGATAAAGAAGGGGCGAAGCCGCCGGCCAAGCGGCCTCGCCCCATGGGAGGGGAGAAGGATGCGTTAGTTATTGGTCTGCAGGATCATCGGCGGGCGGCGCGGGTGGTTCCTGCCCTGAGGACTTCGCCTGGCATTGCACTTTCTTTTCTGCCCGCATTTGCGCCTTTTCCTGCTGGAAGGCAGCGTATGCCTGACCCGCGGATGCCACCTGCTCGGGCGTCAGCAGGTTCCGAATCGCGATCGCATCGTCAAGCCGCGCTTGATTCATCTGATCGCGGGTTTGGGAAATCTGCGAAAGCAGAGGCGCCAAGTCGGTTGAGCTCACTTGCCCAGCCGCAAAGTACTTTGCGGCGAGCTGTTCGTGCGCCGATTTGAGCTGCTCGAATTGCACTTTCATCTGGGCGTGGCGAGTCTGAAAGATCTGCTTGATCTGCTGGCGCTGTTCATCGGTTAAATTGGCGCCCTTGAAAATTGCGCGTAGGGGAACACCGTCTGCCATCATCGGATGATGATGCCAGTGATGCGTAGGCGTGGTAGCCGGTCCGTCACCCGAATCCGGGCCCGGAGCCTGCGCGTATACGCCAGCTGCGAGCAGCGCTACTACTGCAAAAACTGGGGCAATTTTACGAACAATTTTCATCATGACGATTGATGCCTCCTGCGAGCGAATGGCCTTTCTCGAATGATGCCGATGCCCGCTCACAGGTACAGTACGCACGGCATTTTCCGTGGTTACAGCAGGCTTCGGCGGGGAAAAGAGTCGGGAGGTCAGACTTTTCGGTCGATTTGCTCGTCGAGCAGCGCGCTCAATCCGTCGCGGTAATCCGACGGCTGCAACTCTGCGACCAAATCGCGTGCGGTCGAGAGCTGGTCGGCGGCCATCCGCCGCGCTTCACTCACGATCTCCGGTGCACGGACCAGTTCAAGCGCGCGCGCAAGGGTGTCGCCTTCCAGCTTGGCGCCATTGTTCAGCAACGCTCGCAATTCGGGATTTCGACTCGCGCCGATGACGATCGGTAGCGACGGCGTTCCGGCTCGCAGATCCGATCCGACCGGTTTGCCGATTTTCTCCTCGGGCCCCAGGATGTCGAGTAAATCGTCCACCATCTGGAACGCCAGTCCGATCGACGTTCCCAGCCGCGCCATGGCATCAATCGTCCGCGCGGATGCGCCTGCCAGATCGGCGGCCACTTTTCCGCCCGCATGGAACAGCGACGCCGTCTTGCGATCTATGATTGCCAGGTAATCGTCCAGCGCGGCGGTTCCGTGATGGCTGAGCCGGCCTTCCATGACTTCGCCCTCGGTGAGCTTGATGCAGGCGCGGGCGGCGATATCGATAAGCCGCCGCTCGAATCGCGCGCACAACTCAAATGCGCGGCAGAACAGATAGTCGCCGGCGATCAAGCTCGCTGCGAAACCATAGCGTGCGAACGCCGAGGGTTTGCCGCGGCGCAGCATGCCGCCGTCGATGATGTCGTCGTGCAGAAGGGTTGCCGAATGAATAAGCTCCATCGCGATGCCCGCGTCGATTGCGAGGTCGGCCTTGCCGGGTTCTCCGCCGCATGCATGGTAAACCAGCAACGTAAACGTAGGGCGCAGCCGCTTGCCGCCGCCATCAACCAGATAGTGGCAGATCTCCGCGATAATCGGTTCATTGGAGTCGAGCAGATGGCCGAGCTTGGCTTCGGCCGCGCACAGGTCGGCCTCGACCAGAATCGCCGGATTTACGGCTTCGATTACCGGCGCTGAACCGGATGAAATTGCCTTGGCGCGCTTCACGGGTATGGCTAACGAAATAAATCCGCCTCCGCGGGCCGGATCAATACCTTGGCGTTGCTCTCGCACGGCTCAAATTTGTATCCCCTCACCACGACGACCGGTGTTGCGCCGGCTTTTTCCATCAAAAGCCCCGCTGCGCATGCCACCTCATCCGCGATTGCGACAACCGAATGATGCAGTTCGCGGCCGTTCAAATCCGCCGTGCCGCGCAGGTCGAGCATCGGATTCATGCCGGCGATTCCCAAGCATACCTCAGTCAGGCCGTCACGCCATGGCCGCCCGAATGTGTCGGTAATCAGCACGGCGACGTCAACGCCAAATCGCGCGCGCATTGCGTCGCGCAGCCTGCTCGCCGAGGCATCGGGATCCTCCGGCAGCAGGATCGCCCGCGAGGCGCCGGGGCTGTTGGATTCATCCACGCCAGCGTTCGCGCACACCCATCCTGGGCCCGTCTCCGCGATGATAACCCCGCGATCGTTGCGGACGATCCGATTAGATTGCCTGAGCACGACCTCCACCGCGCGCGGGTCTTTTTCCCATCGTCGCGCCAATGTCATCGCAAACTCGGACGGCTCGATTTTTCCCAAATCGACGATGCGCCCCTCGGACTTCGATACCACCTTTTGGCATACGACCAGAATATCGCCGCGTGCCAATTCAAGTCCGGTCCGGTCCAGTCCCGCGGCGATGAGTTCGGCAAGGTCGTCCCCTGCCTTCACCATCGGAATTCCTTCGATCGCGATGAGATTTATCGAGCGCATCGGCCTGCCAGCCTACTATACTCCAAGCTCGCGCAGAACCGCCGCCGCAAGCCGCTGCGAGCGGGCGGGGGTTGACATAATCGTGTCAGTCGCAAGGGCGCGCATTCCGAGTCGCTCGATCGACTCAATCAGGTGGCGGTCCGCCCGATCGATCACAAACAGGCTTACGATATCGCGATAAAGCCGCGCCACGCCCAGCGCGGAAACTTCCAGCCCCAAGCCGCGCATCATTTCGGCGGCGGGACCCTTGATCGCTTTGCCGCCCACGATCGGGCTCATCGCGGCGACACGGGATTTTACGCGCCGCAGCTCATTTCGCATTCCCTTAAGGCCGACGATTGGGCCGATCGATACGAAGGGATTCGACGGCGCAAGGATTATCGCGCGTGCGTTCCGAATCGCCAGAACCGCCGCCTTTATCGGTCGCGCCGCCTCAATTCCACGCAGTTCGATCTTCTCGATCGTTCCGCGCGCACGCCGGCGCACAAAATATTCCTGAAAAGGAAGGGCGGCGCGGCCACGTACCTTGACGAAGGTGCGCACGGGGTCATCGCTCATCGGGAGAATTTGCGCCCGTACACCGAATACATGCGCGATTTCCGCCGTGATTTGTCCAAGCGATACGCCCGCCCGCAATCGCGAGGTGCGGTACAGATGGGTGGCGAGATCGCGATCGCCCAAACCAAACCATGGCTTGCCGAAGAATCGCTCCAGCGCGCCGAGTGCGTTGAACGACTCGTCTTCCAAACCCCAGCCCTGCGCGCGATTGACGATGCCGGCCATCGTGTAGGTGATCGTGTCGAGATCGGGCGATACGTGCAGCCCATAAAAGGCTTCGTCGTCGCCGGTGTTGACGACGACGGTTAGCCGCGCGGGCGGGACAATCCGGGCAAGGCCGCGGATAAACTTAGCCGCACCCACTCCCCCCGCAAGCGTGACTATCCGCCCGGGGCGATTGGGTAGCGATCGGCCGCGCTCCATTGGGCGCCTTTCTGCCGTGCAGTTTGGTGTAAAGGGTGGTGCGTTCGACTGCGACGCGACCCATCTCATGCGCCTTACGCTCAATCAGGTCCACCGGGACGAATTCGCCTGAATCGCCTCCGGCCTGGGCCGTGATGCTTTCCTCCATCAGAGTGCCAGAAAAGTCGTTGCATCCTGCTTTGAGGGTCAACGCGGCCATTTCCGGGCCGAGCTTTACCCACGAGGTCTGGAGATTATTGATTTGGCCGCGCAGGAACAGCCGCGCGAAGGCGTACATCTGGAAATCGAGTGTGCCGCGATCGATCGCTGCGACCAATCCCTTGCGATAAAGGATCGTGTTCTGATGGATAAAGCGCAGCGGCACAAATTCGGTGAAGCCATGCGTCCGCTTCTGGATTGTACGAAGCAAATCGAGGTGGTTCACCACGTGGCGCGGCGACTCGACGTGGCCGTACATGACGGTGGAGGTGGTCGGCACGCCCAGCGAGTGGGCCGTCGTGATAATTTCGACCCATGCGGCGGAATCGACCTTCTTGTGGCTTAGGATTTCGCGCACCCCGTCATCTAGGATCTCGGCCGCGGTACCCGGAATCGAGCCAAGGCCGTGCTCCTTGAGCATCCCGATGTACTCCGGATAATCCATCCGCGCGCGCCGTGCGCCATACATAATCTCCATTGGTGAGAACGCGTGCACGTGGATTTCCGGGTACGCTCCCTTAATCACGTCGAGCAGGTCGCGATACTTGAACGCCGGCATGTCCGGATTGATGCCGCCCTGCATGCATACTTCGGTTGCGCCGCGCGCGACTGCGTCGGCCACCTTGCCGACGATGGTTGAGTCCGAATGATCGTAGGCGTCGGATTCCCAGCGCTGGCGTTTAAAGCCGCAGAACTGACATCCCACGAAGCAGATGTTGGTGAAGTTGATGTTGCGATTTACGACGTAGGTGACTTCGTTGCCAACGTCTTCGGCGCGGGCCATATCGGCGCACTTAACAGTCGCGCGCAGATCGTCGCCCTCGGCGGTGTAGAGCAGGAGACCTTCATCCGACGTCAGCTCCTGATGTGACATCGCGCGGTCAAGGGCGGCGCGCACGGGGGCAGAGGCGCGCCCAAGCAGCCGGTCCGCCGGCGCGGCTTCGATGTCGTCGACAAAATCGCGCCAATATTCCAGGTTCACGCTTGTCCTCCCGCCGCAATCGAACTCATCGCGCGCACGCGCGGCGCGATCGCGGGGTCGAGCCATTCATCATTGATGTATTCCGGGTAAATTGCCAGCCGTTCGCCGAGGTCAAATCCCGCGCGGGCGCATCGCTCCGCGAGTTGCTCAACGTGCGGCCATGGCGCTTCGGGGTTCACATAGTCCTTGGTAAGCGGCGATATTCCGCCCCAATCGTTGATTCCGGCCTGTAGGAACAATTCGATTTGATTGGGCGACAGATTGGGCGGCGCCTGCACGTTCATCGCGGGTCCCAGCACGATTCGCGCGGTGGCGATGGCGCGCGCCATGTCCATTTCGTCCGGTTCGGGCGCATCGGCCATCTTGATGTCGGGCTTCGCTCGGAAATTCTGGATGATGATTTCCTGAATGTGGCCGTTTTTCTCGTGCGCGTCGCGAATCGCGACAAGGCTTTCCGCGCGTTCTGCGGGAGTCTCGCCGATGCCGATCAATATCCCGGTCGTGAATGGAATCTTGAGCGCGCCGGCCTCATTGATCATCGCCACACGCAGGGCAGGGTCTTTGTCGGGGGCCGCCTGATGCGCTCCGCCGCGCGCTCGCAGCCGCGGCGAAATGTTTTCCAGCATCAGGCCCATGCTGGCGTTGAGCGGGCGCAGCATCCGCATTTCATCGGAGGTCATCAGGCCGGCGTTCGTATGCGGCAGCAGGCTCGATTCGAGTGCGATTTCGCATGCCCGGCCGACGTATTCGATTGTCGAGCGCACCCCGAGCTGAGCCAGCGTTTCGCGATATTCCTTGAATGCGACTTCGGGCTTGTCGCCCAGGCACATCAGCGCTTCCTTGCATCCCAAGGCGGCGCCGCGGCGCGACCAATCCTCGATTTCGCCCGGTGTCATGGTCCATGCGCCGGGATCGCCGGGATCTTTGCGGAACGTGCAGTAAGAGCATCGATCGCGGCACAAATTGGTGACGGGCAGGAAAACCTTGCGTGAGTAGGTCAGGGCGTGGCCCTTGCCGCGATCGCGGAGCTCGCCCGCGGCAGCTAGCAGGTCGGGAAGTTCGCGGTCGGGGCATTCGATGAGCGCGATTGCGCTCGCCATATCCAGCCGCCCGCCCGCGATTGCGAGGTCCAGAAGTTCGCGAATCGGCCCGGCGGACCTAACGCTGACAGATGCGGCCGTCATCGATCGCGGTTATAGGCCATCAACTGTGGTGAGGCAACCGTGGTGATGAGATTGAGGTGTCCGAACTCCCGCATTAATTTGCTGTGGCCGCTGGCGTCGCCATTGCTGCTGGCCTTGTTGCGGATTGGTGGCGATTATCAGTGGCCGTAGCCTTTCCGCGAAGCGCCAAATCGGGTGTCGGCGAGCCGTTCGTGATACGGCTATAGAGCGATTTCAGGTATAAGTATGCCCTCGTGGTTGTTGAGATTGAACCGCCGCCCATGAGGGGTTGGTCGGTGGGACCCATGACGAACGTCGTGAGTCCGCTAGACATTTCCACGAAAATGCAATTGTCAGGAAAACATTCGGAAGCACCCACCACACCGGGAAGCGTTAGCAAAAACTGTATCGTGTTCTGTCTCGCTGCCTCAGGGTCACCACCGTTAGCGACTTGATCCGCGTAGAACTTGACTCCACGGATCATGGCATCTCCTTGGGCTTGGTTTTCGGCATCGGTGGCGGGCCTATACGCGTCAATTGGACGGTCATTGTTGCGTGACTGAAGGCAACCTGGCGAGCCTGAAAAATTTACCATAACCGCCAAATGAACCGGCGTCGACCTGCCCGTCAGTTCGCCGGGCGCGATTGAATCATTGAAAACAAACTGTGTGGCGTAGGTTCCGTCTCCCGCCTGCACATCGCCGTGCGTACCGTCGTCGTACATCTGGCCCAAGTTCTGCTGCATATTTCCGTTTGAATCGACCCGCAGAAGTGTAACGCTAGTGGGTGTCAATTTGGGATCGGGCGGAACCACCGAGGTAACAGTAACGGTTGTATCCTGACCCTTTGGCAGCAGGAACGGAGCCGCCCTTGGCGGCGTCGGACCCGAGTCCAGTCCGACAGGGCATGCTAGTGTAGTCCCTGAAAGTGCGACGGTCTCCGGCTGTGTTGGCGCCGTCGTGTTGTCGTAGATGTTGAGGTTCCCAGACATCGTTCCGTTTGATTGCGGCGAAAAATTGAGCGTGATCGTGCAACTTATGCCCCTCGCAAGGCTGTTCGGCGCCAACGGACATCCGTTGCTCGCGATCCCGAAGTCCTTGGGGGCGCCCAGTGTCAGCTTCGATATGTACAATGGGTTGGCGCTTACGTTCGTCACCGTGAGTTTTTCCTGGTCCGAATATCCCATCGCCGCAGCGAATGTAACCGGAGCGGGCGCGTACCAGGCTACCGCATTCGAACTTGGCGCGGTCCCCGTACCAGTCAAGGTGGCCACCTGCGGGCTGGTGCTCGCGATTGCTCCTATCGCGAGCAAAATCGCGGTTGCTGAAATCGCGCCTCGGAATTTGTTCAAAAGCGCCTCCCCTCTACTTCGCCACAAGCAAATCCGGAACTGCCGAAATCCAAAAAGAACCGGATAACTCCACGTTAGCCCGGTGGGACCGCCTGTCAAGAAGTGGGCGCGGACTACGGGCGGTAGGTGACTTCGACGTTTTCCAGGTATTGGGCGAGTTCGCGCGCGAGGCGCAGGGCCGTGTCGCGATCGGTGTTGGTGGCGGCGGCCTCCAATGCACGGCCGAGATCGGTGACGGTGGGGAAGCCGTATGCGCCGCCTTCACCCTTCAATTGATGGGCAACGGTCGAGGCGAGGGCATAATCGCCGCTTTCAAGCGCGGTCAGGACGGCGGCCACATCGGCGCGCTTGCTTTGCAGGAAACCCGGAATCAGATCACGCAACACCGGATCGATCACGACTTCCGCCTTGTGGGTTTCGCCGGCCTCAGGCGGGCGCTGATGCTTTACGACGTTGGCGATCGCGTCCAGCAGCCCGAGCCGCCGCACCGGTTTGCTCACGTGCAGGTCGCATCCGGCCATCACGCACTCGCGGATTGCATCCTCAAGCGCGGAGGCGGTGAGCGCAATGATCGGCGTGCGGGGAAGATCGTGTTCAAGTTCCCAAGCCCGAATCGCGCGCGTCGCCGCGCATCCGTCGACCAGCGGCATCCGCATGTCCATCAGCACGACGTCGAATTTGCCGGCCTTGTATACGGCAATCGCTTCGCTGCCGTTTTCCGCTTCGGTGATTTTTACGGCGCTGTTGGCAAGATAGGCCTTCACGAGCAGGCGGTTGTCCTGGGAATCGTCGGCGACCAGCACTCGCAACGGCGGCAAAACAACGGCGGCGACATGATCCTCCCGCGGAGATTTGTGCAGCGGCGACGGCGATGGCGCCGGCTTCACGGCCGCGACCGGGATGATCGGCTTTTGCTCGGTCATCGCCCGTTTGATCGCGCCTAGCAGCTCCAGCCGCCTGACCGGTTTGACGAGGTAGGCGAGGATCCCCAGCTCCCGCAGGCGCGCAGGCTGTACGCTCAGTTCGTCGGAAGTAAGCATCACCACCACCGGTGGCTGCTCGCCGGGCGCGCATATCTGCTGCACCCGGCGCAGGACGTCAAGGCCGTCCATCCCCGGCATCCGGCAATCCATCAGCACAAGTCCGAAGGGCTTTTTCGCATTTCTGGCGTGATTGAATTTGTCCAGCGCAGCCGGCCCGTCGCTAGCTTCGGACACCTCCGCACCGGCACGTTCAACGATTTCTCTCAGTATCAGGCGGTTAACGTCGGTGTCGTCGACGATAAGGGCCCTGACACCATGCAAATCGACGGTGGGCGGCTCCACGGTGGTGTCCTGCGGAGGCTGCACTCCAAGCCGCGCGGTAAATGTAAACGTGCTACCCACGCCGGGTTCGCTCTCCACGGAGATTTTCCCGCCGTAAAGTTCAACCAGCCGGTTGACGATCGCCAATCCCAAGCCGGTGCCGCCATAGCGCCGGGTCGTGGAGGAGTCGGCCTGCGAAAAGCTGGAAAATATCAAGCCGATTTTATCTTTTGGGATTCCGATACCGGTGTCACGAACGGTGAATCGCAGGTACACCGCGCCGCCGCCGTTGGCCGCGGACGTGGCGGTGTCGCGCTCGACGGTGAGCACGATTTGACCATGCTCGGTAAATTTAATCGCGTTGCCGAGCAAATTGACCAAAATCTGCCGCAGCCGGAGTGGATCGCCAACCAGGTTCACAGGTGTTCCGGGCGCGATTCTTACCGCGATTTCCAAGCCCTTTTCGTGAGCCCGGATGCCCATCATCTCGCCCAGCCGTCCGGTCAGTTCCTCCAAATCGAAATCGGCGCGCTCAAGGTTCAGCCGGCCACTTTCGATTTTGGCAAGGTCAAGGATGTCGTTGATTAAGTCGAGCAGCGCGTCGCCATTGGCCTTCATGATGTTGACATAGCGGCGCTGCTCTTCGGTCAATTCGGTTTCCCATAGCAATTCCGACATCCCGAGGACGGCGTTCATCGGCGTCCGGATTTCGTGCGACATGCTCGACAGGAATTCCGACTTGGCGCGGCCGGCGGCCAAGGCTGCCTCGCGCGCGGCGACGAGTTCGGCTTCGTACTTTTTCAATTCGGTGATGTCGCGGCCCACCGCGACCACGCATTGCTCGCCGCCGATATCCGTGACCACGGCGGACAAGAGGTGCGTGGTGGTGAATCCGCGCTTGTGGCGCAGCTCCATCTGCATGCTATTGACGACGGAATCCTTGCGCAGCTGCTCCAGGAACGCTCGCAATTGTGCGCGATCGCCAAAAATCCCAACTTCTCCGGAGGTCTTGCCAAGCACTTCGTCGCTGGAATAGCCGGTTTCCTGGCTGAAGCCGTTATTGACCATGATGAACCGGCCGTCGGCGAAGCGGCTGACAGTGATTGTGACGGGGCTCGCCTCAACGATCTTTCGTAAAGTGGCCTCGCTCTCGTGGAGCTTGCGCTGAATCTCCTTGAGTTCGGTGATGTCGCGGCCGACCGCGACTACGCATGCCCGGCCGCCGATCTCGGTGACCACGGCGGAAAGCAGATGCGTAACGATATGGCCATCCTTGTGGTGCAGGTCCATTTCCATGCTGTTGACGACCAAGTCCTCGCGCAGCTTATCGACAAATTCGAGCACCTGTTCGCGATTAACCCACAGGCCGACTTCCTCGGTCGTCTTGCCGATGGATTCCTCGCTGGTGTAGCCGGTCTCCTGCGTGAAACCCTTGTTGACCATGATGTAGCGTCCGTCAACGAAAGTGCTGACGGAAATCGTAACGGGGCTGGCGTCGATGATCTTTCGCAGCGTGGACTCGCTGTCACGGAGCTTGCGCTGGGTCTCCTTCAATTCCGTGATGTTTCGGCCGATGACTACAACGCATTGCTCGCCGCCGATCTCGGTGACCGCCGCAGACAGCAAATGTGAAAGCAGGCCCCCGTCTTTATGATTCAATTTCAGTTCCATCCCGGAGACGAACCCGTCCTTGAGCAATTGCGCCCGAAAGGCTTGTAACTGGACCGGATCGGACCACAGGTGGATTTCCTCGCGGCTCTTGCCGATGATTTCCTCGCTGGTGTAGCCGGTTTCTTCGAGGAACCATTTATTCACCATTATAAAGCGGCCGTCGGAGACGCGGCTGACGGTAATCGTGACCGGGCTGGTATCGAAGATTTTGCGCAGCGCCGCTTCGCTTTCATGCAGCTTGCGTTGGGTATCCTTGTAATTGGAGATGTCGCGGGTGAAGGACACGATGCACTTCTCGCCGCGGATTTCGGTTACCACCGCGGACACCAGACACGGGACAATCTGTCCGCCTTTGCTGCCGATTGAAATTTCGAGATTGCGGACGCGATTGTGGGCGCCGAGTTCCGCAAGGAAACTCTTCATCTGATCCTTGTCCGCCCACAAGCCCATCTCCCATGGAGTGGCGCCCATGCCATCCATCGTGGGGAAGCTGGTGCTCTCCAGGGTGGAATTCAGATTGACCCAGCTGCCATCGGAGAAACGATTAATCGTTATGATGTCGGGGCTGGATTCGATCACCTGCCGCAATGCCAATTCACTTTCTCTGGCCCGGCGTTCGGTGCGTTCCAACTCGGCGACTTTGGTTTGCAGAGTATTCTGGGCGGCGGTCAGTTGCCGGATAATATTCGAAAATTGGCCGCGGCTGCGTTGCGCTGCCTCGTGGCTCCAATGGGCCAGTCCGACCGTCGCCAGCACGGCGGCCCATTCGTAATATCCCAGCGCATTGGGCCATTCCGCCAGACGAGAATGGAAGAGGAGGCTGATTACTCCAACGCCCTCCAGGCTGGCCTGCCACTTCCGCCCCCACGGCATCATGGTGCCAGTGCCCAGCAGTATCAGCAGGGTGGTTACGAACAATGGGCCGCGTTCGCCGTTGATGGTGGTAATGATGGCGACGCAGATCATCGTCCACGCGCTGGCGACCCACATCGCCTGTCTCCAATACCGAGTGAATTCCGGAGTCCGCGTAAGAATCAGCAGGATTCCCGCCATCACCAGATTTGCGGTTTGCCACGGGAAGATTTGGCGAAGCATCGGAGATGGCAGGAAAAACCGGTCGCCGATCAAGTAGGCGGCCTGAAAGATCATTACCAGGATTGCGCCTGCTCGGATCGGGGTCACCGCCGATGCGTCGTTAACCTCGCGCGCATCAAAAGAGGGGGCCTGATTGGATTGTGATATGGACGCCGTCGCCGGAATTGTTGGTTCCGCGCGCGATGTCGAGTTGGGCGATTCCGGCATATCTGCTTCTTCTGCGGATGCGCCAACGCGCCGCCTGATTGGGCTAAATTACCAGCTAGATGGCGGGACGGGCAAGAAGCATAGCGCGTCATACGGAGGCAAAGACGCTTATTGTTTGACTGGCCAGCCCTGGCGCACCCCGGCTCAAATCTAACTATAGTGATATTGGCCTTGGGTTTGGTATAATTGCGGCGGGGAAAAGGAGTATTTTGCGGTGGCTGTCGATGTCCTAATCGTTGATGACTCGGTCCCTCTTCGGACTCTACTCAAGCGCCGGCTGGAAACCGTCGGTTGTACCGTGGTGGCTGAAGCCGGCGATGCGTTCGAGGGCCTGAAGCTGTTTCGTTCGGCCAAGCCGCAGCTTGTCACCCTCGACCTGATGATGCCACTGGTGGCGCAAGTCGATGCAAAGTCGATGTTCCGGTCAATTCGCAAGGAATCGCCCGAAACCGCAATCATCGTGATCAGCGCGCAGCCCAAGGTTCAGGAAAAAGCCGACTATCTTCGCGAGGGCGCGCTGGACTACGTGCAAAAGCCGTTCATCGATTTCGAGGCGCTGTACGAAAAGCTTCGGCATTGTTTTCCAGAACTTGCGCGCCTGAAATCCGGCGGCCCTGTATAGTACCGGCCCATTGGATCTCTCTTCAATCAACTCCCTGGAAAATTAATTTAGGCCGCGCGGACCGCGGATCCCATTTAATGCGGCTCAACGCACTTGGCGATCGCCTGCAATAACGTCGCTTTCCTGATTGGTTTGCTTAGGTGCAAGTTGCAGCCCGCTTCACTTGCGCGGCGGACGTCATCTTCCATGGCCGCGGCCGTCAATGCGACGATTGGTGTCGGCCGTGAGCCGGTGCCAAATTCCCATTGGCGAATCATCCGCACTGTCTCATAGCCGTCCAGATCGGGCATCCTCATATCCATTAAGATCAGGTCGAACTTGCCTGATTTGAACCGCTCGATTGCTTCGCGTCCGTTATCCACGCGATCAAGAATATAGGGCGTGGTCCGCAGATACTCCCCGATAAGCAGCCGGCTGTCTGATGAATCATCCGCGAGCAGGATTTTGAGCGGCCGATCAATTGCCGAAACGTAGGATGATGGTTGCAGCGTATGGACGGGCGCCGATGACGGCACGGCTTGCTCCTCGCTCACGACGTGGGGCCACGAAAATAATGACGGGCCAGCCCCTCCGCCGGCCAACGCGCGCGAAACCGCATCGAACAGGTGATGGCGTTTGATTGGCTTGGCCACGTAATAATGCAGCCCGAGTTCCCGCATTTCGCTTGAACCGGTGGCGAGCGCGCCCACGCCAAGCATCATCACAACTGAATTTAGTGGCCATTTCCCGCTCATTCGGCGGATCATTTCCAACCCGCCCATTGCCGGCATCTCGCCGTCAAGCATCAGCAATTTAATGCGATTTCCTGACTTCTCAGACTCCTCAAGCAGGCGCATTCCCTCAAACGCGCTGCTCGCTTCGCTGACCAGCGCGCCCCTGGCGGCGAGCATCTCGCGAACGATCAAGCGGCTAATTGGACTATCGTCCACCACCAGAGCACGAATCCCGTGCAGCCCCGGTTCCGGTGTTGGCGGCGACACGCCGTATGTCTGGGCCGCGGGCTCCAATTCAACGGTGAAGTAAAAGGTGCTGCCCGAACCGACTTTGCTCTCAGCCCAAGCCTTCCCGCCCATCAATCCTGCAAGTTGCGCAACGATCGAAAGTCCCAAGCCGCTGCCGCCATACAGCCGGGTGGTCGCCGAATTGCTTTGCTCGAACGGGGCGAAAATGGCCTCCAAATTTTCGGCAGGGATACCGATCCCGGTGTCGGAGACGGCAAACAACAGCCCTCCGGTCCCCATCCGCGCGGGATTAAGTTTGACGTTTACCGCCACTTCGCCATGAGATGTGAATTTCACTGCGTTGCCGATCAGGTTGATGAGTATCTGGCGCAATCGAAGCGGATCGCCGATAAACGCCTCAGGCAGTCCGGGATCGAAACGGGTCGCCAATTCCAGGCCTTTCTGATCCGCACGGAGTGCAAAGTTGTCGGTCACCGATTCAACCAGTTCGCACAATCCGAATTCGACCGATTCGAGCGTCAGGCGCCCAGCTTCAATCTTCGAGAGGTCGAGAATGCTATTGACCAAATTGAGCATCGAATTGCCGTTGGTCACGATGAGATCGAGATACCGGCTTTGTTCAGGCCCAAGATTGCCAGCACGCATTAATTCAGCCATCCCAAGTATCGCATTCATTGGCGCCCGGATCTCGTGCGAAGTGCTGGATATAAACTCCGACTTTGCACGCGAGGCGGCCAGCGCATCCGCTCGCGCCGTTCGCAGGCGCGCCTCCGTCCGTTTGAGTTCGCTGATATCGCGAACGAATGCGACCGCGCACGGTTCGCCGCTAATCTCGGTAATAGTTGCGGAAATGAGGCAGGGAACAATCCGGCCGTCTACATTCCGGAATTCCGCTTCCATGTCGCGGACGACGCGTTGCTCGATCAAGCGGCGGCGGAATTCCAAGTGCCGCTCAGCATCGGCCCACACGCCGATTTCAGCGTTGCTCTTCCCAATTAAACTCTCGCGGGAGAAGCCCGCTTTAGCGAAGCTGGGGCTGATGTCGACGTAGCACCCGTCCGACAGGCGATTGATCGCGATAATATCGGGGCAGGCATCAATTATCCGGTGGAGAGTCTCGGCGTACTCCGCCATTCGGCGTTGGGTTTCCAACCTTTCCGTGATGTCGCGCATCTTGGTAAGCAGGACGCGCTCTCCTTTGGGGGAGATCACCACTCGGCTCATCACCTCGCAGGCAATCCATCGGCCGTCCCGGTGCCTAATCCGCGGCTCGGAACGCATCACGCGCCCCAGTTCGGAAAAGGCGCGCCGGGTAATTTTTGTCTGAGAGACCCGATCGTCGCGATGAATGAAGTCCGCAGCAGGAAGACCGATCAGTCCGTCGGGCCGGTAGCCAAAATCTTTTTCCACCGCCCCGCCGGCGAATAAAATGCTGCCGTCCTTGTTGATGACCAGAACTGCATCGATTGAAGTTTCGATGGAAGAATTGAAGAACTCCTCGCGAAACTGGAGAAGGGACTTAAGGCTCGGCGCTTCGACGCCCTCGGCGCGATCGGGAATCTCTCGCATCGTCCTCTGACGCAGGCGGCGAGTTGTTGGGTTCCGGCCAGGAAACATATTTCCGGATCCTCAACATCATTTTTACCACCGTGGTGCTATCGGCGCCAAAAAAATCGCGATCATCGATGCGTCAATTGGCAGCACTTTGCCGAAGATTGACAAACGATGACGAAATTCGCGAAAAAAATTTATTGCGAGCGTAGCCGGGTGACCTGCGTAGCGATGCTACCGCTTAATTCATTAACCGCGCGGCTCAACGCGGCGGCAGTATCGGTTGCATCACCCGGCTTGGCGGTTTGAGTGATGTTCGACTCATCCGTGTAGAGCGCTCCCTTTCCGCCGGCATCGATGATCGTCCATTTGGCCGTCAATTGAACTTTGCCCTGTGCGTCGGCCTCGAAGTGATACACATCCACCTGCACCTGTAAATCGATTGGCGTTGTGTCATACCACGGATAGATTGCAATCCGTTGCGTGCCGAGTTTCGCAGCCAGGTCGCGCGATAATACCTGGACGAAATTTTCGCGGAGCGGCTCGCCCCAGCGATCAACGCGCGACAGTTCGATTCGGTTTGGCGTCGCCCGCGTTACAACTTCCGGCCGGTCAAGGTAGGCGGGAAGATTTACCGGTCCAAGTCCCAAGGACGCCCCGCCGGATTTTGCCGACGCGGCATTGGGGGCCGCGGACTCGGATGTTGCGGTAAGGACATAAAATTTTGTCGGATCGGGGCGCGGCTCCAGGATCGATGAACAACCCGCGATCGCGAAAACGATCGCAGCGAGTCCAATTTCCACTTTCATAAATTTCGATGCTCGTGAGATCATTGTTGGCCCTGATTCAGGTCGCGTCCGCGAACCACCGAACTCGGATTGCGTTGCAGCAGATCGGCGAGGTTTTTGAGCGAACGCGCGGCAGCAGATACGTCCTGGAGCGTCTGAACCGCTTGATAATTGAGCGGCGAGCCCGGCTGGATTGTCGTCTTGACGGTGCCGAGAGTCTCCTTTGCCTGCACCATCGCGTCGCCCGCATCACGGGTAGTTTTCTTCAAATTGTCAGCCAGCGGATCGATCTGCCGGTTTACATGGTCCAGCGTCACGCGCATGTCGCCGAGCGTCGAATTCAACTGCTTGGTCGCGTCATTGAATTCATTGAAGCTCTGTTTCAACGCGGGTGAATTGGCGAGTTGATTGATTGCCATCAGCGTATCGGTTGCCTTCGTCATAAGTAGTCCGAAATCGATCTTGTCCAGCCGCTCGATAATCCGCGTCGCGACCGATTGCGCTTCTTCCAGCGCGGTTGGAACCGTCGGAATTTCCTGCATAGTCAGGCCCGGCGGCCCGCTCATCTTTATTGGCGTAGTTGGCTCGATTACGAGTGCGACGTACAAGAGCCCGGTTACGAAACTGTCCATACCGAGTTGCGCCCGCAGCCCCTCCTTTATAAGCGTCGGTACGGTGTCCGGATTGTTAAGATCGATTGTGCCGCCGTGGCGCACGATCTTTTTTTCGTCCAGTTCGATGACCACTGGGATGCGAACCGTGGCGGCGGAAATTTGGCTTCCCGGCTGTTCCGCCTCTTCAAGCTTCAACATGATGCGCGAAACTTGGCCAATCTCGACGCCCTGGAACTTGACCGGTGCGCCCACTCGCAGGCCGTTAACACTGCCCGAGAAATAAGTCACATATTGATAGGTCTTCTGAAACATCCGGCCCGATCCGAACAACGCAACCGACAGGATCAACAGCCCGGCTGCGCCGAGCACGAACATGCCGACTACGGCGGGATTGATTTTTTTACCCATGGCTCCTCGCTGGATTTTCCGCGTTATTTCCCCCGCGCGTCAGGAATGCATGCACCTCCGGATTCGGCGAATGCTTGAGCAATTCCTTGGGGTCGCCGCTTGCGGTCATCGTGCGCGTCTGCGTGTCGAGGAATACGCTGTTGTTGCCAATCGCAAAAATGCTCGCGAGTTCGTGCGTCACGACCACGACCGTGGCGCCGAGATTGTCGCGCAATTCCAGGATTAAATCGTCAAGCAGGCGCGAACTGATCGGATCGAGGCCTGCCGACGGTTCGTCGAAGAACAGGATCTCCGGATCCAGCGCCATCGCGCGCGCCAATCCCGCCCGCTTCTGCATGCCGCCGCTGATCTGGCTGGGATAGTAATCCTCAAAGCCCTTTAGCCCGACCAAGGCGAGCTTGAGCGAGGCGATGTCGCGAATTTCTGCAGGAGACAGATCGGTGAACTCGCCCAAGGGGAGGCCGATATTTTCAGCCAGCGTCATCGAACTCCATAGCGCACCACCTTGATACAGTACCCCGGTCTTCCTAAGAATTTCGGTACGCACGGCGGGATCCGCTTGGGTGAAGTTGGCGTTCTCATAAAAAATTTCACCCTGCGCAGGTTCGATTAGGCCCAACAGATGGCGCAATAGCGTGCTTTTCCCGCATCCGCTGCCCCCCATGATTATGAAGATGTCGCCGTGGCGGACAACGAAGTTGAGATTGCGCATGACGACATAGCTGCCGAACGCCATTGTGAGATTGCGCACGGTGATGTGCGCATTTGCGATGCCCGTTGGCGGTGCAGGCGATTTTACGCTGGTCGGCATTCAAATCCCCAAGATGTTGAACAGAAAGGCGAAGATTCCGCAGGCGACGACGATATAGACGATCCCGGTGACGACCGCCTGTGTTGCCGCATCCCCCACCGCTGACGAACTGTTGCCGCATTGAAACCCGCGCAGGCATCCCGCCACCGCGATTATCACGCCGTACACGATGCTTTTGACCAGACCGCCGATCACACTGGTCATCGTCACCGCGTGCATTGTCTCGCGCATATAAACGCCCGGAGCGATTCCCATCATCGTGGCCGATACGAATCCTCCCCCAAGGATTCCCATGAAGTCGGAGTACAGGCATAGGAGCGGGATCATCAGGCACAGCGCGATAACCCGCGGCAACACCAGAAATTCCATCGGTGAAATTCCCATGGTGACCAGCGCGTCAATCTCCTGTGTGACCTTCATCGTTCCCAACTGCGCGGCAAACGCGGCGCCGGTGCGGCCCGCCATGATAATTGCCGTCATCATCGCGCCCATGTCGTGGGTCATCGCGATTCCGACCATATCGGCGATGTAAATAGCCGCGCCGAATTGCTGTAATTGGACCGCGCCCATGAAAGCCAGAATAGTGCCGACCAGAAAGCTCAGCAGCGTAATGATGCCGAACGCATTGGCTCCGCAGTCCTGAATCAGCACCATCAAGTCGACCCGGCGAAAGCGCGCCTTTCCCTCAAACAGCTTGCCGAACGCGATGGTTACTTCGCCAAAGAAGGTGAGGAATTCACTAAAGCCCTCCCAGAACGAAAGTGTCGCGGCGCCAACCGACGTGACGAAAGAGGTTTGTGCGACCTCGGCGCGGGCGCCGGTCTTCTCGGGCACTGCTTCTGCCAGCTCCAGCAGCTTGCGCGCACCGTCGGGCAATCCGGCCAAATCGGGGCTGACCTGATTCTGACGGCATACTTCGCTTACACCCGTAAGGAAGGCGAGCAGTCCGCTGTCCCATTGGCCGAGCGCGCTGGTGTCAAAAGCAATTTTTTGTGGTCTGGGTTGCGCGGTCAGTTCATTTAGAAGTGCAGCCGCCGAAGGCAGTCCGTGGCGCATGTGCCAGTTCCCGGAAATCCGGACGACAAGCGTGGCGGCATCCTTGCGCGCAAAACTCAACTCGCCGGGAGGTAGCGTAGCCTGCACAGTCCCATCCATAGTCGGCGATGATTATGCGATGCGCACGCATCAAGCACAAATGCCGCAAATCGCACCGAAAGGCGTGCGTTTTCGAGAATAATCGCGGATGATGTTGATCGATGGCATCCGTTATGAAAGCGATGGCAGTCGAGCGGCCCGCGCCGATCGAGTCGGATCCGCTGAAATTCTGCGAGCTGCCGATCCCGGAGCCGGCGCCGGGCGAGATACTGGTCCGTGTCGTATGTTGCGGCGTCTGCCGCACCGATCTACACGTTGCCGAGGGTGATTTGCCGCCGCGCTGCGCGCGGATCATACCCGGCCATGAAATCGTCGGAATCGTCGAGCGGCGCGGAGTAGGCGCCATGCACTTTAATCAAGGCGACCGGGTGGGAATCGCATGGTTGCGTGAAACTTGCGGCACTTGCCTCCAATGCATGCACGGACGCGAAAATCTTTGCCCCAACGCACGCTTCACCGGTTATGACCATGACGGCGGCTATGCCGAGTATGCAGTCATACGCGAGGATTTTGCCTATGCGATTCCTTTCACGCTTGGCGATGAAGAGGCCGCGCCGCTGCTGTGTGCGGGAATCATCGGCTATCGGGCGATAAAGCGCGCCGGAGTAGTGCCGGGCGCGACAGTCGGCCTGTATGGCTTCGGCGGGTCAGCGCATATCGCGATTCAGGTGCTGCGATACTGGAAATGCCGCGTGTTCGTGATGAGCAGGGGAGGGTCCCATCGCGATTTGGCAAAATCTCTGGGGGCGGAATGGATTGGCGATGCTACCGATCGCCCGCCGGCACCGCTGGACGCCGCGATTTTGTTCGCTCCCGCGGGCGAACTCGTCCCACCGGCGCTGGACGCGCTTGGTCCGGCCGGCATCCTTGCGGTCGCTGGAATTTACCTGAGCCAGATTCCCGCGCTCGATTACGAAAAGCATCTCTTCCATGAAAAGGAGTTGCGCAGCGTGACCGCGAATACGCGCGCTGACGGCGAGGAGTTCCTCAAGATTGCGGCGGAGGCAAGGGTTCGGACGCACACGATCGCATTTGGTCTCACCGAGGCGAACGTCGCGCTCAAGATGCTCAAGCACGACGAAATCAATGGCGCTGCCGTGCTCAGAATCGCCTAACTTCGCTTCAATTTTGCTTCATTTGCAGCGGTGGCTTCATAAGGAATCGTTGACCCCACTGCACGATGCTTGATACCGTTAGATCGATGGATCAGAACACCACCAACGGCGCGGCTGGGAAGGGCGACGAGGTCCTGCTCGCGGATGCGGCCGTGCTTACCCGGGTCGACAAGGCGATCGCTTGGGCGCGGAAGTTTTCGATCTTCCCCTATCCGTTTGCGACCGCTTGCTGCGCGATGGAATATATGTCGCTCTCGACCACGCCCTACGACATCGATCGTTTCGGCGCGCTGCTCCCGCGCTTCACTCCGCGCCAGGCCGACCTGCTGATGGTCATCGGCACAGTGACGGTGCGGCAAGGACCGATCCTGCGCCGCGTGTACGATCAGATGGCCGAGCCGAAATGGGTGATGGCGTTTGGCGCGTGCGCATCGACCGGCGGCTTCTATGACAACTACGCCACGATTCCGGGAATCGATCGGATTGTTCCCGTCGATGTCTACGTTCCCGGTTGTCCTCCACGTCCGGAAAGCGTGCTCGACGCGCTGATGGCACTGCAGCGCAAAATCCAGGGCCAGAAGCAGAAGCTGCTTGGCGCTTCCGTCCGCTAATTCTCAGCTTTCTCCCTTACACATCTAGAATTTTTGCTTACGCTGCGTGCGGATGCCGGCACCTACGGTGTTTCTACGCCGGACTGGTCGAGCCTGCACGAATCCTGAGCGGGAGAATGCAACGGCGATCGCTGCAATTTGAAGGATTTGTCATTCCCGCCTGGTAGAAACTCCAGCAATTGTCGAGTTTTCATGCTCGGCATGGTTGATGCTCCAAATGCTAATGTCCGATGCGCCGCACATGATGCGCATCGGCCAGGTGAAAATTATGGACGATTTAGAACGCTCTACGGCGACAATTCCGCTGCCCCACAAAAGCGGCATGATTCTGGAGAGCCGCAGTGCCGGCAAGGGAATTGTCGAAAAAACGCATCATCACCCGCAGGTTTCTCATCGGCCGAAATGGGCACCCCAAACGATGCGCTGGAAGAGTATCATCGCGCTATTCAGCCCGGCCGTATGGCGCGGGCTGCTCCATCCATCCAGCATTCTGAACGCCCGAAATTAACCCACGCTTCTCGATCCCCCGGAATGTTTACCGGCGGGTCAGGTGCGAGCGTACCTTGAGGGATTCTCCGGAAGGTTGAGAGACTTAGCCATAGTTTGCGGACTGATCAAAACATGAACGTGATCGGGGTCGTGGCGACCATCGTCCACGCAAACCACATCGTTTCAACCAACGCGATGAGCATCAGATTGCGCGACGTGCTGTAGGCCGAAGCGGCAAAGATTTCGACCGGGACCGATATTATCGCTATCGCCGGCATAATCAGTACGACCACCAACGGCATCACTTGGAGCTTCACGCCGCAGATTATCATCGCGATAATTAGCACGCGTCCAATGACGGCCTGAACGGCGGAAATCAGCGGTCCACCGCGCCGGACGAGAATTTCGAAACCGAACCAGAACGGCAGCATCAGAAGCGCCGCTATGAGCACCGCGGCGAATCGCTCCGGCGTGAGCCACAGCCGCTGGGAGATGACGGAAACTTCCGCATCGCTTGCGTAAATGACGCCGAAGGCGAGCGCCGCGCAAATCGCGGTCATGCCAAGGCCGGCGGATAGCTGTCGGCGATCGAGTTGCTGGGAGTGGATCAGGCCGGCGGCCATGAACAGACCGGCAATCGCCAGCCACAACACCTGCACGTCGGCGACGACTATCGGAAGAAACCATTCGGCAGGGATGCGGGCCGCAATCGGCATTGCGGCGAAACCTGCGATAGCTACAAACACGAACCCAACGCCAGTGCGCCATCCGGCCGCGCTGATGGGCCACTTGGGCGCAATCGATCCACTAACGCGTCCCAGCGGAATCAGTAAAATCAAGAACAGCAGCAATACGATTCCAAGGCTGCCGAGCCGTGGATCGGCAGTATCGATGGCGCCTTGGCGTGCAGTTCCGAAAATACTGTCGAGCCATCGCACGATCGTGGCGGCGGCTTCGGGCGAATAGATCATTTGCACATGATCGACATTCGGAATCTGTACGGCTTCGACTGCGTCGCCCTTGCTGAAATCTCCGTAGACCTTGGCCAACTCGATTGGCGCGGCCCCTGCGAGATTCGCTGCTAGCGCGGTCGAGGTTTCCCTGACCGCAGCCGCCGGATCGAATTCGCCGAAGATGAAGAGAGCATTGGGCGGCCGATTCGGCCAAAGCGACCATCCGCCGGAAATCATCACGGCGCCCTTAATGGCCGGGTCGTGTTCCGCATAGTCGAGTACCGCGCCCGCGCCCATTGAATGACCGATAACCCCGATTCGCGAGCCATCGACCAGCGGGTCGCGGCGCAGAAAATCGACTGCCTGTTTGACGTCGGCGCGAATCACACCGCGATCGATGCTGGAAACGAAGGGATTACCGGGTGTGCCATTCCGACTGCCGACGGATATCGCCGCATAACCACTTGCCGCGACCCACCGCGCCAGCGAATCCATCACCCGGCGATCGGCAGGATTTCGGTTTTCGCCATGCCCGTGAACATCAATTGTGAGGACCGCATATCCGTTTTCGGCTATCCGCCGCGCTAGCGCGCCCATCATCTGGCGATCCGACATAAATCCATGAACCAGCACGACAGCCGCAGGCCGCTGGACCGCTGGCGGAGCGATGACGCCGGAAGAATCCGGGTTTTCCGGCATGTAAAGCGTCGCCGGCTCGACTCCCGGCAACTCGACTGTTCGATGAGCGGGGCCGCCGTTGTTCAGCCGCATCAGCCGGATAGCGGTGAACAAAAATAGAATTGCTATTACGAGTGTTATGCCGCGAAGTCTCACGATTTCCGACTGGCGCTAAATTGCGGCGCGAGGCACATCACCCACAGCCTCACTCGGGTGCGGAGTTGATGTATTGAAAATGCCGTTTCAGCCGCAGGAATGGACTCTCAAACCATTGGTATGACGCTGCGGCACAAATGACAGTGATCGCGAGGCCAAGAGGGGGATAGATCGGCCATTTGATCCACACCGGCAAATCTTGGAGATGCCTTGCCACCATCGTCAGCACCGTTGCATGAAACATGTAAAGGCCGTACGAGATGCGCCCCAAATAAATCAGCCATGGGTTCAAAAACCTTGACTCCCGCAATCCGATGGCCGAGAGCATGAACGCGCCCGCACCAAGCGCGATTAGAATGTACGCGACGATGACGGTTGCCGCGGATGCGTCGGCCTCGCGGTAATTCGAGAGACTGGTGAGAAGCCAGCATGCAGCCCCGACAACCAGCATGACCGGCCGGAAGCGCGCGAAAGGATTATTTCCGGTTCCATGCAACAGCACCGAAATCAGGATTCCGCATGCGAGCGGATCCAACCGCGCGGGGCTGAAATACCAAATCATAAACGGAGTTTTCCCGTGTCGATAAGTGAGGTAGCGGAACACTATGGTCGCCGCCCATAGAATGATCCCGGCGGCGAGCAAATTACCGCGATGCAGAAACCGCACGATATGCGGCCATACGAGATAGAACTGCTCCTCCAGCGAGATGCTCCATAAGATCTGCGCGCCGAGCGGGAGATTCCAAAACACGATTGGGAACATGAGGTTGCCCATGAAAAGCATAAACGCGATCGCGAGCAGGCCGGTGAATCGCGAGAAAAGGTAGAAGCCCGCGATAAATGCGAAATAGAGCGGCCAAATTCTGAGAATTCGCCGTAGGTAAAATTTGTAGACGTTAACCGAGCCGAAGCGCTCCTTCTCCTGCATCAGCAATTCCGTGATCAGGTATGCGCTCAGCGCAAAGAACAAATCCACGCCGAAGCCGCCGGCATCGAACGCTGAATGCAGAATCTTCTGGACGCCAAAGCTTTCCGGGCGATGAAGGACGTACTCCCAATTTGCGGCGACCGGAATGTGGCAAAGGAAAACGGCAAAGAATGCGAAAAACCGGAGACTGTCGAGTTCGGGGAGGTAAAAGCTGGACTGTCGCGTCCGCCCTGTAGCCCGGACTTTAGACGGAACCGCCACGATGCCACCAATAACAGCCGACTTGGGCGGGAGCAAGGCGAATCAAGTCGTTCTGCGCCGCGTGTGAATGTTGCATACGATTCAAGTTCTGCTTCATCAAAAATGAAGGCATCATTAGAAAATCTTGACCCCCGGCGCGGATGGCTGATAGCGTCGGGGCCGTAACTTATGGAACGCATACTAACCCGCTGGCTGGATATCCCTGACCTGTACAAGCTCGACGTCTACGCCGCGCACGACGGGTACAAGGCGCTGCGCAAGGCGCTGTTCGATCTCAAGACCGAGGACATCATCAACGAAGTCAAAAACTCGAACCTGCGTGGCCGCGGGGGCGCCGCATTTCCCACCGGCGTCAAATGGAGCTTCATTCCGAAAGACTCAAAGAAGCCGGTCTATCTTTGCTGCAATGCTGACGAAAGCGAGCCGGGCACCTTTGCCAACCGCTACCAGCTTGAAAACGACCCACACGGGATAATCGAGGGGATCGGGATCGCGGCGCGCGCGGTCGGAGCGCATACCGCGTACGTCTACCTGCGCGGCGAGTTCAGCGTGCAGAAACAGCGCCTCGATGCGGCGATCGCGGAGGCCTACGCCAAGAATTATCTGGGCAAGCGCATCATGGGGTCGGATTTTGACCTCGACGTGTACACGCATCGGGGAGCCGGCGCGTATATATGCGGCGAAGAGACCGGCCTGCTGGAATCGCTGGAGGGCAAGCGCGCTTATCCGCGGAATCGCCCGCCGTTTCCGGCAATCCAGGGCGCGTTTGGATGCCCGACCGTCGTGAACAATGTCGAAACGCTCTCCAATATTCCGCACATCATCAATCGCGGCGCCGATTGGTACAAATCGATCGGGCCGGAGAAAAGCCCCGGGCCGAAATTATTTTGTCTGTCCGGCCACGTGAACAAGCCGGGCCTGTATGAATTGCCGATGGGCATCCCGCTAAAGGACCTGATCTACGACATCGGCGGCGGAATCCTGGACGGTAAGAAACTGAAAGGTGTGATTCCGGGCGGTTCCTCATTTCCGATATTCACCGCAGAGGAAGCCGTCAAGGTGAACATGGACTTCGATTCGGTACGCGCGGCCGGATCGCTGATGGGGACCGCGGGCGTCATGGTGATGCATGATGGCACCTGCATGGTCGATGCGCTTAAGACGATTGCGCATTTTTATCATCATGAATCGTGCGGGCAGTGTACGCCATGCCGCGAAGGATGCGGCTGGATCGAGAAGCTGCTCACCGATCTGGAAGCGGGGCGGGGCAAGATGGAAGATTTGAAAATCCTTATCGATGTTGCGGTCAATATGGAGGGCAACACTATCTGCGTGCTGGCCGACAGCCTCTCAATGCCGGTTAAGAGCTTCGTGCCGAAGTATCGCGAGGAATTCGAGGCGCACGTGAAGCTGGGACGATGCCCATTCAAGAACGCCACCGGAAGCCCTGCGCAGGCGGCATAGCTGGAATTCATCGATGCCAAAGTTGACGATAGACGGCAAAGAGATCGAAACTCCCGACGGGATTAATCTCATTCAGGCGGCCGAGCGCACCGGAATCGAGATTCCGCACTATTGCTATCATCCGGGACTGTCGATCGTCGGCAATTGCCGGATGTGTCTGGTCGAAGTCGAGAAGGCGCCCAAGCTTCAAATTGCCTGCAATACCCGCGTCGCCGATGGGATGGTGGTCCACACTACCAGCGCCAAGGCCAAAGCCGCGCAGCGCTCGGTCCTCGAGTTCCTGCTCATCAATCACCCGATCGACTGTCCGATCTGCGATCAGGCCGGCGAGTGCAAGCTGCAGGACTACTACATGGATTACGACCAGCAGCCGTCGCGCTTTCCGTTGGGCAAGAAAAACCACAAGGGCAAGGCAATCGACATCGGCTCCGATGTGATGCTGGACCAGGAGCGATGCATCCTGTGTGCGCGATGCACCCGCTTCCTTGATGAAGTGACCGCGACTCACGAGCTGGCGATATTCGAACGCGGCGACCACAATCGCATCGATATCGTTCCCGGCCATCCGGTCGATAACGATTACGCCGGCAATATCGTCGATATCTGTCCGGTCGGCGCATTGACCGAAAAGGATTTTCGTTTTCGGATGCGCGTATGGTACTTGCACCGGACGCCGTCGGTATGCGGCGGATGCGCGCGCGGCTGCTCGATCGATATTCATCATCATCGCGGGCGAATCTATCGCTTCAAGCCGCGGTTTAATCCCGACGTCAACTCCTACTGGATGTGCGATGAAGGCCGGCATAGTTTTCCCGGCCTTCAGGGCGAAACTCGATTGACCGTGCCGCTGGTGCAGGCGAAGGAAAAGCTCGTTGCACAGGGATGGAACGATGCAATCCGCGCCGCCGCCGCAGTGATCAAGAGTATAGGGAGCGAGGAGGGCGCCAATGCGATCGGTGCGGTCGTTGGGGCTGGTGCGACCAATGAAGAGGCATTCGCACTCAAACAATTTATGCGGGACACGATCGGATCGGATCGCATCGCGTCCCTGGTGTGGTCGCCGCCGGGTTCCAGCGGTGATGACAATCTGCTGATCCGCGCTGACAAAAATCCGAATGCGCGCGGCTTGACGGCGCTGGGACTGCCAGCCGGCGGGTTGGACGCGATAGCGGCGGAAGTCGCGGCAGGAAAACTCAAGATGCTAATTGTGCTGCGCGCGGATTTGGTGCGCGCGCTCGGAGAGGCCGCTTTCATGGGCCGCTTCGGCGCGCTCGACTATTTGATCGTATTGTCGACCGACGCCAATGAGACTTGCCAGATGGCCAATCAAGTATGGCCAATCGGCGCATATCCCGAAATCGGCGGCAGCTTCACCAATTTCAAGGGGCGCGTGCAGCGCATCGCCGAGGCCTTTCCGCCCCCGGGCGAGGCGCTCCCGGCGATCGAGGCAATCGCGCGGCTAGGCCATGCACTCGACGGAGCGGAACGGCCAAGCTCGCCCGCCGAAGTATTTTCCGCGATGGCCTCGACGGAGCCGGCCTTCAAGGGGCTCGCGCTCGAAGGCCTTGGCGAGCATGGCGCCGACTTGGCGCAAGGCTGAGCGCTGATATCTTCGCCGATTCCTATGCCGCTCTATTCGGGGGTGGTACAACAAGTCGATGAGATTTTCATTCGGTAGGGTAAGGTTCGCCGTTGTCGCGATAGGTGCCGCAGTGGCGATCGTTGGTGCGGCGACATCGATAGTTCCGCGCGCCTGGCAACCCAATCTCAGTGCGTCGTCCTCGACGTATGGCCAGATACTAATTGCGGGCGGCGAGAACGTTCCCAACATTCTTGCAAGCACCGAGCTGTACGACTCAATTTCCAATACCTTTGCGTCGTCTCCTCCATCGATGACGACCACCTTCGATGGTTCCACGATCACGCTGCTTGCAGCGGGACCAAATGCCGGGCAAATTTTGATTGCGGGCGGCGGCGGAACCTTTGCGGTCAATCTCTACGATCCGTCCTTTGGCACATTTGCGACGGGTCCTTCGCTGAATTCCGGTCATATTGGCGCGACCGCGACGATCATTGGCGTGGGGCCTAACACCGGGAAGATACTCGTCGCCGCCGGGCTTTTTACCAGCAATGCGACCGACATCTACGATCCGGCCGGCAATACGATTACCGCCGGTCCGGCCTTGAACGTGGGCCGTTACAACCATACCGCGACAACGCTTGTTTCAGGACCTAACGCAGGCAAAATCCTACTGGCCGGTGGAACCAATGCTGTGGCTCTATCATCCACGGAGTTGTACGACCCTGTTTCGAATTCGTTTGCGCCGCCTGCCGGCACGGCGACGATGGTTCAGGCACGCACTCAGCAAACCGCGACTTTGCTCGCTTCGGGACCCAACGCCGGGATGGTCCTGATGGCGGGCGGCGGAAACACTTCGGCAACTGAATTGTACGATCCGGTTGGGAATTCATTTGCTGCCGGCGCCAGTATGAATGTTAACCGTGCCGGCCACATCGCGGCAGTTCTTTCCTCCGGCCCCAATGCAGGCAAGGTGCTGCTGGCCGGCGGGAGTGGGGGCGGTACTTCAACAGAACTCTACGACCCGGCAATCAATACGTTCGCTTCTCCAGCCGACACGGCGCCGATGCTCGAGGATCGTCATGCACTCACGGCGACGGCAATTTCCTCGGGACCCAACGCCGGCCAAATTCTTATCGCCGGGGGAAAGACCTCAGGCGGAACTGCGCTGGCCTCGACGGAACTCTACGATCCGGTGGCGAATAGCTTCTCGGCTGGACCCGACATGAATGTTCCGCGAGGCTTCGCGGTTGCAATCGAGCTTCCACCCGGGCCATTGCCGACCCCTACGATTACCGCGACGCCTACGGTTACAACGACCCCGACTGGTACGGCTACCTCCACCGCGACTCGGACCGTGACCCCGACACGAACTGCGACACCGACGATAACCGCGACTGCGACCGCGACTGCAACCGTAACGGCGACCCCAACCGCGACCTCGACCCCAACCGCGACTGCAACTGTAACGGTGTCCGCAACCGCAACCCCAACTGCGGTACCCGAGCATCTGACTGTTTCGCCGAAGAGCCACAACTTCGGATCGATAACCACCGGTTCGCAAAGTAAGCCGGTCAAGATAAGAATTTCGAATACCGGGCAGAACAACAGCAATCGAAAGCTGAAATTGCCAGTGTTGATCGAAATGGTCGAAGGAGCCGCAAACTTTCCAATCACGTCGAACTTGTGTCCCTCACCACCCGGCGATCTGGAGTTCAAGCAGTCGTGCGTCGTGATGGTCGTATGCCAGGGGCCGGCCAAGGGCGTTTCCGCCAAGGCAACGATGCTAATTGCCGACAACGCGATAGGAACTCCACAACAAGTGACGCTTACTTGCAAAGGCAAATAAGCGCCTCTCGGTGTGGCGGAGTGGGCAGGCGCGCCCACCTCCGTTAGCGTGACCTAGCCCGGAGATTCGTTAAAGACGACCTCCACCCGGTCCAGATATGCGAGCAGGTGTCGTGCAAGCGCGGCGGCCGCACCGTCATCGCGGCTGGCCGCGGCCGCTTCAAGCTCGCGCCCAATATCGGCGATCGTGTTGAAGCCGTAGCTCACTCCCTCTCCTTTCATGCGATGGGCGATGCGCTTGATCGATGCAAAGTCGCGCTCGGGAACGGCGCTCAGCACCATCATCAGGTCGTCGCGCTTGTGGGCCATGAAACCGGGGATCAGGCCGCGCAGTTCCTGCTCCACTTCCACTATCATTCGGTCTGCCATAACGCCTCCTTGATTTCGGTCTCGTTTCATCGTCGTTTCCAGCGGCACTTTCAACACTCGCGTTACGGCATGATGGCGATTCCCTGCGGAGCGGATATCTCCGTTAGCGGCCCACCGATTACCGCCGCCGGGGTGACATTGCCGTTGCTGCCTGCGGGATACATCGTGATACCGAAGCCGGTTTCGTTTGCCACGTAGATGTTCGCGTCGGAATCAAGCGCGATGCTCCATGGGCTGGTGAGTCCGGTTGCCGCGCCACCGATCGTCGCGATCGGGGCGGTGTTTCCCGTGCTGCCGGCCGCAAACACCTCGACGGCTCCGGCCACGCCGGCGTTTGTCACGTAGATGTTTCCGCTCGAATCGACTGCGATCCCATATGGCGCGACCAATCCAGTCGAGGGACCGCTGATCGTTGCGAATGGCGTCGCATTACCACTGGCGCCCGCTTGGTACATCGTGATGCGGTTGCTCGAGGATGCGCCGGTGACAAGCAATCCGTAGTTCGCAACGTAGATGCTACCGGCCGAGTCGACCGCTATGCCATTTGGGTACGCCAGTCCTGTGTTTGGCCCGGCGATTGTCGTCGCGGGCGCGACGTTGCCGTTGGCTGCGGCTGAATAGACATTGACGGAGCCTGCCGCGACTTCGTTCGTCACATAGAGTTTTCCGCTTGAGTCGACTGCGACGCCGAACGGCATGTTTAGCTTGGTCGCGCTGCCGGCGATCGTTGCGACCGGCGCCACATTGGCGACGGTGCCCGCAGGATACTTGGTTACGCTGCCGTTGCGGGTCGGACCACCGTGGGCGTTTGCAACATAGATTGCTCCGCCAGCGTCAACCGCAATCCCTTCGGGCAGAGAAAGTCCGGTCTTGACCGTATCAGCGATCATAACCATTGGTTCCGAATCGCCGTTACTGCCCGCCAGGTACGCAGTAACGCTGCCGGTTCCATTGGAACCGCCCCCCAGGTTTGCCACAAAGATGTTTCCGTGCGAGTCCACGCCGATGCCTCCGGCAATCGACAGACCGGTGTCTATGCCTGCGATGACTGTGGTCGGCGCGAAGTTGCCATTGGCGCCGGCGGGGTACACCGTGACACTGTCGCCCTCGCCGTTGGCAACATAGATGTTGCGATTGCTGTCCAATGCGACCGCATAGGTGTCGAACAATTGCGTCAGGTCGGCGGTGCCCGCGCCCGCCGTTATCGTGGCGACTGGTGCGGCGTTACCGTACGAACCGGCGCCATAGACGGTGACGCTGCCGTTTTGATTTGGTCCGCCGATATTATTCGCAACATAAATGTTCTCGCTCGAATCCACCGCGATTCCGCCGGGCGCGGCCAGCATCGTGGCCACGCCGCCGATCGTGGCGATCGGTGCGGCATTTCCGGTGCTTCCCGCAGAATATACCGTGATGCTGTCCACGGCACCTCCGTAGCTGCCATCGTTCGCCACATAAATCTTCGCACTCGAATCCACCGCGATGCCTTGAGGGAATGCCAACCCGGTGACGGCGCCTTTTAGAGTCGCAATTGGCGCGGCATTCCCGTTGCTGCCGGATGAGAAGATCGTGACGCTGCCGCCACCCAGACGATTTGCCACGTAGATATTGCCTGCTGAATCCAGTGCTATTGCGTCGGGCCAATTTAGCCGGGTCGCAGGCCCAACCAGCGCGCCGACCGGCTGCGCCTGTCCGTTCGCATCGGATGCATAGATGGTGACCATGTTTGCGGGTGCGTCCGTCACGTAGAGGAATCCGTTCGCATCCCTGACGACTCCCGCCGGTATGCCGGCAGTCTCAGCCAATGCAGTGACCGGCGATATCGGCGGCTGATTGCCGCTCGTCCCCAATGAATACGCGGTAACGGCGTTGTCATAAGGATTGGTCACGTAAATTGCGGCGATCGGGGTCCCGACCGCAGTCGCCGTTGGCGCTTGAGTTGGCGTCGGGGTTGTAGTCGCGCGAGCCGTTGATGTCGGCGACCGGGTGGGTGCCGGAGTCGGGGTCTTGGTCGGAGTCAGAGTGCGGACAAAGGTGGGTGCCGGCGTTCGAGCGGGAGTAACCGGCGATGCAAGGCCAACCGCAATTCCCGTCAGCGCAATCATCTGTGGACTCCGCTGCGGGACGGTCACGACCGTGACTCCGCCGCGAACCGTCGTTCCCGATTGTTGTGCTGTGCCGGTGGGATTAAACGTAACTTGAAATTGACATCTTCCTTTCGCAGCCAGCGGTGCGGCGCACGAATCTAAGCCAACCTCGAACGGACCGCTGGGCGTCAGCGGCTGAAGGATCATTGGAACCGGATTCGGGTTTATCACCAGCACGGTTCTGGCTACGGAGACGGATCCCACATTCACCCTGCCAAATGAGATGGAGGTGGGCGAGATCTGTGGATTCACAACTGGTGCCGCGGCGAACGCCGGACTGGCCAGGAGGATCGCAAGAGTAATTGCTCCGGCTCGCTTTGAAATTGTTTCGATCAGTTTGGTTGACATGGCTCCTCCTGGGTCGCAAGCGCTGCTTGTGACCGAATGGTTTTGTTTCCCTTTTGGGTGGCGACCTGAATTGCTTCGAGCAGAGTCGATTTACGGACCGGCTTGGCAACGTGCATGTCGCATCCGGCTTCAAACGTCCGATGCACCGAGTCGTCGAGGACCGATGCGGTAAGTGCGATTATCGGTGTGGACTCGCGATGATTCTCGCGCTCCCAATCGCGGATCTGGCGCGCAGCTTCGTAGCCGTCCATCACCGGCATTCGGATGTCCATCAATACGAGGTCGAAATTTCCGGCAATAAACTTGTCGACCGCTTGAAGTCCGTTTCCGGCGTCTTCAATTGTGTATGGCATCCATCGCAGGTAGGCGTGGATGAGCGCCCGGTTGTCGGGTGAATCGTCGGCCAGCAGGATTCTGAGCGCGGGAACGCCGGACTGGACTTTGCCGGCCGGCTGGATGGAACTGCCCGGTGATTGTTGTGTCGCGGCTGCCGGTATGTCCTGGGCGGATTTCGCGGTGGCGGATTGAAGAATTCTGGCCAGTACGGCGACCAGTTCAGCCTGCTTGACCGGCTTCACCAGGTAGTTGTCGACGCCGATTTCCTGGAGCCGTGCGGTTTCCTTGACCAGATTGTCGGTTGTCAACATCATCACCAGCACAACTCCGCAGTGCGGACTGCCGGCCAGTTGGCGGGCGATTTCATAGCCGCTGATTCCACTTATCCGCGCGTCGAGCAGGGCGGCGTGAAACGGCGCGCCGGAGGTTCGCGCGGATTCGAGCGCTGAGAAGACTTCTGCGCCCGATGCAGCTTGTGTCACCGCCACGCCGCGCTCGCTAAGCATTTCGGTGAGAATTGAGCGATTGGTCGCGTTGCCATCGACCAGAAGAACACGGAGTCCGTCCAGCGGAGGCTGCGGGTCAAGCGCGGTTCTAGCTGTGTCTGGTGCCGGCGCGGTCAGGTGTGCGGTGAAGCGAAAGATGCTGCCTCGGCCCATTTCGCTCTCGACCGTAACCTCGCCTCCCATCAGAGCGACCAGTCGCGCAACAATTGCCAGCCCCAGGCCGCTGCCGCCGTACTTTCGCGTGGTCGATGAATCGGCCTGCGTAAATGCGTCAAATAGAGTCGGCAGCTTGTCGGACGGAATCCCGATACCCGTATCAGTGACCGAGAATCTGACCGAATCGCTTCCCGCCGACTCGATGGAGACCAATACTTGGCCGCGATCGGTAAACTTGATCGCATTGCCGACGAGGTTGATCAGGATCTGGCGCAGCCGGTATGGATCGCCGACAACCATCCTTGGGACCGCCGGCGCGATGCGCACCATCAATTCGAGGTTTTTTTCGTGTGCGCGCAGAGCAAGCGCGTCGAGCGTTTTTTCGACCGTTTCGCGCAGATCGAACTCGATTGCTTCAAGGCACATGCGCCCCCCTTCGACCTTGGCCAGGTCGAGAATTCCGTTGATCAGTTCCAGCAGGGCGTTGCCATTTCCGATGATCGTGTTCGCGTAGCGGCGCTGTTCGTCAGTCAGGCTGGTTTCGGCCAAAAGATCCGTCATCCCGATGATCGCGTTGAGCGGAGTGCGGATTTCGTGCGACATGCTGGAGAGGAAATTCGATTTGGATTCGGCGGCGGCAACCGCCGCCTCGCGCGCGGCAATCAATTCGTGTTCAGCCCGCTTGAGTGCTGAGATGTCGCGGGAGACGGTCAGGCAGGCAGATTTGCCGTGCAGATTCATCAGGACAGCGGAGACCAAACACGGGTATTCGCTTCCGTCCTTTCGGCGGTAAGTAATCTCCATGTTGCGGACTTCCTTGTTTTGAACGATCGCCTCCGCATAGGCGGCCATCTGGACGGGCTCGGCGAAGAAGTTGAAATCGGTGAAATGGCGCCCGACGGCTTCCTCGCGCGTGTACCCGGTGGTCCTGGAAAATTCGTCGTTGACTTCGAGGTAGATGCCCTCCGGCAGGCTGACGATCGTCATGCAGTCGATGTTGGCAGTGAAAACTTTGCGGAAAGTAAGTTCACTGAGCTGGAGCGCCTTGAGCCGGGCTGCCAGCTCCACCCGGGCCACTCGCAGTTCCGACTCGGTGCGCTTCAAATCCGAAATATCGCGCAGCGTGGTGATGACGCAGCTGGCGCCGCCGATTTCCACAAGCGAGGCCGAAACCAGGTAGGGAGCCACCGACTTGTCCTTGCGGCGGATCGAAACTTCCATGCTGTCGACGCGGCCTCGGTCTCGCAGTTGTTCCGCGAACGTTTTGAATTGATCGGGATCGGCCCATACGCCCAAATCGCGCGCCCGCGTACCGAGGAGATCTTCAATGGTAAAGCCGCCGGGCCAGGTTGGATTGTTAGCGAGCAGGAAGCGGCCGTCCGTGATGCGATTGATCACCAGCCGGTCGGGACATGCCTGAATGATTTTGGCGAGCGTGTCCTCGCTCTCAACCATGCGGCGGTGTTCGTTTTCGCGCGCGGCTGCTTCGCGTTCGCGGGAAACCGTCAAGCGGAGAATCTGGCGATAATTGTCACGAATCAACTCGGTTTGGCGCCTTACTTCTTCCCGCAGTCGCGCGCCGTGAACCGCACTCAGGTAAGCAAGGATCGCCGCCGTCAGAATGACGATCCATTCGAAGGCAAGACGCGACGCCGGTTCGCCCGAGCCCAGCGACGACAACGCCATTGCCACCAGCGCGACCGCTATCAGTCCGAGCTCCCAGGCCAGCCGCCAGGGCGCCAGTGCGCCGGTACCCAGAATAAACAGGACCGTGGTCAGGCACACCGGTTCGTTAGTCCCGTCGATTGCCGCGACTCGCGCCAATAGTGCGATCGCGACTGCGCATACCGAGAACGCCCATGCACGCCAGTAGTGGAGCTTTGCCGGTACCACGGACACCAGAAATCCGGCGATGCAAAGTAGAGCGACGCTGCCCCGGAACATCATCGTCTGCGGCAGGCTGTGGTGAAAAACCGCAATGTCGTAGGCGATGTACCCCGCCTCGTACATGGCGATCGCGACCAATCCATTGCGGACGAATCGTGTCATCGATTGGCGATTTGCTTCGGGGATGAGCCGCAGTGCGAGGCGCGTATCCTGCAACGTTGGCGGACTTGGTATCTCTAAATCGATTATTTTTGTAGCGGCTCCCATTGGACTGCTCCGATGACGCCCGACAGCGCACGCGTCATTCTGAGGGAAGCAGTTGCAAGCGCGATGCCCGCGCTGTCGCGTCCAAAGTGAGTCAAAGTGAATCGCCTGCCGCTGGATCGACATGCGCGCTGTTTCCGTAGTGTCCGAGATTGGCACGTCTTCACGCGCCCCACGGTTGAGGGGTTTAATGCTGCCGAACCGGCCGCTAATCTAAGCTCAATGAAGGCAATCGTAATCGGAGGCGGGATCATTGGCTGTGCCACGGCATGGCGACTTGCCTCCGATGGCGCAGAGGTCACCGTCATTGAGCGCGGACGCCTGGGGCTTGAAGCATCGTGGGCGGCCGCCGGGCTGATCGCGCCACAGGCTGAGGCGCATGAACCGGGCGTCTTCTTCGATCTCGCGATGGCGGGCAAGCGCGCATTCGACGGGATCGTCGAACGCCTGATTGAGGAAAGCGCTGTCGATCCGGAATACGATCGCGACGGTGTGCTGTACGCTGCCTTCGACGATCATTCCGCATGGGAGCTCAAAGCCCGTGCGAAATGGCAGCGCGCCGCCGGAGCGGAGGTTGTCGAACTTGCTCCGCGCGACGCGCTAAAACTGGCGCCGCAGCTCTCCGACAAAATCGTTCACGCGCTCCACATGCCCTCCAATCGCCGGTTGGATAATCGCAAGCTCGTCCAGGCATACGTAAGCGCGGCCGCGCGAGCCGGTGCGGAATTCCGCGAGAGCACCGGTGTGGATGCGATCGAAACGCACGGAGGGCGTGCCAGCGGAGTAACAACGCATGGCGGCGAATCGCTTTCAGCCGATGTGGTCGTCAACGCGGCCGGTACGTGGGCAGGTGAAATTCGCGGTCTGGAAGAAGATAAGATCCGGATGCGACCGGTGCGCGGGCAGGTTGTTTGCTTCGAGACCCGTCCCGGCCTGATCGGGCCATCGCTGTTCTCAGGAGACGGAATCCTCATCCCCAGGCGCGACGGACGGCTGCTTGCCGGTTCGGTTTTCGAGGAGGCCGGCTTCAATAAGTCCGTTACGATGGCGGCGATGGAAAAGATTCTTCACGCGGCGGTTGCGCTTGTGCCCGGATTGGGTTCGCTTCCGTTCCGGGAGGCATGGGCCGGCCTGCGTCCCGCGACCGCCGACCTGCTGCCCATTCTCGGTCCATCGCCTTCAATACCGAACGTCTATTACGCGACCGGTCATTTTCGCAGTGGGATTTTACTTTCGGCGCTGACCGCGGATGTGATTGCCGGTCTTGTAGCGGGACGCGCGCCTGCGATCGATCTCAAGCATTTTTCGCCGGCGCGATTCCGTGCCGGGAATATTCAAACGGTGAAGATCGCGAAGGCATTATGAGCAGTCAAGCTGCGCTCGGACTAGTTCGCGATTTATTCTTCCGCTCGAAGCTGGACGCGGTTGCATCCGCAGTCGGTGCGGAGATCGCTTATGCATCGTCGCTGGATTCGGCCGCGAAGCAATGCGAAACAATCAAGCCCGTAGTCGTTTTTGCCGATCTGTCCGATGCGACCTTTCCTGCCGCAGATACCGTGGCCGCAATTCGCGCGATCGCACCGGACGCCCGCTTGGTCGGGTTCGCCTCGCACGTCGATCTCAAGCCGCTCAAGGCCGGCCGCGAAGCAGGCTTCGACTTGACGCTGTCGCGCAGCGAATTCACCGCGCGTTTGGCGGAACTGCTGAAGGGCTGATTCGGTCCTGAGATGCCGGTTGTGTTCGTACCGCGCCCGCGGGAACGCCGAGCAGCCAGTTGGCAAATTTCACCATCCACCGATTTACGAACAGGAACCTGCGATTCCATAGCGGCGAATGGCATTGCTCGGGCGTGAGCTTGCCGTCGAGGATTTCCGCGACCGCCTCCGCCGAACGCCCCGCGAGGATTCCGAGAATTTGATTGCCGATTTCGGGCGAGGCGGCGCCCGGCGCACCCGAATAAGTTTCCGCGCAGAAGAAACGCAGGCCGGAGCGAATTTCCTTGAGCATTTGAAATACTCCCGGCAGGCCCGCGCCCCGGTCCTTTACGGGAGCTTCGCCGTTTTCGGCCAGCCATAGTTCGGGAGTGCGGCGCGGGAGCTTGGAGTAATTGGGATCCACCCAGTCCGGATGCAGCGCCAGCAACTGCGACGTCTCAACCAGTCCGCCGTGTGTATCGTCTATCAAGTTCTCGCGATCGACACCCGGAACCGAGCCGAGCACGTGGTAGAGGTCGTTCTTGCCGTTGGTCAACCTCGCGAGCATCACGGAGAACACGCACACCATCCGGATGCCGCATTCGCGGCTGATACGATCGCATGCCTCCTCGATTGCGAGGAAATGGCGTGGACTACCATGAAAATTGGATACCAGAACGTCGCGGAATCCCTGCGAGGCCAGCCCGCGGCCCAAGTCTTCGAGCACGGCGACGGTCGTCGAGGGCCGGAAGAACAGCGATCCCGGCTGCGGCACGGTGTCAGGCGCGGCGTAGATAAACGGCAACTTTAGAAAGGTTCGATCGCGATGACGTTCCGGGAGCGCTTGCAAGGTCCGTTCGAGCAGGCCCTCGCCCTCGAGCGCATCGGCGCCCAGCGGCAGATGAGGTCCATGCACCTCGATAGGGGAGCAGGTGACAAGCACTACGCATCGCGAGCGGTCGAGTTCGTCGAACTTCCGTTTGGTCAGCGTCTCCCATCGCAGCGGCTTGATTTCGCTATTCGCAGTGTCCATGTCGCGCTCCTGATCGAGTCATTCGCATGACTTGGCAGAATGCTCTCGATGCCGCCGCGAAGCAATCAATGATATAAACGGATCATGTCCCGAGCGCTCGAAGGATTCCATCCCGCAGTTCGCGCTTGGTTCGAGCGCGGTTTCGCGGCGCCGTCGAAGGCGCAGGAGTTGGGATGGCCGGTTATCGGCGAGGCCGGTTCCGGTCCCGGCTTCGATGTGCTGCTATGCGCGCCGACCGGTAGCGGAAAAACGCTGGCCGGCTTCATGTGGGCGATCAACGGCCTGGTGATGGACGCGGCGCATGGACGGCTTCGCGAGGAAGTTTCGGTTCTTTACATTTCACCGCTCAAGGCGCTCGCGAACGACATCCGGCTGAATCTTCAAGTACCACTTGAAGGAGTGCGGGCGGCCGGCGCGGAACAAGGGTACAACTTGGGTGGCATCCGCGCAGGGTTGCGAACCGGAGATACTCCGGCGGCTGAGCGCGCCGCAATGCTGCGCCATCCGCCGAACATTTTGGTAACCACGCCCGAATCTCTGTTCATCCTGCTGACTTCTTCCAAGTTCCGGCAAAAACTGGCGGGCGTCCGCCACGTAATCATCGACGAACTGCATGCGCTCGCCGGCAACAAGCGCGGAGCGCACCTTGCCCTCACTTTGGAACGGCTGGAAAGATTCGTCGCGCAATCACGCGGCCGCCGTCCGAATCGAATTGGCCTGTCGGCGACGCTCAATCCGATCGAAACGCTTGCGGAATTTTTGGCGGGCTTCGAGGTCTCCGCCGCCGGCGGTCGTTCGCCGCGTCCGGTGCGGATTGTGCGTGCCGATCCCGGCGCACGCTCGATGGATTTGCAGGTGATCGCGCCCGGACCGGAGCTGGGGCCGCTTGCGACGCATCAGCATTGGGACGCGATGTACGACGAGGTCGCGCGGCTGATCGGTGAGCATCGCACGACGCTCATCTTCACGCTCTCCCGGCGATGGGCCGAGCGCGTAGCGCTCAACCTGCAAAAGCGCGTGGGCGCGGATACCGTTATGGCGCATCACGGCAGCCTTGCGCGAGCGGAGCGGCTGATGGCTGAGCAGCGGCTCAAGCGCGGCGAGCTCAAGGCAATCGTTGCGACCGCGTCGCTTGAGCTCGGAATCGACGTCGGCGCGGTCGATCTGGTCGTGCAACTCGATTCCCCCAAATCAATCTCGGCCGCGATTCAGCGCATAGGCCGATCGGGACATCAGCTTGGCGCGACGCCCAAGGGGCGCCTGTTCGCGCTCACCCTCGACGACCTCCTTGAATGCGGCGCGGCGGTCCGCGCGATCCGGCGCGGCCATCTGGACGAAATCGAAATCCCGGCTGGATGCCTTGACGTGGCGGCGCAACAGATAATCGCGATCGCAGCGGAGGAGGGCGACATTGCCGTATCCGAGCTTCAGCGCATCTTGCGCGGCGCATACAACTTCGGCGGGGTCGATGCCGCGCGGCTTGAGAAATTGCTCGAACAGATGGCGCGCGAACTTCCCGAACGAATTCAGGGTGCGGCGCCGAAGATATTTTTCGACCGCGCAAACGGCCGCATCCGCCCGCGGAGGTCGGCCCGGATGTCCGCGATCATGTCGGGCGGCACGATTCCGGAGGCCGGCAACTACGACGTTGTGATCGAGTCGGAAGGGCGCAAGATTGGCGACGTCGAGGAGGATTTCGCGCAGGAGTCCTCGCGCGGCGATGTCTTTGCGCTCGGTTCGATGCCGTGGCAAATCCAGCGCATCTCGCGCGGCAGATTGATGGTCGAGCCGGCGCCGGGAATGGCGCCGACGTTACCGTTTTGGCAGACCGAGGCGGGCGGCCGTTCACCGGCATTGTCGGCTGAATTGTGCGCGCTGCGCAGCGAAATTGCGGATCGAATTTCGCGAGGCGAGCAGCCCTTGGATTGGCTGGCCGCCGAATGTGCGATGGACGAGCGGGCGGCGGCGCAGGCGGTCGATTACGTCCGCCGCGGCGTCGCGGCGCTCGGCACGATCCCGGATGAAAAGACCGTAGTGGTCGAGCGCTTCTTTGACGGGCTGGGCGGCACGCAGGTCGTGATTCATGCGCCGTTCGGAATAAGACTCAATCGCGGGCTTGGCCTCGCGATTCGCAAGCGCCTTTGCCAGTCTTTCGACTTTGAAATCCAGGCTTCCGCGATCGACGACGGCGTTCTGCTCGCACTCAATTCACGCCATAGCTTTCCGCTGGAGACTCTGTTTGGGATGCTCCATGCGCGCGACTCCCGCCGCGTGCTGATTCAAGCGCTCCTGGCGGCGCCGATGTTCGAAGTGCGATTTCGTCATGTTGCTTCGCGCGCGCTTGCGGTGATGCGCTCATCGCACGGCAAGCGCGTGCCGGCATGGATTCAGCGGTTGCGCTCGCAGGAATTGATCGCGGCGATCTTTCCCGGCCAGCAGGCCTGCTTCGAGAACCGGCCCCCGGAAATCGAGATCCCGGATAACTTCATCGTCGAAGAGGCGATGCGGGAGTGCCTTGAGGAATCGGCCGACGCGCCACGGATGGAACGGATACTTGAAGGGATCGAGTCCGGTGCGATTCGAACCGTGTGTGTCGACGAAACCGCTCCGTCGGTATTCGCGCATCGATTGCTGCTCGCATGGGACTATTCGTTCCTTGACGACGGCGAGCGTGCAAATCGCCGCTCGCGCACCGTCACGATGAACCGCGGGATGGCCGAGGATGTGTTCCGCAAGGAAGATTTATCGGCGATGCTCTCCGCCGATGCCGTCGCCGCCGTCGAATCGGACGTGAGCGGCCGCGCGCCCAACAATCGGCCGCGCACCCGCGATGAACTGCACGAGATGATTCGTGCGCGTGGCGCGATGACTCGATCCGAAATCGAGGACCGAGCCGGAGAATTATCGAACCGGATGGTTGCGGAACTCGACGCCGAAAGGCGAATCGCTCGCGTCACTTTCGATTGCGAACCTGAATGGATCATAGCCGCCGAAGACGCGCCGCTATTCTTCGCGGTCTATGCCTCAGCGGAACTCACCCCCTGTCCCCCTCTCCCTTCAGGAGAGCGGGAACGGAATGCGGACGCTGCGCGCGAAGAGCTCGTGCGCCGCGCGCTGAAAACTTCCGGACCGGTCACGGCCGTTGAGGTCGCAGCACGGCTTAGGCTTCGGGAAAAGGAAATTGCGATTGCGTTCGCCGCGCTGGAAGGCATAGGCGCAATCTTTCGCGGGCACTTTACCCGCAGCGATACGATTCAATGGTGCGACCGGTATGTTCTCGAACGGATTCATCGGATGACGCTTGCGCGCGTACGTGCCGAAATCGAACCATCCGACAATCGCGAGTATGCCGCCTTTCGGCTTCGATGGATGCACGTCGGCGGTGCGAATCTGCCGCCCGGCGAGGCGGGCGTCGCCGCAGTCCTCGAACAATTGTCGGGCATCGCATACGCACCGGAAATTTGGGAGAGCGCGATTCTGCCGGCACGCGTCCCCGGGTATCGGCCGGAGATGCTGGACCTCGTATGCGGGGGCGGGCGGATGCACTGGATCGCGATTCCCGAAGAGGGTGCGGCGAATACGCCCGCGCGTGTGACATTTGTCCCGCGCAAGGCGCGCATATTTATTCCCCGCGATGCGCACGAACCGTCGGATGCCAAGGAACGCGGCGTGCTCGAAGCGTTGAGCGGCGGCGGCGCGCAATATCTGGATGAAGTCGCCGAGCGCGCCAACCTGTCCGAGCGCGACACTCTCACGGCATTATGGCGCGTGGCCGCCGCGGGACAGGTCACCAATGACAATTTTGCGCCGCTGCGGATGTTTGCGGCGGATGCCGCCGCGGAGCGCGCGCTGTCGATGGTGTCGCGGCGCGGATCGCATCGCCACGATGCGGCAATCCGCGCGCGGCTCAAGTCGAGTATCGCGGGACGATGGTCGCTCGTGCGGCGTCCGCCGGATGCCGGCGATCCGCGCGAACTGGCGATGGCGCTTTTGGAGCGGCACGGGATTCTCTCGCGCGAGATGCTTGCGGCGGAGACGGCCGCCCCGTCATGGAGCGAACTGTCGGCTACGCTGCGGCGGATGGAATACGCGGGAACGATCCGGCGCGGCTGGTTCATGCGCTCGATTTCAGGCGAGCAATACGCATTGCCGGGTGCGGCTGAGATGTTGCGAGCGATGCGAAATCTCAGCGCCGCGCGCGAAAGACCGGTCGCGCTGTCCGCGATCGATCCTGCCAATCCATTCGGCGCGATACTGCCCGGCTGCGGCATCGCGCGCGAGGCTTCCAATCTCGTCGTGATTCACGCCGGCCGCATGATTGGCGGCCTTCAAGGCCGCTCGATGATTACCGCGGATCCGTACGACGCTGATGCAATTGGCGCAACCACCGCCGCGATCCTTGAGGCGCGCCCGCGCGTCGCAATCGACACTATCGACGGCATCCCCGCGTTGGAATCGCCGCACGTCGGGACGCTCGCCGCGATGCGGTTCCATTCCGACGGCCGCGCCCTGGTCTATGACGGTCTGCCCGGCCCGATGCCCTCGCGCGCGAATCGCCCCCTTAGTTCTCCCAGAGCCGGCTGATCGAATGTCTCCGGGACTAAGTGATATTGATTATTTGTTTCTCGGCCTGACGTTGTGGTTCTTGTTCAATTGCATTGTTTTCTGGGTTGGTTCAGGGAGCGATCGGCTGCCGCCGAAAGGTCGAACGGCCATGCGTCTTTTGATGGCAAAATATGCAATCTGGACGATTGTTTGCGCGGTTCTAGCCTTTTCTTCATCGTTACGATTTCCAATTCTCTCTTTGACGATGATCGGAATGTTTGTTCTTAGCGGCCTACTGTTTCCAGTAGTTGTCAAGATTGCTATCGCGCGAAATCATTTGGAGTAAGGAGGTCCGCTCGGCAAGTAATAGCTCTCCTTATTCTCGATAGCACCGCGGTCTGCATCGCATACGGCACCACGCCTATGCTGCGGTTGTCTGATAGCGCTGTACGCGGATTCTATTTTGGCGCTTGCGGGTGCGGGCGATGTCGTAGGAAGCCTGCATCCGCATCAGCGTATCCATCTTTGGGCCGAACGCTTTTTCGATCCGGAGCGCCATGTCTCCCGACAGGTCCGCCTTGCCGTTGAGAAGACTGGAAAGAGCCGGACGTGAAACGCGCAAAATTTCGGCGGCGGCTGTCACGGACAGCCCAAGCCGTTCGATGATTTCGGTCCGGATAAAAGATCCCGGATGAGGCGGGTTCAGCATACGCATCGTGGAAATCTCATTGTAAGGCGTAGCCTGTAAGGTAACACTTATCAAGCGGTACGAAGCTTCATTGTAAAGAGGTTGCGTCGCGTTGCGCGCGCGCTATTCTTCTCGCATGGCAAGCAACAGTTTCGGCGCACGTTCCACCCTTTCGGTCGGCGGCAAAAACTACACGATTTACAAACTTGAGGCTCTTGAGAAGCGCGGCTTTTCGCTTGCGCGGATGCCGTACTCGATCAAGGTGCTGGTCGAAAACGTGCTCCGGCGCGAGGATGGCATTGTCGTCACGCCCGCGCATGTCGAAGCCTTGGCGCGATGGAACGGCAAGGGCGGCGGCGAGTTTTCCTTTATGCCATCGCGCGTGCTCCTGCAGGACTTTACGGGGGTGCCGGTGGTTGCCGATCTCGCCGCGATGCGCGATGCGATCAAACGCTTGGGCGGCAATCCCGCGAAAATTAATCCGCTGAGTCCGGTCGATTTGGTGATCGATCATTCCGTGCAGGTCGATTCTTTCGGACGGCCGGATTCATTTGCCGCCAACGCAAAGCTGGAATTCGAGCGCAACGGAGAGCGTTACCTGTTCCTGCGCTGGGGACAGCGGGCGCTGCGCAATCTCCGCGTGGTGCCGCCGGACACGGGTATCGTCCATCAGGTCAACCTTGAATATCTGGCGCCGGTGGTGTTCGGCCTCGGCACGGGCGAAGCGTATCCCGACACCGTAATCGGCACCGACTCGCATACCACGATGATCAATGGATTGGGCGTGGTGGGATGGGGTGTGGGCGGAATCGAGGCGGAAGCGGCGATGCTCGGCCGGTCGATGCCGATGCTTATCCCGGAGGTAATCGGGTTTCGCCTCCATGGCAGCCTGTGTCCCGGAGCCACGGCGACCGACCTGGTGCTGACGGTCACGCAGATGTTGCGCAAGAAGGGCGTCGTCAACAAGTTCGTCGAATATTACGGGCCGGGAATCGCGGCGCTGCCGGTGGCCGATCGCGCAACGCTGGGCAACATGTCGCCGGAGTACGGCGCTACAATCGGATTTTTTCCGGTCGACGATCAGACGATCGCCTACCTGCGACTGACCGGGCGCAGCGAGGATCAGATTCGATTGATCGAGGCGTACTGCAAGGCGCAGGGGTTGTACGCCTCGGCAAGTGCGCCCGAACCGAATTTCTCCGACTCTCTCGAACTCGATCTCGCAAGCGTCGAGCCCAGCTTGGCCGGGCCGCGCCGTCCTCAGGATCGCGTGGCGTTGGCGTCAGCCAAGAGCGACTTCCGCCGCGAGTTGGTCAGGGAGTTCGAAAAGCATCCCGATGCGGATAAGGATGTCCTCGCGCAGTGGGTGAACGAGGGCGGTCCCAATGGTGCGAAACTCGCTCCGATTCACGAATCCAAGCTGGGCCCGATCGCGCATAAGGCCGAAGTTAATTCCGACGAGGGCCGGTTCGCATTGACGCATGGCTCGCTTGTGATCGCGGCGATCACCAGTTGCACCAATACGTCGAATCCATCCGTGCTGCTCGCCGCCGGATTGCTCGCTAAAAAAGCGGCCGCGCGAGGTCTAACTGTCAAACCGTGGGTAAAAACCAGCCTTGCTCCCGGGTCGAAAGTTGTCACGCAGTACCTCAAGAAGGCAGGCGTGATGGAGGCGCTGGAGAAGCTGCATTTCCATCTGGTCGGGTACGGATGTACCACGTGTATCGGCAACAGCGGTCCCGTGCCGGAGGGAATCGCCGCAGCGGTCAAGCAGAACAATCTCGTTGCGTGCGCGATTTTAAGCGGCAACCGTAACTTCGAGGGACGCATCAATCCGGTGGTGCGATTCAATTATCTCGCGTCGCCGCCGCTGGTGGTCGCCTATGCGATCGCCGGTACGATGGATATCGATCTGAATCGCCAGCCGCTTGGTGAAGGAGCGGACGGCAAGCCGGTCTACCTGCGCGACATTTGGCCGTCGCCGGACGAGGTCGGAGCGGCGGTGGCCGGCTCCGTCGATGCTGCGATGTTTAAGCGCGAGTATGGGCAGGTATTCGAAGGCGATGAGCGGTGGCGCGGCCTGAAAATTCCCGAAGGCGACTTGTTTAAGTGGGAGAAGGATTCCACCTATGTGCAAGCGCCGCCGTTTTTCGACGGCATAACTGCGCAGGCCGGGTCATTCTCAGATCTGACGGGCGCGCGGGTGCTTGCGATGCTCGGCGACAGTGTCACGACCGATCACATTTCGCCAGCCGGTTCGATTGGAGCGGACACGCCAGCCGGAAAATATTTGATTTCGCTCGGCGTCAAGCCCTCCGATTTCAATTCTTACGGAGCGCGCCGCGGAAACCATGAAGTGATGATGCGCGGCACGCTGGCCAATATCCGGCTCAAGAACCAGCTCGTTCCGGGTGTCGAGGGTGGGTTCACGATGCACTTTCCTGATGGCGCCAAGACGACAATTTTCGAGGCATCGGAACAATATAGGAAAGACGGTGTCCCGCTGATCGTAATCGCGGGCAAGGAGTATGGAACCGGCTCGTCGCGAGATTGGGCGGCCAAGGGCGTGCAACTGCTCGGCGTGCGCGCGGCGATCGCTGAGAGCTTCGAGCGGATTCACCGCAGTAATCTGGTCGGGATGGGTGTGCTGCCGCTCGAATTCAAGCCGGGCGAGAATCGGACATCGCTGGGCCTGACCGGCCGCGAGGTCTATTCGATCAGCGGGATCAAGGCCGGCCTCAAGCCGCGCCAGACGGTCAAGGTGCGGGCCGAGGAAGGCAGCAAGGCGATCGAGTTTGATGCCATCGTGCGGGTCGATACACCGGAAGAGGCCGAGTATATCCGCCATGGCGGTATCCTGCCGTTCGTTCTGCGCGAGTTGCTCCCAGCCTAACATATATATGCACCACCGCCGCTGTTGGTTGATTTAGTCATCGCGCTGTGAGATTGTCCTACAAGACGTTTATTGCGATTTTACGCACAAATGGGATCGCCGGGGGTCGCGCGATGAGCATTGTCAGGAAATCGATCGTTACAGCGTTGCTTATAAGCTTGGCTGCTGCCGCACCCGCGATGGCGGCGAAGCCGAAAGTTACTGCCAAGCCGCATGCACTTTCATTCGGAAAGGTGCACGTCGGCGCCGTTTCCGCGCCGCAGACAGTCAGCCTTTCGGCGTCCAAGGGGTCCGCAGTCAGCACCGCATCGATTTCGGCTACGGGACCATTCGGCGTTGGCGGCAATACCTGCGGTTTGACAGTTTCAACCGCTCCGGGATCTTGCTCGATTTCGGTAACCTTTCAACCGGTGAGCGCGAAGAATCCTTCCGGTAGTACCGAAACCGGCTCGCTAACGATTTCCAACGGTACCGGGAAAGGCGAGGAAGTCATCAAGTTGACTGGCATCGCATTTGGCACCGCTCCGACACCGGCTCCGACTCCAACCTCAATCAGTGCGACAGAGGCCGGGTCCGCTGCCGTTCTTAAGGGGCTTGCAAGTTCGGCACAGACAGTTGTGGACGGCGACAAGCTTGCTGCCGGCCTGCTTGCACTGCAGGTCGCCCAGACTCCCGGATTGCTCGGTGCCTTTGGCGGAGCAGGTGAGGCAACGGGCGATCCGCGCAGCCGGATTGCGGCGGCGCTGATTCATTTCGAGACTTCGGGACTGTACGGCGATACCAAGGCGGAATTGCCGCGTGGGACCTGCGACTTCACCAGCAATCCGTCAGGCGATTGCACGCCGAATGCAAATGCGCTGGTGATCAAGTTCAACGATTTCCTCCATCAGCCTCACACTACAACATTCGATTGGACCGGCCAGAGCACCGGCACCTCATCGCCGACCGTTCAGGCGCACGATCCGGCCAATCCGTCGGTTTCGTTCGAGTTGCCGACGCGCATCGCATTTTCTTTCACCAGCAGGGCGAGCACGGTCATTTCTCTGATCACCGACACACAATGGCCGGCCAGCACCTGCGTAACCGGCGAATCGTTGCTCGACGCGCCGCTTAGGACGGATGCGACAGGCTTCGTGATTGGCATGGATGGCGTCACCAAGATTGTCAACGTTCCTAATGCGTCGGCGGCATTTGGGTCAGCCGCAATCAATCTAGCGTTCAGCGGTTCGGCGTCCGGTGGCGGCGCGTCCGTCTCGGGTTCAGTGTCCGTGCCGATTGTCGGAAGTGTCGAGCGCGGCGGCGCTTGCGGAGCCGCGGACGGCGGTTCGGTCACGAGCCTGTCGGTCACTGCGTCGGCCTCCGACGGCGCCGGCGACAGCAATCAGATCAGCTTCAGCGCGGATAATTTCGTCACCGCGCCGGGTCAGGGCTTGGTGAGCGCGGATTTGAGCAACGGCCAGTTCTCGCCCAATGGCGGGTATGGAACGTTCTCCGGGACGCTGGACGATTCAAATGGCGATGGCATCTGGGGCGACAACGTCGATATCGATTTCAGCGACGGGACCAAGACGCTGGAGCAGTTCCAGATCGACGAGTTCGGCGCCGTACCGAATTAGCCGTCGGAATTGGCCGGTATAACGCCGGCTCCTCAAGTTGATGCGGCCAAACGGGCGCAGTAGCCTTTAGTAATGCGGCCCGATTCGCGAAAAATCGTGAACGATTCGATTTCCCGCGTGTTTTCGCGCGCTGGAATCCCTCCCGGTGCGCTAATTCTGGTCGGGCTATCCGGAGGTGCCGATTCGACCGCATTGTTGCACGCGCTAATAGATTTGAGCGATCGCATGAGTCTTCGCGTTGCGGCGGCGCACTTGAATCACGGGCTGCGCGGTGAAGAATCGGATCGTGACGAAGAGTTCGTCCGCGCGATGTGCGAGCGGCTTGGAGTAGCACTCGTTGTTGAGCGCGCGCAGGGTCTCGATGCCGGTGCCTCCAATCTCGAGGAGCGGGCGCGTGAAATTCGCCACGGCTTTTTGAACCGCGCTGCCGATTCGCTGGCGGCCGAGCGTATCGCGCTGGCCCATCATGCGGACGATCAGGCGGAGACTGTCCTGATTCGCCTGATGCGTGGTGCGGGTGCCGCGGGGATGGCGGCGATGGCGCCGATTGGTCCGGGGAGGCTGATTCGTCCGATGCTTGCGCTGACGAGGGCGGAAATCCGTGCGTATTTGCGCGAACGAAAGATTGAATTTGTCGAAGACTCGACCAACACCTCGCCCGCGATTCTGCGCAATCGCGTTCGCAACAGCCTGATCCCAATGCTTGAGGCCGAATATTCGCCGGGACTGTCACATCGCCTGGTCGAATTGTCGGGTGAGATGCGGGCGCTCGACGACTTGGTGTCGGCGATTGCCGTGCGCGAACTTGCTGCACTGCGGTGCGTTGACGGAGCGATCGACATTTTGCGATTTCGAAAGCTGCATCCTGCCGTTCAGCCGGCAGTCGTCAGATTGTACGTGGCTGAAACAATCGGTGACCTGCGGCGGATTGAACGGTCGCATATTGAAGCAATTCGCAGATTACTCATCGAAGATGCCGCAAGCGGCGAAGTTGTTTTGCCTCGTGGCTGCCGGTTGATTCGCAGTTATAATTTCCTGCGTATCTCGCAGGCACGGCCGCTTATCGCGACGGATTTTCGTGTTCCTCTGCAACTGGAGGGGCGAACTGTCGTGGAAGCGGCGGGATTCGAGTTCGATGCATCCCTAAGAGCCGCTGACGGCATCGCGATGCCCGAAGATCTGTCCGTAGCGCTATTCGATGCCGCAAAAGTTGCGAATGGGGCGCTGGTGGTGCGGAATTTCGCGGCCGGTGATCGGGTCAGCCCGATTGGCATGCATGGTCGACGCAAGGTCCACGATATCTTTGTGGATGCGAAGCTGGATCGGGATCGCCGCCGAAATTTTCCCATCGTTACATTGGTTGACGAAATCGCGTGGATTCCGGGGCTGGCTCGGGGCAGGGCCGCGCTGGTCACGGCGGGTACCGAAACGGCATTGCGGGTGGCCGGTCGCGAAATGACGTTTTAGAGAAAATGGCGTTGCGTCACTGGGGATTTGCGTGTTAGTTTTGATGGTGGGATGAATCAGTTTTCCCGCAGTATCGCGCTCTGGCTCGTCTTAGGACTGATGTTCCTGCTGCTGTTCAATATCTTCAGCAGGCAACAGCCTCGTGAACCAGAAATAATTTATTCCGAATTTCTTGGCCGCGTCGACAAAGGACAGGTTGCCCAGGTCACGATTCAGGGCAATCTCACCGACGATCTCATCAAGGGCGAAAACACCAATGGCGAACATTTCAAGGTGTACGCGCCGCATGATGACAAGCTGATCGATATCCTGCGCAGCAAGAACGTAAAGATCGCAGCGAAGCCGGCCGACAGCGATCCATGGTGGATGGTCGTCCTGATGCAATGGTTCCCATTGATCGTGCTGGCGGCACTGTGGTTCTTCTTCATGCGCCAGATGCAGATCGGCGGCGGCAAAGCGATGTCGTTCGGCAAGAGCCGCGCAAAACTGCTGACCGAAAATACCCACAAGGTGACATTCGCCGACGTCGCCGGAATCGATGAAGCCAAAGACGAGCTCGAAGAGATAATTCAGTTCCTTCGCGACCCAAAGCGCTTCACGCGCTTGGGCGGCAGAATCCCCAAGGGCGTCCTGCTGGTCGGCCCGCCGGGAACCGGCAAGACATTGCTGGCCCGCGCGATTGCGGGCGAGGCGGGCGTGCCGTTCTTCTCGATTTCCGGTTCGGACTTCGTGGAGATGTTCGTCGGCGTCGGTGCGTCGCGGGTGCGCGACCTGTTCGTGCAGGGCAAGAAGCACGCGCCGTGCATCATATTCATCGATGAGATCGACGCCGTTGGACGCCATCGTGGCGCCGGTCTTGGCGGTGGACATGATGAGCGCGAGCAGACGCTCAATCAATTACTGGTTGAGATGGACGGATTTGAGGCCAACGAGGGGGTAATTCTCGTTGCCGCGACCAATCGTCCAGACGTTCTTGATCCGGCACTTTTGCGGCCGGGCCGCTTCGACCGCCGGGTGGTGGTGCCGCGCCCCGATGTGAAAGGCCGCGAAGGCATCATGAAGGTGCACACCCGAAAGGTCCCGCTTTCGGACGATGTCGATGTCAGCAAAATTGCACGTTCGACGCCCGGCTTTGCAGGCGCCGATCTGGAAAACCTGGTTAATGAAGCCGCTCTGCTCGCCGCTCGCCGCAACAAGGACAAGGTCGAGATGGCGGATTTTGAACTGGCCAAGGACAAGGTCATGATGGGCGCGGAGCGGCGCTCGATGGTGATGTCGGTGGCAGAGCGCAAGAACACCGCATATCACGAGGGCGGGCATGCACTGGTCGGCGTGCTCCTTCCCGGCGGCGATCCGGTGCACAAGGTCACGATTATTCCGCGGGGGATGGCGCTCGGCGTTACCCAGTCTCTTCCGCTCGACGATCGCTATACTTACTCGCGCGAGTACCTGATGACGGATTTGGCGATGATGTTTGGCGGCCGCGCCGCCGAGGAATTGATATTCGGCCAAATGACCACGGGTGCTGGCTCCGATATCGAGAAGGCGACCTCGCTGGCGCGCAAGATGGTCTGCGAGTGGGGAATGAGCAAGGCGATGGGTCCGATGACCTTCGGCCGGCGCGAGGAGCAGGTATTCCTCGGGCGCGATATCTCCCATAACAAGGATTATTCCGAGCAAACCGCAGTCGAAATCGACCAGGAGGTGCGCAAGATCATCGACGGCGCATATCAGGTGGCACGCCAGCTCCTGTCCGATCATCTGCCGCTGCTCCATGCGATCGCCGAGCGCCTGCTCGAGAAAGAAGTGCTCGACGGCGCCGAGGTGGAGGCGATGGCGAAAGCGTTCAAGGAAGGCCGCGAATTGCCGGCATCAACTCCGGTCGCCAGCGCGGGCGGGCCGCCCCGGTCCGGGCTTGAGTCGGACAAAGAGAAACCCAAAGCCGTTCAAGAAGAAAGCCCGGTTCCGGGACTTCCGCCCAAGCCGGTGCTCGTCTAGCGCGTCAGATTCCCGCCGTTCGCGGACGCAAGCCCAGTGCGATACTCGCGAATGAGATCATCAGCCTCGACTCATAATTTTACTTTGCGCCAGCTTTCAACGAGCGCAAAACTGCCGTCGCGAATACGTCTGTCTGATGGACGAACGCTTCGATTTCCCGCCGTTATGGGGGTGCTGAACGTTACCCCCGACTCATTTTCGGACGGCGGCCGCTATCTCGATGCCGGACGCGCGGTTGAACATGCGCTCGAAATGGAGGCCGCAGGCGCCGCGATCGTCGACGTCGGCGGTGAATCCACCCGTCCACGCGGCGCGCGTGAAGTGCCGGCAGAGATTGAGCTTATGCGGGTCGCGCCGGTGCTCAAGCGGCTGGGCCGTCGGTTGCGCATTCCAATATCAATTGACACGCGCCACGCGATCGTAGCGCGTGCGGCGCTGGATTATGGTGCAGCGATTATCAACGATGTAAGCGCGCTTGAATTCGATCCGGAAATGGCTTCGCTGGCGGCCCGCACTCGATGTACGGTCGTGCTGATGCATATGCGGGGTGGGCCGGGCACGCACATGAGATTCGCCAGATACCATGATGTTGTGTTGGAAGTCCGGCAATATCTGGCCTCGCGAGCTGGATTTGCGGCTGCGGCCGGAATTGCGAACTCGCGCATCATAATCGACCCCGGTATCGGATTTTCCAAATCCGCCGTGCATAATCTTAAAATAATCGCTGCCTTGCCGAGCCTGTGTGCGCTGGGATATCCGGTATTAGTGGGGGCATCGCGCAAGAGCTTTGTTCGTAAGATTGCTGGTGGCCGGGCGCGCGACGTTGAATTCGGTACGGCGGCGGTCGATGCGCTCGCGGTTGCCGCCGGAGCATCCATTATCCGCGTCCACGATCCGGGCGCGGAGGCTGCCGTCGCGAAAATGGCGGCGGCGATTGCGGGACGCATCCCGCGCTGGCATCACTGATGGCCAACTTCGACTGGCAAATGATTCCACCTCCGCGGTGGCAGGACGTGCTCGACATTCTGATTGTCGCGTACGTGATCTATCGTATTGCTCTGCTAATCCGCGGTACGCGAACGGTGCAGATGGTGGTCGGAATGATCATCGTCGGCGTGGCATTCGTCATGTCGCAGGTGCTTGGGCTGTTTACGCTCAACTGGCTGCTCAAAAATTTTCTCGGGTCGTTTTTCGTGATTTTAGTGGTGATATTTCAGGCCGACATTCGGCGCGCGCTCACGCGAGTCGGCGCACAATCGTTCTTTGGGCCGCGCCCGTCGGTGGCGACGGCCGCCGATGAGATTGCTACCGCAGTCGCATGGATGGCCGCGCGCAAGATGGGCGCCCTGATCGTCCTCGAACGCGGTGACGGCCTTGCGGAGTTTGCCGAGAGTGGCCGGACGCTCGATGCCCGGGTGTCGCCAGAATTGATCGAAACGATCTTTACGCCTGGCTCGCCGCTTCACGACGGCGCCGCGATCGTCAAGGACGGGCAGGTGATCGCGGCGGCGTGCCTGCTCCCGCTGTCAACGAACCCCAACGTCAGTCTTGCGCTTGGCACGCGTCACCGCGCCGCAATCGGGCTGACTGAGGACAGCGACGCGGTCGTCATTGTCGTTTCAGAGGAGGATGGAACGATTTCGCTCGCTCGGGAAGGAGTTCTGCGGCGCGGACTCGATCCGGACAAATTGCTGGAGGAGTTGCGCGCGCTGCCGGCCTAGCCGGCTGGCTCCGCCGATCCGGCCTATCTGATGGCGACCGCCGAACGAAAGAGCCGCTCCGCCTCCCGCTCGATACGCGGCGGAACTATCGGCAACGCCGTCACGCTAATTTTCTCGATCGTAATTGCGATTGGACTCTGGGTGTTCGTTAATGCGGCCGAGCGCGATTCGGTCGAATCATTCCGCGTGCAGATCAGCTACGCCACGCTTCCGACGGGAATGGTAATCGTCAACCGCCCGCCAGACTTTGTTGAGATCGACGTGTCCGGTCCGCGGATGCTGCTGTCGCTGCTCGATCCAGCGCGGCTGGCGGTGAAACTCGATCTCAATCGCGTTGCCACCGGCCAGTCTGAGTTCAAGATTTACCCTTCAATGTTTAATGTTAAGCGCGCGATCGTCACCCGCATATCGCCCGACCAGATCACGCTCGACATCGATCGGATAATCAGCCGCGACCTGCCGGTACATCTGGCAGTGGAAGGAAAGGTGGCGCCTGGGTACAAAATCACCTCGATAGCAACAGTGCCGCCCTCGATTTCCGCAGTTGGACCTTCGCGCCAGGTATCGGACCTTGCACGTGCCGTCACCGAGCCGTTCGATGTAAGCGGACTGACCGCGAACGTCGAGCGCAATGTCGATCTGGCCCCTCCGCCGGCCGCGGGATGGGTGCGATTTTCAGCTTCGCAGGTCGTTGCGCGGGTTGAGGTTGCGCAAGAGGTTGCCGAACGGGAGTTTCGCGCTGTCGACATCGACGTTAGAGACAGCGATTACAAATTCCGCATCGATCCGAAACAGGGATCGGTCACCATTCGCGGTCCCGCCGCCAAACTCAACGCGGTTTCTCCCGCAGGACTCCTCTACGTCGACGCAAAGGGAGACGTGCCCGGGCTGCATGAGCTGCCGCTTAAGGTGAACTTGCCGGATGGGATGCGGGTGGTGCGACTTTCACCGGACAAGGTTAAACTGCGAACCTATCGTGAGAAGCTTAAGGCGCGCACCGATGGCCACGCATCGTAAATTATTCGGCACTGACGGGGTTCGCGGGATTGCGAACGAAGACCCAATTACCTCCGAGGTCGCGCTCAAACTGGGCCGCGCGCTGGCCTACGTGTTTCGCGGCTCCTCCGAACGCCATCGGCGCATCCTGATCGGCAAGGACACGCGCTTGTCCGGCTACATGCTTGAGACCGCGATCGAATCAGGCATCTGCTCGATGGGAGTGGACGTATGGCTGGTCGGGCCGCTGCCGACGCCGGGTATCGCGTTTCTTACCCGTTCGATGCGTGCCGATGCGGGCGTGGTGATCTCGGCTTCGCATAATCCGTTTCAGGACAACGGAATCAAGTTCTTTTCGCGGGAGGGCTTCAAGCTCGACGACGCAACCGAGAGCCGGATCGAATCTCTGGTCGCTGACGACGCTGAAATTACCCGTCATCGCGCCCGCGCCGGCGATATCGGAAGGGCGACCCGCATCGATGATGCCTTGGGCCGGTATTTGGTATTTCTCAAAGGATGCGTTCCGCGTCACATCGAATTCGATAAGCTAAAGGTTGTAATCGATTGTGCAAATGGCGCCGCTTACCGGGTCGGGCCGGAAGCGCTCATCGAGTTGGGTGCTACGGTCATCCCCATTGCCGCCGAGCCGGACGGCAAAAACATTAATCAGAATTGCGGAGCGACGCATCTGGCTGGCGTTCGTGAGGCGGTGATCCGCGAGCGCGCGAATGTAGGTATCGCACTGGATGGCGACGCCGATCGTGCGATGCTTATTGACGAGTGCGGTGAGATATTCGACGGCGACGATGTGATGGCGCTGTTTGGCCGCAAACTTGCGGCCGAAGGGAAACTGTCAGGAAATGCGGTTGTTGCGACCGTGATGAGCAATTTCGGGTTGGAGTTGGCGCTGCGCGAGGCTGGGGTCAAGCTGATTCGGACCGAAGTCGGCGATCCTGCGGTAGCGCGCGAGATGCGTGCCGGCGATTTCAATTTGGGCGGGGAGCAATCCGGGCACATCATCTTCATGGACTATTCTACGACCGGCGATGGATTGATCACGGCGTTGATGGTGCTTGCGATGATGGCCGAGACCGGCAAGCCGCTCAGCAAGTTGCGTGCGATGCGCAGGGTGCCACAGGTATTGGAGAACGTTCCGGTTAAGCGGCGTGTCCCGCTGAGCGGGATGCCGTCCGTCACGCGTGCGATTGCCGATGCGGAAAAGCGTCTGGCCGGGAGCGGGCGATTGCTGGTGCGCTATTCGGGCACTGAAATGCTCGCACGCGTGATGGTGGAAGGTCACGACGCCGTGAAGATCGGAACACTTGCACGAGAAATCGGGGCGGCGATCCGCAAGCATGCGGGCGTCCGGTGACCGGGATGAGACGGCCGGAATCGCCCGTCCGGTAGAATTAACCTTTGGAGCGAGGCGATGACGAAGGCTGTTCCAAAATCGGCTGAAGGCGCCAAGAAGGCCCGTGAGCCGTGGATTATTCGCACCTATGCGGGATTCGGCGACGCTCGGGCCGCAAATGAGCGATTCCTTGCGAATCTGAAGCAGGGTCAGCGTGGGCTGTCGATTGCGTTCGATCTCCCCACCCAAAACGGATACGACCCTGATGCTTCCGTCGCCCGCGGCGAAGTCGGCGGAGCCGGCGTTTCAATCTGCCATTGGCAGGACATGGAATCACTGCTTGCCGGCATCCCACTCGGCTCGATCAATACTTCCATGACGATCAATGCGAGCGCTCAGTTTATTTTCGCGTTGTACCTAGTCGTAGCGGAAAAGCAGGGTGTGCCGTGGACGGAACTCCGCGGGACGACGCAAAACGATTTGCTGAAGGAGTTCGTCGCGCGCGGAACTTCGATATTCGACCCCGATCTCTCCCTGCGTTTGACCACTGAATTGATTCGATACGCCGTCGAGCGCGTGCCGAATTGGAATCCGATCAATTGCTGCGGCTATCACTATATGGAAAGCGGCGCCGGTCCCGCCGAAGAGGTCGGCTACGCATTCGGCGGCGCCATGCTGATCTTGGATGCCCTCCGTCCGCGCCTTTCCGCCGAGGGATTTGAACGCACGGTGCGGCGGATTTCGTTTTTCATCAATAGCGGAATCGAGTTGGTTCCCGAAATCGCCAAGGTGCGTGCGTATTTCAAATTGTGGCGCGATCTCTGTCAGTCGGAATATGGGATCCCAGACGTGGCTTTCCGCGCGGGATGCCAGGTGCGCTCGCTTACCCTGACCGAGCAGGAACCGGAAGTGAATATCATTCGGATCGCATACGAGGCATTGCCGGTCGTCCTTTCGGCCGCTGCGCGCGTCAATGCGCTCCAGTTGCCGGGATTTCGCGAAGCTATGGCGCTGCCCGATCAGGCCGAGCAGACACTAAGCCTGCGCACGCAGCAGGTACTGATGCATGAGACGGAGTTGGGGGCATTTGGCGATATTTTCGAGGGCAGCAAGATTATTGAGAAACTGACCGATGAAACCGCCGCGCGCGCCAAAGAAATCGCGACACACCTGCGCCAAGCCGGCTACTCTCGCGCGATTTCAATCGTAAGCGGCGAACTGACGCGGCAACTGGCGGAGCATTATCGCAAAATCGAAACCGGTGAGACTGTGCGGATCGGCGTGAATGCATTTACCGGCGAAGTCGGCCTCACGCCGCCGCCACTCGATGCGACCGATCAGGTTGCGACCGCCAAACGCGAATCGGAACGCATCGAGGCGATTCGAAAATGGCGAACCAAGCGCGATATCGCCGCTGTTGCGAAAGCGCGCGAGACGCTCGATCGGGCCGCATCGTCAAAGGACGGCGGTATCATGGAGGCTACCGTCGAGCTTGCCCGCGCGGGCGGAACCGTGGGCGAATGGACCGCGACACTTGAACGTGCCGGCCGCGGCCGCTATACGCCCCCCATTCTGGAGTCCGGCGCAAATGTGCCGAAGCTCAATGTTCCGATCACCAGCCGCAAAATTCGAATCGCGCTCGGCAAGGCCGGGCTGGACGGCCACATCAACGCGGTCAAACTGCTCGCGCACGCCTGCATGCAAGCGGGGATGGAGGTGGTCCTGGCGGGGTTCAAGCAGACTCCCGAGCAGATGGCCGGGACGGCTCTGGAAGAGGACGTGGATGTGCTGGCAATATCGAGTCTTGCCGGCGCGCACATGACGATTGCGCGCGAGACGCTGGCATTGCTCAAAGAGCGCGGCGCCGCGCAGGTAAAGCTGGTGATTGGCGGAATAATTCCTGAACCCGATCGAAGGCCGCTGCTCGATCTGGGCGTGAAGGCGGTGTTTACACCCAAGGATTCCGATCTCAACGAAATTGTCAGCCGGATAATTGCGATCGCGTCTGATGAAAAGGCGGCAATGAGATGAATCCGCTCAAGCTCGCGGGTACCGCTGCATTGGCGATCGCACTCGCTGCGATCGCGTCGAGTAGGGCTATCGCGGCTGAGGCGCGGCCGTGGTTGTGCCGTGACAAACCGGTTTTTTCATCAGATCGCGGCATGAGCTATCAGGTGTCGGCAAAGTCCGGGGAGCGATGGCGAATTTACTTCATGGAGTTTACGCCATATGCCGCGCACGATGGCTTCGAAATCGTCAACGAATCGGCGATTCCCGGCACTGGCCACCTCAATTCCGGACGCTATTACGCAGTCGCGATGTATCGCAAGGGCGATCGCTGGATTTGCCCTGGATACGCACATGATGATTCAGAGCGAGCCGCCAGGGGCGATACCAAGGTTTGCTTCGGATCGTCCGGACCGCCGTGCCGAGTCGACTTAAATGTGACCCCAGATGCGCAGTTGCCGAAGGGTGCCGGATCGCACTGACGGTACCGTCAATTTCGCTGTCAATTCGCTGGCGCCCTTGCCAGTTATGTCCGATTACCGCATCATAGGCGGTGAAATGTCGTCAGTTGGTAGTGTAGGCGTCGCGCAAGCAGGGACTCTCGACGCGCGGCGAAAACGCAGGATCAAGCATACCCGCACCTCCATGCGTGCGGGCCGCAGGCCGACTTATCGGTGGTGGCGCCACGCGGCCGCACTGGCTGCGATTTCGGCTACCACGATTGCGGTATCGGTTTCTCAACTCATTCGGGTCACGCCGCTGGAATGGATTTGCTTTGGAGGATTTCTGTTGCTTGCCAACTTTGGCGAGTATTGGCTGCATCGCATCCCGTTTCACAACCCGATCATTCCCGACTTCACATACTACGGACACACACGGGAGCATCACGCTTTCTTCGGTTACGAGCGCATGGCAATTGACGATCTGAACGATCTGCGGTTCGTGATGTTCGACCTCGGGGTCGAGCTTTTGACGATTGCCGGTGCGATTCCGCTGGCGGCATTGTTTTACTTCGGGGCCAGTCACAACCTGGGTTGGCTCTTTATGCTCGCAGTGATCTGCTACTACTCGATTTACGAAGTCACGCATGCGCTGTCGCACCTCCCCGCGGGCAACCCGATCGGTGAAATGAAGGCCGTCAAGGCGATGAGTTATCACCATCGCGTGCACCACGATGCGCGTCTGATGCGGCATTACAATTTCAATTTCGCGGTGCCAATTTTCGATTGGATGTTCGGGACCAAATATCGCGGGCCGGCGCCATCGCGCGCAGAGACGATCCCGTCTGCCGCTGCGCACCAAACATCGAGTGCCGGGCACCGCGCTGCGTCCCGCGAAGCTGGGCTCGGACGAATGAGCTGAAGTAGCTCGGCGGTATCGTCAGCACCTGCTTCGATCTCGCAGCGGCACCTATCCGGCGGGAATTTCTTTCAAAATCAGCGCGTTTTTCTTCAGCCAACCCTCGCCTCGATTTTGTTTCATTGGTTGCGGACAAGGCTGGATAGGAAGCGGCCTCTCGAATACAATGGTCTGAATGGCTCGAAGACGGATAAAGACGCTGGCTGCCGAATGGGGTATGTCAGTTGATGAATTGCTCGCAGGATGTGCCCGACTGAAGCTTGGGCATGCGCCCTCGGAGTCGAGTTTGCTCGATCCGGAAGAGGCCAATCGCCTCAAGGCGGACCTTGACGACCAGGCGCATCGCGCCGCCGTGTTGCGCCGCGAGACTGTGCTGGAAACCAGCAGCGGAAAGATCGTCGAGAAGCGCCTGAACGCGACCGTGATGCGCCGGCGTCATGCCGAAGGCGCAGCGCCGCAGGGATCGTCTGCTGAGCCTTTCCATTTCGAAGTCGAACAAAAATCCACCGAGACGTTTGCGGCGCCATTTCTAGCTGAGCCGCAGGCCGAATCCGAGGTTCCAGCATTCATTGAAACTCCTCCTGCGCCGCCGCCCGAGCCGGTCGTTGTCAAGCCAACACCGCCGCCGGCGCCCAAGCCGGAGCCTGAACCTGCACCGGTGGAGGCGGAGTCGATCGAATCGGTTGAGGAAATTGAGCCGAGCCTTGAGGCTAAGTATGCCGGAGCTGACACGGTTCCAACCGCGCCGCCGCCGAGGCCTGTAATCGAGGTTGCGCCACCGCAGCAGCCGCGCGCGGTCGTAACCGAAACGGCTACTGCTCCTGGCCCAAAGCCGGCTGCACCGCGCATCGGATATCGCACCGACCGTCCGCAGCCAGCCGAAACTCCACGTGGACCACGAGCGCCAATCAATTTGACCAAGGAAGGCGGGTCCGGCCTTCATCTCGACGACGGCCAGAAAGGCCCCAAGGTCTTGGGCAAGATCGATCTCCGGCCAAAAACACCGGCGCGGCCGGTTGGAGCGCCGACACGTCCGGGGATGGGTGCCGGGCGTCCGGGTTTAACCGGTCGTTTCGCGCAACAGGAACCAACGCCACAGATAGTTCCGGAGGTTCCGCCCGATCAATTGACCAAGCCCGGTGGCGGCCGCGGCATCAAAAAGAAGAAGGTCGTCAAGAAGGCGACCGTCGATCTCGCCTCCGAACGCGAGATGCGCGGGTTGCGCGTGCCCAAAAAGCGCCGCGCACTTCCCGGTAAAGAACAGAAGAAAACCGAAATTACCACGCCAAAGGCCTCCAAGCGCGTCGTGCGCATCACTGAGGGAGTTACCGTCGGCGATCTTGGCCGCAACATGGGCGTCAAGGCGGGCGACCTGATCAAGAAGTTGATGGAATTGGGCCAGATGGCGACCGTCAATCAAGTTCTCGATGTCGACACCGCTACGCTTCTGGCCGGCGAATTCGGCTACAGCGTCGAGAATGTATCCTTCGATGCCGAATCGGCGATCGAAGAGGAAGCCGGTGAGGTGGTGGTGGGCGAAAGCCTGCCGCGGCCTCCGGTTGTAACCGTGATGGGCCATGTCGATCACGGCAAAACCTCGTTGCTCGACGCGATCCGCCACACCAACGTGACCGAGCGCGAATTCGGCGGAATCACGCAGCACATCGGCGCCTACACCGTGCAGGCCAACGGCAAGACGATTGCGTTCGTCGATACTCCCGGCCATGAGGCGTTTACCGCGATGCGCGCGCGCGGCGCGAAGGTGACGGATATCGTCATCCTGGTCGTCGCCGCCAACGAAGGCGTGATGCCGCAGACTGCGGAGGCGATCAATCACGCTCGCGCTGCCAACGTTCCTATTATCGTAGCGGTAAACAAAATCGATTTGCCCGACGCCAACGTCGATCGGGTCAAACAGCGCCTGACCGAGGTTGGCCTGGTGCCGGAAGATTACGGCGGCGAAACGATCGTCGTGCCGGTTTCCGCGCGCACCGGCGAGGGGATCGAGCGGTTGCTCGAGATGGTCCTGCTGCAGGCCGACGTGATGGAACTGAAGGCGAATCCGAACCGCACCGCGCGCGGCACCGTGATCGAATCGCAACTCGACCGCGGCCGCGGTCCGGTCGCGACGGTATTGATCCAGGAAGGCACGCTTCATCAGGGCGACCCGTTCGTATGCGGAACTACCTACGGCCGCGTGCGTGCGATGCAGAATCATTTGGGTGAGCGGCTTTCCGAAGCCGGCCCATCCACGCCGGTCGAAGTTTTTGGCCTTTCCAGCGTGCCCGAGCCGGGCACGATTCTGAGCGGCGTCGCCGAGGAGGCGAAGGCGCGCCAGGTTGCCGAGTATCGGCGATCCAAGCAGCGCGAGGGCGAATTGGCCAAGTCCAGCCGCGTTTCGCTGGAGGATTTGAGCCAACGGATGGCCGCCGGCGACGTCAAGGAACTGAAGGCGATTATCAAGGGCGACGTGCAGGGCTCCGTCGAGGCGCTGGCCGCCGCGCTCGAGCAGCTCTCCACCGACGAGGTCAAGCTGCAGGTGATTCACACCTCCGCCGGCGCAATTTCGGAAACCGATGTGACACTCGCCGCCGCGTCCAAGGCGATTATTCTGGGCTTCAATATCCGGCCTGAACCAAAGGCCGCCGCGCTTGCCGAGAAGGAAGGCGTCGAGATCCGCCTCTACACGATCATTTATGAGGCAATCAACGACATGCGCGCGGCGATGGAGGGATTGCTTGCGCCGACTTACCGCGAAAAGGCGCTCGGCCGCGCACAGGTGCGAAAGATTTTCAATCTGTCCGGCGCCACTGTGGCCGGATGCATGGTCGTCGACGGGAAGATCGTGCGCAGCGCGCGCGCTCGCCTGGTCCGCGACGGCCGCCCGGTATGGGAAGGCAAGCTCGGTTCCCTCAAGCGATTCAAGGACGATGCGCGCGAAGTGGCCACCGGTTACGAATGCGGTATTTCGCTGGAGAACTACAACGACGTAAAGCCCGACGACGTCATCGAGGCGTTCGAGATGGAGGCGGTATTGCGCAAGCTCGCGGCGCCGCGTTCAGAGTCGATGCGCGGAGCGGCGGCGGAGAAGCAGCCGCAAGCGTAATTGGGCTGACGCGATGGCGCGCCGTGAGGCTGCGCGCGATTTGTCCGGTGGAGGGGGAGTGCAATGGTCGTGGGAGTAATGCGGCTGACCCTGTTCCTGCCTGAAAATCATTCGCTCAAGGGAAAGCGACAAGTTCTGCGCGCAATCAAGGATCGCGTCCGCAACAAATTCAACGTCTCGATTGCCGAGTCCGACGGCCACGACATGTGGCAGCGCGCGGAGTTGGGAATTTGCCAGGTCGGCAGCGATCAGAAATTCGTCGATTCCGCGCTGCGGGAGGTTGTCAAGTTCATCGACTCGATGGGCCTTGCTCCGCTGGGCGGCGAGCAATTGGAGATTATCAATTACTAGGAGATCGCCACAAAGACACTAGGTCACCAAGGAGAAATTTTCCGTCTTTGCGCCTTTGTGTCTTGGTGGTGAAATGGTTGTGAGATGAGCGGAAGCAGAAGGCCGGAACGCGTTGGCGAGGCGATTTTAAGGGAGATCTCCGCGATGATGATGCGCGAGTTGAAGGACCCGCGCCTTCACGGCATCACGCTAACCGGCGTAAAGATGACCGACGATCTGCGCCGGGCGCACGTCTATTTCTCGCATCTGGAGGGTTCTGCGCGCGCACCGGAGGCAATCGCGGGATTCAAGAGTGCGGCGGGCTTTATCCGGCGCGAGATCGGCCACTCGCTGGGCCTGCGCTATACGCCGGAATTCGATTTCGAATTCGATCCCGGCCTCGAACGCGCCGCTCGCATCAGCGAGCTTCTCAAGCAGGGCGCACCGAAGGGGTAGGGGGACGATGAGCGGATTAAAAGTAGTGTTCGACAGCTTTTTCGCCGCATTCTATACGTACGTCGTTGTCGCATTCTTGCTGGCGATGATGTTGTTTCCTTGGAAGGACCAGACTGTGCGACGGAGGCTGGCACCCGTGATTTTTGCTCTTCCACTGGTTTGGGCATTGTTTGCTCCGGTCGGCGATATGCTGTGGCTGCGAATCTTCCACCATTACCACGGAATGATCGCTTCGCCGTCAGAGTATCCCTATTGGGCGCTGATTTACCCGCCCAGCTTGGCAATGTTGCTGATGCCTATCATCGGCTGCCTTGCGATTCGGCGCCTTAAGGGGGCACGCTCCTTTATGGTGATATACTGGCTAGTCAGCATGCTCTTCACTGTCGTGGTTTTTCGTGGGTTCCAGTGCAAGTGCTGAACCGAAGCTAACTTTTTGGTCATTCGTAACCGCAGCATCTATCCGGTCGATCCTCCGACCGTACTCCCCGTTCCAGCAGCGGTTCGACATCGCCGTGATCAATCGCGCGCCGCGATACAGGCGGCTGCTAGGCTGCAAAGTTGTGGTGTGATTTCATCAGTTTCACTATCTGCGCAGCTTCAGCCTCGTCCACGCCGCCGGCAAAGCGGAAGGTCTTGGCTCCATAATCGAATGCAATTCTGCCCATGCCGAACATTTGAAGCTGGTTGAAATAGACCGGGATCACGGTGTCTTGGACACGCAGGTTGGCGACGTTGGCGAGATCGTACTCGCGTACCGGTCCGATGCCATATACCTCGCGCTTGATCATTAGCGTGGCGGGGCTCAGCCAGATGAGTTCTTTTCCGGCGAGGTTCCACAAGCAGGTTACAATCGCGAACGCCCCGCCAACGGTCCACATGCCGAGCCATGCGATTGGAAACATGCTTGCGCCCGCGGGCATCCTGCCGAGCGCGAGCATGCGAGATACCATAATTTCCCCGAAGAGCCATCCGCATAGCCAAAATCCCATGAAAATGACCAAGAACCAGTTTTTGCGGGTCGGAATCGTGATTAGAAGGCTGTTGGCAGATTCGCTGATTGTTGCGCGAGCGGCAGGGACTTCAACTTTTGCCATTTGATTCGCCTGTGGCTCGCGGCGTGCCCTTTCCAAACGCGGATATAGCACAGAGCTGGCAAGAAAAATATTGCGAAAGACCAATGATGAGACCGCCTGCCCATGGCGCTTACCAGCGGTGTGTGTGTCCGCTATCCTTGAGAACTTCCCCGATGGACGGAATCATTCTCATCGACAAGCCCGCCGGTCTTACCTCTGCGGAGGTCGTCAGGCGCATCAAGCGCGCGGTCAAGGCGGCACGCGTCGGCCATCTGGGCACACTCGATCCATTTGCGACGGGATTGCTGCCGATAATGGTCGGGGAGGGGACCAAGCTCGCGCCATTTATCGACCGTGGCGACAAGGAATACACGGGACTGATCCGGTTGGGCGCCGAGACAGACACGCTCGACCGTGATGGAACGATCGTGCGAACTGCCGAAATTCCGGCGATTTCGATGGAGCGAATGGCCGAAGTCGCGGCGCGATTCACGGGGACCATCGAGCAGATCCCTCCGGTGTTTTCGGCCATCAAGCGAAGCGGTGTTCCACTCTACAAGCTTGCGCGGCGGGGCGAGGTGGTCGAGCCGCCGGCACCGCGGCAGGTCGAAATCAAGCGGCTGGCACTGTCGATGGACGAGCCGGGCGCGATTCGATTCAC
>DATKOZ010000052.1:0-33436 GCA_035524375.1 Binataceae bacterium (SeqCode) | reverse complement strand
AGAAAGTTTGCCTTTCGGGAGAAGCGGCAGCGTCGCGCCGATCATCTCGCATGATGTATAATCTTTAGGGTGGCTATCAGCGGTCTCATAAATGATTTCGGAGGCCTCAACAGGACGTGATGCTAATTTAGAGCAGGGTTTTATAGCAATCGCCACAGAAAAATTACGAAACGAACCCAATTTCCCCAATGATTAAGCGCACTTTTCTTGGCTAGCCATGCTCAACACCACAAGAGCGCGAAATCGACTGAACTGCTCAACCTGCCAAGCACGCTCGGTTAGATGACGTCTTGAGACTGCTTGCAGGGTGAGAAGGCACCCCGATGAACGGCGCTGAGAGCATCATCCGCACGGCGATCGCCGCGGGCGTCGATGTCTGTTTCGCCAATCCCGGCACGACCGAAATGCCGCTGGTTGCGGCGCTCGATTCGGCTCCCGGAGTCCGCGCGATCCTGGGGCTGTTCGAAGGCGTATGCACCGGCGCGGCCGACGGGTACGGGCGGATGGCCGAAAAGCCCGCGCTCACCATCCTTCATCTCGGCCCCGGCTTTGCCAACGGCGCCGCCAACCTGCACAACGCGCGCCGCGCCCATTCGCCGATCGTCAATCTCGTCGGCGACCATGCAACGTGGCATGTCGCCCACGATGCGCCGCTGGCTTCCGATATCGTCTCGCTCGCGACACCCGTCTCCGGATGGGTGCGCAGTGTCCGCGATGCCGCCAATGCCGCCGATGCGACCGCGCAGGCGATCGCGGCTGCCGGCCATATGCCGGGCCGCGTGGCGACACTGATCGTCCCATCGGATTGCCAATGGGAATCGGTTGCCAGCCATGCCGCTCCGATTCCCCCGGCTGCACCGCCTGCCGTCTCTTCCGATGCGGTCCGGCGTGCCGCCAGCCTGCTTCGTCAAAGCGGCCGCGCCGTGCTGTATTTGGGTGGCGCGGCGCTGCGCGCGCGCGGCCTTGCCGCCGCGGCGCGAATTGCGGCCAAGTCGGGATGCGCGCTCATTTGCGAGACTTTCCCTTCCCGCATCGAACGCGGCGCGGGCATGCCCGCAGTCGAACGGCTGCCTTACTTTCCGACCCAGGCGATCGATGCGCTCAAGCCGTTTGCATCGATCGTGGTTGCCGGCGCCGCAAAGCCGGTCGCATTTTTCGGTTATCGCAATATTCCGAGCGAACTGGCATCACCGGTCGCCGCAATCGAGCCGCTTGCCTCGCCGCATGACGATGTTCCCGCCGCGCTCGAAGCTTTGGCGGACGAGCTGGGGGCGGGCAAGGCGGCCACAGGCTTAAACCTACGCCAGAAGATTGCGCGCGCCGGTAAGCCGGTGGGCCGCCTCGACGCTGCTTCGCTTGGCGCGGCATTGGCCGCAACGATGCCAGAAGGGGCGATTGTTATGGATGAGGCGATTACAACCGGAATGCCGTTTTTTGCGGCATCCGCCGGCGCTGCACCGCATTCGTATTTGACGTTGACGGGCGGAGCGCTGGGGCAGGGGATGCCATGCGCGGCGGGTGCGGCGGTGGCATGCCCCGATCGCCGAACTATCGCGTTTCAGGCCGATGGGGCCGGTATGTACACGCTGCAGGCGCTATGGACCCATGCGCGCGAATCGCTCAACGTGACGACGGTGATTTGCAATAACTCCCGGTATCGAATTCTGCAGGTGGAGCTGGCGCATTCCGGCGTCGCCGAGCCGGGCCCCAACGCACGACGGCTGACCGAACTTTCCAATCCGAGCCTCGATTGGACCAGCCTTGCGCGCGGGATGGGAATTCCGGCGGTGCGGGTCGATACCGCGGAAGCGGCGGCGATCGCGCTTGAGCGATCGTTTTCGACGGTGGGTCCCAGCCTGATCGAAGCGATGATCGGTTAGCGTTAGGTTTGACAATCGCCGCGCCCCGCGATAGCAAAAAATTATGATCGCCGCATGGGCGGTCATCCACTTGGTTGACGATGAACAGGGCATCCGCATCGCGCCACCGCTCAGCCGGGCCGCATCATGGCCGGGCCAAGGTGATCAGGCTGCCAATCTCGCGTAAGGTTCGTCGCGGCCGCACGATTCGGGCCGGATTCGGAATTCTGGTAATGTCACTGTTTGGTGCAATTCTGGCGGGGCTGTACTTCACGCAAGCCGCGCCCGATGCGCCGGAAAGGATATCGCAGTTGCCGGCAACGCATCCGCAGTCTCGCGCGGCCGGCGCAAACTAGCGCGGCGGTGATTTCCGGGTTGATGCGGCGGCCGATTCTTCCCCATATAATCCGAGACGAGATTTCCTGATATGAAAATTACACTTCCACCTGCGTGTGCGGCGGTTTTGGCGATAACTTGTGCGGGATGCATGGGAGTGGGAATTTCCAGCATCGCCCCCGCCGTGGCTTCCACCGCGGTTCAGGGCACGGCGATCATGTCCGCATCAAAGGAAGAAGGTCCGGTTGCGCCCGCAGGCGAACAATCCGAGCGATGCGATCAATTGCTCGACTCCGTGCCCGGCATCGAAGAATTACAAAAGGACAAAAGCGGCGTGATCGAGTCGCGCCGGTGGAAACTTGGGCATCATAATGGCGCCAACGCATGGGTAATCGACCGGGAGAAGAATGCGCCTCCCGACGGCTGGATGCCCAAGCCGAACATCGCGAAACTCAACTTCAAACCGCCGATTTACGAACTTCTGCCTCCCGAAGAGCCGCAATTTCTGGCCTACGCGCCCGCCGATCCGGTACAGCCATCCGACAGCGCCCAGCTCACCACGATGACCGCCACATTCGGCGCTCCTGCCGGCACGTTTCAATGGCACGGGCGTGCGTTCAGCTTCGTGACGGTGAAGGAATTGCCCTGCTTTAAATCGATTGATGAATGACCCGTGAGCCGCGAAGCGCGCGGCTCTGGCACGGTTCGCGGCCGAATCGTAAGGTAATCGAATGCATCGCAAGGGCATCGCGCGGGCTGCGACTCCGATCCCGGCATCGTGGGCCGACGACACGCTCACGATTTCCAATCTTGGTCACGCGACCGTCATCGCCAACTATTTCGGGACGCGGCTCATCTCCGACCCAACCTTGTTCTCACGCGTAGGATTGTCGCTCGATCCAATCGTGACGATTGGTCCCCGGCGTTATACTTCGCCGCCGCTCTCACCCGGGGCACTTGGTCCGTTGGATGTGATTCTCATCACGCACGCGCACATGGACCATCTCGACATCCCGTCGCTGAAGGCATTGCCGAAAAGCGCGGTCATCATAGGCTGCGAGCGGGTGTCGAAAATCATGAAGCCGCTTGGCTTCCGCGATGTGCGCGAACTTAAGTGGGGCGAGGAAACCATCGCAGGTGGGCTTAAGATTCGCGCGATGGGCGCGCGTCATTGGGGCCGCCGATGGCCGTTTCCGGGTCAGGATTACGGCTTCAACAGTTATGTAATCGACAAAGACGGCCATCGGATGCTGCTCGCGTGCGACAGCGCTGAGACCGACCTGTTCGCGAGCCTTGCGGCGGCGCCGCCGGAAGTGGCGGTCTTTACAATCGGCGCGTATGACCCTTGGATTTGGAATCACGCCAATCCCGAACAAGTGTGGTCGATGTTCCAGCAAACGGGCGCGCGTTACCTGGTACCGATTCATTGGGGAACCTTCAAGCTGTCCAAGGAGCCGATGGACGAGCCGTTGACGCGGCTGATCGCAGCCGCAGGCGATGAGCACGATCGCATCGTAATCCGCGAGATCGGCGGCACGTGGCAGATGCCGGCGGCCGCGGAGACCGGCCTGCGGCTACGCTCCGCCGCGCGGTAAACTAGCCGCACCACTCACGCGTTTTTTCGCAATCGCGATATAAGCCGAATCACGTTCGATTCCGACCCATCGGCGATCGAGGTCTTGCGCAGCGGCGGCAGTGGTTCCGGTGCCGAGGAAACAATCCAAGATCAAGTCTCCCGGTTTGGTCCACAGCCGCACAATCTGCTCGATCAGCTCCAGCGGCTTTTGTGTCGGATGGGCGCCCCATTTGCGCTCCGAACGAGGCGTGCACGGAAATGACCACAGATTGCGTAACTGCTTGCCGGCGTTGATGCGTTTTGATTCCGCATAGTCGAACGTCCACTTGGCCGCGAGTTGGGGCGGGTTGTTGCAGGCCCAGATGACGTACTCGGTGCTCTCGGTTAGCAGCCGGCCGGTAATGTTCGGCTGCGCGTTGGGCTTGAACCAGGTAACTTGCTGCATGATGCGCCGGCCCAGCACGTGCTCCAGCACGAATCCGATCAGGTAAATGTTGTGGAAGCTTCCGAATACCAGCAGATTTCCATTGGGGCGCACCACGCGGCACGCCTGTTCGAGCCATCGCCGCGTAAACTCAAAGTAGTCGTCGTTCGAAAAACGATCCCATCGCTCTTCCACCGTTACGTGCGAACTGAACGCCCATGCCAGCCCCTTGCGCCGGCTCAAATTGTACGGCGGGTCGGCTATGCAGGCGTCGAATGTTGCGTCAGGCCACCGGGCCATCACGTCGATGCAATCGCCGGAATAGATTTTCCCCGGCGTCGGCGGCGCGGCAGCCGTGCGGCGGCGGTCAGACACGCTTGCGCTTGTGGGAGAGATAATCGACCAGCAGGTATTCGCCAAGATGGTCGGGGCGGGTGAAGAGCGCGCGGCCGCGATTGATTTTCGTCATTTTATCAACGAACGCACGCAGGCTGGGCGAATCGTCGAGCATGAAGGTGTTAATCGTGATGCCTTTGCGTGTGACGCGCTCGACTTCCTTGAGCGTTTCATTTGCGGCGCGCACGCTGATGCCGCCGAACGACAGCGGCCATTCGCAATACAGCCGCTTGTTGTTGAAGTAGGCGGTCGGCTGGCCATCGGTGATCACGATGATGTGCTGGTTGCGCGAGGGATGGCGCCCGAGCAATTGGGTGGCAAGGCGCAATCCATCCTGCAGGTTCGTGAACGGATCGCCCATGTTCCAAGTCGCTTCGGGCAGGTCCTTAAGCTTGAGCTCGACGGCGCGCGTGAAGAACCCGACAATTGAAAAATAATCGCGCGGAAACTTCGAACGGATGAGCGTTTCCATCGCCAGCGCAACTTTCTTTGCCGCCGCAAAACGTCCTTCCCAGCTCATCGACCACGACATATCCAGGCACAGAACCGTCGACGACGAGCTGCCGTAGTCGTTCTCATGGACTTCGAAATCACCCGGCTCCATTTTGAGCGGCACACCCGGCTTGCGTGTGAGCGCATGACGAAGCGTGGCTGGCAAGTTGAGATTGAGCGGATCGCCGAACCGATACGGCTTGGTTTCATCCGGACGCATCTCGCTTATTCCGCGATGGTCCGACAGGTGAGAACCGGCGCGATCGCGGAGCAGATGCTGGTAAATGTCGCGCAGCGCCAGTTGCCCTATCCGCCGCACGCCCTTGGGCGAAAGCTGGAATTGGCCGCCCTTTGGCACCATGTAACCCGATTGCGTAAGCAGGATCATTACTTGTTTCAAATTTTGGAAGTCGTTAAGGGCCTGCTGGCCGAGCATCTGGCGCAGATCGTCAAGCGAGATGGTGTCGAAATTACCGGCCATCAGATCCTGTTCTAGCTGGCGCATTCGCTCCATCTCATGCATCAGGTCGAGCGCCTCCTGGTAATTTAGGCTCTTCTGGCCGTGGAACAGATGCTGATTGCGATCGCGGAAATTTTCCAGATCGCGGATGTTCTCGTACTCGGCGAGCAACTCATCGAAAGCGGCATTGGCCTGTTCGTCTTCGAATTCGTAACTCTCCAGCTTGCGCATCGCCTCCGACAAGCGCCGGGGCATGCGTGACAACTCTCGCTGCTTTTCCTCGATGCCGGCCTTTTGACCCTTCAGCCCCTCCAGCGTGCTGCGCTCTTGATTCAGAATCTCCTCAAGCTTCTTCTCCATGTCGGAGAGGGCGTCCTTGAGGTTGAAGTCGCGAAAGCGGTTGCGCATCTCCTCGCGCAGTTGTTCGAGGAACTCCTCCAGCCCCATGATGCGCATGCCGTCAAAGTCCATTCCCTGGCGCATCATCCAGTCCATCGCCTGGCGGAGATCGTCGGTATAGGAGAGATATTCGGCCAGCTTTTCGAACACCTTGTCGGCGTCGAGGCGAAGCCGCTGCGTCCCATCCCAGCGGCTGTAACGTGCCGTTGCCATGCGCGGATTACCTTCTGTAATTTCTCGCAAAAAGAGCGTTGGCACAACCGGCTGCCGCGAAGCGGCGGTTCAGTTCTCTGGCGCCCAATCGCCCTTTCCGACGTTGCACTTGTCGCAAAGAATCTGGAGGTTTTCGAGCACCGTCTCGCCGCCCTTGCTCCACGGTTTGATGTGATCGAAATCGAGCTTCTCAATGCTGCTGCCCGCTTGGCCGCCACAAAGCTTGCAGCGGTTCCCGTCACGCATAAGGACAAGCACCTTCAATCTCAGACTGGGCTGTCGTCCTTCGCGCGCTCTTGGTTCCCTTATCGACCGCACGCGCTGGTTCCTTCTCAAGCGGCTCGGAGGCCATCGGCGGTGAAACCGCGTTCTTCTCGGGCGCGGGAGTTGGTTCGCTCTCATTGGCCCATTTAACGAACGCTTCGAGGGCCTTGCGCCATGTTCCGAAACGATTCTCGTATGTACCGGCGCTGAACTTTGAGGTCTCCGCGTTTAGATTCCCGTACCGGGGCTGGCGGCCGAGTCTGGCCCACAACTCCGCAAGATTGGAAAGTAGCTCCTCATTGGTAATGGTAAGGTTCCGTGTCCGGTCTAGGCCGACTTTATCAGTCGCCGCAAACCACGACCCGAACCTTCGGGTAAGAGTGCTGCTAGAAAAACGTCCTCGTTCGTCGTACTCGTCTCTAGTAATTGAGCTTTTGCCAATCTCCGCTGCAACGCGCCTGAGGTCGGCCAGCAGTTCTTCATCCGGCGCGTTGCGATGATACGGTGCAAGCTCGTATTTCATGGCGCTGTTTAATCCGAACCGAAGCAGCTTATCATAAATAACGCGGCGGCGGTCTTCCTTCCCTCGCCCGTTATGTTACGGGAGAGGCGGCCCACCGCATGAGCGAAGCGATGTAAAATCGCTGGCGGTGAGGGTGCTGGATCGGCTGCTTTCCCTACCCCGCTGATTTGCTATAGCTCAATTCCGGGATGGCCGATCTCACACCGCCACGCCTCATTCACGGCAAAACGCTGGCGCGCTCGCGCACGCTTCGCCGTAACTCTACTGACCCTGAGCGGAGGCTTTGGTCGGAGCTTCGGGATCGGACGCTGCTGGGCTGGAAATTTCGCCGTCAATTCCCGATTGGCGATTACATCGTTGATTTCTGCTGCGTCAAGGGCCGCTTGGTGGTCGAACTCGACGGCGAACAGCATGCCGAGCAGCAGCGAAAGTACGACGTCCAGCGGACGAAGGAGATCGAGAGGCGAGGGTTCAAGGTGGTTCGGTTTTGGAATCACCAGGTGTTGGAAAATATTGAAGGGGTGGCCGAGGAAATTATCCTGCAACTTGAGGAGGGACGAGAAAAGAAAGAATAGGCCGGGGTTGGGTGGCGTGACAACCGATCCGGCACCCTCACCGCCAGCAATCTTATAGCGCTCCGCTTTAAGGTGGTCCTCCTCTCCCGTAAAAGAACGGGAGAGGGATTCCGACGGCGGCGTTTCGCCAGGAGATCGCCGGCAAAGGAAGACCAAAAGGACGCGCGCTCACGCCCGATAGGCAAAGCGCCCGCCATGACGATCCTTGTTTAGTTTCTGATGCAGATGCAGGCCCTCGAAAATGAATTCGCTGGCTGCCGCCATGAGGCCCGGCGTCTCGAACGGCCCCAAGTTCGAAATCGCCTCTCGCAGCCCGGGCACCTCGCGCAGCGGCTCCATGTAATCGGAGGAGGGCGCACGATCCGAGACCTCCACGCCCCAGCCCTGCTCGAAGTAGGCGGTGACCTTCTTGAGGTCGTCCAGCTTCACGCATCGATCGAATGTTTTGAGCACCGCGCGATTGATCAGCCGCTCGACCAGGTCGTCCTGCTTCTTGTCTTCGCCGGCGTATTCGAGTTCAAGCTTTCCAGCCGTCGATGCGTACAGCGCGTGCAGGTCCGATATGCGCGGGACGATCTCGTTCTCGCCGCTCAGCACGGCGCGCTTTTCCGCGTTGGAAATGACCGACTCGAAATTGTTGATCGTGACGCGCACCGACACGCCCGAAGATTGGTTGATCTCATTGGAGGCGCGCGCCTCAAACGTAATCTGCGCGATGATCTCCTTCATGAACTGCGCAACCCGCAACTCGGCATGGTCGCGTGGCGGGTAAACCGCCTCCTGCTCCATGATTGCGATCTCGTCTTCGAGCGTTTTCGGGTAATGCGTGCGGATTTGGACGTCGAAACGATCTTTTAGCGGCGTGATGATGCGCCCGCGCGAGGTGTAATCCTCCGGATTCGCGCTGGCCACGAACACGACATCGACCGGGAGGCGAATCTTGTACCCCTTAATTTGAACGTCCTTCTCCTCCATCAGGTTGAACAGGCCCACCTGCACTTTCTCGGTCAGGTCGGGCAGTTCATTGATGGCGAAGATGCCGCGATTGATGCGCGGGATGAGCCCATAGTGAATCGTCTCTTCGTCGGCCAGGTAGCGGCCTTCGGCGACCTTGATCGGATCGATTTCGCCGATCAGGTCTGCGACCGAGACGTCGGGCGTGGCGAGCTTTTCGGCGTAGCGGTGATCGCGGCCGATCCATGCGATCTCGAGCGCATCGCCGCGCTCGGCTGCCAGTTTGATGCATCGGCGGCAGATCGGCGCGAACGGATCGTCGTTGATCTCACAGTTCGCGATTGCGGCCGTCCACGGGTCGAGAAGTCCCGCCATCGCACGGATGAGCCGCGACTTTGCCTGTCCGCGCTCGCCAAGAAAGATCATGTGATGGCCGGCCAGGATGCCATTTTCGATTTCCGGAATTACCGTGTCGTCGTAGCCGACGATTCCGGGCATGATGCGCTGCTTGGCGCGGATGAGTGCGAGCAAATTCTTGCGCATCTCCAACCGGACCGGCATCGATTTCCATCCGGCGCTCTTGAGTTCGCCCAAGGTACGAATATTCAGCAGTTTGTCATCCATTGATAATTCCGTGCGGGGCAGCTGCGTCTAGGATAATTCAGTGGCAAGCGCTTTGAAAACCGGCCGCAGCCGCGCCCAAGTCTCATCCAGACTTTGAGATACAACGCGCGTCGAAGCCAGTACCGGCACGAAGTTGGTGTCGCCCTCCCAACGCGGCACGATATGCCAGTGCATGTGATCGGCAAAACCCGCGCCCGCAGCGCGGCCTAGATTTGCACCTACATTGAACGCCTGCGGGCGCATTATGCGGCGAAGCGACTTCACCGATGCGGCCACCAAATCGCCGACGACCGCACGCTCTTCACCGGTGAGCAGTTCAGGAGATGCCACATGGCGACGCGGCGCGATCATCAAATGGCCGATGTTGTATGGATACAAATTGAGCATCACGACAGCAGCGCCGGTGTCGAACAAAACTAACCGGTGCTTGCGCTCAGCCTCGGTCAGGCGGCCGAGACAGAAGATGCATCGTTTGGGTCCGGCGACCGCGCGGCGCAAATACGAGTATCGCCACGGCGCCCAGAGCCGAAGCCCGGCGGGCGCCGCGAAGCCGTCCCGGCTCTTACCGCCCTTGGTCCGCGGCGCCATTAACTTCGGTCTTGAGTTCCTTGCCGGCGCGGAAGAATGGAATCCGCTTGGAGTCGACCTTGACCAACTGGCCGGTCTTGGGATTGCGCCCCTGGCGGGCCCGGCGATTCTTTACTGCAAAACTGCCGAAGCCGCGAATTTCGATACGCTGGCCGCGCGCCAGCGAACCGGTCATCGCGTCGAACATCGCATTGACGATGGTTTCCGCTTCACGGTAGGTGCCGCCGTGGCGGCGCGCAACCAATTCCTCGATGATTTTCCGCTTCGTCATCGGCAGGTCCCCGCCTCTATCTGGTACAGCCTGCCGACCGATCAGCTCTCGCGGCGGCCGCCGCGGGACGCGCGCCGCTCGCCATCCTCGCGATCCAGACGCAATTCCTCGTTGAGGATGTCTTCCATCGAAAAACGCGCCTGCTCGTGGCCGCGCTTAAGATAGGCCTGCATCTCTTCGCGTTCTTCATGCTGCTTGACGGCCTTTATCGAAAGGCCGATCCGCCGCTCGCGGGGGTCGAATTGCACCACGACCGCGTCGACTTCATCGCCGACCTTGAACAGGGACGACGGCTTGTCGACGCGCTCGCTGCTGAGCTGCGAAATATGCACCAATCCCTCGACGCCCTCTTCAATTTCGACAAACACGCCGAAGTCGGCGACGGAACTAATCTTGCCGTGAACTTTGGCGTTGATCGGATAGCGCTCCGCAATGCTGGTCCACGGATCCGGCTGTAACTGCTTTACACCCAGGCTGACACGCTCGTTGGCCGGCTCGATGGCGAGCACGACCGCCTCCAAATCGTCGCCCTTCTTGCAGATCTCAGATGGATGCCTGATTTTTCGCGTCCACGACAAATCTGAAATGTGCACCAAACCGTCGATGCCCGGTTCGATCTCGACGAACACGCCGAAATCCGTGATCGACTTCACTTTGCCGGTCACCTTGCTGCCGACCGGATGCTGGCGCGCCAGTTCTTCCCACGGATTTGGCTCGGTCTGCTTGAGTCCCAGTGAGATGCGCCGGTTGGCTTCGTCCACGCCCAGCACCTGCACCTCCACCTGATCGCCCGGATTGACAACCTTGGAGGGATGCACCGCGCGCTTGCTCCAACTCATCTCGGAGACGTGAATCAGCCCTTCGACGCCTTTTTCCAATTCCACGAATGCGCCGTAGTCGGTAACGCTGACCACCGAACCCTTGATGCGCGCTCCGGGCGGATATGCCTCCGCCACCTTGTTCCAGGGATCGGGAGTGATCTGCTTCATGCCTAGCGACACACGCTCGCGATCGTGATCGTACTTGAGCACGACCACTTTGACCTTGTCGCCGACCTTGAGCACTTCCGAGGGATGCTGCAGGCGGCCCCATGCCATGTCGGTGATGTGCAGCAATCCATCGATGCCGCCCAAGTCGATGAATGCGCCGTAATCGGTAATATTCTTGACGGTGCCTTCAAGGATGACGCCCTCTTCCAGCACCTTGAGGGTCTGTTCTTTGAGCGAAGCGCGTTCGCGCTCAAGCACGGCGCGGCGGGACACGACGACATTGCCGCGCGCGCGATTGAACTTGAGTATCTGGAAGCGGCCGCGCTGCCCGATGTATCGATCCAAGTTGCGCGCCGGACGGATATCGACATGCGATCCGGGCAGGAACGCCGCCACTCCGATGTCCACCTTGAGTCCGCCCTTTACCTTGCCCTGCACCAAGCCCTCGACCGGAGTTCCGGTTTGAAACGCCTGATCGAGCTCACGCCAGACCTTGAACTTTTCGGCCTTGGCATGCGAGAGCATCACGGTCCCGTTCTCGGTTTCGGTGCCCTCGAAGAACACGTCCACCTCGTCACCTTCCTTGACGGTGGGATTTCCCTCCGCATCAAGGAACTCGGCGAGGGGAACCTGCCCTTCGCACTTGTAGTTGATGTCCACGATGACGCTGTCTCGTGTGACCTGAATCACGGTTCCGGTCAGCACGTCGCCAGGGCGGGGAGCCTTCAGGCTCTCTTCCATCAACGACTCAAATTCATTAATTCCTCCGCTCACACTGTTAGACAAAAGTTTTCTCCATTGGTGGGGCTTGGCGGACGCCCCGAGGCTGATGCCATCCTTACAGCGCAACTATGATTGTTTCAAGGGTTTGGCGGACTTGCTTCGGCGCCCAATCTCAGCCTTCATTGCCGCCACTTCCTGCTCAAGGGTCATCGCGGTTGAGTCGATCCGGATCGCATCGTCGGCCTGTTTAAGCGGCGCGAGCTCCCGTCCGCGGTCGCGGCGGTCGCGCTCGATGAGTTGATTTAGGACCTCCTCGTGTGTCGTCGCCACTCCTTTTGCCCGTAGTTCCGCGAACCGCCGTGCCGCGCGCACGCTCACGTCGGCATCCAGGTAGAATTTGAATTCAGCGTCCGGAAAGACCGCGGTTCCTATGTCGCGCCCCTCCATTACCACCCCGCCTTGTTTGCCCGCCGCGCGCTGCAGGTCGCGCATCCGCGCACGCACGATGCTCAGCGCCGAAAATCGCGAAGCCAAATCGCCGATCTCCGGCTCCGCGATCGCGGCGGTTACCTCGCGATCGTTCAGAAATATACGCTCGCCGTCGAACTTAATCCGAATCGCGTCCAGTACGGGTACAATCCGGACTGGCAAATCGGAATCGTCCGGCGAAATGCCCCCCTCGCGTGCGGCGATCGCGACCGCCCGGTACATCGCGCCTGTGTTCAAGTACGAGTAGCCCAACGCCCGGGCCAGTGCGCGAGCCACGGTGGACTTTCCGGCGCCGACTGGACCGTCGATTGCGATTACCGGCCGCTCTCGTTTCATCGAATATTGACCGCTCACTTAAGCCGCTCACGCATCGCACGCCCGCGATTGAATAGCGGCTCGAGGCGATCGAGATCGCCCATCTCTATCAGCCGCTGGAACTCCGCATAGGCGATTTCGAAACGCTTCATAGCGGTGGCAAGCGCCGCCTGATTGGCAATAAATATGTCGCGCCACACTTCCCACGGAGAGGCCGCGATTCGAGTCGTATCGCGCAGTCCCCCCGCGCCATATTCCGTAGGTGTTTTGCCCGCGACCTTCTCTCCCCCAAGCGCCGCGGCAAGCGCACTGGCCACCACCTGCGGCAGATGGCTCGCGCGCGCGAGAATTTTATCGTGCGAGTCGGGATCCATTTTTTCGACGCGAGCGCCGGTCGCCTTCCATAACGTCTCAATTTTCTTGATCGCCGCCGGCGTGCTGGTTTTCGACGGTGTGATAATGACGCGCCGGTTCCGGAACAGGTCCGGATCCGCGGCACCGGCTCCCGCCGTTTCCTTGCCCGCGATTGGATGCGCCGCAACCAGCGACATCTTGCCGGCGATTAGCGGCTCAAGCTCGCGGACGACGAATCCCTTGACGCTCCCGACATCGGTGATGATTGCGCCGGGCGCGCAATACGGAAGCATCGGCTCCAACACCCTGCGCATTGTAAGTATCGGCACCGCCAGCACAATCAAGTCCGCGCCGCGCGCCGCCTCGATTGGATCGCGGGTGGCGCGATCGATGAGTTTGCGCTTTACCGCGATATCCAGATTTTTCCGCGTGCGGCCCAATCCGACGATTGTTTTGGCCAATCCGGCGCGCCGGGCGATCAGCGCAAGCGAGCCGCCAATCAGCCCGACTCCGCACACGGTCATCTGCTTGAATAGTTCCGGCATCAGGTTTTGGGTCCGTTCGCGGGCATATCGCGGCGGGCGGCTGCGGAGCGTATTCCGTGCATCATCAAGTTTCCCGCGGCGATCAACATTATCGCAAAAAGCGGCCACACGGCGAAATTCATATTTATCACGATCCCGCGGGCTGCGGCGGACATGACCGCATATACTCCAGCCATCACGATGAGGAAGGCGTACTTGAACCAACCGATCGCGCGCCTGGCTGGCGCATCGAGCCTATCCGTCCGCACAAGGGAAAGGATTTCCAGTAGCGCATAGACCGCGGTTGCCACGATTGGCAAAAAAAGCAGGGCGGTGAATTTTCCACCGTAAGCGTCGATCCTTCCCGCGGCGTTCCAATGAACCGGTAATCGTGCCGGCACGGAGGACCAAGACCACGCCGCCACTACGAACATCGCAGCTATTATGAACATCGCGGGCCATCGTGCTTGCGGATCCGGCTTCAAATTCGCCCCGATTCCACAGTCGCTACGCGCGCAATAGTTGGGCGAGTGCCGCGACGAGCCGCCGGTTCTCCTCTGGCAGGCCGACGCTGATCCGCACGTGGCGCGGATAGCCGTAGCCGTTCATCGCACGCACGATGATTCCCTTTTTGAGCAGCAGCTCGAAAACTTCCTGGCCATTGCCGACATCGACGAGAAAGAAATTCGCATGAGTAGGCACAAACGGCAGCTTGAGCCGCTTGAACTCGCGTTCGAGGTACTCCAAACCCTCCGCGTTCGCCTGCAGCGTGCGTGCGATGTGGGCGGTATCGTCCATCGCGGCAATCACCGCGATTTGCGCAAGCGTGTTGAGATTGAATGGCTGGCGGACCTTGTCGAGCAGTTGAACGATCTCGGGCGACGCGACCGCATATCCGGCGCGCAGACCGGCCAGGCCGAAAATTTTCGAGAACGTTCTGAGCGTGACAATTAATCGGCGGCCGTCGTGGTCTTCCAGCGAGTTGGGATACTCGGGGTCGCGGACGAACTCGAAGTATGCTTCGTCGGCAACGATGACCACATTCTCCGGCACGCGCCCGAGGAATCGCTTCCACTCCGCGCGGCGATAGATTGTCCCGGTTGGATTGTTTGGGTTGGCCAGGTAGACCAAGCGCGTGTTCGCATCGATCCTTGATGCCATCGCATCCAGACCGTGCGAGAAACCGTCGCTGGTCGGAGCCGCGCGGCCTTCGCCTCCGGCCGCGGCGGTCGCGATCGGGTAAATCGCAAACGAATGTTCCGAATAGACGGCATTGAGGCCCGGCCGGACGAACAATGACGCCAGCAGATGAATCACCTCGACCGATCCCGCGGACGGGAAAATCCGGTCGGGTGAAATCTTGAGCTGGCCGGCGATCTTGCGCCGGAGCATCACGCTCCCGCCGTCGGGATAGCGATTAAGCTCCGGCAGCGCCGCCCTGATCGCGGCGATGGCGCGTTCTGAAGGTCCGATGGGGTTTTCATTGGAGGCGAGCTTGGTTGGCTCCGCGATTCCGAGTTCGCGCTCCAATTCCTCCGCCGGCTTGCCCGGTTGGTACGGAGCGATCGCCGCCACCGGCGGCATCACTAGATTTTCGGCTTTGGCCAAGGGATTGATGGGCGGCCGCGGCTTACGCGGCGGCCGGCTTGTCCTCAGGATACGATCCGAGCACCTTCAAAAAAAGAGCTTTGCGCTTGAGGGTCTCCAGAGCGCGCTTGAGGGGCGCATCCTCGCGATGTCCCCCCAAGTCGGCGAAGAAGAGATATTCCCACGGCCGCGAGCGCAGCGGGCGTGATTCGATCTTCGAGATATTGATCTTGTTGCGCGCGAACAGGCCCAGCGCCTCGTGCAGTGCGCCGACCTTGTGCGCCACCGCGAACAGAATCGTGGTCTTGTCGGCTCCCGATCGATCCGCCGGGCGTGGCCCCAGCACAATGAATCGCGTCGCGTTCGCTGCGATATCCTGAATATTCGCCGCAATCGTCTTAAGCCCGTATGCCTCGCCGGCCGCCGCCGACGCGATAGCCGCGATCCATGGCTCCTTGGCGGCCCGGCTGGCCGCTGCCGCATTGGATTCCATCGCCTCGGTCTCGCAGTTGGGATAATTGGCCGCCAGGTAACCACGGCATTGGGCGAGCGATTGCTGATGCGACACGACCTTCTTGATCGCCGTAGGATCGCCCGACTTGGACAGGAGGCAATGCCGGATAGGCATTCTAACTTCGCCGACGATTTGAAGCGGCGTATCGATTAATAGATCCAGCGTTAGCGTTACCGAGCCCTCGGTTGAATTTTCAACCGGCACGACACCGAAATCGGCGCGCCCGTTCTCAATCGCCTGGAACACCGCGGCGATAGACGGTTGCGGCGCAAACTCCACGCTCGACCCGAAGCGCATGCGCGAGGCCTCATGCGAGTAGGTATGCTCGGGTCCCAAAAAGGCGACCTTGGCGGCATGCTCCAGAGCGCGGCATGCGGAAATAATTTCGATAAAAATTCGGCTAATTTGCTCCGGGCTGAGCGGTCCAGGGTTCCGAGCTATTACCCTGTCGATAATCTCGCGCTCGCGCGCCGGCTGGTAGACGGCGCCGCCTTCGCGATGTTTCAGGCGACCGACTTCTGTCACCAGGCTCGCGCGCGCTGAGAGCAGGTCGACCAGCTTGAGGTTGATCTCGTCGATCTTCGCGCGGAGCTGATCGAGCGACGGTTGGCCAGCCGCCGGGGGGGCGGCCTTCTTTGGTTTGATGGGTGGCATCGAATGAACAGGGCTAACCGATCGCGCGCCGCGGTTCAACGTCCGCCCGCGATAAATGCGCGGCCCATCGCGGCGAATTTCAACTCGCGGCGGCGCCGGAGCGCATCCGGAGCAAGGCGGGAAAGGGCCTTCAGCCGCTTCTCAATGGCCGTGCCCAGCATCCGCGCCGCTTCATCGGGTGCGGCATTCGCACCGCCGTTTGGCTCGGGTACGATTTCGTCGATCACACCGAGTTTCAGGAGATCGGGGGCGGAAAGCTTCATCGCCTCCGCCGCTGCCGCCGTGTTTTCCTCCGTCGCCTCGCGCCACAGGATGGCAGCGCATCCTTCCGGAGTAATTACCGAGTAGCAGGCGTTCTCCTGCATCAGGACGACATTCGCCACACCCAGGGCCAGCGCGCCGCCCGAGCCGCCCTCACCGATCACGCATGCGATAACAGGGATCGTGAGCCGTGCCATTACCTCTAGATTGTGTGCGATCGCTTCGGCCTGGCCGCGCTCTTCCGCGCCGACACCGGGTTCGGCGCCCTGCGTATCGATGAATGTAATTAGCGGAAGCGAGAACCGATCGGCAAGTTCATAGAGCCGAGCGGCCTTGCGGTAGCCTTCGGGGTGCGGTTTGCCGAAATTGCGCGCGATGCGCTCGGAGGTGGAATGGCCGCGCTGGTGGCCGACGATCGCGACCGGGCGTCCGCCGAAAGTTGCAAGGCCGGTGACGATTGCGCCGTCGTCGCCATAGCGGCGGTCGCCGTGAATTTCGAAAAAATCGCCGAATAAACGGCCGACGTAATCCAGCGTCTGAGGGCGGGCCGGATTCCGCGCCATCCGGACGCGTTCAATCGCAGGGGTCGAAACCTTTGCCGGGGACACGCTCGGGGCGGCTTTTTTGGCTGTCGATTTTCTCATCGCCTCGGCTTCAATGCGCGGACATACAGAAACAATGGGGCATGATCGCGCCATCGCTGTAGAAACGGATGCTCGCGGCAGGCGGCCTGGGTTGGGCGCGGCTCGTGGAGTTCATCGATTGTCAGCCCCGCGCGGATGATGGAATTGATGTAATGCGACAACGTCGCGCGAAAATAGGGCACGGTGAAGTTGGGCGCGGTGTCGGCATCGGGCGCGTTGCTGAATTTCCATTTGTCGACGAATGGCGATTCGTCAAAATAGTCGGAGACGGTGAACTTCTCCCGCCCGGTGTCATCGCGAATCCATCCGAATCCTCTGGTGCTAATCGGGTGAACGATGCTGAAAATCAACGGTGCGCCCGGCCGAAGGATGCGCTCGAAGCCGCCCATCACGGCGGGAAAGCCGGGACCATCCATCAACGCCATGAACGAGACTACCGCATCGAACGAGCCGTCCCTGAACATCGACAGGTTAGTGAATGATGTCCGCCGATATTCGATACCGAGCGGCTCGCGGCGCTCTTCCGCCTGTGCCGACTCGATCATGCGATCCGAGATGTCGATTCCGGTCATCCGAGCGCCGCGCCGCGCGAGTATTCGCGTCTGATAGCCTTCGCCGCATCCGGCGTCGAGGATCTCGCGCCCCTTCACGTCTCCGATAAACTCCAGAATCGCCGGATTGTTGAAATATTCGCGATAAACGTCGTAGCCGGCGCGCACGCGAGGGATCCATGATTCGGCATTCTGGTCCCACGCCGACGCAACACCGCTTTCGCTGAAATCGTTGTCAACTTTCGATGGCATCGCTCGCACTCCGCAAGATGCGAAATCGATAATGCGGACCGCCGTGGCGATCCGCACCGAGCGAGTTTATCGCGTTCCGTCCGCGATGGCTATTTGCGCGCGCCTATTGAACGGCCAACGCCACCTTTCGGGCGGCCGCGCGATCGTCATCCCGCGCGCGTAATTTGGCCGGGCGCCGGGACCAGCTCTTGCCGCCGACGCACCATGCCAAGTCTTTCGGCTTCTCAGCACCGTACAGGCCCAGCGCTGTGCCAATCGAAGCGAGGCGAATACGGATTTTTTCGATGGCCGCGGACATCGACGACGGCATTACGCGGATGATCGCCATCATCCCAAGGTCTTCGTGCCCGACGATATGGCAGTGATACACGAAATCACCGATATCGGGTCCGCGAAAGTCCATCCGGATCGTTACGCTGGGAAAGGGATGCGCCAGGTTTCCATCCCAGTACGGAACCTGGACGGTATCCAAAAACTGTCCGACGACGTAAGGCTGAAGCTGGCTGCCGTTGGTTTCAAAGTTATTTTCCGAGAGCACCTGGAAGTGAATCTGGTGAATATGGAACTCATGCACCTCCAAGCTCCGGTTCTGAATAGTCCAATCCTCGACCGATCCCTGCGTGGTGACGATCGCCGGCGGGTTGTTGGCGTCGAACACGGTCGGGATCGCGTCGTCGGCGGTGACGAAGAATTTAGTCTGGGCATTATTTTCGGAGAAATAGACCGTATGTGTTGCGGTTACGACGGCGCTTGAAAGACCTTCAAAGCGCTGCTTCCAGGTTGGCCCATCCACTGGGGGCACGACAGAGTCTTTTGCCGGCTTGGCCGAGCCGAGGCTGAATCCGGTTTCAATCGTCGCAAGCGTGCGAGGCGGATCGTTGTCGCCATCGGGGCCGGTATTGATTCCCAGCGTCACCAGGCTTGCGCTGCCGACCGACCGGGAAGGCCCGGTTACGATAAATTCAGCACGTCCGGCGGGAGGAAGGAGGATATCTTTTGTGTTGACGAGCTTCCCGCGCCGGCTGCCGTCCTGCGATCCCGCCACCACCCCGTCGAACGCAACGACCTGGAGCGTTTCGGGAGTACCGTCATATTGCACCTGCAGATCGATCACCGTATCCGCGGCTGAATTGGAAACGCGCCAGAACTGCTTCTTGCCCGCCTTCATCGGGATCACCGCCGGAATTTCCGCCGGATAGGATATCGGGATGTAATTGAGCGTCACGTCCCACGATGGAACATCGCCGCCGGGTGTCGGTGCCGGGCTGGCCACGTTCTGATCGCGAATTACCAGCACCCGCTCTTCCATCCCGGCCACTGCGGGCTGAAAACGCTGGATGCCGTTCACCACGATTGTACCGGAGGCGCCGCCTTGAAGGGCGGCCTCGACCTGGCCGTGGATGTGCGGATGGTACCAATAGAGGCCGGCCGGCTCGTTCTTGGGAATTCGAATCGTGTAAGTGAAAGTCTGGCCCGAGTTGATGACCGTTTTGATGACCTGATCCTGAGTGCAGGCCGGCGAAACATTGAAGCCGTGCGTATGAAAATTGACCGAAGAAGTGGTCGCGAAGAAAGCGCCGCAGTTGGGAGGATCGATCGCCATAAGGAACGGCTGCGCCGGCGTGTTGTTGGTGATAGTGAGTATCAGCCGATCGCCGGGATTTACATATAAGGTCGGGTCCTCAAGTCCGTCCGGCGTCATGAAGCAGAACAGCGTACGGCCATCGGAGTCGGTGGTGGTCTGATAGGAGAGGTTCACATTCAGGATGCCGCCGTGGCTGGCAAGCGACGGCGGGTTTACAACGGTATCGCCGGCCTCGAAGCGCGGGCACGGATATGGAACCGGCGATACGGCGGCATGCGGCGCCTCCGGGGTGGCAATCAAACCGGGTGCGTCGGTCCCCGCTGCAGCGACGTCCGCCGAGGAATGCTTAGCGGCGAGCAACGAAATAGCGCCTGCAAATCCCAATGCCAAAACCAATGAAACTGGACGAATGCGGCTCACCGGTCTGATCCTCCGTCAGGCAGTCTGACCTCACAACGCATTTCAATGTTCCCACCGCATGTCAATCCCCGCGGATGCGAAGCTGGAAGAATTCGCTGAGCAATTCGAGTGCCTGCGGGCCGGCGCGCTCCGGATTAAGCCATACGATTTCCGGCTGCGCGCGAAACCAGGTCATCTGACGCTTGGCCAACCGCCGTGTCTCGCGCTTGCCGGAGGCGATCGCCTCTTCAAGGCCGCATTCGCCGCGCACATACGCGGCGATCTGCTTGTATCCGATCGCGGATAGCGGCGGCGCGTCGGGGCGCAATCCCGCCGCGAGCAGGCGCCGGACTTCGTCCACCAATCCGGCGGCGACCATCTCGTCGAACCGCCGATCGATCGCCTCGTACAGCTTGGTGCGCTCAGGCGCGATGCCGACGGTCAGCGTCTCGCAATCGCCTGCCGAGAAGCGATGACGCCGCTGATGCGATGAAATCGGCTCGCCGGTCAGTTCGAAGACTTCCAATGCACGCACGATTCGATAACGATCGCCCGGGGCGATACGGCCTGCCGCTTCGGCATCGACCTCGCGCAGGCGCGCATGGAGCGACTGCGTTCCGTGTGCATCGGCTTCCGCGTCCAGTCTCTCTCGAATTTCGCGTGAAGCGGCTGGACCACTGAAAATTCCACCGCGCAACACTCGCAAATACAGCCCGCTGCCGCCCACGGCCAACGGTGGACGGCTGCGCGCGGCGATTTCAGCAATCGCTGTCCGGGCGAGCTTCGAAAATGCCGCTGCGTCGAGCGGATCTCCCGGATCGCGCACGTCAATGAGATGATGCGGGACGCGCGCTCGATCGGCTTGCGACGGCTTGGCGGTGCCGATATCCATCCCGCGATAGAATTGACGCGAATCGGCATTGATAATTTCCGCACCCAAGGCCTGCGCGACCTCGAGCGCCAGCACCGTCTTGCCCGCTCCCGTCGGGCCCACTATGAACCCAACACGGGTACGCGCGGCGCATTTTGACTCAACTGGCCGGATCATGGCGCTCATTCACTTTCCCGAAAGCTTCGCGGCGCCAAATTGCGTTGGCACGTCCATTGCGCCATGTAGAACCCGCACGATAGTCAGCCGCGCTTTCGTGGCCGTAAAAAAGATCACGTAGTTTCGATGTGGGCATGAGCGGATGTCCTTGCCCAACTCCGGACGGGCGCGGTAGGCCTGCGGCGATTTGGCGATATTAGCGCATTTCGTGCGCAATTCCGCGACGAAACTCAACGCTCGCGGTGGGTTGTCGGCAGCGATGTAGTCGCCAATCGCCTCCAAGTCCCGCTCGGCAAGCGGCGAAATATCGATGCGCATCAGGCCGCGTTTTTACCGGCTTGCTTGCGGTACTTGGCCTCCAGACGGCCGAATACTGCGGGGGCGGATTTGCCCGGGCCGCTCGCAAGGCCGGCGGCGATTGCGGCGCGCAACTCCTCGTGGTGAAGATTAGCGCGAGCGTGCTCATCTTCGAGCATTCGCAATCCCGCCCGCACCACCTCACTGGCATTATTGTAGCGTCCGGATTTCACCTGCTTCTGGATGAAGGCTTCGAAGTGGGGACTGAGTGCGACACTGGTCGGCATGCTGGAACTCCTAACTATTACTAACAATTATTAAGCCGCGGCTCGGGTGGTTGGTCAAGGGGTGCGTGCGGCAGCCGCATTCATCTTCGGAACATGCGTTCGATCTGGCCGCGGCCGAAGTTGATATGCACCGGGCGGCCATGCGGGCAATTGGTCTTGAATTCCGTGCGATCCAGATCGGCGAGCAGCGCGTGAATCTCAGCGTCCGAAAGGCGGCGGCCGACCCGAATCGAGCCATGGCAGGCGAGCTGTTTGAGCAGGTCCTCCATCGCGCCCGCCTGCGATGCGGTATTGGGCCGAAGATTCCCGTCGCTCAGGCTGTCGATCATGTCGGATAGCAGCTTTGTTCCGCCCTCCGCCCCGAACACCGCGGGCGCTCCCTTGAGCAGCAGCGTGGCGGCGCCAAACGGTTCCACATCGAATCCGATTGCGCGCAGTTCGGGGAGCGCAGCCTGCACCTTGGCGGCGCGGGCGGGATCCAATTCGATGGTCAGCGGTGTAAGCATCGCCTGGGTGCGGATGCCGCCGTGCGCAACCTCGCCGCGCAACCGTTCGAAGGTGACGCGCTCATGTGCGGCGTGTTGATCGATCAGGAGCAGGCCGTCGTCGCCTTCCAGGACGATGTATCCGGCAAATAGCTGCCCAATCATGCGCAATTGCGAGTAAAGCGGGATCGGCGCCGTGGGTGGCGAGGCCGGGTGCATTGCCACGGCATCCCGGTCGCGGGTCAGATTGAGTGGAGCTTGTACGGGAGCATCGGGAACCAGCCGCAGCGGGCGATTTTCACGAACCACCGCTTGCGGAGCGGGCGCAGCATCGATCCTCTCCGGCGATCGCACGGCCATTGCGTCTCTGGCGACAGGCCCTTTTTCATCGGGGGAATAGATGGCTGCAGGCGCGGGCGCGGCGACGCCGGAATCGGTCTGATCGGCCAGACGATCGCGCACCGCGTGATAGACCGCCTCGAAGATCGCACCGCTGTTGCGGAAGCGGACCTCGGTTTTCATCGGATGCACGTTGACATCGACGTCGGCAATTCGCGGCTCGACGAAGACGACCGCCGCCGGATGGCGTCCACGCGGAATCAGCGTCTGGTACGCCTGTTCGATCGCGCGAGTCAGCATCCGATCGCGCACCGCGCGCCCGTTGACAAAGGTGAAGATACTGCGCGCGGTCGCAAACGATTCCTGGCTGGTGGCCACCAGCCCCGTTACGCTGATGCCTGCGCGCTCGCGCTCGAACGCGAGCATCTTGTCGGCCAGCTTCGGGCCGAGCACCTGGCGTGCGCGTTCCAGCGCTGACTTCGCGCGTGGAAATTCCAGCATCGCGCGGCCGTCGGCATGTAAGGAAAAAGCGATTTCGTGATTGGACAGTGCCAGGCGCTGAATGATCTCCGCGATTGCGCCCTGCTCGGTTGCCGCGCTCTTGAGGAACTTGAGGCGCGCGGGCGTGTTGAAAAACAGATCCCGCACTTCGATTCGTGTGCCCGGCGCCATCGCGCATGCGCGGGCGTCTTCTATATTCCCGCCGTCGGCATCGATTTCGGTGCCGTGCGCATCGGCGGGCCTGCGGGTGCGCATCTTTAGGTGTGACACGCTTGCGATCGAGGCGAGCGCCTCGCCGCGAAAGCCCAAGGTGCGAATCGCCTCAAGGTCGGCGACGCCCCGGATCTTTGAGGTCGCATGTCGCCGGAGCGACAAGATCGCGTCCTCGCGCGTCATCCCGCACCCGTCGTCGGCAAGCGCGATCAGTCCGCATCCGCCCCGTTCGATCTCGACGCTGATGGCGCCAGCGCCCGCGTCAAGTGCATTTTCAATCAGCTCTTTGACCGCCGAGGCCGGCCGTTCGACGACCTCGCCTGCCGCAATCTGGCTGGCGACCTGCTCGGGTAGAATATGAACTATGTGCTCCGCCATCGCCTGCGTCTCTAGACATTGCAGCTTTCAGACCGGATACTCAAGCAAATTGCGGCGGGGGCGGACTTCATGACCAGAATAACAACGATGCTGCTCGGTGCGGCGATGCTGTTAGCCGCTGCCGCTTCCAGCGCCAGTGCCGATCCGATCAGGATTGGCGTCGGTGTGGCCGGCCCGATCTCGCCGGACGCGGAGGCCGATATCGAAGAGTTGGTCCGGGGATTGCCCAACGTGAAGGTTATCCCGATACAGCCTCCCGGCGATGTTGCCGCGTGCGTCAAGCGGTTTGTCGCCGGCGACGAATCCCGCCGCCTTGATGCCGTGATGATCGTGAGCCTGCCGGAAGAATCGTTTAAGTCCACTCACGACTCCAACGAAGCGAACTTTACCGGCTCGTACGAAATCTGGACGCTCAATCTCTCCACACTGGCCGAGGACCGCCATCGCTTCACATTCAACGATACCGAACCGGTGGTGGGTGGAGCGGCGGCGTTCCTCTCGATGCCGGCGCAATTGTTTGCCGAGCGAGCAACCGGCAAGCAATTGATTTCGACCAACCAGTGGCAGGCGTATGAGGCCGTCCAGGCGCGCGTCGAAGCCAAGTTGGTCGCAGCGACCAGAATTTACCTGGACGGCGCTTCGATTCGCGATATCGGGCATTTGGTGCCGCTTGATACCGCAAAGGCGCTGCTCGATCGCGGGGACGGGGAAACCGCGATGCTCGTATTTAAGAGCGCGGGACTCAACAATCCGGAAGTCCAGCGGATGGTAGCCAACGCACAGGAGCAGTTGAAACACAGTCAGGCGCAGGCGCTGCTTGGCCGCGCGATCGGCGCAATCGCAGGCGGAAATGCCGGACAGGCGCGTACGATTCTGAATCAATACGAGCAGGCCCCGACCTCGTCGGCGGCAACCGCCGGTTCGGTGCGCCGTATTCTGGCCGATATCCCGGAACGCCCGGCTGAAACTGCGCTGGACAACGGACTGCGCGGCGAAATCGTGGCGTTGAATCATTCGGCGTTCGTGGCAATGCTCTCCCAGATGTTCGCGGACGAAACCGGTGCAAAGCCCGAGGATGTGATTGTCAGCCAGAGCGACGTGACGATCGAGGACAAGGGCGCGCCGCAAGGCTTGAAAGATTCAATCGACACGTATGCGGTTGCGCTGGGGCGTAGCGCATGGCTGATGAGCCTGAAATGCGGATGCGCCGCGGCGGCATCGTTGACCAGCGAAGCGGTCGGCGCGACGCTGCTCAAGGCCCGCTTTGCCCCCTCTTTCAAGCGGCCCCAAGTCGGATTACCCTAGGACGATTATCTCTGCGGAATTGGATAGACCATGAGACATTGTGCGATTTGCGGCAAACAGACCTCCGTCGGAAACAACGTCAGCCACGCCAACAATAAGACCAAACGGCGATGGGAGCCGAACCTGCAGGAAGTGCGCGCCGAAGTCGGCGGCAGCGTCCGCCGGGTGCTGGTATGCACGCGATGCATCCGCAGCGGCAAGGTCATCAAGCGCACGGTACGGCAGACGAAAAGCGCCGCCGCGCGATAGCGTTTTCGATCTCCTTTAGAGCAAAGCGTCGAGCCTTTCGGGCGGGCGCGCGATAATCGCGCGCTTTCCCTTGATCACGATTGGGCGCTGCATCAACTCCGGATGCTGCAGCAAAATCGCGGTCACCGATTTCGCGTCGGTGTAATGGGCGGGATTCAGCCCAAGTTCCTTGAAGCGCTTGTCTTTACGTACCAAATCAGCGACTGTGCCATCCAGCATCGCGATGACCTTCTCCAGGGTCTCGCGCGACGGCGGCTGTTTGAGGTATTCGATTATTTCAAAGCGAATGCCCTTTTCCTTGAGGCGTTCCATCGCGCCGCGCGAATTTCCGCAAGCCGGATTGTGATATAAAGTGACCCGTTCCATGCTTTCCTTACTCCGAAATTTTGATAAGCATAAGCAATTATGAGCCCGAACGCTAAGCGCGATCGCCTGAAGAAAAAGGGATCCTTCATTGCCGCGGTTTCGATCGCCGCCGCCGGTCTTGCGATGGTTGCGGGACTGGCCGGCGCGGCAGTCATTAGCGGGTCGATGGTTTACCGCGACGGCAAGCCGGCGGATCGCCGCCAGCTACATTTTGAGAATCAAGTAACGGAGGACATGTATGTCGCTCCGACCAAGTCCGATGGCGCTTTCGAGGCCGATCTGCCCCCGGGACTCTACGACCTGCGGGCCGAGCGCGGCGCGATTCTTAAGGGCGACATCCAAGTCCGCGCCGCGGATCAAAACGTCGGGCAGGTGGTTGAGCCGCTGATGCTCGATCCACGGCGCGCGTTTCAGCACGAGGGAATTGCCGACACGATTCTCGATTTCGCTGCGCCTGCGACCGCGAGCATGACCGGCCGCGCGATTACCGGCATGCGCTATGGGCATGAGGCGATCGCGTCGATGAACGCGCGGTCTACTCCGGTCCCGATGCAGACGCCGCTCGCCGAGCCGACCCCAGCCGCGGCGCCTGCGCACAACTGAATCGTATTGTTGCCGAGAACGCCGGCTAATTCCCGCTTCGTTCCACGAACTCCAGCCGATTGCCCCACGGATCGCGCACGAAGAATCGCTCCTGGCCGGGAAACCGGTTGCCCGCGATAATCTCAATTCCGGCCGCTTCCAGCCGTGCGCGAAGCGCTTCCAAGTTGGCGACACGGAATGCCGGGTGACGGCGCGATACGCGATTTACTTCCGAGGCATCTTTCTCGGTCGTTACATGCAGTTGCTGCTCGCCGCATTGGAACCACGCGCCGGGCTTGCCGCTATCCGTATTCGCCGGCCGCTGGAGGGGCTCCAACCCCAGCAGTTCGCCGTAGAACGCGCGCGCCCGGGTCAGCGCCGCTTCGCCATCGTCAATCAAAAGATTTATGTGATCGAGTCCGACGATTAGCTTCATCGATATCTCTCCGAACCGGTACCGGTCCTATCCGCCCAGCTGATACATCGAACGGTCGCGCGTCGACCTGCCTTCGAGCAGATGATGCCCGGTCGGCTTGAGCTCGACCGCGCGCCGGATAATTCGAGACACTTCGGGAATCGGATCGCTGAGACCGCTGCGCAGCACGCGCGCGACGTCTAGTTCGTCGTCATTGAGCAGGCAGAGGTGAAATTTTCCGTCGGCGGTCAGGCGCATCCGGTTGCACGTTCCGCAGTACGGCTCGCTGACCGGGCTGATGAAACCGACTACACCGCGCGCTCCGGGAAGGCGGAAATTGCGTGCTTCGTCTGACGGATCGCCGCCAGAGATTTCCTCCAGCCCGCCCAGCGCCGATTCGATGCGCCGGCGCGTCTCGATATTCGAAACGTAACGCGCGACCGCCAGCCGGGCGCATTCGCCGCCGCCCAACGGCATCAATTCGATGAATCGAACGTGCCAGTCGCGCTCGATGGTGAGACGCGCCAGATCGACGACGTCGGCTTCGTTGTATCCCGCGGTCACCACCGAATTGAGTTTGATTGGATGAAGTCCCGCCGCTTCCGCCGCCATGATGCCGCGCCAAATCGCTTCATAACCACCCCATCGCATCTGCCGCTCGACGGTCGAGGAATCGAGGCTGTCCAAGTGAACGTTGATTCGATTCAGGCCCGCGCGCTTAAGCGGCACCGCCAACTTGTCGAGCAGGACGGCGTTGGTAGTTAGCGCAAGTCCATTGACGCCGGGGACGGCGGCGATGCGCTCCACGATTTCGGTGATATCACTGCGCAGCAGCGGCTCGCCTCCGGTCAAGCGGAACTTGCGGAAGCCGGCTCGGACCGCCGCGCGCACTACGGTTTCCAATTCCGCCGCCGTCAGCATCGCCGGTGCGGGCATGAAGCGGATGCCCTCGAGCGGCATGCAGTAGACGCATCGCATATTGCAGCGATCGATGACCGAGAGGCGCAAGTAATCGATCTCGCGGTTGAATGAATCGCGCGGCATCAAGGATATAGTAACCGCGCCCACCAGCGCGAGACAATCAAGCTGCGCATTGGTTTCGTTTGGCCCGAAAAGGCGGTAATCTGCGAAATAATTTCAGTGCGCAAACCGCGAATCGATAGCAAGGAAATGAATCCAAAACTCGCCGCGCGCTTCAGTTGTGCAATGCTGATCCCGGCGCTCGCCATTGCCGGATTGCTGATGGCAATACCTATCGCGCGTGCGGCCGACGATCCGGCGATGCGCGCGGCGTCCGACAAAATCGTTGCGGCGGCGGAGGCACTGATCAAACAGGCGGGCCAGGCCGACCCGATCGATTCGAAGCTGGTTCGCGACGCTATCAATCGGTTGCAAGCCGCGGTCCGCGTCGATCCCCGCAACGATGCCGCATATGTCGATCTTGGATTTTGCTACAGCCTGCTGCGCGACGGTTCGCAAGCCATCGACATGTATACGACCGCGACTCAGATCAATCCTTCAGGCGCAAATTTTCTTGAACTGGCCGACATTTATTTGCGCGCCGGCGACGCGGAAGGTGCGCTGATGGCCGCCAATGCAGGAATCGTCAAGGATCCGCAAAATGCACGCCTGTACAATGCCAAGGGCGGCGCGCTGAACGATCTGCAACGCATCGACGAGGCCGAAGAGGCGTACGAGAAGGCAATCAAGCTCGATCCCAGCTTCACGATCGCGCGCGAGAATCTGAAGGCACTCAATAGCGGTTCCACCGGTCGCGGCAGCATCAGTCGTCAGTCTGCCAGCCATTAACGCGGACAAATAGCCACATAGCGCTCGAAACCGGGCGAAACCTTGTCAAACACTCCGTATGACGTGATACGGTTGGGGGGTGGGAGACCACGCGGCTTTTTCGGGGGAACAGCGCCGTAAAATTCGATGCCGCTTTAGATTTCGGGAGGGAGTAAAGCAATGGTTGAGATCAGGTCATTCAATATCCTCTTCACCGCCAAGGTGGTTGGCTTCATGTACGGGATGATGTCGGCCATTTTCGCCTTGTACTATTCCGGAGCGCAATTGATGCACGGGCAAGTCGCACAGGCGCTTCTGGGAATGATCGTCATGCCGGCATTCGGAACCGCGTTTGGCTTCTTGACGACCGCATTCGAGGTTTGGGTCTACAACGAACTGGCCGCCCGCTATGGCGGCATCCGGATGGATATCGTGCCGGAGGACGTGGAGTAACGTTCCACGCAGCGGGCGCGGCGAGGGCTAAAGCGCGCCGGATACGCCATGGCAATTCAAATCCTGTATTGCGGCATCTGCGGGCATAAGCCCAAGATGCAGACGCTTGCCGCGTCTCTGCAAGCCAAATTCGGAGAGATCGCAAGCTGCAAGGTGGGAGCGCTCGGACAATTCGATGTGATCATAAACGGCCGGCTGGTCTTTTCACGGGCGAAAACGGGCCGGTTCCCGAATGACGGCGAAATCGAGGAGATTTTCGCGGCTCTGCGCGCCGGCCGCGAACCGCCTTCGCCCCGCCCGCAGCAGCCACGCACGCTGGCCTCCGCGATTCGGGAGAAGATGGGGCGCTAAACCATGTCGCGCGCCTTTGCTCCGCCTCTGCGCGGCGCGTAAACATAAATGCCATGGCAGAAAGGGGACGTGAGGCTAACGGCAAGGCAGACACGATGGCCATAATGGTCGGCGGCGGTCCCGCTCCCGGCATCAACGGCGTCATCGCGGCGGCCACAATCGAGGCAATCAATTGCGGGCTGCGCGTGATCGGGCTGCGCGATGGCTTTCGATGGATCGTGGAAGGGGACACCTCTCACACCGTCGACCTTGGAATTCAGGACGTAAGCCGGATTCATTTCACCGGCGGTTCGATACTGCGGACCTCGCGCACCAACCCCGCACGCGATGAGGAAAGTCTGGCCCGTGCCGCCGCGGCACTGGAGCGGCTCGGCGTGCGCTACCTCGTATGCATCGGCGGCGACGATACGACCTATGGCGCGTCACGGCTGGCGCAGCGATGTGCCGGGCGCATCGGCGTGGCGACGGTGCCCAAGACGATCGATAACGATCTGCCGCTGCCGGAAAACGCTCCCACCTTTGGCTTCGAAACCGCGCGCTCGGTCGGCAGCGCCATCGTGGAATCGCTGATGGAGGATGCTCGCACGACCGGCCGGTGGTATCTGGCGGTTACGATGGGCCGCACCTCGGGAGCGCTGGCGCTGGGGATGTGCAAATCGGCGGGCGCAACGCTGGCGGTAATCCCCGAGGAATTTGGACGCGACAAGATCGCGCTTGGCGAGGTCGTCGACATCCTGATCGGCTCGATCGTCAAACGCAAGGCGATGGGGCACAACAACGGCGTTGCGCTAATCGCAGAGGGGATTGCGGAGCATCTCGACGCCGCCGCGATGCCTGACTTGGGGCGATTCGATTACGATCCATATGGGCATGTTCAATTGGCGGACGTGCCGCTTGGCTCTCTGCTGCGCCATCAACTGCGCACGGGGCTGAAAGAGCTTGGCCTCGACACGGCGGTCGTCTCCAAGGACATCGGATACGAACTCCGCAGCGCCAAACCGGTGCCGTTCGACGTCGAATATACGAGGACGCTTGGGTACGGCGCGGTCCGGTATCTCTTGGGCGGCGGATCGGGCGCGCTAATCGCGATCTCTGGCGGACGAGTGACACCGGTGGCGCTTGAGCAATTGACCGATCCTAAAACCAGCCGGATTCGCGTGCGCCGGATCGACGTGGCAACCGAGTCATATCAGGTGGCGCGCTCGTACATGATCCGCCTGGAACCGTCGGATTTGGAAAAGCCGATGCTCAGCCGCATCGCCGCACAAACCAATCTTTCTCAGGCCGCCTTTCGCGACCGGTTTTTGCATGTAGTGGAACTGCCGGCCGCGCAAGCGTCGCCTTCTCCGTAGCGGCTGCTAATTCGGCGGGGGAACTGACTTCGGGTTGGCAAGCAGCCATCCCGCAAAAATGGCGGCGAACGCCAGATCGCCCGCGGCTGCGACGACTGCTCGTCCCGGAATTTGACCGAAGTGCCATGTCGCAAGGACCGTAAGGAATGCTCCGGTTTTGCCGATTGCCGCGAACGCAACGAGCTGGCGCGGAATGTTCGGTTGTAGCGCCAGCCACGCATACATCCCGCCGAAGAGAACGACGAAATATGCGAGCATCGCGGAGTATGCCTGCGGTACCGGACTTGGAAGTCCTGCGAGCCTGCCAATGGAGGATGATGGGAAGGCGAACAGGCATGCGCCGGCGAGATTGAAAATCACGGCGTACCAAAGCACGCGCCGAAACCATTTGTCGCGGTCCATAGTTCGATCGCCGCTCTGAATTGAGGAAATCGCTCGAAGTGCGAGCCGAGTCAAGCTACGGGTGTCGGGCTGGCGTCAACGAATTACGGACTGGCCGGAGGCTCGCATGCAAGTTCGGTTCGAGGGATTGCAATCTGTTTTTTCATCGCCAGTTTCAGCTCGCGCCGGCTGATATCCAGCGTCGCCAGCAGCGGCATTAGGACACGTTCGAGAAATACGCGCGGACTGATTCCCGCACCCGAGGTGCGAAGCCGTTCCCGATAGTTATCGATCAAGCCATCCCCGGGCATCTTGAAGGTTGCAAGAACGTGGGCGATATCTCCGATCGTTCCCTCTCGATCGCGGCATAGTTCCAATCCGATCATTGCGCGATAAAAGCCGGCATGAGCCGCTTCGTCCCTGCCGACAAGATGAAAAATCGCCTCCAGAACTTCATCACCGAGGTCGTGAGCCTTGTCCTTCTGGATTTTGTATGCGGCGTAAGTGGCGCCCTCCTGAAGGGCTCCGTAGCACGCCATTCGGCGCGGCGTTTCATAGGGAAGCTGCCATGAACTTGAAAAGATACGCTCTTCAAGGGCTGCAAACTCCGTCTCCGAACGCTGACCGGAGCGCGTCAAGTATTCCCGAAAGACCAATCCATGACGGGTTTCCTCGAAGGCCCAGCAAGTTTGGAACCATGCATGCCCGAAATTCAGGCGTTGCATCTGGATCCCCTTGGAAGCGTAGTCCGGAAGGTAGAGCTCTTCGGAACAGAAAATCTCGACGCATTGCGCGGTTGTAGCGCTTGCCTTTGCGCTATCGAGTTTTTTCCACGGAATATCGTCGAATATGTTCCATCGCCGCTTCTTTTCCGCAGTCTCCAGAAAATCCAGATAGACGCGATATGTACTGTCTCTCATCGACTCGGGCATCAGTCCGTCCTGTCGGTACAGTTGCGCGCTCAGGCCACGGCGTTGTTCCGTGCCTTGCCATTGCGCAGGGACGGAGTGGGTTCGATTTTAATCTGCTGTCCGTTGAGTTTGGTTTTGTTCAACAAGCTGAAAGCCACCGCGAGGTCGGCGAGTTCCGCCATTTCCACGAACCCGAATCCGCGGCATTCACCGGATGCCTTGTCGCGAATCGCAAGCGCACTCAGAACTTCGCCCGCGCGCGAAAAATGAGCCGCAAGATCCCGGCTGGTCACCGAGCTTGCTAGGTTGCCGACGTACAACTTGGGCACACTAATTCTCCTTGCAATTCAGGCAATTCGGATCGACCTGCAGTCGGACGATAGCGACCCAAGATGGGCAAATCCGAAGGCGAGCAGAGAGACATTAGCAGGTGCGGCAGCATAAGTACATGCTCGGTACCGGTTCGTCATCGCTAACGAAACTGGCCGTTAGCTTGCGCCGCAAGGGTTCCGCTGGGCAGAAACTATGCGGTATATCTTCAAAGGCTAAAATACGGTACTATACGGGCTTCACTGCTTGGAGGTTCCCTTCACTCGACCCCGGAATTTGCCTGGGTTTCTCTGTCTGGAGCTACCCGGCAAAAACGTTAGGAGGGGCACACCATGCCCAGCAAGTTGTACGTAGGCAATCTGGCCTACTCGGTTTCCAATGACGATCTCCGCGAGCTGTTTTCACAGGTTGGCCAAGTGCAAAGCGCCACGGTGATCACTGACAAGTTCTCCGGACAGTCAAAAGGCTTCGGCTTTGTCGAAATGACTTCCGCGGAGGAGGTCGCCAAGGCGATCCAGCAGTTCAATGACACTGAACTAAAGGGCCGGAACATCAAGGTGAACGAGGCCAAGCCTCGCGAATCTGGATTCGGTGGTGGTGGCGGCGGCGGCGGTAACCGCGGCGGCGGAAATCGCGGCGGCCGCAGCTGGTAGGAAACGAAGCTCTCGCAAGAGGGCCTTGTCCGTTTCGATTCAATTCCGCTCGGTGGTCCGGTGCCTAAATGCGCGCCGGACCACCGAGGACCGATCCTTAATCCGATTCTTCAGCGGTCCGGAAATTAATCCTGTCTCAAGAGGGACATCACATGGAAAAACGCCAGCGAGAACGCGTGCGGAGACAGAAGCAGCAAGACAAGGAACGCCGGCGCGTTCAGCGCGTCGCTGAAAAGCAAGAGCGCCCGCCCAAAGACGGCAAGGATCCCGATTTGGAGGGGATGGTGCCCGGGCCGCAACCGGGACAAGTTATAGATCTCGCCTGAATTTCCGATTGGCTCCCACCGAATTTGTACCGCATGACAAGCTTGAGATAGCTGACAACTAGCCGCTCTGCGGGCATTCGGATGAATCGCCGAATATCTCCGGCGATTAAGATCATCGATCGGCGCGAGTCACGCGCGTCTATTGACAACTGCAACTAGGCCCGGCACCCGTGGTGCAGGTACCAGAGTCGATAAGGCATGACTGGCCGGAGAAGCCGGGATTGGCCTGCGTTGCGTCGCAACTCTCATCCGATGCCGTGAAGCAGTCGCCATCCGGCGTGATTCCGGACACTCCGTACCCAGACAGATTGATCGTCTGCGGACTGGTCGTCGAGCTGCCCGTGATTACCAGCGTTCCCGTTATAGATGCGTCCACATGCGATGCATCCGGCGTCAGATCGATTGCGATTACGCAACTGCTGCCCGGCCCCAGCCCTGCTGGTGGTGTCGGACAACTCGAATCTGCCGGCACCAGCGTGAATTCATTCGTTCCCGTGTAGCCCGGTGTCGTGTCGGTCAAATTCAGCGTCTGCAGCACCAGCGGATTGGTGAAGCCGGTGTTGTTCACCGTGATGAACTGCTCGTTGGCCACTGTTACCGGGGAGCCGCCGAAGTCCAGCGGATTGGGCAT
>DATKOZ010000051.1:0-28759 GCA_035524375.1 Binataceae bacterium (SeqCode) | reverse complement strand
CAGGTAATAGAACATCTGATGTTCGGATAAGCCAAGCGGCGGATTCCACAAGAAATAGAATGCCGCCGCGATGGGGATTGCCGAGGCGTACATAAAGGGATGCCGCCGGCCCCATCGCGAATTTACATGATCGGACCATTGGCCGAGCAAGGGATCGAAGATACCGTCGAACACCAGCGCCAGCGCGATTGCCGTGCCCACCCATCGCGCCGGCAGGCCGACAACCTGGTTGAAGAACATCATCACCAGGGATCCCAAAGCGGCGTGATTTATCCCGAAGGCAATCGCCCCCAAGCCGTAAAACAGCCGGACGCCCTGGCCGACCTCCGCTGTGCCGGTACCTGATGGCGTTGCGGTCAGGTTGCCATCCCCCACCTGGAGGGCATCCAATGCCGGAGCGAGTCCCCCGCCCGCATGCGCCTTGATTACTTCCATTCAGTCAGCCTGCTGCCGGGCGGCTCCCCGCCCCGGTTTCCCTTACTTACGATGGCATAAATACTACAAATAGGAAGGGATGCGATATGTCGATTTCGACCCGAAAGCGGCCTCCGATGAATTTGACAGCATCATTTGCATTGGATAATACCCAAGCCTACACTCGGAAGATGAGAGGCAACGCGGGCATTCAGCTGGTGCGCTGAGGGGGTATTTGCCATGGCGCTATTTTCAAAAGAGCCGGAAAAGAGTCCTCGTCCGGGGACGGTCACGAACTCGTTGACCGCGCCTTCGACTTCCACCTTGCCGCCTGTGACGCCGGCTTCGACGTTATCGCCCGAGCCGGCGCCACGTCCGGTAGTGTCGCCCGCGGGGAGCGCGTACCTCGATCGCGGATCGAAGATTAGCGGCAAGCTTTCATTTGAGGGCCCCGCGCGAATTGACGGAGAAATCGACGGCGAAATCAACGCGAAGGACAGCCTTACGATCGGCGAGAGCGCGACCGTTACTGCGCAGATCCACGCCGCTTCGGTGTCGGTCGCAGGCAAAATCAGCGGCGACATTATCGCGACCAAGCGGATCGAGATTCGCCCCGGCGCGAAGGTCAATGGCAATATCTCAGCGCCCGTGATCGCAATCCAGGAGGGCGCGATGTTCGAGGGGCATTGCTCAATGCAATCTGAAGGCGCGCGCGACGATCGGAAGGTAACCGTCTTCCCAAAAGAGGAGCGGCTGGCACAAGCCGCCGGAGGACAGAAGCAGGCCTGATTTTCCCGGGCCGGATCTTTGGTTCGCGTTCCGTAAAACTTCCCGATGAAATCGAATTTGAAAATCCCCGCGGGGGAGACGCGGTAATATGCATATACCGCCAAATTGGGGCACATTTTTCACCCTGATAGCCTCCTTTCTGGTCTTTTGGTTTCTATTCGGCCGGTTGTTCTTCCGCCCCTATCTAAATTTGCTTGCGGAGCGCGAGCGCCGGTTCAAGGACCTGAACGATCGCACCGAAAAATTGATCGCAGACGCGCGAGTCGCCGACGAGGAGCATGAGAAGCGTCTCAGCGATGTCCGCCGCGAGGCGATTCAACGCCGCGAAGCTGGACGCCGCCAAGCCGAGAGCGACGCCGCGAAAGTGATAGAAGCTGCCAAGACCGATGCGCACGCCTCGATGGAATCGGCGCGGGCGAAAATTGAAGAAGAGTTAAAGAGCGCGGAGCAGGAACTGGAGCGGATGGGACGGAGCCTTGCAGGCGAACTCGCCCATCGCGTATTGGGCCGCCCGCTCGATCAGGGTGGCACACCGCCCGCGAGAAACTGATGAAAAAGACGATAATCACCGTGGCGGTTGCAATCGCCGCGCTGTCGCCGCATATCGCGTTTGCCGCGGAGGGCCAAGCCGAGGAGCAAGGCTCGTGGCTGGTACTCACCTTCTTCGCGATTAACTTTGTTCTCTTCGCATTCTTGATGAAGCGTTTTGCGGTCCCGATGGGACGCCAATTCCTGGTCGATCGGTCGGCCACGATTCGTGCAGGCCTGTCGCGCGCGCAAAGCGCACTGGCCGAGGCGGAGCAACTCGCCGGCAAAGCGTCCGCCAAAATCGCGGCGATCGAGGCGGAGACCAAAGCGCTTGCGGCTGAGCTTGATGAGGAGACGGCTTTTCAGGTTCGCCGCGTCGGCGAGGCGGCGGCATCCGCCGCCGAGCGAATTCGCCGCGATGCTGAACTTACCGCAGGCGCGATTTCAGAGGCAGCCAGTCGCCGCGTACGTGAGCGCCTTGCGGGAACGGCGGCAAATTTGGCGCACGATTTGATATCGAAACAGTTCCGCAGTGATGATCAGGGCCGACTGCTGGACGGGTTCATGGATCAGCTCGGCTCGGAGGCGCGGCGATGAAAGGTTCGCGGGTCGCCAAGCGCTACGCGCGTGCGTTATTGGAGCTGGCGGAAAAGGGCCAGGAGGAGAAATGGGGCGGCGAACTCGATCGGCTCGCCGCCGCAATCGAAACGCCCGGATTGCTCGAACGGCTGGCCTCGCCCGAATTGTCGGTGCAGTCGCGGCAGGACGCAATGACGAAGATCGCGGAACGGCTTGGACTGAGTTTTCCGTTGCGATCATTTGGTGTGGTGCTTGCGCGGCACGGCAGGATCGCCGAGATCGGCGCGATCGCGGAATCGTATCGGGCGCAGGTGGACGAAATGCTTGGGCGCGCCCGCGCCACGCTGACATTCGCGGTCAAGCCGTCGGATGCGGAGGTCGCTCGAGTGGCCAGCGGACTAGAGGCGATAGCGCGCAAGAAGATTATTCCAACCGTAAAGGTTGACAGCGGCCTGTTGGGCGGTGTGACCGCCGAGTTGGGCGGGAAAATTTATGACGGCAGCCTTGCCACGCGGCTCGCGGAGGCTCGGCGCCGGTTGGCTGGATAGTTGGGGACGAAGACGGAACAGAGACAAAAGCTATGGCGGAAATCAGACCATCGGAAATTAGCGAGATACTTAAGAACGAGATTAAGGGCTTTGAGGGCTCGATCTCGGTGCGCGAGACGGGCCGCGTGCTTTCATGCGGCGACGGGATTGCGCGCATCTACGGACTGCAGAACGCGGCGGCTGGCGAACTGCTCGAATTTCCTCATCAGATTTATGGCATGGTCCTGAATCTTGAGGAGGACAACGTCGGCGCAGCGCTGTTCGGCGATCCGCAGGCGATTCAAGAGGGCGACGAGGTCAAGCGCACCGGAAAAATCGCGGAAGTCCCCGTGGGCGAGGGGCTGCTCGGCCGCGTCGTCAATTCGCTGGGACAGCCGATCGACGACAAGGGACCGATCAAGGCCGCCGAAACGCGCCGCATCGAAATCAAGGCGCCTGGAATCATCCGCCGCCAGCCGGTCAAGGAACCGATGCAGACCGGAATCAAGGCGATCGACTCGATGCTTCAAATCGGACGCGGACAGCGCGAACTGATTATCGGCGACCGCCAGACCGGAAAAACCGCGATCGCGATCGACACGATCCTCAATCAGCGCGGGCAGAATGTGCAATGCTTTTACGTCGCGATCGGGCAGAAGCGTTCGACCGTGGCGCAAGTCGTCGAAAAGCTGTCGCGTTACGGCGCGATGGAATACACGACGGTCGTCGCGGCGACCGCCTCGGAGGCCGCACCGCTGCAATTTATCGCGCCCTATAGCGGCTGCACGATGGGCGAATATTTCCGCGACACGGGCCGCCATGCGCTGCTCGTGTATGATGATCTTTCCAAGCACGCGCAAGCATACCGCCAATTGTCGCTGCTGCTGCGCCGTCCCCCGGGCCGCGAGGCGTATCCCGGCGACGTCTTTTATCTCCATTCGCGGCTGCTCGAACGCGCGGCCAAGATGAGCGACGAAATGGGCGCCGGCTCCCTCACCGCGCTTCCGGTCATCGAGACCCAGGCGGGCGACGTGTCGGCCTATATTCCGACCAACGTTATTTCGATCACCGACGGCCAAATCGTTCTCGACGCCGACCTGTTCAACTCCAACGTTCGCCCGGCGATTAACGTCGGCCTGTCGGTTTCGCGCGTCGGCTTTTCCGCCGCGCCCAAGGCGATGAAGCAGGTCGGCGGCACGCTCAAGCTGGATCTTGCGCAGTATCGCGAAATGGCGGCATTTGCGCAGTTCGGCTCGGAGCTCGACCCAGCCTCGCAGCGGCTGCTCAACCGTGGCTCGCGGCTGACCGAGATGCTCAAGCAGAATCAGTACGAACCGCTCACGCTCGATCGGGAAGTTCTGATTATTTTCGCCGGTAACGAAGGCTACTTCGACAAGCTTGCGGTCAATCAGATCCGGCCGTTCGAAAAGGCGATGTACGCGCATTTCGACGCACGCCACGCCGATGTGATGACTGAAATAAAGACCAAGCGCGAATTGACCGACGACCTGCGAAAGAAGATTAAGGCCGGACTGGAATCGTTCCTGGAATCATTCCAAGCCCAGAGCGGAAAAGCGGCGTAGTCCGGAACGATGGCATCGCTCAAGGCAATCCGGCGCCGGATCACGTCGGTCAAGTCGACCCAGCAGATCACGCGCGCCATGAAGCTGGTCGCAGCCTCGCGCCTGCGCCGCGCGCAGGAGGCGTTGGCCAACGCGATTCCATACAGCGAGGCGCTCAAGCGCGTCGCCGATTCGGTGCTTACCTCGGAGGGAATCTCGGCCGGTCCGCGTGAGGATGCCGCAAAGCGCTCGTTGCTGGTGATCGTCGCCTCCGACCGCGGCCTGTGCGGCGGCTATAACACCAATCTGCTGCGCGCAGGCGATGAAGCCCGGCGCAATACGGCCAAGGCCGGGTTCGAAGTTGAGTTGTTCGCCGTCGGCAAAAAAGCTGCCGATCACTTCAAACGGTCGGGCGTTGCGGTTGCGGCCGCACGAGTGGACAATCAGCCGCGCCTTGCGACGATCGGACTGGCGCGCGACATAGCGGCACGGATGCTTTCGGAGTACCAGTCGGGCGCAATTTCCGAGGCCGCCGTGGTTTATACGAGTTTCAAATCCGCCCTGACCCAGACGCCGGTTTACGAGCGTGTGCTGCCCGTCGAGCCGCCGGCTGAATCGGAATCATCCAAGACGGAGACCGCGAAAATCGACTACCTGGTCGAGCCCAGCCGTGCCGAACTGGTGCCGGTCATCCTGCGTGGATATCTTGAGGCAACCGTCTATCACGCGCTGCTGGAAGCCGAAGCCAGCGAGCACGGAGCGCGAATGACTGCAATGGACAGTGCGACCAACAACGCGGTCGAGATGATCGGGTCGCTTACGCTTGAAATGAACCGCGCGCGACAGGCGCAAATTACGAGGGAGTTGATGGACATCGTCGGCGGAGCCGAAGCCCTGCGCGGCTGAGGCGAGCGAGCGAGGCGGGAGAACCTCACCTTGACTAGTTTAAGCCCGGCGATGTACATGCGTGTTCCGTATGAGTGAAGCCACCGGAAAAATCAGCCAGGTCCTCGGCAACGTTGTCGATGTCGAGTTCCAGAACAGCTCGCTGCCGCCGATCTTTACGGCGCTGCGCGTAACCAACCCGTCGATCAGCGACCAGGCGGGAAACCTGGTGCTCGAGGTCCAGCAGCATCTGGGCGAGAACACCGTGCGATGCGTCGCGATGGATTCAACCGACGGGCTGGTGCGCGGCATGGATGCCTCCAACACCGGCGCACAGATTTCAGTGCCGGTGGGACCGGGTACGCTGGGCCGCATCATGAACGTCACCGGCGATCCGATCGACGAGCGCGGACCGATTACCGGGCTCAAAAAAATGCCGATCCATCGCGATCCTCCCACGTTCGCCGATCAGGGCGTCGAAGCCGAAATCCTCGAAACCGGCATTAAGGTGATCGATTTGATTTGCCCGTATGCCCGCGGCGGAAAAATCGGATTGTTCGGCGGCGCAGGCGTCGGAAAGACGGTCACGATTCTTGAGCTGATCAATAACGTTGCCAAGCAGCACGGCGGCGTGTCGGTGTTTGCCGGCGTCGGCGAGCGTTCGCGCGAGGGCAACGACCTTTATCGCGAATTGACCGAGTCGGGCGTTATCGCGAAGACCGCGCTCGTCTACGGCCAGATGAATGAATCCCCCGGAGCGCGCGCCCGCGTGGCGCTCTCGGGCGTTACGGTTGCAGAATACTTCCGCGACGAAGAGGGCAAGGACGTCATCTTCTTCGTGGATAACATCTTCCGGTTCGTCCAGGCCAACTCGGAGGTCTCGGCACTGCTGGGCCGTATGCCGAGCGCCGTCGGCTACCAGCCCACGCTGGGCACCGACATGGGCGAACTCGAGGAGCGCATCACGACGACCAAGAAAGGCGCCATCACGTCGGTGCAGGCGATTTACGTCCCCGCCGACGACTACACCGATCCCGCGCCGGCGACCACGTTCACCCATCTGGATGCAGTCACCGCGTTGGACCGCAAGATTTTCGAAAAGGCGATTTTCCCGGCGGTCGATCCGCTGGCATCGACCTCGCGTGTACTCGATCCGCAAATAGTCGGCGACGATCACTACAACGTCGCCCGCCGCGTTCAGGCAATTCTCCAGCGCTACAAGGATCTGCAGGACATTATCGCAATCCTGGGAATGGAAGAATTGTCGGCCGAGGACAAACTCGTCGTTGCTCGCGCCCGCCGTGTCGAGCGGTTCCTGTCGCAGGCGATGTTCGTCGCCGAGCCGTTCACGAGCATCCCGGGACAATACGTCGCGCGCAAGGAAACCGTGCGCGGATTCGGGGAAATTCTCGACGGCAAGTGCGACGATATGCCCGAGCAGGCGTTCTACCTGGTCGGCACAATCGATCAGGCCCGCGAAAAGGCCGAGCGGCTCGCACGAGGCGAGGCGCGATAATCTGAGATGGCCGATACGTTCAAGTTCCAGCTCATCACTCCGACCGGCGTAGTCTTCGACGGTGTGGCGGAGCAGGTCACTGCCAAGGGCCCGCTTGGCGAATTCGGCGTGCTGGCGGCGCATACCGATTTCATTACGTCTCTGGTGCCGGGCCTGCTTGAGGCTAAGCAATCCGGCGGCGCGATGAAGAATTGGGTTGTATCCGGTGGGCTAGCCGAAGTGCGAAGCGGCGAAATGACGGTTCTCGCCGGTGCCGCCGATGCGCCTGAAACGATCGATGCCAATTCAGCCGCTCGTGAGGAGCAGGCGGCGGATGAGGCACTCTCGCAAAAGAGCTTCTACGATCCCGACTACGCGGCGGCTTCCGAAGCGCTGCAGCTCGCCCGCGCCCGCAATCAGGCGGCATCGGGCAAACCGGCGGCACACTAATACCTAGTTCGCCGATTTATCCGCGAGCGACGCTAACTTCTCGAAAAAATCCGGGAACGTCTTGGAGACGCAGCCGGGATTCTTGATCCTGACGCCACCTAGCTTGAGCCCGGCGATTGCGAAGCTCATCGCAATGCGGTGATCGTCGTAGGTCTCGATCGCTGCCGGATGAAGCGTTGAGGGCTGGATTACGAGACCGTCTTCGGTTTCCTCCGCCGATGCGCCCAGCCGGTGTAGTTCGGTCGCCAGCGCGCGGATGCGATCGCTTTCGTGATGGCGGATGAATCCGACCCCGCGAATCGTGGTGGGTGAGGAGGCAAACGGGGCAATCGCCGCCAGCGTCGGCACCATGTCCGGCATGCCGCTCATGGCAACATCCACGCCTGCGAGATCGCCGGTGCCGGTGACATCCGCGCCGCCTGATTGCCAATTCACGCGCGCGCCCATCCGCTGCAAGACGCTCAAGAATTTTGTATCGCCCTGCACCGAGTTCGACGACAATCCTTCAAGCCGAACCGTTCCGCCAATCAGCGCCGCCGCTGCGGCGAAGTATCCGGCGCTGGAGGCGTCAGACTCAATTTCGTAACGCTGCGCGCGATACCACTGGCCGCCCGGTACCGCCAGGATATCGCCTTCGGCGTGGCTCTGAGCGCCCCAGGCTTCCATCAGATGCAGCGTCATGTCGATAAACGGGCGCGCGGCGTCGCCGATCACGCGCAGTTTTAGGCCCTGCTTCCATAGAGGCGCCGGCATCAGCATCGCGGAAACGAACTGCGACGATACCCGTGCATCAATTGAGGTTTCGCCGCCCTCGAAGCGCGCGCGAGAAGCATCCACGATCACAGGCGGGCAATTGTTGTTGCGTTCGCTATAAACGCTGGCACCGAGCCGTTCCATCGCGTCAAGTAGCGGGCCAATCGGCCGCTGGCGCATTCGCTGATTTCCGTCGATTCGAAAGCGTCCTTCACCGAGCGTGAGCATCGCCGTCAAAAACCGCATTACCGTTCCCGCCCCGCCGACGAAAAGCTCGCCGCCATGCGCGGGGATGGTGCCGCCCAGGCCGCCGATCGTGATGCGCCGGAAGTCCTCGTTAATTTCGACGATGAAGCCCAGTGAGCGCAGAGCTCCTGCCATAAAGCTTGTGTCGTCGCTCAATAGAACCGAGTTGAGAACCGAGCGCCCTTGCGCCAGCGCCGCCAGGACCATCGCGCGATTGGTGAGGCTCTTGGAACCGGGGACGCGGATGGTAGCGTCGAGCAGGCCGGTGCGCTTTGGAATCTCGATTTCTTCGATGCCAGGCATCAATGGTTCCAACGCCAGATTAACGGCACCCGTCGGTGAGTCTCAAGCACGCCCCAAAGGGCTGGTTGCTTGATCGGTGCCGCGATGGCTACACTAATCGTAGGAAACTTCGCCAGGCTACGCGGAGGTTGAACGCCATGAAAATCGTACTTTTAGCCGCTCCTGCGATTGCAATTGCCGCAGTCACGTTGATTGCGCCCCATGCTCAGGCGCAGACAATGGGCGAATATGCGGCCGTCACGAGTTCCTCCAGTACCGGGGCCCAAGCCGGTGCGGCAAGCGTTCCCAATGAATCCCCGGCATTTGACATTTCAAATTCGAATTCCGGGGGCACTTGGGGCGCAAGCAAATTAGGTGAAAGCTGGGACGAACGTGCTGGCTCCGCGTCGGGCGGAGGAAGCGGAGGCGGCGACTTCGAATCGCGTGCAGGCGGCTCAGCCGGTGCGGGAGGATCGTCGCGATGGCCGCAACAGTCCGGGCTTGCTCAGCAAGGCGGCGGTGGTGGTGGAGGCGGCGGTGGCGGTTCCGACCGGTTCGCCGAAGCCAGCGACAGATTCGGTAACACCGATCAGCGGTTTGGCGAATCTAAGGGACTCGATCAAGGCGATCGGTTTCCGTCCAGCAGTTTTCACGATAACAGCGGAGTGGATAATAGCTTCAACCAGAATCCGTAGGTCAGACCAATTGTCGCAAGCCGGTAAGTCGTTTGTGCGCTCACCAGAGCGAGCCGACGAAGTGTTCCAGTTCAAGATTTAGCTTTGTGACCACGCTATCCGAGCCACTCGTCAGGCCAATCCCGGGGCCCAAACTGTACTCGATTCCGCCCGGCAATTTTCCATACAGGACGGGAAATACATAATGCTGCTGCTGGCTGAGCGGATCATTGTCGTCGATTAACCCGACGCCACCATAAAATTCCAAGCCGGGCGAAACCCAAGGCAGATACCGGTAATAGAGACCGGCGGCATAGCCAAATTCAAACCCCTTGTTCTTATTTGGACCGACAAAAATCGCCTTTTCGAAGGTTGGGTTGATTATGACTGAGAGCGGTCCAACATCCTTCTGGACGATCGCGCGGAATTCCATTTCAAGCTGATTGTCGTCAAATTCGGGCGTGCGATGCCATTCCAGTTCCGCATACCAGCCAAGGTCCACCGGCATCTCGCCCTGTTCGAACAAGCTGCCTCTCAGCCGGAACTTTGAACCGGCATATTGAAATGCACCTGCCCCATTGGGACGCGCCAAGTCTAAATAGGCTGCGGTTTCGACTTGGTCGGATAACCCGTAGGTCAGCTCGATCGCCGTTCGGTACATTAAATTGCTGGGATAATCGCCGCTGGAGGTGCCATCATCGCCTTGAGAATGTCCCTTGGGTACGAACCCATTTAACGATTCGACTTCGATCATCCCCTTCCCCACCGTCTGCGCCGGATAAACCTCAAACTCCCACGGATCGACCTGAGCCATCGCACTTGATGCGGCAAGCAGCAGGAATACCGTCAAACAAAAAAAGCGCCAAATCATTGGGAAGGCTCCGGGTAGTAAACGGAATCGGCTTGGGCGTGCGGATCCCGCGCCACGCCAATCCAGCGCAGGATAGCGTCCCGATCCGAAAAGGTGAGCCGTGATTCCGGGTGCAATTCGCGATACCACCACGGTGGCATTGCGCCGCTATCGAGCAGTTTAGCCATCTTATCCAGTTTTTCGTTCATTGTTCCGGGGTCCGCGGCATAATCGCTCCAGTTGGAGAAATTAAGCGGCTGCCGCCCCCTTTCCACATCGCGATATACCCACCAAGACATCGGAGCGATCGCGCTGTACCAAGGCCACTTGGTCTGGTTGGAATGGCAATCGTAACAGGCACGAGAAAGCATCTCCTTGATTGCCGGTGGCGCGGACAGATCACCGTGCACGGGAGGATTAACCCGTTCCGGACGAATCAACTGGGCCGCGATGACAAGCGCGCTGGCCGATATAAACAACCTTGCCGGCCAACGCATCGAGACTCAGCGAACGACAATCTTTCCAGCGGGGACCGCGTGATGCAGGTCGTCGAAGAAGCCGTAGCTGCCCGATCCAAGCGCGGGAATGTAAACCGTAATTGCTTGGCCCGGCTGAACGACGCGCTCGCGGTTGAGCTCGAAGCTCTCGAATTCGATTGCGGCGTCGCCCGCGTTCACTACCCTTAGTTTTGTCGGGGTATTTACCGGCAAGGTCAGCACGGCCGGCTCGAACCTGCCGCCTTGAAAGCGGATTTCGGGAGAATCATCGGCGAACAGTGCGGACGCAGACGCACCGAGCATAACAATCATCGCGACAGTTGAAACGGCGGCGGTTAATTTGGCTCTCATTAAGACGGACGCTCCTGATACTGAGAATGATTCTCAATTACAACGATTCGACCTAACTTGTCAAGCCCGCCGCCAACCGCTTATTTCTCCGGGGGGAGCGCTGGAAACGCGATCTTACCTGCGATGATTTCCTGCTCGGTCTGATTCGCCTGTGCCAAGGCCGAAGGGGGTATTTTCGCGATGAGCTGGTCGTTGTACACGACCTTGACCATCCCCTCTTTCATTCCCATTTCAATCATTGCGGGATGGAAGCTGCCTGCCTTGACCTCGCGCGCGATTGAAAGAAATGCAGCCGGCGTATCGGTCACCGCACTGGCAATAACAACTACCGGCATCACGTTGTTCTGGTTACGATTGGCGCCGAAAGCGTAAATATGCGCCTGCGCGGCGGCTTGGAAGACGCCCAATCCGGCAGCGTCGGCATTATGGACGAGCAAATCAGCACCGCGTCCAACCTGTGCTAGCGCGGCTTCCTTGGCCGCGCCGACATCGTCGAAACTGCCGGTGTAGCTCACTAATACGCGACCATTGGGACGGACCGACAAAAAACCCCGTTTGAAGCCGTCGAAGGTAAGCTTGATGGCGGGCAGTTCAATTCCGCCAATTGCGCCAACGATGCCGCTCTTCGACAATTCGCCCGAAAGGACTCCTTCGACGTAGGCCGCTTCTTCAATCCGAAATGTCAGCGATGCAACGTTTTCCGACGACGCGCTGCCGGAGGCCACCACAAATTCGGTCTTGGGGAAAAGCCGGGCGACCTTCAGGGCAATATCCGTGTACTCGAATCCGTTGGCGAAGATCAGATTGAATCCGCGTCCTGCAAAGTCACGGAAGGCGTCCTCGAAATCCGCAGGCGATGTGGTTTGAACTAGCGCCGTGTCAGCATCGAGCTGCTGTTTAATGCGCTGAAGACCGTCGTATGCTGCCGCGTTCCATCCCGCATCGCTGATCGATCCGGGCGTGAGAAGCGCAACCTTGAACTGGCCCGTCGATGCTGAAGTCGCGTTGTGACCGCATCCGATCACAACTGTTAATGCAATCGCGAGGCAAACAGCGATGCCGGCGTGAAATCGGTTGACAGCGTTTGTCCAGTGTTTCCGAGGGGTTGCCAATTTATTTTCCCAAACCCTTGGTTCGGCTTGTGTTGACTAGCAGACTGCGCGGGGTTATTCCATAAATAAGCTCCACTGAAGGGAGCTGTGGGCCAGCCGGTCAGGGGGGACCGTGCGGGCGCAGGCCAAATTGGGGAAAAACGTGGGAGGCGGTAAGCTCCTAATCAACCGGTGTTGGACCAAGGTCGTCCTTGCGGCTTTGGTATCGGCGGTCGTGTTTGTCGCATCGCCGAGAGCCTTTGCATCCGCTACCGGAACCTTTCCGCGCCCGGCGACCATCGAGCCCAACGTCAAGTTCTGGGTTGATGTCTTCACCGCCTACTCCGAACGCGATTTCATCGTCATGGATCGCGACAACGTATGGCGCATTTATCAAGTTTATCGCATGCCCGGCGAGGGGATGCCGACTCGCGACGACATCGAGTGGACCAATGCCTACCTCAAAGCCAAATACGGCGACATGCTAAATCGCCTGGCATGCGGGCAAGGGCCGGTAACGTATGAGGATCGGCGCGTGGCAGCGATGTTCAAGGGCGAATCGCCGAGCGCCTTCGCGGCAGCGGCTCAAAACCTGCGCGTTCAGGAAGGGATGCGCGAGCAATTTCATAATGGCCTGCTGCGTTCGCGCTACTACCGGACCACGATGGAGCGTGTTTTCCGCAACGCCGGATTGCCCCCTGAACTTGTGACGCTTGCACAGATCGAGTCCGGTTTTCAGGGCCGGGCGCGCTCGGGTGCTGGCGCGGTTGGAATTTGGCAGTTCACGCGCGACACCGGCAAGAAATACATGAAGATCAACCGCTATCACGATGACCGCCTGGATCCGGCCCGCGAAACCCGGGCGGCCGCCAGCCTGCTTCGCGCTAATTACGAAACCTTCGGAGACTGGCCCTTGGCAATCACCGCCTACAACTACGGCAGTTCGGGTGTCGCGCGAGCCGCGTCGATTTACAACGGCGATTACTGCCAGATGGTTCGCCGTTACAACGGCCCACATTTTGGCTTTGCAGTGAAGAACTATTACGCCGAGTTTCTGGCCGCAATGCAGGTGCATCGGTACGAGGACAAATACTTCCCTGGAATCGCGGATGAGGCCGCAATTCGTCCTCCCAAGGTCAAATGCGATTTGGCCCGCGCACATACGTCGAAAAAGCCACACTCATCGGCATCCGCTGTTTCCTCAAAGAGCCATCATCGCAAGAAACCCGCGGTACGAAAGGTCTAAGGTTTTCGCTCGGTTGCGCCGAAATTAGGCGCCTGACTTCACTCACCCATCCGCGACGACCAATCGCGCAGCATCAACCCGCTCTGTTATCGTCCTCTAATGCCATCCCGCCGAGCGGCACCGCCGGAACTTGAGGGACTGGCCAAGCGCCTGCATGATCGCCTTGGCGACCGGGGCTTGGCCGTGCGGGCTATCGCCACAGTAAAGGATCGCGCGCCTGACGAACAGCTGGCGCTGGCCTTCCTGCTCAAGTTTGCCGACGATTTCAATGACTTACTCAGGCGGGTGCTTGCCGATCCTGCGGCAACCTCCGATCTGGTCTTTTGTTTGGGCTCATCGGAGGTGGTTGCCACTGAACTCTCGCTCTTGGGACCGGGATGGGCCGACGTTTTCCTCGGCGCTCGCGCGGTATCGGACGGGCCGCGGTTCGCCAAAATGAAATCCCCCGCGATCGACGCGCCCGACCGTACCGCCGGGGCCGCCGCGCTTGGACGATTCATGCGCGGTTGGTTCACCCGGATTATCATCGCCGACCTGCTTAAGCTGATTGATGTCGCCGGCACCGCGCGTGCGATGTCGGATCTCGCTGACGAATGCATTCGCGCGGCGCTGGATTTTGCCGCGCGCCAAATGGGGGATCGTGCCGCCGAGGCCGGAAGCTTCTGCGTGCTGGCGATGGGAAAATTGGGCGCGAGGGAACTTAATCTCAGTTCCGACATCGATCTGATCTATCTGATCGATTCGGCGCACTCGCCGCGGGCCGCGGAAACTGCCGCGCGCCTGGGCGAGGCGGTGACGGAAATCTTGTCCGCGCGATGCTTTCGGGTCGATATGCGCCTTCGGCCCGGTGGCCGGTCATCGCCGCTGGTAACACCGCTCGAAGGCGCGATCGGCTTCTACCAAAGCCTTGGCGAGACCTGGGAGCGGGCGGCGCTTCTGCGCGCCCGGCCGGTGGCGGGGGCGCTCGAAATCGGACGGCATCTTTTGTCGGAGGTCGCGCCGTTTGTGTTTCGGCGTTACCTCGATTTCGAAACCCTCGAAAACCTGCGCGGGATGAAACGCCGGATCGAGCGGGAGCTGAGCGCGCCTGCAATGGTCGAACGCAACGTCAAACTCGGATATGGCGGCATCCGCGAACTCGAATTCATCGTGCATTCGCTCACCCTGATTTATGGGGGTCGCGATCCGCGCTTGCGAATCGCCGGAACGATCGATGCGCTTACTCAGCTGGAAGTGCTGGGCTACCTGTCTTCGGCTCGGGCAAAGGAATTGACCGCCGCTTACCTGTTCCTGCGCGACGTGGAACACAAGCTGCAGGTGGTCGCGGGCCTGCAGACTCACGCTCTCCCGGCAAGCGAAACGGGAATGCGCGCACTGGCGGCACGGATGGGATTCGGCAAGCAGCCCGGCGCGGTCGCCGAGTTTTCGAAGCGGCTGAAATCGCATCGCGATCTGGTCGCGATACAATTTCGCGAAACGCTGGCCGGCGGAGGCGACGAAGCAAATCGCACCGCACCCGCCCTTGCTCAGGCCGCATGGCGTGACGCCGGCGATCCCGCGGCATCGGCCCTGCGCCTTCGCGCGATGGGATTTCAGCGGCCCCAGGAGAGCGCGCCGCACCTCGAATTGCTCGTGCGCGGGCCAACGCATGCCTCCGCAAGCGGGCGCCGGGGCGTGTTGATCGAGCGTATTGGACCGATCTTGCTCGACGAAATGAGCCGCCTGCCGGATCCCGACCTTTCGCTCATGAACCTGGCCGCGTTCATCGCCGCCGCGGGTGCGCGCACCTCTTTTCTCGAGCTGCTCGAACAGCATCCCGCCACCCGTCGGATTCTCCTGCGTTTGTTCGCCTCCAGCGCATATCTGTCGACCATATTCGTCCGCCATCCCGACATGCTCGACACGCTGGTGCGATCGGATCTTGCGCATGTGCACCGCTCGCTCAAGGAACTGCGCGAAGAGCTGGCCGGCTTGGTGGCGGCCTGCGCGGATTTCGAAGCACGCCTGGACGCGATCCGCGCGTTTCGCCATCAGGAATTTCTACGCATCGCGATTGCCGATCTGGCCGGCGATCTTAGGCTGGACGAGGTCGAAGGCGAGCTGTCGATTTTGGCGGAGGCCGTTCTCGACGAGGCAATGGCGTTGGCGACCGCGCGCACGCGCGAGCGCACGGCGATTCCCGATACGCTGCGAATGTGCGCGATTGCGATGGGCCGGCTGGGAGCGGGCGAGATGTCCTATAATTCCGACCTCGATTTGATTTTCGTCTACGACGATCATGCGGAGGTCGCCGCCGCAAGCCGGGAAGTCGCCTCGCGAATTGCACAACAGCTGATCGCGATACTCGAATCGCGCACGCGCGAGGGGTATGCATACAAGCTCGACTTGCGCCTGCGTCCGTCCGGCAACGCCGGTCCGCTGGTAACCTCGCTCGACGGATTTCGCGCGTATCATCGGCAAAGCTCGGCGGTATGGGAACGGCAGGCACTGGTTCGCGCACGTGTGGTGGCCGGCGATGCGGGACTGGGCCAGGAGGTCGAGTCTGCCCGCCAGGAATTTGTGTTCGGGCGATCTCTCGCACCCGCGGAAGTCGCCGAAATCGCCGCGATGCGCGCGCGAATGGAACATGAGATCGGTGTCGAAAACAAAGATCGGCTGAATATCAAGCAGGGCCCCGGCGGCCTGGTCGACGTGGAATTCATCGTGCAGATGATGGCGCTACGGCACGGCTGTGACCATCGGGAGTTGCGGGTCCGCGATACCGCCGGCCTGTTAAAGGCGATTGGACGGCTGAAACTTGTTACGCCCGCCGATGCGCGCGCTTTGACCGCCGGTTACGCATTCCTGTCGCAATTGGAAAACCGGCTTCGAATCGAGAGCGATCAGCCGGCATGGGCGATTCCAACCGCGCCAGCCGCACTCAAGCCATTGGCGCGCCGGATGGGCTATGACCAGCCCGATGGCGCGGCACGGCTATTGCGCCAGTTGGAAGTGCATCGCAAAAAAATTCGCGCAATCTTTACTCGCTGCTTCGCCGCCGAGGAGAATTGAATCTATTGGCCAGCGCCGCGTTTTCGGCGATTGCGCGAGTTGACGCAGGATTGAACCAGCGATTCGGCGATCGCGGGATTGGAAGCCCAGTGCGCATGGACGTAAGACGCAAGCACGTTGCCGCGCCGATAGCCTTCCGCAAATGGCGCGCCGCCCCATCGCGGCGCCACGCTATACACAGAGTCGATTTCCGAGGCCGCGCCTGCGCCTTCCAGCGTCGAGTACCGGAACTGATGGCCGCGAAAGCGTGCGCCCGCAGGACCCAGTATGGAATCGCGGCTCGTCTCGACCTCGGCATAGCCTAGCGCCTGCAACCGATCGGACATCACAGCGACACCCGGGATCAGTCCGGCCATTGGCCATTGCATGCCATCCAGCGTCTTGATGCCGCCGGATAAATACATCAGGCCGCCGCATTCCGCGTAAACGATTCCACCGCGGGCCGCGAAAGCGCGCACCGATTCCAGCATCGCTGTATTCGATGAAAGTTCGCGCGCCAACGCCTCCGGATATCCGCCGCCAAAGTACAGGCCATCGACGTCGGGCGGCGCGCGATCGCGGCTCGGCGAGAAATCCACCAATTCGGCGCCGAGCGAGCGGAGCCGGTATAGATTGTCTTCGTAATAGAAATGGAAGGCGTCATCGAATGCGACGCCAATTCGGCATCGCGGATTAGCGGGCGGCGTCCCAAGCTCATTTGTACTCTCCAATTCCGGCGCCGACCTTGCCAGCGTGAGGATCGCGTCGATATCGAGCCACTGCTCCGCCAACCGTGACCATTCGGCAATTGGGCCTATTGCCTCCGCTTCGCGTGCTCGCATCAAACCCAAGTGCCGCTCCGGAAATGCGATCTTTGGTTGAGCCGGAAAGCCTCCGACGATTGGAATCTCCGGCTTGACTTCCCGCAATAGATCGAGATGGCCGCGCGAGCCGATGCGATTGCAAATCATTCCGCAGGCCGCAACCGCCGGATCGAATCGTGCGAATCCGGCGGCGACGGCGGCGATTGTACGCGCGACGCCGGAGGCGTCGGTCACCAGAACGACAGGAGCGCTCAGCCATTTAGCGATCTCCGCGGTCGATCCTTCTTCGCTCTCGGGCGCCGCCGAGTCGAACAATCCCATCATCCCCTCGATCACCGCGATATCGGCGTCACTGGCCGTGCGGGCGAATGTCCCGGCGACGGCTGCGCGCCCCATCATCCAGCCGTCGAGATTGTGCGAGGGCTTTCCAGCCGCGATTTCATGGTAGGTGGGATCGAGGAAATCCGGCCCGCATTTGAAGGCCGCTACCTTGAGTCCACGCGCCTTGAGCGCACCGATGATTGCAACCGCCGCGGTCGTTTTCCCGACTCCGCTGGCAGTCGCAGCCACTACAATCCTGGGGATATTACGCCGGAGTTCCATGGCTTCGCGATCTTAACACGCAAGGCGGCGATTACTCGAATTCGAGCTTCACGCCAGCGACGAAATTGACCGGTGGCGCCGGAAAGCCGAAGTCTTCCGAATAATGGCGGTCGAACATATTCGATACACGCGCAAAAATTTCCTCGTTTTGCAGAAATCGAAATGCCCTTCCAATCGCATACGATGCCGTTGCGTCGACGCGATTGTAGGCCGAATGATTGGCGATCGTATCGCTGGTGGTGATGTCGTCGCGATCGCCGACGAATACGTAACTCACATTCGCCACGACCCGGTCGTCCGGAGCGAATACCGCACGCCGGTCGAACTGCAAAAGCGCTGTCGCGGAATGTTTTGGAACACGTAGTGGCTGGGCCGTCGAACCATTGGAATTGGCGTGCGTCTCGTCCAGCGTCGTCACGCTGCCGCCGAAGATAAGCCCTTTCGCAATCGTAACTTGCGGAACGACCTCGACGCCCTGAACGTCGACGCGTCCGGCATTTCCAGCTTCCGTCCCAAACACGCATCCGGGGCCGACCGTACACGGTACGGTCACGATCAAGTCATGCACGCGGCGGGAAAAATAGGTCGCAGTCAATGTTGCGCGCTCGCCAAAGTTCGTAGTGAAGCCGCCGTCGTACTCGCTGGATATTTCCGGTTTCAATTTCGGATTCCCAAAATTTGGATAGTACAGTTCATCAAATGATGGCGCGCGGAATCCTTCACTGTAACTGCCACGAAACGTGGTCGCGATTTGGTCGACCGGAATCGCCACCGACCATGAAGGGCTCACTTCCTTGCCGAACTGGCTATTCCCATCCACGCGAAATCCCGCCGTTCCGAGCAGGTGGCCGTTGAAGAAACTGCCCTCCTGCTCCATGTAACCGGCATATTCCTGGCGGCGTGCCGTATATTCACTGGTGCCCACCCCATAAGGCGGATTGGGATCGCAAAAGCTGCAATAACTGCCGGAGCGGACCCACTGGTCGAGAAAATCGAATCCCGCAAGTGTGCGAAATCCCGGCGCCCAGGTGTAAACGACTTCGGAATTTCCGCCGCGATTTTCGTCCGGTACCGAGTCATTCTCGAAGTAGCTGCTGCCCTCAAAAGGCGTCGCGTTCACGCGCAGGTCTTGCCGTACATAGAATGCGCTGGCGCGGGCCATCAACTGATCGCTGAAATGATGCTCCATTTCGCCCTTGAACAGCATGAATTCATCGCGCTGATGAGCGGTCGGATCGAGCGGAATCGACGGAAAGCCAAAAACCAGATAATTGGGCAGGCTCACATTCGACCGGATGTAGCGCGCAAATCCGCGAATCGTTGTGTCATCGTCAAGGTGGTAGTCCAGGCGCATTGAGCCGGAGAGCGAATCGGAATTGTCGTTCACCGGGCGGTACCCTTCCGTCGAAAAATACGACAGCGCCGCCGAGTAGCCGAGGTTCTCGTAGGCGCCGGCGGCAGTGGCGACCTGACGCTGCGTGGCTCGGTTGCCTCCCTCCGACAGTAGCGAATAGTGCGGCGCTCCTTCGCCCTCCTCGGTAATCACGTTCACGACCCCGCCAATCGCCTGTGAGCCATAGAGCGATCCGCCCGCACCGCGCAGTACCTCGATGCGATCCAACGCGTCGGTCGTAAGTGTGGAGAAATCGAATTGTCCCGTCGCTCCGGTATTGACCTCAACGCCGTCGAGCAGCACCAGCGTTTGCGACGGTGTTCCGCCGCGAATCGAAACATCGGTGACAGCGCCGGGAGATCCGCTCTGGGTGACCTGAACGCCGGGAACTTCGCGCAGCACGTTTTCCACGCGCCCGATCTTTTGTGCCTCGATTTGGGAATCATCGACCACCGTGATTGTGGTGCCGATTTGGGAGAGCGGCTGCGGAATACGCGTCGCCGTCACGACGATCGGTTCGAGTTTCCGCGCCTCTTCCTTCTTTGGCTTCGATGCATTCGCGCCGGATTTGGCGGGTGAGGCGTTTTTTTTCGCGGGCGGTTTTGCCGCGGATACGGTGGCGGCGGGTTGCGCCGCGGAATTGTCCGTGGCGGCGGCCGCGGTGGAAATCAAACCTAACGCGCCGACAATAACGATCGTTCCAAATATCCGGCCCATGAACTCCCTCCGAGTTCCGTCGGCCAGCACGGGCGGGCGGGATCGAGCGCGATGCAAAAGGCCCGACCCTTCACGCATCGAAGGATCGGGCCTCAATTGAACGGCGCTTGAGGCCACCCTCCCCGCGGAAGGCAGACGATAAAATTACCCGACCGGTCTCCTGGCTTGGGGATCGTCCTCAGGCCCGCCTTCCCGCGCGATCGCGGTGGCATCGTGGGCCGTCGTCCCCCCGTACAGTTGCGGGGCAGCGCCGGATTTCAACCGGCTTCCCAGACATCGGGTTGGCGGTGATAGATACTCAAGGCGCCCCGCCGTGTCAACATCGTTTTGGCTGAATAAGAAATTTCGTACCGCGCGGCGGATTCGTGTACGCTGGAAAATCCAATGTCAAAAGTCACGCTGATAACCGGCGGAGCGCGCAGCGGCAAGAGCGCCATCGCTCTCCGGCTTGCCGCGCCGTACGCGAGAAAATACTTTATTGCGACGGCGCAGGCTGGCGACGATGAGATGGCGGCGCGAATCGCGCATCATCGCGCCGCCCGGCCTGCGGAATTCCACACCATCGAAGAGCCGATCGATATCGCCGACGCGATCGCGAAGCTGAGGGACAAGGCCGATGTCATCGTACTTGACTGCTTGACCCTGTGGATCTCGAATCTGATGCCGATTCACACCGCCGACGAAGCAATTCTGGAGCAAGCGCAACATCTTACGGATGCGGCCCGGGAAATGCCGCCTGCGATTATCGTGATAACCGACGAAGTCGGCGCCGGAGTGGTGCCGGATAATGAAATGGGACGCCGCTTTCGCGATCTCCTGGGATGGACCAATCAGAAGTTCGCACAGGCCGCCGACGAGGTGACGCTGATGGTCGCCGGCATTCCAGTCAAAGTGAAATGACTACGAGGCGAACGTGATCAGCACGGCGATTTCTGCGATCTCGCCGCATGCGCCAATCAAGTCGCCCGTCACTCCGCCCAGCCATCGGCGATAGAACGAGCGCATCATAAGGGCCGCCGCCATCGCGATAACTGTTGCGCCCAGCCCTCGGATCGACAGTGTCAGGCACAATACCGCCGCCACCGTTACGCATGCGCGCATCAAGCGGCGCGTTTCGTCGCCTCCGACCAACGCAGTGCCCGCTCCAGTGGTGCGCAGATACTCGATACTATCGGCGACGATAACCATGGACATCCGGGAAATTCCCGGCGCCATAAACAATGCCAGCATGCGATGGCGCCCAGCCAGTGTCGCGAGTGCGAGAACCTTAAGCGAAAGGTCGAAGAAGATTGCGGCTACGCCGAACGTTCCGACCCGGCTGTCGCGGAGTATTTCCAGCGCGCGCTCGCGGTTCCATCCCGCACCGAGCGCATCTGCCGTATCGGCAAGGCCGTCAAGGTGAATCGCGCCGGTAAGGATCGTGAGCGAAAGAACGATCAGGACGGAGCGGATCGTCTGGCCAAAGATGGATGCAAGCAATTTGTCTTCGGCACACAGCGCCGCGCCGATCATGAATCCGACGATCGGAAACCATGCGAACGATCGGGCGACCGCGGCCTCGGACGTGGGCTGCTCGTCAATTACCGGGACTATAGTGAGAAACGATATCGCGAGTCGAAGCTCGGTGAAAATTCCGCTCCGCCCGTCGCTCTCGATGTCGCTCATCGCACTTTGCCCGACACGCCCGCACTTTCGAACGTCGCCATCTCATGGAACAGCGCAAGTGCCGACTCGATTACGTTCATTGCGATTGCCGCACCAGTACCCTCGCCAAGCCTGAGGTCCAAGTCCAACACCGGCCGAACCTTGAACCGTTCGAGCGCCAGCGCATGGCCACCCTCCGCGGAGCGATGGCTGAAAAACATGTGATCGAACAGGCCCGGCTGGATGCGCTCGGCCACCGCCGCAGCCGAGGTCGCAATGAATCCGTCCACGACGACCGGGACGTTGAGCGCGGCAGCGCCGAGGCATACGCCCACCATCGCGGCAATTTCAAAGCCGCCGATCGCCGCAACAATCGAGACTCCGCCGGAAAGCGCGCTCTTGTGGAGTTCGAGCGCGCGCTCGACGACCTCGGTTTTGCGGCGCACACCGGCATCGTCCAGCCCGGTGCCGCGTCCGACGATCGCGGCAGGGGGGACTTCGCCGAGCGCAGATAGAATCGCAGCGGCCGACGTGCTGTTGGCGATTCCCATGTCGCCGATTCCGATCAGCGTCGCGCCGTCGCCGGCAAGTTCGCGGGCGGTCACGATCCCGGCCTCGATCGCGCGCACGGCGTCGCCGGGCGTCATCGCGGGCGCGCTTAAAAAGTTGCGCGTTCCAGCGGCGATTCGGCGATAGGTAACGCCGGCCAGCGGTTTCGCGCTCGTGTCGATTTTTACGCCGACATCGACCACTTTGAGCCGGTAACCGAACCGGCGCGCGAGCACGCTTATCGCGGCGCCGCCGCTGGCGATATTGCGCAACATCTCGGCGGTGACCGCCTGCGGAAACGCGCTGACGCCTTCTTCCGCGATACCATGGTCAGCAACGAAAACCGCAAGTGCGCCGCGGCCCAGCTTCGCGCCGTTGTCGCGGCGAATCGCGGCGTAACGGCGAATGATCTCTTCGAGGTAACCCAGGCTGCCGGGCGGCTTGGTCAACAGGTTAAGGCGCGCGTCGGCCGCCCACGCCGCTTCATTGTCGAGCGGACGGATATCTTTGAGAGTGGTTTCCAACAGGCCCATGGCGATTTTCTGAATCGACCGATGATCGCATCATGCTGCGCGGCCATTCGCAAGGCGCGGCGGTCATCGTCCGCAGTGCGCGATATACTCCAGCCGTTGACAAGCGCCCCCCCCCAAAGAGCTAGGTTTGCGGTGTTTCGGCCCCGTGTGCCGGTTATTCCGGTGCGTTTTTCAATATCCGCAACCAGTGGTGAGGTTCGCGATGGTTAGGTTGCTGCAATTTGCGATTTCTATCCCGTTACGTGCGGTGGTAGTATCGCTCGCGCTGATGTCGCTGCCGATCGGCTTGGCAGCGGTGCCAGCACAGGCTCAAATCTGTCCGTACGTTGTGCCGAATTCGATCGTGGCGAGAAACCCCATTAAGGGCAAGAATTCGAATCATCGGATGAATTCGAGCAGTTCTTCTGACAACTGCAGCGTAATCATCACGGTTACGGATTCCGGCGCTACGGTGGCCTCCACCGATGTATTGCCGTACGACAGCCTCTACTCGCCTTGCGCCGGCCCTGGCTGCCCGGGACCGACGATCCTCGAACAGATGGGCGACGATATTCTGGTGGGTGTCGTCAATAACAGCAGCCTGCCGGTTGGCGGACTGGGATTGGATACGAACGGTGGCAATGCGATCTTCTCGTTCAACGGCGATGGCGTTAATGGCTTTCAGGGAATTGCTAACAATTCCAAGGATAAAAGTAACGGCGGCTATGGCGGCCCAAATGCCTACTTCCCAAATATCAACAGTTCCACCACCGGAGGGGTGGCGTTTATCACTCCGATCCAGCCCCACGGCGGAACCGGCTATTTTTCCTTGGCCAGCCAGCTCAATACGGCAACTCCGTGCGGTCAGCTGATCCATCCGTTCAATTCCACTTTATCCGGTCCGTTCGCCAGCGGGTCAATGATAACGGCAAGTTTTACACCGCTGAGCAACGCCAGCACGCTAGGCATTTCTGGCACACCCTCCACTCTTCTAGACGCCGCGACGGTCTGTAGTTTCGATAACTTCGATTGGCAGCAGACGATCGAACATTGGCCATATCCAAGCTCCTTGCTTAGCGCCAGCTTTGCCCCGCTTTGGGCCGGGTTTTTCCCGCAGTTCTCTCCGCCCTTTCCCGATCCCCCACCAGGAGGTTATAATTAAGGGTGGAACACCTTTCCATTCTACTACGACCCCACCAACACGACCCCGGTCATTCGCGTCGGCGCGCTGATCGTGGATCCAAATCTAGCTCCGCAGGAACCCCCCGCGGGAGCCGCCACTACGCTCAATTTTTTTGACGCTCCTGCCGATCCCTGTTTGTTCCCGGGAGGAACTTCCAGCGCCGCGCAAAATGTAATCGCGAGTCGCTGCGGAGGCATACTGACGAATCCTTTCGACAGCTATCTGGCATTTATGACCTGCCTCGTCGGGGCCAGCGGTGGGTCACCAGAGAGCCTTGGGAAATGCTTTAGTTGGCGCAGCACCTTCAATGGGACCAGTGGGGGCACTTCGGTAACCGCAAGCGACCTTCCACCGGATCCGGGAAGCGGCACGGGCGGCATTACCGTGACAAGTGTGAACGACACGAGCGATTTCCAGGGAATCGCTGTCACGAGCGTTAACGGTCTGCCGGTCGGTGGCGCGCCGCCCACGGCGACGCAGATTTTGATCGCCGGGAACTCTTGTGACGGTGAATTCACCGGAACCTTCAACGGCAACATCACCGTGTCGGCGGGCCAGAATTGCACCTTCGCCAACGGCACGATTAACGGAAACATCACGGTGAAAGGCGGAAGCTTGGCGCTTTTCGAGGTCGCCGTCGACGGGAATGTGCAGATTCAGGGCGGCAACGGGTTCACGATAGCGTCCTACGCACGGATCGACGGAAACCTTCAAGTACAAAACCTTCCGGCGACCGGGACGCCAAACTACGTTTGCGACGCGTTCGTGAACGGAAATCTCCAAGTTCATATCAGCGGTGCCGATGTGCAGATTGGCTCCTTCAGCACGGCGCTATGTGGCGGAGATGGGATTGATGGAAACGTACGGGCGGATAATAACTCCGGCGCGATATCGGTTGTTGCCAATACTGTGAGCGGCAATTTGCAACTCAATAATAATGGCGCCGCGACGGCGGTTTTTAACAACACCGCAAACGGGAATCTGCAATGTCAGCACAACTCGTCGATTTCCGGTGGCGGCAATTCAGCGGCTAAGAAGCAGGAACAATGTGCGGGATTTTAGTTCAGGGATGTCATCTGTAACCGGAATCGCGCTGGCATTCGCCCTTCTATTCTCGATTTACGGCACGGCATGGGCGAAGGATGCGTCAACGAAAAGCAGCCCCCTCTTTAAGGTGGAGATTTCCGTAGATCCCGCTTCCTTGATAGGAGCGTTTCCCGGAAACAAAGCTGCTTCGTTTCGTCTCAATGCGAAGATCACGAACCTCAGTGACCGCGCCGAGTATGTATTTGGAGGGGAAGATGTGTTTTTATACAGCAGTGAGGAAGTATTCGAAGACCAAGTCCTGACGGGATACGGTTCAACAGCGAAAATAGCGATCCAACCAGGGCGGTCTGTTCCGATAGTGATCCCTTCGGCGACCTCGTCCAGCAAATCGCTGACTCTCAGGGTGGGGTTTCGCCACAAGGGTGAAATCTATTGGAGTAATTACGTCACGGTGCCGCCATTACTGTAATCTGGAATGCAGTGATGGGATTGCCGGGCAACGCAGGGTGCACTACACAATCACGGTGAGCAAGACGATCAATTGAGGAGCGGCTGTCCCACCCGGGGCAAGGACTGCTCCCTTCACTTTCGCGAAGGTGGTTTGTCGGGCGAATCCTCTGGAAAGATTTCTCGCCAAATTACGGGATCGTCGATAGCCGAATTGAGCGCGGCCGCATCGGGACCGCCTCCATTCCATGACTCGAAATGAATCAATTCGCGCGGCGGCAGCCGGCTGGCCCATTCCTTCGTCGCCAGGATCGGACGGTCGGGAAAATCCATGACGTATCCGATACATAGGTATGCCACCGGTATCGCCGATCCGGGGATGCCAAATAGCTCCGCGAGCACGTCATTGCGCAGGATGCTTACCCATCCCACGCCAAGCCCCTCCGCGCGCGCGGCAAGCCATAAATTTTCCACGGCAAGGCAGGACGAGTAGATCTCGACCTCGCGGATGGAAGTCTTGCCCAGCACGCCCGGGCCAAAGCGTTCCGGTGTGCAGGTGACAATCAGGTTGAGCGGCGCCTCGAGAATTCCTTCCAGCTTAAGCGACAAAAACTTTTCGCGGCGCGCGCCGGTGAACTGCGCGGCATTTTTTTCGCGCTCTTCCTCAAAGACCGCGCGAACGCGCCGGCGCCGCTCGATATCGCGCACCGCGACGAAGTCCCACGGCTGTGTGAAACCGACGCTGGGGGCATGGTGTGCGGCGGTCAGAACGCGCGCCAGCACCTCATCACTAATTGGATCGGACGTAAAGCCGCGGATGTCACGACGGCGAAAAATCGCCTCGTACAGACCGCGCTTGAGCGCGTCGGCAAAGGCGTGCGGATCGCGGCGCGCCGGTCCGCGAGCCATGCTTATGCCGCCGCAGCCTTTTTCACGGCCTCGAGCACGGCCTCGTAGTTGGGCTGGTTGGCGACTTCCTTCACGTACTCGGCGTAAACGACGTTGTCGTTCTTGTCCACGACGAACACCGCGCGCGCCAGCAGGTGCAGCTCCTTGATCAGCGTACCGTAGTTTTTTCCGAAGTCCGCCGCGCGCCAATCGCTAAGCATCGTGATTTTGTCCACGCCCGCCGCGCCGCACCATCGCCCCTGCGCGAACGGCAGGTCCATCGAGACGGTGAGGATTTGCACGTCGCCCGGCAGCTTCGCGGCCTCTTCGTTGAAGCGGCGCGTCTCCATATCGCAGACAGGCGTGTCCACCGACGGGATCGCCGAGATCAGCTTCACCTTGCCCTTGAAAGTGTCGAGCGTCGCCGGTGCCATCCCCTTGGCGACGACAGTGAAATTGGGCGCCTTCTGGCCAACTTTGAGTTCCGGGCCGACGAGAGTCATCGGATTGCCGCGCATCGTTACCGCGCCACTGCGTTCTTCAGCCATGGGTGAAAACTCCTTGATGATTTAGTTCGAGCGTAAGCCAAACGACTCTAGCCGCTTGGAACGCCGGGGTAAACCGCGAAAGCTTTACAATACCTTGATAATTAACGCGATTAAGCTGCCAAGGGTAAGAATCCCGTTGACCGCGAAGGTGACGATTGCCCCCGGCTCGCGCTTTGCCGGGTCTTTGATATAGCCGGAGGCGTAGATGCCACGGCCCGCAATGAACAGCAATCCCAATGCGACCGCGAAGGCGTTGCTCACGGTCGTTCCGAAGATCCATAGCGATGGAATGAACACGGCAAGCGACTCCAGTGTGTTCTGATGCACGCGAAAGTATCGCTCAAAATCCGGATTTCCGGTCGTCGCCGGGGCGGCGATGCCGAACTGCTGGCGCGCGCGCCCAACCATAAAGCCGAGCACGGAATACTCGATCAGCGCGAGAATCGTGACCAGCGCAAGTCCATGATATGCCATCGTCGTAGGCTCCTTTACCGCGGCATGCGGCCGCCGCTGCCTCGATGAACCTACTAGGATGCGACCCAAAGCGCGAGAGTTGCCGATGCTGGCAAACTGTGCGACTGCGGCGGGGTTGACGGCGATTGCGCTGCCGGATGACACTTCAGGCCGTACGTACGGTGATACTAGGAGGACCGCTCAGATGGCAGGCACTTATCGGATTTTTGGCGTGGAATTGTCACCTTATTCCGTCAAGGCGCGTTCATATTTTCGATACAAGAACATTCCCCACGAGTGGATCATTCGGAATGCGTCGAACGAAGAGGACTTCCGCAAACACGCCAAACTCCCGCTGGTTCCGCTGATTATCACACCCGATGGCGAGGGCATCCAGGATTCGACGCCGATCATCGAGCATTTCGAGCCGCTTTTCGCCGATCCGGCGATTCATCCCGCCGACCCGGCACTCAATTTCATCTCGGCGATGATCGAAGAGTACGGCGACGAGTGGGGCAACAAGTGGATGTTCCATTATCGATGGTGGTACGAGCCCGATCAGATCTCATGCGCGCGCCGTATCGCGGAGGGGATGATGCCCGGCGCCGGAGGCGACGTGCTCGACCAGATGACGAAAACGATTCAGCAGCGGATGGTGCCGCGGTTGAGCTTCGTCGGCTCCAGTGCCGCTACAAAGGAAATAATCGAGCGGTCGTTTCTGCGGGTGCTGGCAATTCTCGAACGCCACCTGGCGGGCAGGAACTATCTCCTCGGCGGCCGGCCGGCGTTTGCGGATTTCGGACTCTACTCGCAGATTTACCAAGCTTCGACCGATCCGACTCCGGGCGCGATTATCCGCAAGTCCGCGCCGCGCACGCTGGCATGGGCGGAGCGGATGCTGTCGCCGAAGGCCGAAGGCGGCTTTGAATCATGGGACAAACTTGCGCCAACCCTGATGCCGCTGCTCAAGGACGAAATCGGCGCACTGTTTTTCCCGTGGACCGCGGCGAATGCGAAGGCGGTCGCCACGGGCGCAAAGGAATTCTCGATTCCGCTGGAAGGCGGAACGTGGACGCAAGCTCCGCAGAAGTATCACGCCAAATCTTACGAAGTTTTACGCAAGCGCTACGCCGCAGTGGCGGATAAATCCAAGCTCGATCCGATCTTGGAGGATTCCGGCTGTCTCAAATGGCTTAAGTGAGCGAGCAGCCTACTGGCAGGCGCAACTGGGGCCCGAACCGGTGGTGCAGGTGCCGGAGTCGATCAGGCATGACTGGCCCGAGAAGCCCGGCTTGCTTTGCGTCGCGTCGCAGCTTCCATCCGATGCCGTGAAGCAATCGCCGTCGCCCGTGATTCCGGACACTCCGTATCCGGTCAGATTGATTGTCTGCGGGCTCGTCGTCGCGTTACCGGTCACTACTAGCGTCCCGGCGATCGATGCGCCCACATGCGACGCATCCGGTGTCAGTGCGATCGCGAGGATGCAACTCGACTGCGGCCCAAGTCCCGTCGGCTCGTTAGGACAACTCGAATCGCCCGGTACCAGCGCGAACTCATTGGCTCCCGTGTAGCCCGGTGTCGTGTCGGTCAAATTCAGCGTCTGCAGCACCAGCGGATTGGTGAAGCCGGTGTTGTTCACCGTGATGAACTGCTCGTTGGCCACTGTTACCGGGGAGCCGCCGAAGTCCAGCGGATTGGGCAT
>DATKOZ010000050.1:0-29106 GCA_035524375.1 Binataceae bacterium (SeqCode) | reverse complement strand
TAGGCGTCGCTGCCCATTTCCAGCGCGTCGAGTCCCGTCCATTCGACTTCCGCCAGCACACGATTGCCGATCGTCCGCTCGACGATCATGAAGAAAATCATCGACAAGCCGAATACGACTATGAAATTCGTGATGACCCCGATCGATTGCGCCGCAAACTGGCCGAAATCGCCATACAGCAGGCCGCGCACCGGACCCGCCACTCCATTCCAGCCGTCGCCGTAGCTGCCGTCGGCAAAGATTCCCAGCGCTAACGCGCCCCACATTCCACACACGCCATGCACTGCAATCGCGCCCACAGGATCGTCGAGGCGGAAGCGCTGCTCGAGCGCGATTACCGCCCATACCACGAGGAGCCCCGCGATCACTCCGATCAGAACCGCCGATTCCGGCGGAACGAATGCGCACGGCGCGGTGATCGCGACCAGACCGCCGAGCAGCCCGTTGCAGGCCATCGCGATGTCCGGCTTGTGAAAGCGATGCCACAAAAAAAGCAGCGCCGTCAGCGCGCCGGCCGCCGATGCGAGCATCGTGTTCGCCGCGATCAGCCCGATCCGCGAATCTGTCGCGGCCAGCGTCGATCCGGCGTTAAAGCCGAACCATCCGAAGGCGAGAATTAGCGTCCCGATTACAGCCATCGGCAAATTGTGGCCCGGTAATGCACCGATTGCGCCATCCCGGCGGAACTTGCCGATGCGGGGACCAAGCACGATCACTCCGGCCAGCGCCGCGACGCCGCCGGTCATGTGCACAACCGAGGAGCCGGCAAAATCGATGTGTCCGTGGCCCAAGCCGAAATTCACTCCCAACTGCGAAAGCCACCCTCCTCCCCAAACCCAATTTCCGTAGAGCGGATAGAGGAACATCGACATGAATAACCCGTAAACGAAAAACGCCTTAAACTTCCACCGCTCCGCCATCGCGCCGGTGGGAATCGTCGCGGCGGTATCCATGAAGACCAGCGCGAACAAAAACATCGCGAGGCTTGCGGGATCGTGGCTGACGTTTATCAAGGCGAATTTGCTCAGCCCGATGATTCCGAACGGGTGGCCGGCAATGGTAATCGTGAGCTCGCGATGCGGGATCGGCACCGAGCCAAGCGAGGGCCAGCTAGTGATCCCGCCCATCATGAACGCATAACCGGTCAGCCAGAACCCGATGATGCCGATCGGGTAAATGATCATGTTCATCGCCATCGTGTTGACGGCGTTCTTGGCACGCGTGAAACCGGTTTCCAGCATCGCGAAGCCGGCCTGCATGAACATCACGAGGAATCCCGCGATCAGGAGCCAAGCCAGGTTAAGCGACTGATCGAGCGCCGGCGCGGCGGAGGCAGCCGATTGTGCGCGCGCGTCAGCGGCGAACAGCAATGCTGCGGCAAACGCGGCAGCCGCCAGATGCAATCGTCTGAGTATCATTTCATCTGCCCTCGGTAAGACCGGCGCGCCGAACTGGGCGTGGCCGGGTAACGGTTCGCAAGCCAAATCAGAAAGGCGAAAATCGCCGCCAGCGACGCGAAAAAACCTACATAACCGAGTATTCGCCGCGCCTTCTGCCATGCGAGGCTCCGCGGATGAAGCCGCCGCGCACGCCCTTCCGGAATGACGCGCGTCGGATCCCGGAGATCCTCGAGCATCGCGGCCGCCGAATCGTAGCGAAAGCGAGGCTGCCGCTCGATTGCATGAAGAATAATTTCTTCCAGATGCGGGTCGATGTCAGGTTTGAACGCGCTTGGCGGCTGCGGGTCATCGGCGGTCTTCGCCCGCATCACCGTGTACACATTCGGCCCCGAGTACGGCAGATGGCCGGTCAGCATTTCGTAAAGGACCGTGCCGAGCGCGTAGACGTCGGTCCGGGCGTCGCCACGCCGGCCGGAGACTTGCTCTGGCGCCATATAATCGGGTGTGCCGATCGTCGAAGACATGCCCGACCAAGTCAGGCGGCGTGCGGACGCATCGAGGGCGATGCCGAAGTCCATGATTTTGGTGTGGCCGCCTTCCGTAATGAGAATATTTTCGGGCTTGATGTCGCGATGGACCACACCTTGCTTGTGCATATAGACCAGCGTTTCGGCAATCTGGCGGGCAAAGTCGAGCGCCTGCTCGGTGGTGACCGCGTCATGATTCATCATCGCGCGCAGGGAAATACCTTCGACATACTCCATCGCGATATACACGCGGCTTTTACGCTTGGGCGTCAGGATTTTGACGATTCCCGGAAGGTCGAGGCGGCGGCCGACCTCCTCCTCGCGCTGGAAGCGGCTGTAAAAGACCACGTCGCTTTCGAACTGCGTGTAGGGAACTTTGATCGCGACGGTTTTGCCGTCGATCTGATCGATCGCCTTGAAGATCGACGCCATCCCGCTGCGCGCGATCACCTCGGTCAGTTTGTACTGGTCGAGGGTGTCACCAACGCCGATTTCACGCATCGCTAAGACCGTCTGGGGAAGAAAATGCGGTCACGGAAAACTAACACCCTGCGCAAGGCCCATTCAATGCCGCCATGCGCGCGCGGGGCCGATTCAGATACTCGCGAGGCATCGGCGGTCGTGTAAGAATCGCCTGGTGCCAAGCAATGCATCACGCGGCTGCAATCATAATCCTTTCCTTACTCGTCTTTGGTCCGGTTTTGACGATCCGGATCGAACGCAATCTTGAACTTTACTGTCTTTCGCTCGGCGTGCTCGCGACTATTATCGGACCGGGGTTCACGGTCCCCCTGATAATCTCGGCAATGCGCGTACCGGCGGGAATATGCGCAGCGGTTATCGCCGCAGCCGTGGTGTTCGGATTGGTTCGGGCGGATCTCGACGCGGCTATCCGAGTCCTCGAAATGCGCGTGCCGCGGCCTGCGCTAACGGCGGCCGCGATCTTCGCGATCGCGGCGCTCGCGAGCGTTGTCACCGTAATCGTCGGGGCGCTGTTGCTGGTCGAAGTTATCGCAATCCTGCGCTTTGATGACGAACGGCGCGTGCGAGTGACGGTCGCCGGATGCTTCGCGATCGGGATGGGGTCCGCGCTGACACCATTGGGAGGACCGCTGGCGACGCTGGCCGCGCACGGTCTGAAGATGGACTTTTTTGGCTTGATGTATCTGCTGGCGCCATGGGTGATTCCCGGAGTGATCGCGGCGTCGATCGCCGCAGGCGTATTCGCCCGTGGAGGCAAGATGCTACCCCGCGAGGGGACGCTGGTATTCCGCTCCAACCGGGACATTATCGTTCAAGCGTGCAAGGTCTTCGCCTTTATCGCGGGCCTGGTACTAATCAGCAATGCCTACGGCGAGCTGGTAGGAGTGATGGTCGCGCGGTTCAGCAACGCCGCGCTCTATGTTGGGAATACCGTGTCGATGGCGCTGGAGAATTCGACACTGGTCGCGCTGGAAATTCACAACATGAATCCTTCGCGCGCGCGAATGGCGATAATCTCCCTGCTTGTGTCAGGCGGGATTCTGATCCCGGGAAATATCGCGAACATCATCAGCGCGGGCAGCCTGCGCATTCGAAGCGGCGAGTGGGCAAGGACCGGCGTGCCGATGGGCATCGCCCTTCTGAGCGTATATTTCGTTCTGCTGCAGATTTTTGGGTAAGCCTACCGCCCGAACAACCCGCGGATGCGATCGAGCCAGCCGCCGGATGGCTTGTGCTCCGTCGGCGCAAGCATAGTGAATATGGCGCAGGTCAGGTTGTCAGCGGTACCGCGCTGATTTGCCGCATCGATTAACGCGCGGCAGGCAGCGTGGGCATCAAGACCGTGTGCCAGCGATTCCATCTCATTACTTTCAATCACGCCATGCAGTCCGTCGCTGCATAGAATCAGCCGATCATTCTGGATGAGCGGCAGTGAGATCCGATCGACGGATGCGATTAAATCCTGGCCGAGGCTGCGCAGGAGCGCCGATCGTTCGGGATGTTCGCGGGCATCGCGGGCGCTCATCAGACCCATTCGGACGCGCTCCGCGACCATGGTGTGGTCCTTGGTGATCTGCGAGATGCGGCCGCGGCGAATCAGGTGCAGCCGGCAATCGCCAACGTGCGTGGCGAAGAGCATCCCTTTTTCGACCGCCACGGCGGTAAGCGTCGTACCCATCCGGCGCAGTTCGGGAACCGAAAGGGCCTTGTTGTGGATTTCAATATTTGCCCGTTGGACGGCGCGGTAGAGCCGCTTGGATGCTCCCCAGGCCGCAGGACTGTCGCGAAAGGCTTCGAGCGTCACCTCGATCGCCATCGCGCTGGCGATTTCACCGCCCTCGTAGCCGCCGATTCCGTCGGCGACGGCAAACACTACGCTGTCGGCATTCTCGACGGCGTGACCGCACGAGTCCTCATTACCCTCGCGCTGCGTGCCGACGTCGGACAACAACGCCAAATCGAACTTTTGTTCTGCAGCTGGCGGGGTTGCGGGAAACGGTTCCATTGGCAGCCAGCTTGGCGGATTTCAGACCATCAAGAAATAGCGCGCAACAAAAACAGTCAAGGGGGGCAAGCCGTGTTTTGGCACGGCCCACCCCCCAAGGGGAGCAGTTCAATCAGGCAAGGCGATCAGGCGGGCTTTGCCACCAGAGTTGTCTTACCCTTCTTTTTCGAGCTGCGCGCAAAGTAGACCGCGCCGTAGATGCCCCAAACCGCCGACAGCGCAAGCGCGATAAGCGGTTCTTTCACACTGCCCAGCCCTTCGATCGGACCGATGATGTAGAAGGCAAGGCAGGCAAAGTTCGCAAATGCGCCGAACACCGGCACCACCATGTGCTTGAATCCATGGAACTCATCGCGCTCACGGAAGGCCACGATGCAGATCACGTTGGTCAGGCCATAGAGCACGAAGGTGCCGAAGTTGGATAGCAGGGTCACGGTTAGCAGGCCGTTGGGCAGACTGACCATCGTCGCGTTGGATCCAAATCCGATCGCGTACCAAATGCTATGCGGCAGGGTCGCCATCGTCTTGTCATCCGGCGCGGCTCCACCAGTGAAGTAAGTGAGCGCGGCAAATGCACCAAGGACGGCCGAGATCGTCGCCAGCGTCCAGATCGCGCGATGCGGCGTCAAGTTGTCTCCATGGAGCAGGCCAAAGTGTTCCGGCACTTCCTCGTCGCGGCCCATCGCATAGGTCACGCGTGCTCCCGTATTAATGCAGGAGAGCGTCGTACCGATTAGCGCCAGAAATACGGTGAGCGCCTCGATCAACATGAACGCTTGGCCATGCCCGCCAAGTAATGCGTTTCCGATAATGACCATCATGTCGCCGATGGGTGCGGCGGAGCCACTGGCGTCCTTAAGGCTGTACAGGCTGTTCATGAAGTAGTTGGCGGCGAAGTATTCGATCAGGTAGCAGAACAGGCACTGGATCGTGATCGAGAGCAGGACTGCCCGCGGAATGTCTTTGGTGGGGTTCTTTGCCTCTTCGCCCAGCGAAGTTACCGACTCGAAACCGACCAGCAGCAGAATCGCGACAGTCGCCTGCAGCATCGTCCAGCTGATGTTGTGCGGGGCAACGACCGACCAAGCGCTCTCGTGCGACTGAGCGTCGCCCGAAAATGTGTAGTGCAGGACCTTGCTGGTGCCATCGAGCGCCAACCCGGTTGAACCGTCGGGATGGCCCAAGCGGTAAGTGATTGCCAGTGCTGAGAAAAATAGCAGGGCGGCAATCTGTATAGCATTGACCGCCAGGTTGACCGCAGTCGAGCCACTCACGCCGCGGTACGCGATGTACGAAACGGCGTAAGCGAAAATTACCGCGATGAGCGCCATGAACACTGGGCCGGGAATCGAGGAATTCATGAAGTCCGGGAAAATGCTGCCGGTGATATAACCGATGAGAACTCCCATCGTCGCGACCATAACGGCGGGATAGATCCAGTAATAGAGGTGAGACGCCCAGCCCGTAATAAACTTGGCGACCCGGGCGAATTTGTAGGCGTGGGTCTTCGACAAGAATGCCTTCTCGGCGAACAGGTACGAACTACCAGCGCCCGGATAGAGCTTGGCCAGTTCGGAATACGAGAGCGCAGTCGCGTAAGCCAGTACGATCGCGAAGGCGATTCCGGCCCACATCGCCATTCCCGACGGTGGTGCGTACGTCGCCTGCACGAAGAACGTGATCCACAGGAATGCTCCTGGGGCGATGAGTGCCATCGCGTTGACGGTGACCCCGGTCAATCCCAGCGTGGGCACCATCGATTTCTTTTCGGTTTGCTCTGCCATCTTTCCTCCTTGCAATTCGCGGCGGTTAATTTACCGTCCGCGAGCTTAACGCCCCCTTTTTCGGCAAGCGCAAGAAGGATGCCATTCAAAATGCTAGGTCGAAGGTTGGATATTGCACCAAACTTTGGATGGAGAAGCTCAGATCCACGCACACACATTAGGCATCCGCCTAATGTACAGTCATAGTACCGGTTGATTTTCCGGGTGGGCCGACTTAGGGTGCGGCCCACCCGGGATTTATTTCCGCACTGGTCAGGCCGGCTTTGCAACCAGAGTAGTCTTGCCCTTCCTTTTTGAACTGCGCGCAAAGTAGACCGCGCCGTAGATGCCCCAAACCGCGGACAGCGCAAGCGCGATAAGCGGTTCCTTTACGCTGCCAAGACCTTCGATCGGACCGATGATGTAGAACGCAAGGCAGGCGAAATTCGCAAATGCTCCGAACACCGGAACCACCATGTGCTTGAAGCCGTGGAATTCGTCGCGCTCACGGAAGGCCACAATGCAGACGACGTTGGTAAGGCCGTAGAGCACGAAGGTGCCGAAGTTGGAAAGCAGCGTTACCGTAAGCAACCCGTTGGGAAGGCTGGTCATCGTCGCATTGGATCCCAAGCCGAGCGCGTACCAAAAGTTGTGCGGCAGGGCCGCCATCGTCTTGTCATCCGGCGCCGAACCACCGGTGAAGTAGGTTAGCGCGGCGAATGCGCCCAGGACGGCCGAGATCGTCGCCAGCGTCCAGATCGCGCGATGCGGCGTCAGGTTGTCCCCATGGAGCAGGCCAAAGTGTTCCGGCACTTCCTCGTCGCGGCCCATCGCATAGGTCACGCGTGCTCCCGTGTTAATGCAGGAGAGCGTCGTACCGATTAGCGCCAGAAATACAGTGAACGCCTCGATCAGCATGAATGCCTGGCCGTGGCCCCCAAGTAGCGCATTGCCGATGATCACCATCATGTCGCCGATTGGCGCTGCAGAACCTTGAGCGTCCTTGAGGCTGTAGGCGCTGTTCAGGAAGTAGTTCGCGGCAAAATACTCGATCAGGTAGCAGAACAGGCATTGGATGGTGAGCGAAAGAATGACCGCCAGCGGAATGTCACGCTTGGGATTCTTTGCCTCTTCGCCCATCGCGGTAACCGACTCGAATCCGACCAGCAGCAGAATCGCGACAGTCGCCTGCAGCATCGTCCAGCTGATGTTGTGCGGCGAAATGACCGACCACGCGCTTGGATGCGCGGGAGTGTCACCCGTCAGGCTGTAGTGAAGTACCTTGCTGGTGCCATCAAGGGCCATGCCGGTGGCGCCATCGGGATGCCCAACCCGATAGGCAACTGCCAACGCCGAGAAAAAGAGGAGCGCGGCAATCTGAATCGCGTTGATCGCGATATTGACCGAGGTTGCACCCGTCACGCCGCGAAATGCGATGTACGCAACAACGTAAGAGAAGGTTATCGCGACCAGCGCCATGAATATCGGTCCGGGAATCGCGTTGTTCATCGTGTCGGGAGCTAGCGTGCCAACGATATAACCGACCAGGACGCCCATCGTCGCAACCATGACCGCAGGATAAATCCAGTAGTAGAGATGCGATGCCCAACCGATCGTGAACTTCGCGATGCGGGCGAATTTGTAGGCGTGGGTCTTGGACAGGAACGCCTGCTCAGCGAACAGGTATGAGCTGCCAGCGCCCGGATAGAGCTTGGCTAGCTCGGAATATGAAATCGCGGTCGCATACGCGAGCACGAGTGCGAATCCGATCCCGGCCCACATCGCCAAGCCGGACGGAGGCGCGTACGTCGCCTGTACGAAAAAGGTGATCCACAGGAATGCGCCTGGGGCGATGAGTGCCATCGCGTTGACGGTGACCCCGGTTAATCCCAAGGTAGGCACCATCGATTTCTTTTCGGTTTGTTCTGCCATCATTCCTCCTTAAGGCTCAAGGCAACGAATTATCGCCCCGTGTTCTTCGCCGTGATCTGTCCACAAAGACAGCGAACGGAGCCGATATGCTGCAAAGTACAGCTAAAATGCAGAATGCAAGGCAAGTGCCATGCAAAATGTAAATCAATAGTTGGATATTGCAGGGAACTAGTGATGGATGCTCAAATCAATCTGCGCAGTTATTGAGCAGAAGCTTATTCCACGGTCATTTTGCCATAAACGTCACTACTGCGAGATGCTACGGCACCGAAGTTCAGCGCTCGAGAGCGATCAGCACGCCATTTTACTCGAGGGGGATGCATCAATGGCGACCTCCGGTGGTTCGTCGGCCAATCCCAATCGATCCTCCCTTTCCGCCGCAACGCGCACCGGAAGTATTACCAAGCTCAAGCCAACCACTTGAAGCCATCGCAGCAGATCCAGCGCGGTATGATTATGGAGGAATCTGCTCGAAAAGCGATTGACCTCGTCTGCGAAGACCAGTTGGCCGGCAAAATACACCGAATGTTTGAACTCGCGCGACACCTCAAAACATAGGCGGCGCAACTCCAACACGACATCCGTGCCAATCCCGGAGCGAAGCTCGGCGTGGAAGCCCATGTCATTTGCAAGCCGGCAGTATTCCAACAGGTCGTCGGCGACCTGGGTTTCCAATTGGCGAAGTTCGTCGGGCCCTCGAAATAGCGCCGAGTCAACCTCGCCGACACTGACGAAAACCACATTTCGGAATTGATTGTTGAACAGGCGTGCCAGCGTTGTGAGCGTTGTGAGGCCCAAACCATTGAAACCACTGACCAGAATCACGGCTGTGGGAGCCGATGAATTCCGTGGGCTGGGCGCTTTTGCCGCCACGGTGAACAATTCGGGCAGTATTTCGACCTCCAATTGATCGATTGCCTGCTTAACACGATCGTAGTGCCGCCGGATCAGTAAACAGATCGCGACCACGCCACCCGTTATCGCGACGGTCACCCATCCGCCTTGATCGAATTTCAACGTGACTGTGATGAACAGGATAATCGCCGTAAAGATGCAGCCGATGCCGTTAACCAGCAGCTTATGAACCCATCGTGGTTCGGTGCGGCGCTCGCGCCACCACAATGCGCTCATCCCGAGTTGCGACAGCGTAAACGTTACGAACACATTGATGGCATAAAGCACGACCAGCATGCCCACTCGCGCGCGGGTGCCAATCAACATCACGGCCGCCGCGATACCCATCGCAAGGACGCCATCTTCCTTGACCAGCCGGTCGCTAAGGCTGGCAAACCGCCGCGGCACCCATCGATCGACCGCCATCGTCGCCAACACCTGCGGACCATCGACGAAGCCAGTTTGCGCGGCGACGAACAACAGCGCCCCCTCGGTAATCAAGGTAAAAGTCACGATCGGGAGACTGATATCGACGCCACCGATTTGCCAACCCGCAGTCAGGTTCTGGAACAGAACCGCATTGAGGGTTTTGCCGGCTTGGGGCTCGACCCCCGCCAGCAGATACGCAATCAGGATGCCGCCGGCGATAAAGGCCAGCGATATCGCCATGTACAGCATCGTGCGCTTTCCCGTCACGGTGCGCGGTTCGCGCAGGATGGGAAGTCCATTACTGACCGCCTCGATTCCCGTGTAGGTGCCGGCGCCCATGCTGTAGGCACGAAAGAAGATCACTATCAGCGCGAACAATCCCAGCGTCCCAATCCCGTCGTGGACCTGGTGGACGGCATCATGCGCGATGACCGGAAGCTCGGCGGCCCGGCTAAAAAACGCGTAGCTAACAAGTGTCGCGTGCATCACGACGAACGCGAGAAAAATCGGCAATAGCGTCAATACCGACTCCTTAACGCCGCGCAGATTCATCGCGACCATCATGAGCACGACCGCAAGACAGACTTCCGGTTTGTATGAAAGCCAGGACAGCGGGAGAAAGCTGAAAATTGCATCGGCGCCGCTGGCGATGGAGATCGAGATCGTCAACACGTAGTCGACGATTAATGCGCAGCCCGAAACGAGACCCGCATATCGGCCCAGCAATCTGGTCGCGACAACATAACCGCCGCCGCCGGTTGGAAACTGATCGATCGTCTGCGAGTAGGAGGCGGAGATGATGAAAACCGTCAGCGCCATCAGCACGGCCAGAAACGCCGCCAGGTAGCGATGTGGACCTAGTGCTAGAAAGGCTTCTTCCGGGCCATAGCAAGATGAACTCAAACCGTCGGAACCCAGGCCCACCCACGCCAGGAAGGCGACCAGCGACATCGAATGGAAAATTGATGGATCTCTTACGTCGCGCGGCGGACCGGTGATAAGCCCCGTCAGAGTTCGCCGCTCCCCCCTTGAGTTGGCGCCGTTGTTATCTGCCATCGGGATGCCTGCCAACGGACGCCGATGGTTTCGCGATAAGCCGTGGGGCCCACCGGCGGATAAGCAACGCGTGGAGCCGATCTCGCCATCCAACTACCGACTTGTGGCCGGTCGGCGCGAGCATGTTGAACACCACGCACGTGAGATTATCTGGTGTGCCGCGCTGGTTTGCGGTGTCAATCAGCCTACGGCAGGCCGTCGCGGCATCGACGTCAGTTGTGAGTTTTTCCATCTCATGATCCTCGATCACCCCGTGCAACCCGTCGCTGCACAGGATCAAGCGATCATCTTGAACTAGCGGCATCGAGATGCGATCGACCGAAGCAATCAAGTCATGCCCCAGGCATCTGGCAAGGACCGAACGTTCCGGATGCTCGCGGGCGTCGCGCGCGCTCATCAGGCCCATTCGGACTCGCTCGGCGACGATGGTGTGGTCTCTGCTGATCTGCGTAATGCGCCCATCGCGGACCAGATGAAGCCGGCAGTCGCCGGTGTGCGCGGCAAACAGCATTCCATTTTCCACCGCGACTACCGTCAGCGTCGTCCCCATCATGCGCAGCTCGGGAACCGAAAGCGCCTTGTTGTGAATATTGATGTTTGCCCGCTGAACCGCGCGATAAAGCCGCCGGGCCGGCCCCCACGCGGCCGGACTCTCGCGATATGTCCGGAGAGTGATTTCGATTGCCATCGAGCTGGCAACTTCGCCGCCCTCATAGCCGCCCAGGCCATCTGCGACCGCAAACACAACACTGTCGGCATTTTCAACGAAATCGCCGGCGGAATCCTCGTTCTTGTCGCGCTCGGTGCCGGCGTCCGATAACAGCGCCAGATCAAAATTCTGTGCAGGAAACTGAACTTCTGCCGGAGATGTTGCCATTCGTGGTCAGCCTGACGGCCATCCGATCTTTCAAACGCGAATTGTGGAAACGGCGAATGTGAACGACGCGGGGCCAGCCTCGTTTGAGGCTGGCCCCGCCGTCACTCAACTCGCTTCTCGCATCGGTATCCTCGGTAGCTTGGTCCTTGTGCGCCTGCCGACCGGAACGTCGTCGATCGTCTTTGGACAGCCGTCGTTACCGGTTACTACGTACTCGGGGTATGCCGGGAATCCATGCTCGTGGATATCGAGACCCTCGATTTCGCCTTCGGTCGGAAGGCGGAGCCGGAATGCCTTTTCAACCGAATACATCAGAATCATTGAAACAACGAAGGTTGCGATGGTGATCGAGAAGCTCCCGATCATCTGGGATTTCAGCACACCCAATCCGCCTCCATAGAACAGACCGGTCACAACCGTGCTGGTGTCTGCACCGGTTGGAGTCGGCGATCCATACTTGCCCGCCGCGAATAATCCCAGCGACAAAGTTCCCCAAATTCCCGCAACCATGTGAACCGGCACCGCGCCGATTGGATCGTCGATCCGTAGGTATTCGAGCAGGTCGATGCCCCACACCACGACGATTCCGGCACCAATGCCCAAAAGAAATGCGCCCTCTGGATCGACCCAGTAGCAGGGACACGTAATCGCGACGAGCCCCGCCAGGAAGCCGTTGACGGTCAGCGCCAAGTCCCATTTTCCGCCTGTCTTGTAGTACGAGTAGAACAATGAAGTCAGACCGGCCGAACATGCAGCGAGAGTGGTGTTAAAGGAAACACGGCCAATCCCCTGTGCGTCGAGCGCTGATAGCGTGCTGCCCGGGTTGAAGCCGTACCATCCGAACCAGAGGATTAGTCCGCCGGTTGCGCCGATGATCAAATCATGCGGCTTCATCGGCTCACCGCCGTCGCGCTTGAAAACCCGCCCGAGCCGGGGACCTAGCACAATCGCACCGGCCAGCGAGATCGTCCCGCCGATGGTGTGAACCACCGTCGATCCCGCGAAGTCATGGAATGGAATCGGGTTCATGTTGGCGAGCCAGCCGTCCGGACCCCACGCCCAGTGTCCGATGATCGGGTAGATGAAGCCGGTGACGCCGACGCTGTAGAGCAGATCGCCAATGAAATCGCAGCGGCCGATCATCGCACCCGACGTGACGGTCGAGCAGGTATCCGCAAATGCGTATTGGAATACCCAGTAAGCCAGCAGCGGGACTCCGGTCGTACCGTAAGTATCGGGAATTCCATGGAGCATGAACCCGGTGGTTCCGATCCACGGCGTACCCGGGCAAAACATAAAAGCAAATCCCCACAACCAGAACGTGACACCACAGATGCAGGTGTCGGCGATGCCTTCCACCAGAATGTTTACCGACTCGCGTGAGCGGGCAAATCCGGCTTCGAGCATCACGAAACCGACTTGCATGCAAAAGACCAGGTAGGCCGCGACCAGCGTCCACACCGTGTTGATCGCATTGATGTGCGGCGGCGGCAGCGGCGGCGCCGCGTCAGCATACGCCGCGGTTGGCAAATACCACTTCGACATCACCAGCAACAACGCGGCAAGCCCGATGGTTTTGCCCAGCAGGAGATAGCCGGCCTTCTGCCGGATCTCCGGGTCGCCCCATCGTTCCTTAAACAAATGATATATGCCGACCATTCCTCTGCTATGCACTTTACTTCGCTCCTTGAGATTCAGTGTGGCTCCGCTTGCAGAGTAATTGACTACTCCTTCAGCAGGGTCGCCCGATGCGCCAATAGTGCAAGGCGTGTGCCCCTGACGCGAAAATTCGATCACGAACCGGCAGAGGATGACCTGCTACACCCTTCGATGGAGAGGTTCATCCTCCATGAGTTTTGATTTTGGCAATTAGTCGCGCATCGCACGAAACCCAATCCAAAATGCGGAAAATTCGACATGTTCATTTGGGCGGCACTGCCCGCCAAGTGAACACCAGTGCGAAGGACGTGAGCGAAAATGAACGCGGAAAAATCGCGATCGTTAACGATCGCGATTTTGAACGGCAACGAGACCGGAACTTATTGCGTAATGCGTCAGCTCCATGCGATCGCGCAGTGCGAGCTTCTGAAAAATATTATTGAGATGAGTTTTGACCGTGCTTTCGCTGATCGAAAGTTGAGTTGCAACTTCGCCGTTACGCATTCCGCTGGCGACGCAGCGGACGATTTCCGCTTCCCGCGTCGTGAGCTGCCGTGCCGCCGGACCGCCCTCCGCGGCAAACTCGGCCTGCACTATCGGCGGCATCCAAACCAGCCCCTCCGCGACAGCCTCGATCGCGGTCATAAGGGTTTCGATCGCAAACCGCTTGTGGACGAGCCCGCGCGCGCCCAGCCGCAGCGCCTTAACGCCGCTAGCCGCGCTCTCCGTCGCCGTCAACACAATCACGGCGGCACGCTTGGATAACGACGGGATTTCGTCCATCAACCACCGCTCCATCTGCAAATCCAGGAGGATGATGTCGCATGGCGTGGCAGCAAGCGCATCATCGAGAGCCGACGCACGATCGACCTCACCTACTACGACAATGTTGGGCTGCAGCATGAGGAGGGATTTCAGTCCCTGACGAAACAACGCATGATCATCCACGATCATCAATCGAACCGCCATCACCGCCGCCCCTCCCCGGGCATCACGATTCTCAATCGTGTCGATCCTCCGCCATTAACGCTCAATTCGCCGCCCAGTTCCGCCACGCGTGACGCTATCGCCCACGGCGGACTTCCCGCGGCGGGAAATCCCGCGCCGTCGTCGTCGATGTTGATCATCACACCTCCATCGGCCTGGCTCACATCGATCGTTACCAGGCTCGCCTGTGCATGCCGGCGCGCATTGCGCAAACCCTCGAGAATGATTTGCAGAATATGCTCGCCGATTGCGCTGTCGGTTGCGAATTTTGCGCGCACCGCCAACTGCGGATCGGAGACCGTCAAAGCCGAATCCTTGTTGATTGCACCGGAGACTCCGGCCAGCGCGCGAATGAACCCGCGCACCTCGTCGTACTCGTGGCTGACCGACCGTTGCAATTCGGCCAGTTCAGCCTTCGCGTCGGCGTCGCGCTCACGACTCAAAAGCTCCCGGCAGGTCTCAAGCTTCAGGCTGATTCCCGCCAGTGATTGAATGTACCCATCGTGAAGCGCACGCGCGATCGTATGCCGCTGCGATTCTGCTTTGAGCTCGCGCAATCGCTCTTCGTAGCCGACGCGTTCCTGCCCAAAAAACCCAATCAGGTACCCCGCGATACCCAGGTAAACCGCCCGCATTGCGTAGACGTTCGCAAGTCCACCTGAAACCATCGCCACAGCAAGGTACAATGCGACGCCGCCCGAGGTCGTCAGAATGGTGTCACGGAACCCGGTTCGAAATCCGACCGCGACGATCGCAAACAGGAAGAATACATATGATGGGCTGGTCCGGCCTTCCGCGAGGTATGCGACGGCCGTCGCAAAGATCAGGTCGAGCACCGTCGATGCCGCCTGCGGCATCGCAATCTCGAACCACTGGCTGACAGTAAGGTAGGTAAGAACGCTGTATGCCAAATGACAGATGAATGTCAGCCACAGCCATCGATCGAGCTGAAACGGGCCGCCCCCGGTGCTGGGATCGACATAGACGGAAAGCATGGCAAGCAGCGACAGGGCAATCCGTGCCCGCGCCACCTGCAAATCCAATTCGGCAAAATCAGCCTTCATACACGGCGCCCGCGGTCAGTCCACAAGCGCAGCAAGCACCGTTAACCGGCACTCGAAAAAAACGTCCGCGCTCACGCCCCCCTTTACCCAGAGCGGTGAAAATTGCCCTGCGAATCCGATCCATCGCGGTTGAAGTTTCCGCTACGAACGCCCCTGCTGGCAGCATTCGCCCGCCGCGCAACCGTCTGATGAGCCGGGGGAGTGAGCGCGGCACTCGCGGCGGATTTCATTCTGGCCGTGCCGAACCTATTCGGCGATGCCGGGCGGCGGGCCAGCGATTAACCCGCAACCCGGCAGTTTGGGTTAGCGAACGACGACACTCTTACCTGGATTGAACAACTCCAAAAACATGACCACTGCCAGCATCAGAAGTGACATCAAAATTTGCTCGACCATAACTACATTCCTCCTTTTGGTCGCCAAACTATCGGCCTGCCAAATTACACCCGCAAAATTGATGCCACCCGAATCTCGTGGAGTTTCGCGAATTATCATGAAATTTTGCACCTCGAATGCTCACACAATGAGCATTCGTCCGCCGCGCAATCATCATTACGACCAGAATCGGTCTTTTTCGGCGCTATCTGGCTTTCGACTGTGAGCGTGGAATACCAAGTGCGACCATCAGGATCGGGCTTTTGCCGATCGCATGGGGCGCGAAGAATTTTGCCGTGTCATCGTCGTAAAACGTCAACCCGGTGGCACCGCGGCCAAGCGAAAATGCCGCCAAGTACGCCCGTCCACCCAAGATCCCTGACTCCAAGTGCGCGTCGCGATAGCCACGATTGCCAAGTGCTTTCAGCGCACGCTCAAGATCGGCCATGTAGACGATCAGCACCGAACAGTCCATCCCAAGCGGCTGCTCCAGGCATAGGTAGCATGCCTCGCCTCGGAAACTCCCAGCCTTAAGTAATTCAAAGCCTCGCGCCACTCGATTGTAGTAGTAGGCACCCGGTTCCAACCCATCGGCGGCATTGACGATCAAATAGGTATCGGTCAGGCGCGGAAAATCGGAGCGAGGATGGCCATTCGATGCCGCCATAATCGTTGCCAGTTCGGACGCCGGAAGCGCCGCTTGTGCAAACGCCCGGGTCGAGCCGCGGCGGATTACCGTCTCGCCCAACGCCAGCGAATCGGACGGTGAGAGCGAAGCGATATGAATTAGCTTATCATCGGGTCGCTCCTCGATTGGCTCGATCGCCGGCCGCGCTATCTTACGTACCTCGCCGGATTCAACTAGACGCGACTCTCGATGCATATTCACGATTGCGTCGTAAACGACCTTACCCGCCGAAATCGGAATCGATTCCAATGCAAGCGGCGCGGCGTCGGGCGATGAGCCTGCCGCCGCGCCAGTATCGCCAAGCGCGACAATGGCAACCGCGCCCTCGTGCTCGCCGTCGACTCCAAGCAGTCGCTCCAAGGCGGGGTCCTCGAATGCCGTGATAACTTCAGCAGACAACCCCTCCGCAGCGGCGGCTGCGAACAGATTCGCCAGCATCGTACCGGCGTCCCAAAAGCAATATCGATAGGCGCGAGCACGGTATTTCCATGCGCTGCGCCAGAAGATCGAGGTCAAGATGATTAATGCACGGGCGCGGAGGATCGATGGGCATGCAGCCGCGGCCCGCGCAATATACTCCCGCCAGTCACCCCGCCTAAGCCCCGCCATTCGCAGGTCGGCCGGGGAAAAATGATAGAGCCCGGCTTCCACGTCGGCAACATCGGCTGCGGCGACATAGACCTCAATCGGGTAAAGCGCGCCTGCCGACGGAGTGGCGCGAAAGTGATACTCCTCCCCGTCGAAGCTCTTTCGCCGCGTGAGTCCATCGGCACAAAACAGAATCCTCGTCAGGGCGGATATGTCGCAAGTCGATACCGGGTCGATCGGTGCGTCCGAATCGATAGCCGAGAGGGCTGGCACTCGCGACAGATTCAGATCGCGTGGCAGCGCAATCGCCGCCGCCCCCGGATAGATTTTGTACGGCATCGGCCGGTTGTCCCAGTCAAGGAAATGGGGCGACGACCGAACGCTCGTGTACGAGTGCTTCGTCGTCTCGTGATAGGCGCGCGCCGCCTCAATGAAATCGTTGGCCAAGCGGCGTAATTCTAACACGGCCTCAACCCGCACGCCTGCCACCACACTGACGCGAACATTTCGGTTGACGCGCGGGCCAAAAGATGGCTCTGTTATTTGTCGCTGATGGAGGAGCCTGCGGTTACCCGCACCACAGCCGGAGGGGATATATGTCGCGTTTGAAAATTGCGTTGGCGGCGCTTGCGTTACCGTTGGCACTTGCCGCGTGCAGTTCCCAATCATTTCAACCCGGTCGGACGTTGCCGGCGGCGCCCCCAGCGCCACCACAGCCGCCACCGCCACCGTATAACCCCGCCCGCCATCTCGACGGCCTGTGGTCGGCGACTTATCCCGGCGGTCCGCTGCGGGTAACCGTCGCAGTCAATCCGATGCTGATGGGCCGCAATTACGTCGCAACGCTGGTCGATGGCAATGCGAATATCCCCGCCGGACAGGTGGTATGGCGCGGCACGCCCGACGCCAACGTTCCCGGGCTGATTCCTGTGAATCAAATCTGCGCGGATCAGGGTTTCCTGATGGCGCGATGGATATCCGCTCGCATCTCCGTTCAGGACAGCGACCATTTCACCGAAGATCTGGTCCGCCCGCAGGATTGTCACGGCTTCCCCGTTCTGTTCACGCGAATCGGGCCGCCGCCGAGAAAAACCTTATACAGCGACTGATTCGTTGGGACTCTGAATGAAAGTCGCGATAGCGGCACTTTTGATTTCACTGGCGATTACCGGCTGTGCCGCGGAATCGCCCCAGATCGGTCAGAGCCAGACCGCCGGTACGCAAGCGCCAAGTGAGGCGTCCAACCCAGTCGGCCGCCTTGAGGGGATTTGGGCGGCGACATACCCCGGCGGGCCGCTCCGGGTGGTTATCGACGTTGATCTTAAGCTCGGCGGCCGCCATTACGTCGCCACGCTAATCGATGGCAACGCGAGCCTGCCGGCCGGTCAGGTGGTATGGCGCGGCGCACCCGACCCGAAGGTGAGCGGCCTCATCCCGGCCGATCAAATCTGTTCCGATCACGGCATCACGCAGGCACGATGGGTTAAAGCAAAGATCACCGCGCAGGACAGCAATAATCTTATTGAGGAATTGGTTAACCCGGCGGACTGTGGCGGATTTCCAGTCAGATTCTGGCGAATGAGCCCGCCTCAGCCGCGCCCACAAGGCGGCTGAGGCGCCAGCCGCAAGTAAGCGTTCGCGAAAATGACATCACTTGGAAAATTTGGGCAGGAGTTGACCATCGCAATCGCGATCGTAAGCGGACTAATCAATGTAGCAGCAGCGGCGGACGCTACGACCCACCCTGACTTTCTGGCGGAGCTCAGCCAGCGCAAATTCACGGAGCTGGAGGCTCAAATCGATTCCTACCAGAAGGAATTCGAGAAAAGTGTAACAGCGGAGGAAAAGGTTGGCGACGCATTCGACACATTCTCAAATGCGGATCCGACGGTCGGCGATCTACTCGCGGAGTGGGTAAAAGCCTCGCCTAATTCGTACATTTCGCACACCGCGGATGCGGAGTATCTCTGTAGCGCAGGCTGGAACGCCCGGGGTGGCGGCTACGCGACCGAGGTTGCCGCAGACAGCTTTAAACGAATGGGCGAGCTGTTGTCACAAGCCGATCAAGAAGCTCGGCAGGCGCTCAAGCTAAACCCCAAAGTCATTGCTGCCTACAACATTTTGATCGTCGATGGGAAATCGCAATGCGATTATTCAACCATGATCTCGCAACTCGATGCTGCACTTGCTCAATGCCCCGCCTGTTATGGGCCGCGATACAATTTTATCCAAGCCCTTGTACCGCAGTGGTGCGGCCGCCGCGAGGAAATGGCGCAGTTCGTGACGGCCGATGTAATGGCGCAGTTCGCGGCCGCCGCGCAGAAGTTCGCCGCACAGAATCCGCAGCTCAAGCCCGATGAAGCGATGGCGAAGTTCCTCCAGGAAAAAATGAAATCCGCCGGCCAAACCTCTCAACTCACACCCGAGGAGGCGATGGCGAAGTTCGCTGAGGAAGCGCAGAAAACCGCCGGCCAGAGTCCGCTTGCCAAACGGCTCAATGAAATTACCGGTGGTAAGCAGAGTTACGAGGCGATGGCGAAGGTGGCCGAAGATGCCCAGAAGTATGTCGGTCAGAACCCGCGCCTCAAGTACCTCAAGGGGATCGCCGACGAGGATCAGGCCAGTGAGGCATTGTACCAGCAAAAATACGACGCCGCCGTCAAATTCTACACTCAGGCGATTGAAAAAGCCGGCGACAGTTGGAGCTACTACCAAAAACGTGCCGAGGCATATTACGCACTTAGACAATTTGACAATGCGCTCAGCGATTTGAATCACGCTCACGCACTGCTCCCCGAATCTCCACGGACAATCAAATATCGCGCATACGTGCTTGCTTCGATGGAAGGCGGCGAAGGGCCGCAGGCAGCCTATGAGCAGGCGATCAAAGCCTATGACGCCGCCATCGCGCGGGGCGAAAATTTATGGCCGAATTACGAGGATCGCGCCGAGATGTATGAACTGCTTCAGCAGTATGAAAAGGCGCTTGCCGATCTCAACCGCGCAGATGCATTGTCTCCCGGAAATTCCGTCGTGATTTGGCATCGCGCATCGGTGCTGGCGGACATGGGGCGTAGCGACGATGCGCTCGCGGAAATCGCCCGTTACCGTAAACTTTTCCCGCAGGACTCAAGCATCGACCAATTGGAAAAATCAGTTCAGTATTCCAAGCAGGTTCAGCATGGCGAGGTTCCCGCATGGCAGCCCGGACAGCATCAGGCCGAGTGATGCAAGCCTGCCGATAGCTCAAGCGGAGGCGTTTATGTCGTCAGATGACCGTCGGAAAATACTTCTGGCTCCAGCGCTTGCGATCACGCTGACCCTCATTCCATGGTCGGTGGGATGGTCCCAATCACCGCCGAAGATCACGGCTGACCGCTTCGAAATTCTCGCAAAACTTAGCAAGCATCAATTCGACCGCCTTGGCGCGGAGCTTGACGCCGATCAGAAACAGGCCGAGCAGGATCCGCATTCCGAGATAAATGCGATGGTCGCATTCGCCTCGTTCGACACGCCTCAAGATTTCTACTCGTCGCAGCTCGATGACTGGGTGAAAGTCGCGCCAAACTCATATTCGGCAGCCTTGGCGAGGGCCATATTTTCGCTAGCAGTCGAAGCGAAATTGCGAGACCGGGGTGAATCAACGTCTCATGTAGGCCTGCCGGACAAATTTCTCCGCGATGCCAAAGCTGACTTGGATCGCGCGATTTCGCTGGATCGAAACGCCGGCCTGGCCTATGCGACTGAAATCAAGCTTGCGCGATTCGAGCGCGACCCGGACGAATTGAAAGCTGCAAAGGCCGCGGCGCTGTCGGCGGTTCCCGCAAGCTTCGCAGTGCGGGAACAGATCATGTACTCGCTCCGGCCCGGGTTCGGCGGCTCTTACGATGAGATGCAGCAGTTCGCGGAAGCATCGCAGAGCTACGCGTCGGACAACCCAGCGATGCAATATCTCAAAGGATGGATCGCAATCGACACCGGCGACGATTTGGCAGCCAAAAAACAGCCGCAGGCCGCGATCGATTCGTACACGCATGCACTGGAGGTGGGCGGTGATTATTGGCTGACCTACCGGCGCTTGGCGGAGACCTTCTACACTATGGGGAAATGGAACGACGCGCTCCACGACGCCATCCGCTCGAACGAATTGTTCCCGGACAACCTCGATACTCTAAAGCTCCTCGCATTTTCCACCGCGAAGCTGGATCAAACTGATGCCTCGATTAAGTGGTTAGGCAGATACCTGATGTACGACATCGGGGACATGGACGTCATGGCGCTGATGAAGGTGGAAAGCGATAAATTCAAGGCCGGCGAGAGTCAAGCGGCGCCTGTCATTACCTCGGCCGAAGCGGCGCCGACACCGAAGAAAATCCCTGAAAGTAATGAGGCGCGCTCAGCCTCCGCTCAGAGTTCGCTTAGTCCTGAACAAGAAGAGTTCGTGAATCTTGAACAGTCTCTGCCCACGGAACCGATGGATCGATTTTACGCGCTCGCAAAAGTCGCGGTGGCGGCATACAAGGCGGGCGAAATGGACAAGGCTCAGGCCTACGCCAATGAATTGCTGTCTGACGCCGCCCGGAATACCAGCGATTGGAATTATGGCAATGCGATCTACTACGGCAACTTCGTCAACGGGCTGGTAGCGCTTAAGCGCGATAATAATTTGGAATTGGCGGGCAACGATTTAATCGCGGCCGGCCGCACCCCCGGCTCGCCGCAACTGAACAGCTTTGGGCCGAACATGCTGCTTGCCAAAGAGCTGCTCGCCCGTGGGGATCAGCATACGGTGCTGGAGTTCTTCGACCTGTGCCGCCAATTCTGGAAGCACCATGTTGACCGCTTGGACGATTGGACCAATACCGTCAAAGCCGGCGGTACCCCCGATTTCGACTTAAACCTGAATTACGATTAGTTGCAGCTCCGAGTTCAAATAAGGAGGCCGCCCGATGACGGGCGGCCTTTCGCGTTCGTGGCAATGCCAAGTTACGGCAGCATCCCGGCTTGAACAATGAACGGCTCTTCGTGTGGAGGAATCTTGGGCGCCGGCTTGCGCTTCATCGCCTTCTCCAAAATCGGCGCCATGCGCTCGGCCTTCGCTTTCGCGCGTTTCTCCTCGCGTTCCTTGAACTCCGGCATCACCTTTTCCGCGAACAGGTTCAGCGAAGAGCAGATGTCCTCATGCTTGTTGTTGCCGGCCTGCGAAACGAAGATCACCTGATCCACGCCTGCTTCCTCGTAATCGCGCAGGGTTTTGCGGAGCTGATCGGGCGTGCCGACGCATGCGTTGACCGACTCCATTCCGGGCATCGTGATCGGGTTGGCCTTGAAGTTCTTCCAGATGTCGGTCTTGCCGGGCTCGTGGCGGCCGAACACGTAATGATGGCCCAGCGCGTAGAAAAAGAACTTGAGTCCTTCCACGCCTGCCATTTTCGCTCGCTCCGCATCGTTGTCGCACATGAAGCCGGTCACGATTGCTATGTTCGGGTTGATCGCCGCGCCGATCGGCACGCAGTCGGCCAGCGTCGTGTAGTAATCGTTGACCCACTGGCGCGCCTCTTCGGGAGAGACGAATGCGAACGACAGCGCGCCGATGCCTAGTTCAGCCGCCAGATGGATCGTTTCGCGCCGCGAGCACGCGACCCAAAGCGGCGGATGCGGCTTCTGCACCGGCTTGGGAACGACGTTACGCACGGGCATCTTGAAGTACTTGCCCTCATGCCCTTGAAACGGGTCCTCGGTGAACATCCGCGTGATTGCGCCCAGCGACTCGCGCCACATTTCGCGTTTGTCCGCGCGCGGAATCAGAAACCCGCCGAGCTCAAGCTCCGCCGACGATTCGCCGGTGCCGAACTCGACGCGCCCGTTGCTGACGATATCCAGCGTGGCGATCCGCTCCGCGACGCGCGCCGGATGATTGTAGGCGGGCGGCAGCAGCGTGATGCCGTGGCCCAGGCGGATTTGCTTGGTGCGCTGGCTGCATGCGGCCAGAAAAATTTCCGGCGCGGAGGAATGGGCATATTCCTCAAGGAAGTGATGTTCGACTTCCCACATATGGTCGATGCCGAGGCGGTCGGCCAGCTCGACCTGATCGAGCGCCTGTTGGAACAGCTTTACTTCCTGTCCCTCTTTCCACGGACGAGGTAACTGATGCTCGTAAAATGTGCCGAATTTCATCGCCGGGCTATCTCCTTTGTCGCGCCGCCGTTATCGGAGTGCGCGCCGCATTGCAAACATACCCATAATCTTAATTCATACGCAAGAGTATTTTCATGCCGCCGCCTATTCGACGGCCATCCCCTCGTACGGGACGAATAGCGCCCGCTCGACGAGATCGATCACCTCGCGCTTGCGCCGATCGACGATCTGCGGCTCCAGCAGGTTCATCCCCCACAGCCGCCTGACCATCGCCGCGGCGGTAAAGTATCCCAGCGTGATCGAATTGAGGCTCAGCACGAATTGGAGCGGATCGACTTCGGGACGGAATTCGCCTTCGCGCTGGCCAAGGAAAATGAAATTTGCGGCGGTGGAAAACAGCGCCGGCAGGCGGCGCTTGATCACTTGGCGCCCCACTCCGCTTTCATCGGCCATTTCCTTCCACATGATTCGGACGAAGTCGGGATGCGTGGCAATGTAACCGATCGTATCGCCAATCGCCTCGCGCATCCGCTGCTGGCGGCTGCCACGGCTCCATGTTAGCGCATTGGCGGAGTCCTCAAGATGCTCGAACATCCGCTCGAGCACGGCGATGTAGAGCTGCCGCTTGGAGGAAAAATGATGCAGCAGCGAGGGGGCTTTTATCCCGATTCTCCGGGCGATGTCGCGCAAACTGGCGCCGCGATAGCCGCGTTCGGCGAACAACGATTGCGCTACCTGCAGCGCACGATCGCGCGTGCCGGCCGATCGCCGGAATTCAGCCACCTTTCCGCGCGCGCGCGACGCTGTGCTTTTAGCTGCCATTTCCGCCCGACTGCCAGTCCAACCCTATTTAACGCTTGTTAGGCTGTCAAACCGGATGGCATGGCCGGGACATGGCGCAATGAAACTCCTGTTGCGGCTTGACCAAAATCGCAAAGCGCGCCCATCTGGCCTGAAAAAAAGAATCTCGTATCCGAATCTTACTGAGACACCTTCACGACCTTTGATACGCCGATCACTTGTCCGCTGACACTCAAGGCCTTCACCTGAAAAAACGGGCCGGCGCTTGCCACCGGCACGGCCGTCTCGAATCCCGACCTCGGCACAGTTTCAAGCAAAGCCAGACGATCTGGATTACCACCGCCATACACTTGCCAACGGTCCGTCTCCGTCGAGCCGTTCCATGAAGTATAAACCTCGGTTTGCCAGCCGGACCGTTCCACCGCGATACTCGGTGGGTAGAAAGGCCTGCCGATCCAATTATCCCGATACGCGCGGTACGAATTATTGTTTCCCGGCATCTGGGCGTCATACAGCGTGTTCATGGCGGGATCGTCACTGCTATTACCGGCCGCGGCATATTCGCTGTAGTACGGCTGGTCTCCCCATCCGACGAATGTATTGCCGCCGCCTAGAGTCTGCACGCTACCCTGCGACGTCGAATTAAGGGCGGGGTCATGAAAATACTCGCTTACCGCGCTCGCGGTCATGTTGGAAAAGTCCAATTGAATGAACAGCCCATGCGACGGGACCGTTCCGGGCGGCACAACCGGCGTTTCGCAGCAATCGTCGTCGAATAGGCTGATTATGTTGTTCGGCAGCCAGCGCGCGTCGTGCTGCCATAAAAACTCGGCCCCGGTTTCGATCGCAAAATCGCTTTGCATGCCGCCGAGTTGCCAGACGATATTTCCCGTCGGCTTGTTGATCCTATAAATCGTACCCATGCTGCGTGCGGAAACGAGGATGTCATTCGGATCGTCAGTCAGCCCAACGGAATTGAGATGATAGGCGTCCCAGACGTTATCTGATTCGGCCGCGTCCGAAACATCCTCATAGGATTCGGAAAGCGGAATATGGTCGAGGGCGTCCCAAAAGAACAATAATTTGTCCGTCCTCAAGTCGACTTCCTCGACCGCAAAATCATAGACAAATCCATCCTGTGGGCCTCCGTATGGAGTCAGATCCATCGGTACGGTCTTGCTGGACAAGAATAACGCTGTATTCGTCGGCGTGATTAGGAACTCGTGAAGATTGGCTACGAAGCCGTTTTTGGCATTCAGTGTCTTCATCACGCGATAGTGGTCGTCCATGATGTAAAAGCACCCGTTCGGTTCCGATCCACCACCGGGGATGTTGGTGTACGTGGGAGGCGTGGCGATAGTGCCCTGCCAAAATGTGAGCACTGGCTTCCCATTCCATTGCTGCACGCGGAAGTCGTTAATCATCAGGTTTGGACTATTTAACGCGTGAAACCAGATTGGATCGCCATTGTTGTCCAGAATGAGCGCGCCGGGCTGTCCGTACAATGCAAAGCTGGACGCGGTAATTGGATCGATGAAAATCGGCCCCGGCGACGTGCCGGGCTGATTCGTATCGACGGCGACTTTCATCGGATGCAAATCCGGTTCGCTTGCAAAGCTCCATACCAGTGGTGAGTCGATGATCAGACTGGGAGTGACGTTCCCGGTGTTCGACGGATAGGGCACTGTCCCGCACAGAGGCTCAGGAGACGGGGCACTGCCGCCGCCTCCGCAGCTCGACATGAAGACGGCGACTAACAACAGGCATAATGACCGGAATCTCGCATAGAAGCTTTGGTGAAACACTTCTTTTGGCCTTGGCCGGGCTTTGGGTTTAGAGTTCAACGGTGTCCCGCAGCCGCAAGCGGCGATAATAGCGGCGCCCATTCTTGCCCGCAATTCCGAAACTTCCCAGGCCGTTTCACGAGTCGCGAAACGCTTTGCGATTCCGCCCGGTCGTAGTAAGAATCGGGCATCCGGAGGTGGTCATCAATGGCAGATATGTCCGAACTTGTATGGAAGCCGGCGCATGAGCTGGCGGCCCTAATCCGAAAACGCAAAATCAAGCCGAGCGAGCTGATGGCCGCAACGCTCGAGCGAATCGAGGCGCTTAACCCGAAGCTCAATGCCTTCTGCATGATCCGGGAGGATCGGGCTATGGACGAAGCGCTCGCGATGGATAAAGCGATCGCGCGCCGCAAAAATGTCGGTCCACTTGCGGGCCTTCCGCTCGGCGTCAAAGACCTGGAGGACACCGAGGGATTGCCGACCACCTACGGCTCCAAGCCGTTTCAGCATCACATGCCGCCGGGCGATTCGGTGCAAGTCGCGCGGCTTAAGGCCGCCGGCGCTATCGTGGTCGGAAAGACCAACGCACCCGAATTCGGCGCAACCGCCTATACCAAGAATTTGATTTTTGGAGTCACGCGCAATCCGTGGAACCCGGAGCGCACTCCCGGCGGCTCGTCGGGCGGCAGCTCCGCGGCAATCGCAAGCGCGATGGTGCCGCTTGCAACGGGGTCGGACGGCGGCGGCTCGATTCGCATCCCGGCCTGCTATACGGGATGCTACGGCTTCAAAGGAACTTTCGGGCGGGTGCCGGTCGAAGCATCGCTGGGAATGCAGCAATGGAACGACACCTCCGTGCACGGCGCCCTCACCCGGACGGTGCGCGACACCGCGATGTTCATGGACATCGCGGCCGGATACCATCCGGTCGATCCCACTTCGCTTCCGCATCCGGGTTTCTCGTACGAGGCGTGTCTCAAAAAACTGCCCAAGAAACTCAGAATCGCGTTTCATCCCGACTTTGGCCAGATTGTGCAAAGCGACGTCGCGCGCGAGGTCGCGAAAGCCGTTGCAGTATTCAAGGACTTGGGCCACAAGGTGACAGTGATTTCCGACCCGATACCGGACACCGGCGGCGTATGGATGCGTGTCGGCGCTACCCAGGCGCTCGCTTCGCTGTATGAATGGATCGAGCCGCATCGCGAGGCATTTGGCCGCTCGTTCATTAGCGGCGTGGTCGCCGCCGAACGCATCACGTGGCCAGCGTACGGTCGCGCGTATCGCCGCCGGCAAGAGTTCAGCGACTGGTGTCGGCACGTGTTCGAGAAGTTCGATTTGTTGCTCACACCGACGCTGCCGACCGAGGCGTTCGCCGCCAAGGGTCCGCCGCCCAATCAGATCAATGGCAAGCCACTGAAGAACCCGCTGGGAGCGGTCGTTTTCACCTACCCGTTCAACTTGAGCGGACACCCGGCCGCCTCGGTGCGGGCAGGATTCACCGATTCGGGGATGCCGTGCGGTTTGCAGATCGTCGCGGAGCGCTACCGGGACGACCTTGTGATGCAGGCATCGTATGCCTACGAACAGGCACGGCCATGGAACAACAAATGGCCTGAGATTTGAGAGGGGAGAATCTGAAACCCCTGACGGGTTTCAGACTTCCCGCAGCGCCGTTTTCGGAAATTGAGACGGGAAGCGCGAAACGGAGCTTGCCCTCGCAGAGGGCGCGGGGTTTCGCAATCCTATTATTGCTCATTCCCCGAATGCTTGGCGCGTCGATGCGAACGCCTTCTCGGTCACCGCGAGCGTGTCCGCGATGTCCCGGTCCGTGATCGCCGCCGAGACAAACCAGTTGTGCAGCGGCGCGAAGTAGACGCCATTGCGCGCACATTCGCCGCAGAAGTGTCGGATGCGCCGATGTTTCCCCTCGTCGGCCTTAAACGTCATGTAGGGCATCGCGGGCGGCCCCGACCAAGTGACCGCGAATCTCGCGCCACGCGCCTGATCGAGCATGCCGGTGCGCAGCTTCTCGCCGCTCACGCGCATCCGCTCGATTCCTCCCGACGCCGCCAGCTCCTTGAGATTCGCCAGCGCCGCTGCCATCGGCACTGCGGCTGAGAAGTACGACCCGGTAAAGAAGACCTGCTGGGCCGCTTCCCGCAGGCTCTCGCGCCCGACGCACGCCGATATCGGATAGCCGTTGGCGATAGCTTTGCAGTAGGCGGAGAGATCGGGCTTCAGGCCGAACAGCTCGCCAGACCCGCCCATGTGCAGCCGGAATCCCGCGCGCACGTCATCCAGGATGAGCACAATGCCGTTGGCGTCGCATAGCTGGCGCATCCCGGAGAAAAATCCCTCGGCCGGCAATTCCGAATCGTGGCTGGCGTCGTGCTTGAAGGGCGAAACGATCACGCCCGCGATCCGGCCCGGATTTTCGTCGATCACCTTGCGCAGGCTTTCGAGATCGTTAAAGCGGAACTCGACGACGTTTTCGCGTTCTTCCGGTGTGATCCCATTGGTCAGCGGCGAGCACCATGAATGCGTGCCGTGATAGGCGCCGGTGCATTTCGCTATCTTCGGACGGCCGGTCGCGGCCCGCGCTACTTCGGTCGCATAGGTGCAGACATCGGAGCCATTCTTGGCGAACACGGTCCAGTCGGCGAACGGCGTAATCGACACCAGATGTTCCGCGAGCTCGACCCAAGCTTCCGTCGGCGCGTTGAAACAGTTTCCGCGCTCCGACTGGCGGCGCGCCGCCTCGTCTACCTTTGGATGGTGATGGCCCAGCACGATTGGGCCGTACGAGCACATGTAGTCGATGTACTCGTTGCCATCGACGTCCCAGATGTGCGAGCCATTCCCGTGCGAGAAAAACGACGGGTAGGCGCCGCGCGTGAGCAGGACCGGCGAAAGATGGCCGTAAATTCCAGCCGGGACAACCTTCTTTGCACGCTCGAGCAGCGCGCCACTCTTTTCAAACGTGTATGGCTTCACGGCATCTCCTGGACAGGGGGATGGCCGCACCCCTGATTTGCCGAGGATTGTACCTTCCGCATCGCCCGTCAAGCCTGCGCGCGGAGAAGAAATTCCCGAAACCCCTACCGGGTTTCGCAAGGGCTGGAAGCGGCGTCATAAAGGTCCTTTGGCTGAGAGTGCATTCCAAGTTGCCGAAGTGGGTTGAGATCCCAATATTGTCGCTTCGAATATCGACATCGTCAAAAAAGCGATGGTAATCATTGGCGAAATTGGGTTCGTTTCGTAATTTTTTTCTTGATTTTTTCCTTCACCGGGTAGAGCGAATATCGCTTAATTTTCATCCAAATGACGACCGGTCATATTATACGCGCTCCTCGCGCCGCCCATAAGAGCCCGCCCTTCGCGGGTAGTGAGTCAGTTTGAAAATTGCGTCGCTTTAATGCGCCAATCTCACGAGATAAACGCCGACCCAAAAACAAGTAATATGCAAGCACAACGCAACGTTGGGGTTAGTTTTTCGTTCTAGCCATCGGGGTCTTGACCTGCCCGATTTTCTGTACCACTTCATAAGTTAGTCCAAGGTTGATTTTCAAGCTCCGGTGGAGACCCCGCCGGCGGGGTCTCCACCGGAGGCGGGATGATGGTGTGCGGCGCCGGCGGCCTGTAACCCAGTGACG
>DATKOZ010000049.1:0-4746 GCA_035524375.1 Binataceae bacterium (SeqCode) | reverse complement strand
AGCAATGCGGCTGCCTTGCAGATAAAATAATTTTATGGCGGCGTGAATGCCGCCATAGTGGAAAATGGACCTGCTCGCTCCAAGCCATCTAATAATTATCCTGCTGATTCTTCTGGTGATCTTCGGCCCCAGCAAGCTCGGTGACGTCGGCGGTGCGCTCGGAAAGGCGATTCGCGATTTCAAGAAAGCGATGAACGACCCCGACGAACCGGCAAAGCCGGGGGCCAAGCCCGACGACACCAAGCCGCCCGAGTCGGCGAAACCCGACAAAGTTTCGTAACGCTCTTTCATCCCGGTTCGCAACTCTCCAATGATGGCACGCGATAGATCGCGCGTCCCGATGCCTTCGTGCTAAATCCGTTCGCAGCATGAAAGCGATTCGACTTCTGGCATGGATCGGTGTCGCCATTCTTGGTGCATGCGCTCTGGGCGCGATTGCGACAGTTCGCGGCGAAGACCGCCCGAGCGTTCTGTGGTTCGTGGTTGCGGCGGTATGCGTATATTCGCTCGGCTACCGTTTTTATTCGCGGTTCATTGCCGATCGAGTGCTCGAGCTCGACGACTCGCACGTCACTCCCGCCATCCGCCTGGACAATGGCCGCGACTATGTGCCCACCCAAAAGTGGATCACGTTCGGCCATCATTTTGCCGCGATTGCCGGCCCCGGCCCGCTGGTCGGTCCGGTGCTGGCCGCGCAATTCGGCTACCTGCCCTCGACGATTTGGATCATCATCGGCGCCGTGCTCGGCGGATGCGTCCAGGATTTCGTGATTTTGGGCTGCTCGCTCAAACGCGACGGCCGTTCGCTTGGCCAGATGGCGCGCGAGGAGATCGGCCCGGTCGCAGGCACAACCGCCCTCATCGGTGTGCTGATGATCATGGTGATCCTGATTGCCGTACTGGGACTGGTGGTCGTCAATGCGATGAAGCACAGCGCGTGGGCCACCTCGACCGTTGCCGCAACCGTGCCAATCGCGATGATCGTAGGCATCCACATGACGCACCTTCGGCCCGGCCGCTTCGTCGAAGGCTCCGCGATTGGCGTGCTGCTCATCGCGGCGGCGGTCTTCGGCGGGCGCTACGTGGAGGGCTTCGCATTCGGCCAATTTTTCGTGATGGAAGCGCCGGTGCTCGCGATTTGGGTGATCGCGTACGGCTTCCTGGCTTCGGTTCTCCCCATCTGGCTTTTGCTGGCGCCGCGCGATTATCTGTCCGCGTTCGTCAAAATCGGCACGATCGCCGCGCTCGCGCTGGGAATCGTGGCGCTGCATCCGGTGGCGCTGATGCCGCCGCTTACGCAGTTCACCAACGGGATGGGCCCGGTGTTCGGCGGCAAAGTGTTTCCGTTCGCGTTCATCACCGTCGCATGCGGCGCGATTTCGGGTTTTCATTCGCTAATCGCCTCGGGCACCACTCCGAAGATGCTCGAGAAGGAGCGCGACGCGAGAATGATCGGATACGGCGCGATGCTGATGGAGTCCTTTGTTGCCGTGATGGCGATGATCGCGGCGGTGATGCTTGAGCCGGGCGTTTATTTCGCGATCAACAGCCCCGCCGGCGTGGTGGGCGCGGGCGCGGCGGCGTGCGCGAAGATCAGTTCGTGGGGATATGCGGTCAATGACGCACAGATGCATGCGCTGGCAGCCAGCGTCGGCGAGACCTCCCTATATGCGCGCACGGGGGGCGCGCCGTCGCTGGCAGTCGGGATGGCGCACATCTTCGCGCATTCGCTCGGCGGCGGAACGGTTATGGCGCTGTGGTACCACTTCGCGATCATGTTCGAAGCGTTGTTCATCCTGAGCACACTGGATGCCGGCACCCGAGTGGCGCGCTTCATGCTGCAAGACCTGCTCGGCCATATTTATCGGCCACTGGGCGACAGCGAATCGTACGCCAACATCATTGGAACTTCAGCGCTGGTGGTCGCCGCGTGGGGATACTTCCTTTATTTCGGCACGATCGATCCGCTGGGCGGCATCAACTCGCTGTGGCCGCTGTTCGGAATCGCCAATCAGATGCTCGCGGCGATAGCGCTCTGCGTCGCGACCAGCGCGATAATCCGCGCCGGGAAAACGAACTACGCGTTCGTGACACTGATCCCGCTGGCGTGGCTGACGGTGGTCACTATGACAGCAGGGGTCGAGAAAATTTTCTCGTCGATGCCGAACGTAGGATTTCTGTCGCATGCCGGAAAACTCGCCGCGGAAGCAGCAGCTACGGGGACTACAGCGGCGCGAATCGCGGAGATTGAGCGGCTGATTTGGAACGATCGCGTCGATGCGGTCATGACTGCGTTTTTCATGATCGTGGTCATAATCATCCTCGCCGATTCGATGCGCATGTGGTCGCGGTTGCTCTTTGGCCCGCAAGGAGAGACGCAGGAGTCTCGGGAGGTTGCGGCATGATCGCCATTAAATTCCATGGCGCAATTAGGGCGCTCGCATCAATCGCCCGCTCAATCAGCAATGAACTGCACCGGCTAAATCACGGCCGGCTCGGCGACGCTGTCCTCAACAACGCCGCACCGCGCGAGCGTGCCAAAATCGTGAAGGCCGCCCTCGCCCGTCATCATCGCAACCCGAACCGCTGCTGCTAAATTCCTGCGCCCACGCCACGCCGAAGATTTTCTGCGGCAAATTTCGTAGGCATGTTTTCAGAAGGATCTAGGCACTTTTTCCAGCTCATCTAAGCATTTTCCCGATTCATTCGCCCGGTCCGATCCCATTAACGTGATGCGAGTTGATGTCAAAGCGGGAACCGAACTTTGGCTGGATTATCGCATAGCGGCGATCCTTCGGAATCCCCGGGCAGATCGCCCGCGCGGGGCGGAATAAGCGCCGGCCGATGGAATCGCGGCGTGCGCCTGGAGGCGCTGGCAAATTTGGCTCACGAACTTCGCACCCCGGTGCAAACGCTACTCGGCTATATCGACATCCTCCGCGACGAATTGAATGAATCGCTGCATATCAGCCACAAACGCATACTGAACCGGATGAATGCCAATGCACATGAACTGGCGCAGACCGTGGAGAACGTCATGGACTTCGCGCTGTCGGACGCGGGAGCCCACACGGCTGAATCGGAAGCCATTCGCATCCACGATCTTCTTGCGGAAGTCATTCCGGGAATCGAGGCCGCCAATGAAGCCAAAGGCCTCGACATCCGCTTCGATCTCGATTCGGCGCCGGCCTCGTTTCGCGCTCAGCGCCGGCCAATCAAGGCGATCTTGCTGAATCTTGCGATCAACGCGATCAAATTCACCGACCGTGGCTCAATCACAATTGCGTTTCGAAACGCACGATCGGCGGGGATTGGACCGGCCTTGGAGATGGAGATCAGGGACACCGGCCCCGGAATCAAGGCGGACCTGTTAGCCGAGGCATTCGAGCGCTGTTCGCAGTTGTCCAATGCCAGCGATCGGCGATATCGGGGGATGGGGCTCGGTCTGGCCGTGGTTCAACGCAATGCGAATCGGCTGGGCGCAAAGCTTGTAGTTCGAACCAACCTTGGGAAGGGATCCTCGTTCCGGCTTCTGATTCCGCCCGCACCACCCACCGTGACGGGCGACTGTCAAGGTTCGAAAAACACCGTCTCTAGCGGTAGTGGCGCATCAAGCCGACCACGACACCGCGAATCGCAATATCGCCTTCGCCGACCATGATCGGCTGCATCGCGGCATTAGCCGGCTGCAATCTGATCTTGCCGTCCGATTCGCGGTAAAACCTTTTCACAGTCGCTTCGTCGCCGAGCAGCGCAACGACGGTTTCGCCGTTGCGGGCGGCCTCCCGCCCCTCGACGATGATGTAATCGCCGTCGCGGATGCCGTCCTCGATCATCGAATCGCCCTTGACGCGCAGGCAGAACGTGTTGTCGCGCCGCACGAACTCATCAGGAACGCTGATCGTTTCATCGCCCTCGACCGCCTCGATTGGCGCTCCGGCCGCAACGGTCCCGGACATCCGAACGGCGCGCATCCCGCTGCGCTTCTCATGGCCGGTAACTTCCAGCGCGCGGCTATGGTTGTGCTCGCGCTTGATGAAGCCCTTCTCTTCAAGGTTGTGAAGATGCTTGTGAACCGTCGCCAGCGACGACAGCCCAAAGTACGCACCGACTTCCGCCAGCGTGGGTGCGTAGCCATGCTCCGAAATATAATTTCTCAGGTAATCGACCATTTGCTTCTGCCGTTTTGTGAGCGTTGCCATTTATGCGTCCGCCTTGGGCCTGCCGGCTGCAAAAATCATGGCGAAAGGGAGGCGAAAGCGCAAGCGGGCCTTGGCCTAATTTCAAGGATGGTTTCGCGCGGTAGCCGAACCGAATAATCTCATTTTCGGCGCATCGCGATGGCTAAACTTAGAATCCAGTACGAATCCGGCGAACCGGAACGCGTGATCGAGTTCGATCCCGCCAAAGCGCCGTTTCATCACGATGGCAAGCCCGGCTCGATCCTCGACGTGATGCTCGGCCACGGCGTGCATCTTGAGCATGCGTGCGGCGGCAATTGCGCCTGCACGACCTGCCACGTGATCGTCAAGCAGGGCTTTAACAAACTGGGTGAGGCCAGCGAGCAGGAAGAAGATCTACTCGACAAGGCGCCGGGACTGACCTCGACGTCGCGCCTGGGATGCCAGGCGGTGATCGACGACCCCGACGCTGAAATCGTCGTGGTCGTGCCGCGCTACACAATCAATCAGGTCAGCGAGGGAAGCCACGAGTGACCACCGCCGCCTCGCCTGACAAGCGCGGGAG
>DATKOZ010000048.1:0-26673 GCA_035524375.1 Binataceae bacterium (SeqCode) | reverse complement strand
CCGTTGGCGATCGCCACCTCCACCTGCCGCAAGACCGTTACGATCTCTTCCGCCTGGTACCTTCGTTTTGCCATTCCCTGGCTCCTCCTGTTCCAGCTTTCCTAACACGTTCGCTGGTACAAAATTTCCAGGGCAGGCCACTTGGACTTGAGGGCAATGTTTTTCACCATAGAGTGTTGTAGTCCCTCGTATCGATTAGGCCGTGAAAACCACTGGTAAAATCCACGCCTACTGTAACGCCATCCGGACCGATGCCCGCACCGACAACCCCCGGTTGCGCTTTCAGCCAATTTATCAGGTCTTGCCGCGCCTTCACGGGATTGCCCGCATCCTTTCCCCCGATTGCAAGCAGCGAAACGTACTCATGCGCACCTGCGTCAAGGACGTTAGTAACTATCTGGTTCTCCTCGGGTGTACTCGGTCTGCCGGTAAGAATTTGGCGCTCGTTGAAGTCGGACTGGCGGCAGCTCGGACTTCCCGAATAGCTGGCTTTTACAACGAGATAAACCGGGGTCGATCTGCCGGTAAGTTCCCCAGGGGCGATCGGATCGTTGAAGATAAATTGGGTCGTGTATTGGCCATCGCCCCCAACTGCGTCGCCGTGCGTGCCGTCGTCGTACATCTGGCCCAAGTTCTTAAGTACGGTACCCGTCGAGTCGACCCTCAGCAGCGTCACACTGCTTGGAATCAACGTCGGATCGGGCGGCACCACAGATGTTACCGTTACGAGTGTATCTTCACCCTCATAAAACATGCGTGGAGTCGCTATCGGCGGCGTAGGGCCCTTGCGTTGACCGACTGGGCAGGCGAGCGTGCTGCCTAACAGCGCGACGGTCTCCGGCTGCGTGGCCGCCGTGTTGTCGGCGATCATGAGGTTGCCGCTAACTGTTCCCAACGCCTGCGGCGCGGCGGTAGGTGGTCCAATGGCAATCGCAATGAAAATAAAGGTCGCTGCCATTGTGCTTGTTGCGATTCGTTTTAGCATCTGATGCTTCATGAGTTTTGGCCAGTGGACTGGGTACTCGTATTAGTCTTTGTGGGCGAACCGCTTTGGGGCTCCATGTCTCCCTGAGGTTGCTTGACGACAGCTGGCGTCGGCAGCGGTGCCGCAGCGGGCCCAGTTTGAGAGCGTTGATCAAGGGGCTTCACCCTTCCGCGAGGCGCAGATACCGTCGCATCCGAGTTGCCCGTCGTACGTCCTAACAACGATCTCAAGTATAAGTATGCTCTAGTGGCTTTTGAGATCGACCCACCGCCCATGTCGGGCTCATCGTTGGGCCCCGTGACGAACGATATAAGACCGCTGGAAAACTCTACGGAGATGCAGTTGCTCTGCTCGCACTCGGCTGCACCGGCCACGCCGGGCTGTTGCAGTAGAAACTGTATTGTTTCCAGCCTTGCCTGTTCGGGATCGGCGCCGTTCACAATTTCATCGCTGTAGAACTTGCCGCCTTTGGTCACGGCATCAGCCTCTGCTTGATCTTCGGCCGGTGTCGTCGCTCTGTAAGCATCAATCGGGCGGTCGTTGTTGTTTGACTGCCTGCAACCGGGCGGTCCCGAATAACTTGCTTGTACCGCAAGGTAAACCGGGGTTGATCTTCCGCTCAGTTCGCCCGAAGCGAGCGGTTCGTTAAAGGTAAATTGACCGGTGTATTGGCCGTCGCCTGCCACCGCATCGCCATGCGTCCCGTCGTCATACATTGTCCAAGGCGGGGTGTCTATCGGCGAGGATGAGGTAATCTGATTACCGGACGAATCGACCCGGATGAGTTTCACGCTACCAGAAATCAAGCCCGGCTCGGGCGGCACCACCGATGTTACGGTGACCAGCGTGTCTTGGCCCTTTTGGAGATCGTCTGGATTCGCCCTTGGCGGTGTGGGGCCCTTGGGTTGGCCGATCGGGCAGGTGATGGTATTGCCCGACAGTGCGACGGTCTCCGGCGGTGTGGCTGTCGTGTTGCCAGCAATCATCAGGTTGCCGCTAACTGTTCCTAACGATTGCGGCGCGAAATCGAGCGCGATCGTGCAATTCGAACTCGGCGCCAGACTATTCGGCGCCATCGGGCAGCCGTTGTCCACGATCCCGAAGTCGGAGGGGTCGGATAGCGTCAGGCTCGATATGTACAGCGGAATGGTGCGGCTGGTGTTGCTAACCGTAAGATTCTGCTGAGTTGGATACCCTATCGCCGCCGCAAAATCGAGCGGATTGGGCGCCAGCGTATCGACCGCATCCACCGGCGGCGGGGTTCCCGTTCCCGTCATGTTCACCACCTGCGGGCTGATGCTCGCATCGTCGATAAACGCCAGCGCCGCGTTCTGCCTGCCGACCACCTGCGGCGTGAACGATGCCGTCAGCACACAACTGGAGCTGGCGGCAATCGCCGCCGAGCCGCCAATCGTCAGTCCGCAGGTCGAAGATGCGATCCCGAATCCCAACGCTCCCGCCAATGTCAACTTGCTTATATTCATAGTGACACCCTGATTATTGGTAATCGTGGTGCTCTGAGTCAGCGCGAGGACGCCTCCGCCGATGAGCCAAAGTTTACTGCGCTCGGCGGCACGCTGACCAGCGGCGTAGTTGCGGAGGTTACCACTCCGGTCAGGCTCACCGCGGTCGCACCGCCGGTCAAATCGCGCGGCCCTTTGCCCCTCTTGGGTTTGGTGGAGGACCCAGTCCGATGCGAGGTGCTCTCCGTCAACCGGTTGACGGTTGACGAGGCGGTTGACACCCATACGGCGGTTGACAACACGGTGGTTGACGCCTCCTCGGTTGACGTGACTCTCGGCGAATCAAGCGTCGTTCGAGCAATACCCGCGACAGCTCATTTTTGCTCATGGTCACGCGGATGAGATTTTGAGGAAGGACAACGGAAACAACCTGTACAACCAAACGAAGATCAGCCGATCGAGATTCTGAAGTCTTGTGATCCGCACGAATCAACTGTTAAGAAGAAACCATTCCGCTCTTGAGCTTCCGCGTTACGGCGTTAAGTTGCTAGTGACGGCGGGGCGCTCTTTGGAAGCGTCGAGTTTTCCGAGAAGGCGCAACAATCCGTCGAGAATTGTTATTGGATGCGGAGGGCAGCCGGGAACAAAGAGATCGACTGGCAAAACATTTTCCGCACCATTTAAGACTTCGGGATGATCGCGAAACGGGCCGCCCGAGATCGCGCATGCACCAACCGCGACGACAATCTTCGGAGTGGGGACGGCTTCGTAGGACTTCTTGAGCGCGAGACTCATGTTCCGGCTAACTGGGCCGGTGATTAGGAGGCCGTCCGCATGTCGTGGGGATGCCACGAACTGAATGCCGAAGCGTCCGAGGTCGAACACGACGGTATTCAGCACATTGACATCCGCTTCGCAGCCATTACATCCGCCGGCACTGACCTGCCGGAGCTTTAGCGACCGGCCGAGAATGCGCTGGATATCGCCGGCAAGACGATGGGCGAGTTGAAGGGATCGGCCAGCTTTCAAAACCAAATCGCTGCGCTGGCTAGTCGCGAGGCGGTATTGCCGTCCAAATTGAATCGCCCGTTCCGGGCAGGCGTTCGAACATTCCGGACAAAAGAGACAACGCCCGAGGTCGATCGTCAAAGGACCTTGACTGACGATCGCGCCAGTTGGGCAAGCATCAAGACAAACCGTGCAACCGGTTGGACATTGCGAGTTGTCAATCACCGGCAGCCCGCGGAAGCGATCCGGCAAGGCTGGCTCAGCCTCTGGAAATCGCAGAGTGCGTTTGCCTTGTCGGAGCCGAGTTAGCAATAAATTCGCCACGGGTAGTCCTTAGAGATCGTGGCCGCAGTAGGAAAGATTAAAGCTTTTGTTGCAGAGCGGAAAATCGGAGATTTGCTGATCGCGCATCGCGACCGCCAGACCCATCCAATTGCGAAATGACGGATCGGTGACTTTATAGCGAAAGAATCGTCCGCTGCCGTCGGTCATTGCCACGTGGGAGATCTCTCCGCGCCATCCTTCAGCCAGAGATACAACCAGATGACCGGGCATCAGCGGCCCGATCCCGGATCGAGCCGGACCCGGAGGTAGGGAGGTTAGTTGCTCTCGAATAAAGAGGCCCGAACGTTGAATTTCAAGCCACCGCACCCAAGCGCGAGCGAAGACATCGCCCGTGCTCCACTTAGATATGGGAATCTGCGCGAATCTGAAAACGCCGCTCGGGAAGTCCTGTCGAATATCGCGTTCAATGCCGCATGCGCGGGCCGCCGGGCCGACCAATCCCAGCGCCTCGCATGTATCGAGCGCGATCGCACCAGTGTTCTGAAAGCGCGCTTGCACGGACGGTGCATCCCACATCAGCCGGACGGCATCTTCAGTGTCTTTCAACGCCGTATCGAGACGGCGTGCAAGTTCCGCTGCGAGCTGCGTGTCCACGTCGAATAGGACACCGCCGGGCCGGAGCATGCCGCGGCCAAACCGGTTTCCGCAGATCGCCGCGGTCAGATTGAGGAAGTCACCGCGAATCCGGCCGCAATACGCGGCAGTTGGCAGATAGCCGACATCGCCCGCCAGCGCTCCCAAGTCGCCAGTATGGTTTGCGAGGCGTTCAAGTTCGAGTGCGATTCCCCGCAATACCTGTGCTCGGGCTGGAACCGCTGCGCCGGAGAGTCCTTCAGCCGCCTCACAATACGCGGTCGCATGTCCAATGGACGCGTCGCCAGATAAGGTCTCGATCTCATGTATCGTGCGTTTTCCCGGTCCGCCGATCAGACCGGGTTCGATTCCGCGATGCTGGTACCCCAGGGATATTTCCAAATGGAAAACTCTCTCGCCGTGACATTGGAAACGGAAGTGTCCCGGTTCGATGATCCCGGCGTGAACGGGACCAACGGCGACTTCGTGGACTTCATCTCCGGCGACGGTGAAGAAATCGGTCGCGCCGGGGACTGGTGCGTCAGCGGTAATCCGCGGCCGATAGGGGGTGTGAAATCGGATCGGCTTGAGCCATGGGTGGCCCTGCGGCTCAACATTCCACTGTTCGGCAATTTCGCGCTCGAACCAGTGCGCCTGCGGGCATTCTACCGTCAGACACGGATACGCGTCGTCCACCTCGGCGCTGATCGCTGAGAGAGTGCTCATGACCGGATCCGAAAGTACACCGATGAGCTGGATGCGACCGGTCTTCATCGGCGTGCCGAAGAGCGCGGTCAGCATGGAACCGCCATGCACGGCAGATATGATGTTGGCCCTGAACTCACGAATCGGAAGGCCAGGGACGCTGGCCAGAGGGATTGGCTCGCCGTTGTGGAACGATGGAATGGGGATTGTCATGGTTCGCTAGCCAAGAAAATGTGCGGCTTCCCGAAGCACGCGAGTTAAAACCGAGGGCACATAAACTCCCATCGCGAGAACCACGATACCCAGAATGGCAGGAACCGCGGTTAGCGCGATTTCTCTTCCCGGCGTGACGCCAATATGCTCGCTAGGCGTTCCCTGCGCCATCGCTAGAGCGGGCGCGGCCATCGCCGCCAGGATGATGGCCAGGATGGCCAGATAAACGACGGCTACGAACGTTTGGCCCTGATCCAGCGCAGCTTTCAGAATCGTAAATTCGCTGAGAAACGGACCGAAAGGTGGAGAACCGGTAATGGCGAACAATCCCAACAGCCATAACATTCCGGAAACCGGCAACACGCTCAGCGCACCCGCAACGCCCTTAGTGTTCTTGGTGCGATAAACGGCCAGAAAGTTTCCGGCAACCAGGAAAAGCATCGCCTTGGTCAGTGAATGATTGATTACATGGAGCATTGCGCCAAAAGCGGCGGCGCCTCCGAGGCCCACGCCGACAGCGAGAATTCCCATATGCTCGACGCTTGAGTATGCGAGCATGCGCTTGTAATCGGTCTGGCCGGAAATAAAAATTGCTGCCACCGCCATCGATATCAGGCCAAACGCGAGCAACAACCGGTCACTGAAATCGCCCAAGCCGCCAGCAACGCAGATCTCTTGAGCCCGGAGTATTCCCAGAAACGCGCAGTTGAGAAGCGCTCCGGATAGGAGCGCCGACGCGATGGAGGGTGCCTCGCTATGGGCATCTGGCAGCCACGTGTGAAATGGCGCGAGCCCCATCTTCGTTCCGTAACCGACCAGCAGCAGAACGAAGGCCGCTTTGAGCCAGGGCGCATTTAGATGATGTGCATTAGACTGGAGGTCGTGCAGCATTAGCGAGATGGCGGAACCATCTGGATTGGTGGCGGCTACCGCCAGGAAGAAAATCCCCAGCAGCGCGAATGCGATCCCGACCGAACAGATGAGCAGATACTTCCAGGTTGCTTCCAGTGAGCGGTGATGCCGATGAAAATAGATCAGGGGAGCACTCGCCAAGGTTGTTGCTTCAACGGCCACCCACAGCAACGCGAGCTGTTGACTGACAGCGACCAAGTTCATCGCGGCCAGAAAGAACAGGAGGCAGGCGGTGAAGCTCGCCTCGCGAGCATTGGAGAAAAACACCCCCTCCACGAAGTCACTGTGCGGCTGTTTTCGCTCCTCGCGAAGATAAGCCACGGCGTAAAAACTGACGGCCAAGAACAGCACGTTCGTCAGGGTATCGATCATTTTTCCCAGCGCGTCTTCGGCGAGCCAACCGCCCAATGCGGGCGCCGGCTGGACAATCCAGGTCGTGAGGGAGAGAACCGCCTGCGCGACGGCAACCGACAGCAGAAGAATCCGGCGGAGCCGATCCGATTCAAGAAAAAACGCCACTGTCCCGGCGCAAACCGGCATGATTATGAGAAGAAAAATCATCGCAATCGATCGGTCAGGGCCGCCAGCTTGTCTGTGTCGATATGATTGAATTCGCGGCTGATATGAAACATCGCAATGCCCATTACGAAGACTGCCACAAAGACGTCGAGCAAAATGCCGAGCTCAACCAGAACCGGCAGGTGCAGAGCGACCGCCGTGCCAAACGCATAGACACCATTTTCGAGAGCAAGGTATCCGAGCACCTGGGTTAAGGCCTTTCGCCGGCTGGCGATAACGATCATTCCCACCAAGCTGGTGAAGAACGCCGTGGGTACCAGAAGTGACGAAGCGGGCTGATTCGGAAGTTGTAGACGCGCTCCCAGCCATAGGGAAAGTGCCAATGCAGCGGCGCCGGCGATAATCGAAAGGTTATAGCTGATGAATGGTTCGACCTCGCGCGCGGTGTCGGCTTCGCGCATAGCTCGAAACAGCAGCCACGGTAGCACCACACCCTTGACGACCGCGCTGGTCGTGGGTAGCAGCACGCCGGATATGGTCCAGTCCCCATCCTGCATGGAGATCGCGAGGAATCCGAGCAGCAGTCCCTGGATTGCGATCGTGCGAATGCAGGCAGCCAAACGGCTCGATCCAAGGAGCATGAATCCGGTGAGCATTAGGAGGACGAGAATGGAGTTAATCAACTGGCCCATGACAGCAATACCACTAGAGCGCCAGGGCCAAAGCCGACAGCAGGATGGCGACGAGCATAAGTTGGGGGATACGAAGAAGCCGCAGTCGCGCCATCGAGGATTCGATTAAGCCGGTCGCGATTCCGAGCACCAGCATGCCGATTAAGCCGACCGCTGTGTCTATCCATCGATTGCCAGAGTGCCACGGGGCTACTACGCCAACGATTATCGTTGCAAAGAGCCACATCTTTAATGCGGCACTGTACTGAATCATCGCGAAGTCGGGGCCGCTATGATCGAGCACCATAACTTCGTGAATCATGGTCAATTCCAGATGAGTGGCCGGATCGTCGACCGGCATCCGGGAGTTCTCTGCAAGAAAAACTATTGTGAGAGCGGCGATTGTCAGACCGAGCATCGGCGCCGCGCGCATCCAAGTTGCGGTCGAGACGGCCGCCAGAACAGGGTTGAGTGAAAGATACCCGGTTTGTCTGGCCAACGCCGCGAGCGCCAGGAAAAAAGCCGGTTCTGCGAGGGCGGAGAATGTCACCTCGCGGCTTGCACCCATCCCTTCGAAGCTCGATCCGGTATCGAGCGCCGCGACGACCGTGCAGAATCGACCCAAGGCCATCAAGTATACAATCAGGACCAAGTCCCCTGAAAAGGCCGAAAGCGCTGGAAACCCGCCAAATGGAATCAGCGTGAGAGCAATGATGACGGACGCGAGGCCGATTGTCGGTCCCAACTGAAAAACCCACGACGTCGTACGACTATAGACCGCACCTTTGAGCAGCAGCTTGCGCAGATCCCAGTAAGGCTGCAGGAGTGACGGCCCCACACGGCCCGCCATCACCGATTTGGTACGGGTGATAACGGCTTGCATCAGCGGAGCAAGCGCCATCGCTAAAATTAGTGGAAGCAGCGATCCCGAAATCATGATTCAGGCGATCTGCCAGAGCAGCAGTATGAGAAGAGTTACGCCGATGTACAGCACATAAACCTGTACCTTCCCTTGCTGTAATGGACGGAAGTAAGCCATCCCGCCGCTTATCGAGCGCAATACCGGCCGAAAGATGTAGGCTTGGTACGGATCGTCAGTGTGCGTATGAAACTCCGCTCGCTTGGGAAATAGAACCGTCAGTCGGCTAAACACTTGATGCTTTTGCAGAAGTATTGCGAATGCGTCAGTGAGCGGTTGGGTGAACGACGATCCCGTGTACTGCATTCGCGGTGACGGACGGGAGTATCCGCAGTCCCATGTCGGAGCAATCGCGACTTGGCGCCGTGCAAGCGCCAACGTCCGCCCGAGGCTGAGCAGCGCGGCGACGCCAACCACCGCCGTGCCGAAATAGACGACGCTCGCGATTGAGTCGGCAGCATCCGCGAGGTTGCGGCCAACCTGAATCGACGGCAGTCCGGTTACGATGGAAATTAGTGGACCCATCGACCGTACAACGCCGGAACCAAGCAGGCCGATCAATACGCATCCCGCCGCTAATAGAAATCCGGGCACCAACATCGCGAGTCCCGCTTCATGTGCATCCTCAGCGGCCTCGCTTCGCGGATGGCCAAGAAACACGATGCCAAACGCTTTCGTAAATAGTGCCGCCGACAGCCCTCCGATCAATGCGAGTCCCGCAATCGTGGCAAGCATCGGCGCACTGCCGGAAACGTCTAACGAGATGACCCCTTTGAAGCTTGCCAGGTAAGTCAGGTACTCGCTGATGAACCCGTTCAGCGGCGGGAGACCCGAAATAGCCGCCGCTCCAATCAGAAAGGTTACGCCGGTGCCGGGCATGTGCCGCAGAAGACCGCCCAAGCGATCAATCTCGCGGGTGTGCGTCGCGTGAGCGACATTTCCCGTGTCAAGAAAAAGCAGGCACTTGAACAGTGCGTGGTTCAGCACATGGAGCAGCGCTCCGGCGAAACCCAGCACCGCTATAGAAGTTGCACCAACGCTTAATCCGACCACTCCTGAGCCCAGACCGAGCGCGATGATGCCGATGTTCTCGACACTGGAGTAGGCGAGAAGGCGCTTGAGATCTTGTTGTGCGAGAGCGAGCAGGACACCCATGATTCCGGAGGTCAGCCCAACCACACACAGCGTCCATCCCCACCATGCCTGCATTGGGCCCAGAAATGTGAGAATGCGAAGCAGGCCGTAAATCCCGGTCTTGATCATGACCGCGGACATCACTGCGGACACATGGCTTGGCGCCGCAGGGTGCGCCTCGGGCAGCCAGACATGTAGTGGTACAAAACCTGCCTTGGTGCCGAATCCTATCAGTGCAAGCACGAACAAGAGGCCGGGGCCCACGGAGGCGCTGAAGCGATCGAAATCGAGCGATCCATTCGACTTGCTGAGCAGCACGAAAAGTACCAGAAGAAACGCAGTACCGATGTGGCTCGCCACCAGGTAAATCCATCCAGCTTGACGTGTGCTCTCCTTTTCATCTTCGAAAGTGACCAGAAAGAATGACGAAAGTGCCATTGTCTCCCAAGACACGAGAAACAGGACTGCGTTGTGCGCCAGTACCACGACAACCATGCTGGCGGTTAGCAGGTTCAGGAAGAACCACGCTGGAGCGAGCGCCCTTTTGCCGCGGAAAGCCTCGAGATACTCGATTCCGTAAAGTGCGGCCACTGCGCATACCAGAAAAATCGGCACGAGAAAGAACGCCGACAGCGCATCGAGCTGCAGGTAGAAGCTGCCGTACGGGACATCCCATGCAATCTGCAGTGCCTGCGGCGGTGCTCCCAGCGCCACTCGTATCGCAGGGACGATCCCGCATAGGGATCCGAGAATGATGCCGCCGGCGCCGAGAAATGCCGGATAGCGTCCGCGGTTCGCGAAGGCGAGCGAACCCGCCGCGCCTGCGGCAAAGAAGAGGAGTGAGAGCACCAACGCGGTCATTATTCAGGCGCGTCGATGTGATCGTGGTGCTTTTGCGGCAGCATTGCATCTTCCACCCGTTGAAATTCAGTGAGAATCTCTTCAGCTGGCGCTCGGCGGGCCAAAGCGGCCTTCAGGTTTGAGTCATGGAGCGCAAAGGACAAACGCGAAAGCAGATACAGATGCGTGCGGGCGGTGGGGCTGATCAGCAGAAAGATCGCAAAGACCGGTTCGCCGTCGAACCCACCGATATCGACGGGATGCTCGAGGAAATGCAGCGAGATTGACGCGCGTGGAGCGTTCAAAAGGATGGGCCTGCGGACGTGCGGTATTGCGATGCCTTCGCCTATCGCAGTGGATCCCATCGCCTCTCGCGCGAACAAAAGCTGCGAAATTGCTTCGCGGCTGACACTCGGCGGCAAGCTGAGCGTCTCAACGATGCGCTGCAGCACGGCTTGCTTGTCCGTGCCATGCACTCGCTGAAAGGTGCCGCCGGCGCGCAGTGATTCGACAAGCGAGGGTGTGTGATTTCCGCTCCGTTTGGAAGCTGAGAAAATTTCCGTGCGAACATCGATTTCTCGCGACACGGTGCGCTCAAGCAAGTCGCACCGGTGGAACTGATATTGCTGGTTGACGCGATCCGCATGCAGAATCCCGCTTCTAATCCATTCGTTCACTCTTTTTTCTGAAACTCGCATCAGTTTAGAGACTTCGCGAACGTTCAAATGCATAAAACCAGCGCTTCACCATCCGGTGCGCTAGTCGCACGGTGGTTCTCTCAGTCGAAAATTTCAAAAGCGGTTCAGCTTTGGTCCGAATTCAGCGGCCGCGTCAATTTGCTATCGGCGGGACGCTCGCAGTAGCCACGGAATTTTTTGAATCACATGCCAGTAGTTTGTTGTAATTTAAGGTATTTTGCCGTAATCTAACGTCCATGTCAAACATTCTCCGTAAAATTACGGCAAACTCCACCGAGTTGGCCGATAGGCTCATGACCGCTCGCCAGGTCGCTGAGTACCTGAATCTAAACGAGCGCACGATTTTGAAGCTCGTGTCCGAAGGTGCGCTGCCCGGAGTCAAGATCGGGAATCAATGGCGCTTCCGCAAAGCAATGCTCGACGCTTGGCTCGATGACCAAATGCTGGGCGTGGCTCCGCAGCATGTTGAGCTTGACGATCGAAAACGCGCGCCACGCCGGATGCTTGATCTTGCGAGTTGCTTTCAGCCAAACCACATCATCCCGGAACTGGCAGCGAACTCGAAGATCGGTGTGATCGAGGAGCTTGCGGCCGTCGCCAACCGCCTTGGATTGGTCCGAGACAAGAATTGGTTTGTTGGAGCGCTCATCGAACGCGAGAACATCATGCCAAGCGCAGTGGGAAATGGTGTCGCCTTCTTGCACACGATGAACCGGCATCCCGAGCAAGTCGCTCGACCATTCATGGTGCTTGGCCGCTCGCGCGACGGCGTCGATTTCGACAGTTTGGACGGCAAGCCGACGCATCTCTTTTTCGTTCTCGGCCTCAAGTTCCACGAGTTGCACCTTCCCTGGCTGGCCAAGCTTGCGCAGCTGGTTGCGCGGCCCGAAGCGACCGCGGCGTTGATTGCCGCGCCAAACGCGGAAGCAATCTTCGATTCCCTCTCCCGCGCGGAGCGCACCATGTTTCCTGCTCAGACCGCCAATTAATCGGAACCAACGGCAATGGGCGATTCGCTTTCGGCGGCGGTTTCAAACTCTCCTTCGGACTGGGTTGACGAAATCGCCAGGCTGACAAGGCCAGAGCGGATAATTTGGTGCGACGGGTCGGAGGAAGAAAAAAGGCGCCTGACCGAGCATGCGGTCCGCGAGCGTATTCTAATTCCGCTAAACAACGTAAGGCGTCCGGGATGCTACCTGCATCGTTCCCGTCCGAGCGATGTTGCGCGCACCGAGGATGCCACTTTCATCTGCACGCCGACTCGTGAGGAAGCGGGTCCCACGAATAACTGGGGGGCGCCGCAGGAGACTTATCACAAGCTCACGTACTGGCTGCGAGACTCGATGCGCGGACGGACGATGTATGTGGTGCCGTACCTGATGGGACCGCCGGGTTCGGAATTTTCAAGCGTCGGCATCGAGGTTACCGACAGCGTTTATGTTGCGCTTAACATGCGAATCATGACGCGGATGGGGCGTGTGGCGCTCGAAGCTCTGGGCACCTCGGCCGATTTCAATCGTGGACTTCATTGCACACTCGATCTGAACCCGAATCGCCGCTTCATCTGCCACTTTCCTCAGGACAATGCCGTCTGGTCGGTGGGAAGCGGCTATGGCGGCAACGCCCTCCTGAGCAAGAAATGTTTCGCGCTGCGCATCGCCAGTTGGCTTGGACGCAGAGAAGGCTGGCTTGCCGAGCACATGTTAATCCTGGGCTTGCAGAGCCCGCAGGGCATAACCAAGTACATCGCGGCCGCCTTTCCGAGCGCCTGCCGAAAAACCAATCTGGCAATGCTCACGCCGCCGCCGTCCCTCAAGGGCTGGCGCGTGTTTACGGTCGGTGACGACATCGCATGGCTGCGCGTTGGGGCGGACGGACGCTTGTGGGCCGTGAATCCGGAGGCGGGATACTTTGGAGTCGCGCCCGGCACAAGCGCTCGCTCGAAAAACAACGCGATGCGCATGGTCGAACACGACACGATCTTCACCAATGTCGCGCTGACACCTGACGGCGATGTGTGGTGGGAGGGCATCGGCTTCGATCCTCCGTCCGGAACCGTGGACTGGCAGGGAAGACCTTGGACGCTGGCATCGGGGCAGCCCGCAGCGCATCCAAATAGCCGTTTCACTGCTCCGATGACGAACAATCCCGCACTTTCGCCGCACGCAACCGATCCGCGGGGCGTGCCGATCGACGCGATCATCTTTGGCGGCGGGCGCGCGACCACCGTTCCGCTCGTGACGGAAGCATTCGACTGGAATCACGGGATTTATTTGGGCGCGACTATGGGCTCGGAGACCACGGCAGCGGCAACCGGAAAGGTTGGAGTCGTGCGCAGGGACCCGATGGCGATGCTGCCATTTTGCGGCTACCACATCGCCAACTACTTCGCGCACTGGCTCGCTATGGGTTCGCACCTCAAGCATCCGCCCAAGGTTTTCATGGTCAACTGGTTCAGAAAGGACGCCGATGGTTCGTTTCTCTGGCCCGGCTACGGAGAGAACCTCCGCATTTTGGAATGGATAGTGGAGCGCGTCGGCGGACGGAGAGGGGCGCAGGACACGCCGGTCGGGCTGGTACCGGGTGACTCAGACCTCAACCTTGAAGGGCTTGAAATAGCGCGTGACCGTGTACGCGCAGCAATGGCGGTGAAGCGAGACGAGTGGAGTAACGAGCTTCGCTCGCAGGATGAATTTTTCGACCGGCTTAGCTGCGACCTCCCTCGCGAAATTGAAGTGCAGCACGAAACGTTAGCGGCAGCATTCGAGTTGTGACCGAAGGAGTTTTGGCGACCGGCAAGCCATACGGGAATTGGTTTGAAAAAGGAAATGAAGCCATCACGAGTAACGATCAGAATACGATCAGGCTCGATATTCGGGCCTGCGGACGTGGCCCGCGCGGTCTCGTCTGTCACATCATAAGCTAGTCCGGCCGGTCGTCTAGTGCCCACTGAGTGCCCACTCTCAGCTTTTCCAGCGTGATCCAGCGTGACCTCGACCGGAGAAAATCCGCGAGTTTTCTACCTGAGGTAACCCGACATCATGCTACAGAACAATCGGTACGAGATTGTAAGGCCGATGCTCTACCACTGAGCTAACCGCCCGCGGCTCGGACGCCGACCCGTGGTATTGGGCGTGGCGGCCTGATTTCGAAAGCGCCTTGCGGCGCGCGATCAGCTTGCGGCGGGAGCGGGGGATCCGGCCAGCGAATCCTTGAGTTGCTTGCCGGCCTTGAACTTGGCCGAGCGGCTGGCCGCAATCTGGATCGATTCTCCCGTCTTTGGATTGCGCCCGGTACGGGCCTTGCGCGTCGAGACCGAAAAGGTGCCGAAGCCCGATATGTTCACGCGCTCGCCCTTCTGCAAGCCGGCGATGATATCGTCGAGCACGATGTTAATCGCCCGCTCGGCGTCGGCCTTGGGCATTGGGAGCTTGTTTGACAGCGTTTCGATAAGTTCGGCCTTGGTCATGGCTATCCTTGCGGCGGCCTCCCGGCCGCAAAATTAGCCGCGCCGCCCAGCTTGCGTCAAGCCGGGCCCGCAGCGTTGTCCAATAACGTTTTATGACAGATGCGTTGGAGGCGAAACCGCTGGCTCGTCCTCTTCGTCCGCATCAATTCCGCCCTTTGGTTCCGGCTCACTCAAAAACGCCAAGTCGTTCTCTTCCTTGCCTGCCTTGAAGAATGCATCCGGGTCCGACAACACCAGCGCATGCCTGAGCACTTCGTCAACATTCTCGACTTGGACCAGAGTTACAGCTTTCAGGATAAGCGGTGATATCTCCTCGATGTCCTTGGCGTTTTCCTTTGGAATCAGGACCGTCTTGATGCCGCCGCGATGTGCCGCCAGCACCTTCTCTTTCAGGCCGCCGATCGGCAGCACGCGCCCGCGAAGTGTAATTTCACCGGTCATCGCAAGGTCGTTGCGCACCGGAATTCGCGTCAACGCCGAGACCATCGCGGTCGCCAAGGTAATGCCGGCCGACGGGCCGTCCTTTGGCGTAGCACCTTCAGGGATATGAATGTGGATGTCGATGCGATGGTAGAAGCGGCGGTCCAGACCGAAGACATGCGCGCGCGAACGGACGTATGACAACGCGGCTTGCGCCGACTCCTGCATCACGTCGCCCAACTGCCCGGTGATCGTGAGCTTGCCGCGGCCGGGGACAATCGTCACCTCGACGTTAAGCAACTCGCCGCCCAGTTCCGTCCACGCCAAGCCCGTTGCGACGCCGACCTGGGGGACGGTCTCCGCAGTCCCGAAGCGAAACTTTGCCGGCCCAAGATACTTGGCGAGACTGGAACTGGACACTTTGATGCGCGAGTTACGGTCGGTCTTGACGACTTCAACCGCGACTTTGCGGCATATCGAGGCCATCTCGCGCTCAAGGTTCCGGACGCCGGCCTCACGTGTGTAATGACGGATGATTCCCAGGATTGCGCCGTCGGAAAATTCGGCGTTCTCCGGCTTCAGGCCGTTGGCTTCCAACTGCTTCTTGAACAGGTATTTCTTGGCGATGTTGAGTTTCTCGGCCTCGGTGTAACCGGGGATGCGAATGACTTCCATCCGGTCTTGCAGCGGGCGCGGAATGCGATCGAGCGTATTGGCGGTCGTGATGAACATCACCTTGGACAGGTCGTAATCGCAATCGAGGTAATGGTCATTAAAGGTGCAGTTCTGTTCGGGATCGAGCACCTCCAAAAGTGCGGAAGACGGATCGCCGCGAAAATCGGTGGACATCTTGTCCACTTCGTCGAGCAACATCACCGGATTGGAGGAGCCCGCCTTGCGAATCGATTGGATCACCTTGCCGGGCAGGGCGCCGATATAGGTGCGGCGATGGCCGCGAATCTCGGCCTCGTCGCGCACGCCGCCCAACGATACGCGAACGAACTTGCGCCCCGTGGCGCGAGCGACCGACTTGCCAAGCGAGGTCTTTCCGACACCCGGCGGCCCAACCAAGCACAGGATCGGCCCTTTCATCTGGCCTACGAGGGTTTCGACGGCGAGGTATTCGAGGATGCGCTGTTTGACCTTTTCCAGCCCGTAATGGTCTTCTTCAAGTACGCGCTCGGCTTCCTTGATGTCGAGTTTGTCCTCGGTGTACTCGAACCAGGGCAAGGCGAGGAACCAGTCCAGGTAATTGCGCACAACGGTCGCCTCGGCTGACATCGGCGACATCATCTTGAGCTTCTTGATCTCGCGCTCGCACTTCTCGCGCGCTTCGGCCGGCATCTTCTTTTGCCGGAGCTTTTCCTCCAGCTCCTGGATTTCGTTCTTGAATTCATCCTTCTCGCCGAGCTCCTTCTGGATCGCGCGCATCTGCTCGTTGAGATAGTACTCTTTGGAGGTCTTCTCCATTTGCTTCTTGACGCGCGAGCGGATGCGTTTTTCGACCTCGAGGATTTCCAGTTCCGACCGCATGAAACCGAGCAGCTTCTCCAGGCGCTCGGCAGGATTGATCGATTCGAGCAGGGCCTGGCGATCTTCGAGCTTGATGCCCAGGTGGCCGACAATCTTATCGGCCAAAAATGCTGGGTCCTCGACCGTGGAGATCGATGCGACCGTCTCGGGCGGAACTTTCTTGTTAAGGCGCGCAAAGTTGTCGAAGGTGGAAACCACCGCGCGCATCAGCGCTTCGATTTCGGGGGAGCGGTCGGCCGGTTCCTCGATTTCCTCGGCTTCGACCCGGAAGTACTCCGCATCGGAAACATACTTGAGCACCCGCGCGCGCTTTTTTCCTTCCAAGAGCGCCTTGACGGTGCCGTCGGGCAATCGCAGGAGCTGCACGACCACGCCCAGCGTTCCAACCGCATACAGGTCGGTCGGCGCGGGGTCGGCGACCTTGGCGTCGCGCTGCGCGACCAGCAGAATTGGCGTCTTGCTCGCCTCGGCGGCCTCAAGCGCCTTGATGGACTTATTCCGGCCGACGAAGATTGGGTAAACTTCGTGCGGAAATACGATCAATTCACGCAGCGGAAGAAGGGGTACGACGTTGCCGGCTGCGCCACCATCTTTCTTGTCTGTCTTATCGTTGCGAAAAAGCATCTTTTCGATCCCGCTCCACTCGCCCTACGCTGTTTCGGCCGCCTTCTGGTAAACCAAGAGCGGCTGTTCCTTTTGCGTCACCACTTCCTCCGAGATCAGCACCTCCTTGATATTGGGCTGAGAGGGGATTTCGTACATCAGGTCCACCATGATGCTCTCCATGATGGCGCGCAGGCCACGGGCGCCTGATTTGCGCTTGAGCGCCTCGCGCGCGATCGCTTTGAGTGCTCCCTGCGTGAACTTGAGATGCACGTTCTCCATGTCGAAGAGTTTCTGATATTGCCGCACCAGCGCATTTTTCGGCTCGGTCAGGATGCGCACCAAGGCGTCTTCGTCGAGCTCGCCGAGCGTCGCAATGACAGGCAGGCGGCCGACGAATTCGGGTATCAATCCGAACTTGAGCAAGTCCTCGGGCTGGACCTCATACAGCAATTCCGTGACGGTCTTGGGGTCGCGATGGCTCAAGTCGGCGCGGAAGCCCATCGTCTTGCCGGAAATGCGCCGCCGGATGAGATCGTCCAAGCCCACGAACGCACCGCCGCAGATGAACAGGATGTTGGTAGTATCGACTTGCAGGAATTCCTGCTGCGGGTGCTTGCGGCCGCCCTTGGGAGGCACCGACGCCATCGTGCCTTCGATAATCTTGAGCAGCGCCTGCTGTACGCCTTCGCCCGATACGTCGCGCGTGATTGAAGGGTTGTCGCCCTTGCGCGCGATCTTGTCGATCTCGTCGATGTAGACGATGCCGCGCTGGCATTTCTCGATGTCGTAGTCGGCGTTCTGGAGCAGCGACAGGATGATGTTCTCGACGTCCTCACCAACGTAGCCGGCCTCGGTCAGCGAGGTCGCATCGGCGATCGTGAACGGCACCTGCAGGAAACGCGCAAGTGTTTGCGCAAGCAAAGTCTTGCCGACGCCGGTCGGTCCAATCAAGAGAATGTTCGATTTCTGGAGTTCGACGTTGTCGCCCGCCACCATCTGCGAATCGATGCGCTTGTAATGGTTGTGGACGGCGACCGACAGGATTTTTTTGGCGCGCTCCTGCCCGATCACGTACTGGTCGAGCACCCGTTTGATCTCGGCCGGCTTGGGTACTGCGGAGGACTGGCTGAACGCCTCTTCCGAGTCGGTCTCCTCGGCAATGATGTCATTGCAGAGGTCGATGCACTCGTCGCAGATATAGACCGTCGGGCCTGCGATTAATTTGCGGACTTCGTCCTGGCTTTTTCCGCAAAACGAGCAAACCAGATTGCCCGCCCGATCGTCATGCTTGGCCATGCAGATTTCCCCGCAGTTTCACTTCGGTGGCCTCCGATTCACGATTACCTCATCAATCAGGCCGTATTCAACCGCTTGAGTTGGAGACATAAACAAGTCGCGGTCGGTGTCCTGTTCAATTTTACGCAAATCTTGGCCGCTGTGCTTCATGATGATTTGATTGATTTCCTCGCGCGCGCGCAAAATTTCCCGCGCGTGAATCTCGATATCGCTGGCCTGCCCCTGCGCCCCGCCCAGCGGCTGATGCAACATGATGCGCGAGTTGGGCAGCGCGTAGCGGCGTCCCTTGGCGCCGGCGGCCAGCAGCACGGCGGCCATGCTCGCGGCCTGCCCGATCGCCAGCGTCGATACGGGCGGCCGGATGAATTGCATCGTGTCGTACACCGCCAGCCCCGCCGTGATCGAACCGCCGGGAGAGTTGATGTAGAAATTGATTTCCCTTTCGGGGTCTTCGGATTCCAGGAACAGGAACTGGGCCGTTACCAAGTTGGCGACGTCGTCATTGATTTCAGTGCCCAAGAAGACAATTCGGTCTTTGAGCAGCCGCGAATAGATGTCGTAGGCGCGTTCACCGCGCCCGGTCTGCTCCACGACAATCGGGACGATATGACTCATCAGCGCGTACCGCTGCCGGGTCGGCCTCCGTAAAAATAGCTCGGCACAACCAAATTCTAACCACTACGAAACAGCCGGGCAACATTGGATTTTAACCGGCTGTGGTTGCGTAGAGGTTACTTTTTTGCTTCCGGGGCGATATCGCGCTTGGCGCGGCTCAAAATGAAGTCCAGGGCCTTCTCGCGGCGGATCGATTGGCGCAGCGCCTCCCGGTTTGCCTCGTCGCGATAGAACTCGGCGGCGCGGTCGCGGCCGCGGCCGGACGCCGTGACGATCGCGGCGATCCGATTACCGAGCTCCTCGTCATTGACTTCGATCTTTTCCTGATCGGCAAGCGCATCGCTAATTAGCGCGGTCCGGGCGCGCTTTTCGGCGCGGGTGCGGAATTCCTCGGCGTTCTGTTTCACGCGCTCGCCGGCTTCCTCGTGTGACAGCCCGCCTGCCTCCAGCGTTTTGTGCAGTTCGGATTCCATCGCACTCTGCTCGCGCGCGACCAGGGATTCCGGGAGATCGATTGGATTGCGTTCGATGACCAAGTCTAGTAGCCCTTGGCGGACGCGCGCGTCGGCTTCGTGCTGCGCATGTTCCAGCAGGCTGTTCTTAACGCGCTCGCGCAGCGCGGCAAGATTCTCGTCGCCCTGATCCTTGGCGAAGTCTTCGTCGAGTGCGGGGACCTCGCGCCGGTAGATTTCCTTCACGTTTGCGCGCCATTCGATGGTCTTTCCGGCGAGATCCTTCTGCGCGTAATCGGCGCCGTAGGTCTTCGCCACCTTGGATGGCGTGCCGATTTCGGCGCCGATCAGGGCCTCATCGACGCCATGCGCCAGCGCGCGCTTGGTGACCTCGACCAGCCGGTCGTCGGGACGAACCGACGACAGCGGCTTGCCGTCCTCGATCGCTTCGACCGAAGCGAGGGCGAAGTCGCCTTCCTTGACGACTTTGCGGTCGTCGATTTTTTTCAGGGAGGCGGCGCGCTCGCGCAACTGCTCGATTGCGTCCTCAACCTGCTTGGCGGTGACGTCGACCGGAGCCTCGGGGACCTTCAGCCCCTCGTAATCCTTAACGACGATTTGCGGGCGTAGGTCGAACGTCGCGCTGAACTTGATGGTTTTTTTTAGGTCCGCCTCTTCGGTGACGATTTCAGGCGGCACCACCGGCTTGAGGTTGTTTTCCTCCAGCGCTTTGCCGGTGTACTCCTTGACCAGCTTGTCGATTACCTCGGTGCGCACCTGATCGCCGAAGAATCGCTCCAGCATCTGGCGCGGCGCATGGCCGGGCCGAAAGCCTTTCAGCACTACGCCGCGTTTGAGTTCGTTGTAGGTCTTGTCCAGCTCACGCTGGATCTCGGGGAGTTCGACCTCGATCGTGACCTTTCGCCGCAGTTCCGAAGGGGATTCGATGTTTATATTCATGGAATTTGAACCTTACAGATAAACATACGCGCGATGGCTCGATCAACTCATCCGGAGGCCCCGGTGCTGTCCTAATTTGAAGTTTGCAGGTGATCCGCGCGCTGAAAGCGCGCAGCATAACAGCCCGGCGCAACGCGCCGGGATACGACAATTCCAAAAAATCGCGCCCTGTAGGGGCGCGGGGATTCCTCCCGCCCATTCAGGGCGGGATGGTTTTGGTTCGTACAACCCAGGGCGTTGCCCTGGGCTAATTTCCTTCGGCGCTTTCAGCGCCGAGGGCAACTTAGGACACCACCGAGGCCTTGTGATCGCGGTCTCGCCGTCGGTCCGCGAATCTTCAACGTGATTTAATGAGCCGGTTCCGCACGACGCTCTGGTCTGCATGTCCGGCCCCTGCTATATGCTCTGCCCGGAAGGGGTGAATGAAGTGGCCGATCCGAAATTCAAAGAACTGACCCCAATAGAGAGAATTTTTAATCGCCTGATGGGGCGTGCGGTGCGAGTGGGCGCATCGCCGCGCTACATGCGATTGCTCGAGGTTCCCGGCCGCAAATCGGGCAAGGTTTTTGCCACTGCCGTCAATCTGCTCGATTACGACGGACGGCGATGGCTGGTCGCCGCGCGGGGTGATACCGCATGGTCGCGCAATGCGCGTGCGGCGGCGACCGTCACTCTGCGCCGCGGGCAACTGGCGGAGGTCGTCAAATTGCGCGAACTGGGTGCGGACGAGAAGCCGCCGATATTGAAAGCCTACCTCGATCGCTTCGCATCGCAGGTGCAGCGCTTCTTCGACGTTCCCGCGGGCTCGCGCCCAGAGGTTTTTCGCGCGTCGGCGGCACGGATGCCGGTCTTCGAAATACTCGACCACAAATGATGCGGGCCGGCGGATGGATTCCAGCCCATGACCGAGCCCGCTCCGGAAAATAGGCCAGCGCCGGATTCAGCGACGCTCGCGCGAGAGGCGGAACTGAGCGAGCGGGCAATTCTTTACGCGATCGGGCTGATGCTCTTTTACCAGGGCTTTGCAATCTCGATCGTCGGGATCGCGTCGCCTTGGATTCAAACCAGTTTCAATTTGGACAGTACCGGAATCGCGCGGATGTTCGCGTGGATTTCGGTGTCCTCGATTGGGGCGCTGGTGCTGTCCCGCATGATCGATCGGTTTGGGCGCCGCCGGATGATATTGTGGTGCCTGGGCCTGATTCCCATATGCAGCGTCGGCGCGGCGGTCGCGACAAACCTCGCCGTGTTTATTGCCTTCCAGATCGGACTCTGTGCGTGCGTGGTTGCGGCGGGCTCAGGCTGCATCGTGATGCTGTCGGAGGAGTTGTCGATCGAGCGGCGGGCGCGCGGTCAGGGCGTAGGTGGGTTGGCCGGCGCGCTCGGGATGGGTCTGTGCGTGATGCTGATGCCGGTGCTGGAGGGATTCGGACTCTCCTGGCGATGGCTGCTGGTGATTTCGTCATTGGGAATTGTGCTGCTGCCGACCTTCGCGCGGCTGTTGCCGGAAAGTACGCGATGGGAACGCTCAACTCTGGCCGGGATCACCGCGCGCTCTCGCTTTTATGACGTCTTCCAGCCGCTTTACCGCAAGCGCTCGATCACATTGATCGTTTGCCAGCTGGCCGCCGCGATTGCCACCACTGCCGCCGGCAGTTTCGCGTATTATCATGCGGTGTCGGTAGCGGGACTGACAGCAGGTACGGCCAGCCTGATGACGGTGCTGGGCGGAGGGCTGGGATTGGTTGGATTTCCGCTGGGCGCATGGACTTCCGAGCGATTCGGCCGCGTACCGACCGTGGTCGGCTTCGGGATTGCGATTACGGTGGGTCATTTGTGGTTCTTTTGGGGGCCGCCGCACAATTTCTCCATGCCGCAATGGTGGCTTGCGATCGGATTTTGCCTGTTTAGCGGATGCGACAATGCGGGCGGCGTCGCCAGCAGCACGGCCGCCACCGAACTGTTTCCCACCGCATTGCGCGGCACGATGTTCGGATGGTTCGCGCTGGTCGGCGCCATCGGAGCGGTAATTTCCAATGTTGCGGTGGCATTGCTGGCCAACGCGATGGGCGGGGTTTCGATCGTTACCGGCGCGCTGTCGATTGTAGGCATCCCGGCGGCGATCCTGTTCGGCCTGATGATCGATGAAACTCGCGGGATGGCGCTGGAGGCTGCCGCGCAGGAGGAGGAATTCGACGCCTCCGCGCGCTGAGGGTTAGCGCAACAGGTCGGTCAACAATTCTGTTTCCACAAACTCCTTCGTTGCCGCGTCCCATACGAATGCGGCGGCGCGCGAGAACTTGCCGCTTCGAATCGACATCACGATATAGGCAGTATTGGGATAGTCCGGCTCGGACGGATCGAATGAACACGCCTGCGCGCGATCGGTCGCTGAGAAATATGCATCGTGATCGGGATGCGAATGATAGACGGCCAATATCGGTAATCTGCGCCGATCAACTTCCGTTAGCACGGCCAAGTGTTCCTTTGGTTCCATCAGGAATGCCGTCCGCGCGTCGCGTGGGAAGGCGATCGGGTCCTCCGCATGTTTGCGTTCCTGGATGTTCGTAATCGGGCGCACCTCTTCACTTCCGGCGGCGCCGATAATGAAGCCGCAGCATTCGTGCGGAAATTCGCGCTCGGCTTGTACGACGATTGCATCGAAGGTTGAGCGGCGAATTGATACGGAGGCCATCATTTCTCCCTGTTTGCAGACGGCCGAATCCGCTCCGCCGCATGAATCATCCGTGTCAGCATACGATTGGCTGGCGCAGTGAGCCCCAAGCTGTCGGCGAGCGCCGCGATTTTTCCGTTGAGCGCATCGATATCGGTGCGGCCGCGATTCTTCAAATCGTAAAGCATGCTCGAACGATGGCTTGCTGTCGGTGGAATTAGCCTGCCATAGAACGCATCGCGATACGCTGACGCATCGGCGAAAGGCAACTGCACGCCGAGCCTGCCGGCCACGCTAAATGCTTCATCTATAACGCCATCCATAATCGCGCGAAGATCGGAGTCCGCCGCCACCTCGCCGTAGCTCAATTCGAAAAGTGCTCCCAGCGGATTGAGCGCGGCATTGTAGAGCACTTTGGTCCATATTACCGGGACGATGTCGGCGACCGCTATCGTCGGGATTCCTGCGGAATTGATCGTCGCCGCAATTTCACTCGCGCGTTTCTCGAGCACCGCGGCGTGCCCCCGATGAATCGCCGGTGCCGGTCCGATCGCAACCGGATCGGCGATGACGGTGACGTTCACTACACCGGGTTGGACAACCTCCGCACCAAATATAACCCGTCCACCAACCACCCGGTCTGGCGACAGGCGCGCGGCAATCGCCTCTAGATTGCCCAAGCCATTTTGTAGCGACACGGCGACGCCACCGTCGGCAATCCGATCCGCGATAGCGTCGGCGATTTGTGCAGTATCGTAGGGTTTGACGGTGCACAGGATTAGGGAGAATCGTTCTTGCAATTGCGCGGGATCATCGGCAAGACCGATGCCGCGCACGATGTGCTTGCCGAAGATGCCAGTGATTTTTAGCCCCTCGCGCGCAATCGCGTTGAGATAATGGCGGCGGCCGAGCAGCGTGACGCGATGGCCCGCCTCATGCAGCATTCCGCCGAACACGGAGCCGATCGCTCCGGCTCCAGCAATTAGTATCGGCTCAGAGGCCATCGAATCGAAACTACCGATGATGATATCGGCAGACAACTTGCGCTCAGAGTGCGGCACGGATTAGGAAGGACCAATGGGCCGCACCGAAATCAGGCTGGGAGGCGTGGAACTCGGCTCCACGATCATGAATGCCTCCGGCGTACGCTCCGCTGAGCGCGCCGAGATTCTCGAGCTGTGCGCGTCGCATTCGGGTGCGATCGTTTTCAAGTCGTGCAACATCGCCGGTTTGGACTCACCCGAAAACCTGAAAAATCGCGGCGCTGAATATTTTGCTTCGATCGCTCGCGAGCTCGCGGCAACCGGCCGGAAAATAATCGGCAGCGCGGTTGGGGCGAGCGAAGAAGAAATTGTTTCAGTCTCTCAGATTCTCGATCGAGCCGGTGTGTCGATTGTAGAGATCAACCTCGCTGACGATTACGTAGCGCGGCGAGTTGCGCCGTTTGATTCGATTGAACGGATAAAATCGATTTTGACCCACGTCCGCAGGCGCACGAAATGCGGTCTTGCAGTGAAGCTTCCGGCGCATCAACCGTTCGCGCCGCGAGCAGTTGCCGATCTATTCAAGTCGGTTGGAGTCGCAATCGCAGTATGCGCCAATGATGTGCAGAAGGACTTGGAGATCGACACTGCCACCGGCGAGGTAAGCGGCGCGCCACGAATGCTCTCGCAGGCGCACGCGTTCCACCTCGCGAGCGATGGCAGCCTTGATGTAGTTGCCGTCGGCGGCATCAACACAGGCGCTGACGCATACATCGCGCACCTCGCTGGCGCCAAGACGGTGCAGGTCGGCTCTGTCCTTATCAAAGAGGGGATCGGCGCTCTGGCCCGAATCGATCGCGAGCTTGATGAATTTCTGGCCCGGCACGGACACAAATCCGTTTCGGAGATTATAGGACGGGTACGATTCGTTCCCTGATTGTGGGAAGCTGCTTGTCCCGCTTCTGCGCCCTCTGATACCTTGCCTATTTCCACCCTCGCTGATTTGCTGATGAGGGTGCTGACTGCTTGGTCCCCGTCGTCTAGCTCGGCCTAGGACACCGGCCTTTCACGTCGGTAACACGGGTTCAAATCCCGTCGGGGACGCTTCGTTTTTTGGCTTTTTCGGGGGGGCTGACAGCCAATCCAGACAGCCACCAGATTGGAAACCGGCGTCCATCCGCATTCGATCATACAGGTTCCACCGATGCAGATCGTCCCTCCGGTGCGGATAATTCCACAGCCTCCGCAATAGTTATTATCGACTTAAGTAAAGGCGCAACCGCTGCCTTGCCGCGGTTGAAGATTCGATTCTTTAAGGTCCGCAGGTGCCAATCGTGCAATTCGGCGTGGCAGGTGGGCAGATGTTGCCGCAACTACCACAATTGTTGGGATCGAAATCCGTACTTGTACAGCTCCCACCACAGCTGACTTCACCCGGAGGACAGGAGCAGGCGCCGGTGAAGCAAACTGTCCCGCCGGTGCAGGCGTTGCCGCAAAAGCCGCAGTTTCCGCTGTCGGTCATCGTATCTACGCAAGTTCCACCGCCACAGTCGAATAGCGGAGGAGGACAGGCGCAGATGCCGCCCAAGCAGGCCATCCCGCCGCCGCAGACGTTGCCGCAAGCGCCGCAGTTGTTACTATCGCCAAACGTATTTACACAACCCGTCACCGGTCCACAGTAGGTTTCCCCGGGAGAACAGGAGGGAGTCGCGGTTGCGGTTGCTGTGGGCGATGCGGTTTCGGTGGCCGTTGCCGTTGCGGTTTCAGCCGCGGCGGGGTTCGGCCAAATTGCGATTAGAAACGGGCCTTTTAGCCCCGTGGCGGCGCCGCTAATGGTGGCGCTGGGCGTTTGATTGCCGCTGCTGCCAGCCGGATACACTGTGATGGTCTTGGCGGATTCGTTCGCCACGTAAATATTTCCACTGGAATCCACTGCGATGCCAACCGGGATATTAAGCCCGGTGCCAGCGCCGCTAATGGTGGCACTGGGAGTTTGATTGCCGCTGCTGCCTGCAGGATACACTGTGATGCTATTGTTGGATTCGTTAGCCACGTAAATATTCCCGCTGGTATCCAGCGCGATGCCACCGGGGTCATCAAGCCCGGTGGCGGCGCCGCTAATGGTGGCGCTGGGCGTTTGATTGCCGCTGCTGCCCGCTGGATAAACCGTGACGCTATCGAACCCGAAACCGCCGCAGGTCGAGCCGCAGTTCGTCACGTAGATGTTCTCGCCGGAATCCAGTGCGATGGCTGCAGGATTGTTCAGGCCCGTAGTATCGACGCAAGCGCCGCTTCCGATGCCGCCGCAACAAGGGTAAGGCGTGCTCAAGCCGGTGCACTGAGAGTTGTACTGACCTTCGATGGTGGCACCGCTGGGTGCGACGTTGCCGTTGCTGCCTGCTGGATACACCGTGACGCTGCCGGCTCCGCCGGCGCCGCCGACTCTGTTCACCACGTAAATATTTCCGCTGGAATCCAGTGTGATGCCAAAGGGGATATCAAGGCCGGTGTTGGCGCCGCTAATGGTGGCGCTGGGCGTTTGATTGCCGCTGCTGCCCGCTGGATAAACCGTGACGCTGATGCCGACGTTGTTCACCACGTAGATATTTCCGCTGGAATCCAGCGCGACGCCCTGGGGGGCATTAAGCGCCGTGCTGGCGCCGCTTATGGTAGTGCTGGG
>DATKOZ010000047.1:0-284298 GCA_035524375.1 Binataceae bacterium (SeqCode) | reverse complement strand
AAAAACAGCCGGCCGCCGGCCGCGCGCAGCCGCACCAAGCCGTCGACGATTCTCACGATCGGTTCCTGTGGGACGGTCGCGCAAATCTTTTCCGCCTCCTTGAGATATGCTTTGACGTAATCGCCGATATTGCCGCTCATTTCGCAGTCTCTCTCAAAATCAAATCCACCGCCCGCTTCAAGTCGGTCACGCGCCAATCCGCCGGCTCGCCATGATTATACGCCCGATCGAGAATGATCGCGCGGGATCCAGCCGCCTTGGCGGCCATTACATCCTTGCGCGAATCTCCAATCAGATATGCCTGCGCCAAGTCGATGCCGTGTTCGCGGGCCAGCTCGGTCAGCATCCCCGGTTTCGGCTTGCGGCATTCGCATCGATCGCGATCGTCATGCGGGCAGATTTTTATCCCGTCTGGACGGCATTTCGCAACGACCCGCTGAGTCATTGTTTCCAGCGCCTGGATGGAAAGCAGGCCGCGGGCAATGTCGGGCTGGTTGGTCGCCACGAACAGCTTGAAACCGGCCGCTCGAAGCCGTTGAAGCTCATCTTCGACGCCCAATTCGAACTCAAATTCGGCGCTGGTACGCGGCGACCCGGGCTTCCCATCGCGCATGACTACCTGATTAATCACCCCGTCACGGTCGAGAAAGATCGCCTTGGTGATCATCGCAAAATTCAGGTTGGCTAAATTGCCACGCAGTCATGGTACTACAATCGCGGCGCGGAATCCGGCGCGGCAGGCAGGTTCGAATTCGTGCGCGAAAACGCTATTTTTGCTGCCGCGCCGGTCAGCGCTGGGCGGAAAATTCAGCCAGCAGCGCCTTGGATTCCATTAAATCAGAGGTGTCGAAGCCTTCCGTGAACCAGCCGAAGAGCGGTGCGAGGAGGTCGACGGCTGCACCACGGTCACCACGCGCTTGAAGCATCCGCGCCAGCCCCATTGCCGCCTGCAGTTCCCAAGCCTTTGCGCTCATATTTTGGGCCAGTGCGATTGCCTCGCGAAAGTCGGCTTCGGCCAACTCCGGCTCGCCTAGCATCAGGCGCAATTTTGCGCGGTTCGTAATTATTTTGGGCTTGAATACGAATTCCTCGGGGTTCGCCTGAAGGGCGTCTTCAATCGAGGCAAGTGCATCGTCGGTCGCTCCGTCCAAAGCCTGAGCTTCCGCCAAACAGGTCAAATGGAAGGTAATTCCCAGCCTGGCGCCGATACCGACCACACCCCACAGTCCCTGCCGTATTAGAGCAATGCCTTCGCGGGTATCGCCGAGTTGGGCGCGCGACCAGCCCGCGATGTTGCGGCCAAGCTCGGTCAAATAGGTAAAGCCATGCTCTTTGGCCAGATCCAGGGCCTGCGTCGCCGCAGTGCCAGCGTTCTGCGGATTTCTGAGCCACAAGTAAAGCCAACTCTCAAGGAATCGCGCAAAAGCCATGGAGTAGGGATTCTTGTTCTTTCCAGCAAACGCGATCGCATCGCCGATCCGCCGCCGGGCTTTGTCGGCATAGCCCAGAGTCCATGCGCTTACGGCGGCGTGACCCATCGTAATCGCGGCGGCTGCGGGAATTTGACTCAGGTTCACCGTTTCCAAAACTTCACCGAACCCTGTGAAATGTTCCTCCACGCCGATCAGGTCGCCGCGATAGAATCGCGCATGCACACCGGCGCTATAGGCGAAACCGAGAACTGGAAGGCTGCCTTCCCGAGTAGCGAGGTCGAGAATTTGATCGGCCAGCGCGCCGGCGCTTGGATGATCGCCGGAGACGTGAACGGAAGCCCAGGTTCCAAACCCTTGCAGCACGAGTTGGGCAAGATTTCCGGTCCGTTCTGCAAGACGCCGTGCACGGGCCGCAGCCTCGATTGTTTCGGGCGCGGAGTATCCCCTCGTAAGCTGTAATACTTCGACCAGAGATCGTGCCAATTCCAATTCTCGCGCATCGCGCTCACTCGACTCGGGCTGGGCTTCAAGTATCGCGAGCGCCTGACGAAAGTCGTCCTCGGCCTCGCGAAATGCACGGCGCGCATTAGCCGCAGCACCGGCACTTTTCCATGCCGCGATGGCCGGTTCGGCCTCACCTGCCTCAGTCCAATGGCGCGCGAGAACCTGCGGCTGTTCCTTGGCGATCGCTGGGAATTTTTCGACTATGGTCTGTGCCACGCGGCGATGCAATTCCTTGCGGCGCGTCTTGAGCAGCACCTCGTATGCCGCGTCCTGAATGAGCGCATGCTTGAACTGATAAGTTGCATCCGGCGGAATGCCGCGCGCATAAATCAATTCTCGGTCAGCGAGCTTCTCGAGCGCCGACTGCAGTTCTGCCCGAGGGATTGGCAAAACCGCCGAAAGCAACTCGAAGGAAAAATCGCGTCCGATCACCGCCGCGACCTGTGCAATGTTTCTGGCCGTGCCCAATCGGTCGAGCCGGGCCGTCAGCGAATCGTGCAAAGTGGCTGGGATTTCGTGCGCCACCGCGCGGCCGTCGCCATCCACCATGAGCCGGGTCAGTTCCTCAGCAAAAAGCGGTACTCCGTCGGTGCGCTTAACGACGGTGGCGATTACCTCCTCCGACAGCGCGACGCGCGCGGCAACTCCGGCGACCATTTCCCGCGTCTGACGATCATTGAGCCGGTTGAGGGTGATTTGCGCGTGGTGAGATCGCATCGGCCACGGCATGCGAAATTCAGGCCGGGCCGTAAAGAGCAGCATCAATGGCGCTGTGGCACCTTGTTCGACCAATGTCTGCGACAATTCGAGCGTTGACGGATCGACCCAGTGCAGGTCTTCCATCACCATCACCAGTGGTTTCTGCATCGCAACGCCGAACACCCACCTGGCAAGAACCGCGAACAGGCGCTTGCGCTTTTGGTCGGGTGCAAACAGCAGTGGCGGAAATTTCTCCGGGATTGGCAAATCGAGCATTTCCGAGATTAACGGCACGGCCTCATTTGGCTTCAGGCCGACCAGGGTCATCCAGGATTCCAGTTGCGCGACACGTTCCTCTTTACTCTCGCCGCCGCGCCAGCTCATCGCCTCGCCAATCATTTGCTTGGCGGCATGGAACGGCGTGCTCTCGAAGAATTGCTCGCCACCGCATTCCACCCATCGGTGGGTTTCCTCCTTGATTCGGGCGTGAAATTCTTCGACCAAGCGTGACTTTCCGATTCCGGGTTCGCCCGCCACAAGAACGAGATTTCCCTGCCCCTCGCGCACCCGCTCCCATCGGCTCAACAGCAGGCGCATTTCGTCCTCGCGTCCAACGAAGCAGCCCCCGCCACCCGCCGCTGAGCCATGTACGCGGCGGCGGACAACGCCGGCCTTGATGACCCGATGTAGCCGGACCGGTTGCTCGATTCCCTTAAGCGACCGTTCCCCGTAGTCCTCGACCTCAAACAGGCCCGCGACAATCTCCTGCACGGCGCTTGTGATCAGTACTGAATCGGGAGATGCCACCGCCTGCACCCGCGACGCAATGTTCGGGACATCGCCAAAGACATCGGCCTCCTTGCCGCCGCCCTTGCCGACCACAACCGACCCGGTATGAATTCCAATTCGAACCGCGAGCTTCACGCGGCTCCCCGATTCCGACAGTCGCTGGTTCAGTGCAGCAATTGAGTCCACGATCGCGAGTCCGGCGCGGACCGCGCGCTCGGCATCATCTTCATGAGCTTCCGGATAGCCGAAGTAGACAACCAATCCATCGCCGAGGTACTTCGCGACAAGTCCTCCACGGCGAATGACTGCTTCGCCCGCGGTGCGCTGATACTGTGCCGCGATATCTCGCCATTCCTCGGGATCGAGGCTTGCTGCAATCTCCGTCGAACCGACCAAGTCGCAGAAGAGGACGGTCAAATGGCGGCGTTCGCCTTCTGCATCGACAGCCGACTCTGACGCAACTGGCTCGGCCTTCCGCAGATCGGCTGCGACAGCAAGCGGCGCACCGCACTCACCGCAGAATCGCGCGGTAGAAGAGTTTTCGAATTCACATCGCTGGCAACGCCGCCTGAGCGGTGCACCGCATTGCTCGCAGAATTTGAGTGCGTCAGCGCACATCGCTCCGCATTTGGCACAGTGCATTAGTCCGGCCGCCCTGCGCCGACTATCGCCTATTTCGCCGCGGTCCGCCAACCAAGTGAGCAAGCCTCATCCTCGGCCTTCTATGCAGTTTTCGCACTTTCGGCATTCCCGTGCGGCAATCTGCGTTCTTGACTTTAATTCAATATTTCTATAATTATGGAATTATGAAGAAAGCGGCAGCGATTAGTGCGCTGGGGGCGCTGGCTCAGGATACCCGCCTCGATATCTTTCGGTTGTTGGTTCAGAAGGGCCCCGCGGGAGTCGCGGCCGGAGAAATCGGCGAGCGGCTTGGACAACCACTGCCAACTTTGTCGTTTCACTTGAATCAGCTCAGGTTCGCGGGCCTAGTGACCTCGCGGCGCGAGAGCCGCTCGATAATTTACAGCGCGAACTTCGACGCGATCACCGGCCTGATCGCGTATCTGACGGAAAACTGCTGCGGTGGCCAACGCGAATGCTGTATTCCGGCCGCGACACAAAAGCGAATTCGGAGGGTTTCACTATGAAACGCTTTCACGTTCACGTGCGCGTCAACGACCTGGACTCGTCGGTCAAATTTTACTCGACCCTGTTCGGCGCCGAACCTGCGGTGATCAAACCGGACTATGCGAAATGGATGCTCGACGATCCGCGCGTCAATTTCGCAATCACCGCCGGACCGCAAGACACGGGAATTGATCATCTGGGATTTCAAGTCGAGACCGGCGATGAGTTAGCGGCGATCGCCGGGCGGCTTGATGCCGTCGGCGCGGCAGTCGTTAGGCAGCAGGACGCCGCATGCTGCTACGCGCGCGGCGACAAGGGCTGGGTGGCCGATCCAAGCGGAATTTCGTGGGAAACGTTCCATACGACTGGTGAAAGCACCGTATATGGCAACGACATTGCGCCTCGGCCTGATGCCACCAAGTTCCCGATCGTCGAATCGTGTTGTGCACCCGCCGCACCTGCGGCAAGTGCATGCTGCGGAGCATCGAAGGCATCCTAGGCAAATGGTGCGGCGATGGAAGGCAAGGAATTCAACGTCCTGTTTTTATGCACCGGAAATTCGGCGCGAAGCGTGATGGCCGAATGCGCAATAAATCGATGGGGCAAGGGAAGGTTTAAAGGATTTAGTGCGGGAAGCCAACCCAAGGGCGCTATTCATCCGATGACGCTGAAAGTACTCAACGAACTTAACTACGAAACTTCGAAATTGCGCTCGAAGAGTTGGGACGAGTTCGCGCAGCCCGGGAGTCCCAAGTTGGACTTCGTCTTCACCGTATGCGATCAAGCGGCCGCCGAGCAGTGCCCCGTATGGCCCGGCCAGCCGATTACCGCCCATTGGGGCGCCTCCGATCCGGCGGCATTCAAGGGAAGCGACACTGAGACCCACCAATTTTTCCTGCGCATCTATTACGAACTGGAAAATCGCATCAAGATTTTCACCAGCCTCCGGATGGAGGCGCTCGACAGCTTTGCGCTGCAACAGCGGGTGAAGGAAATCGGCAAGACCACGCTTCCAGCGGATTTTAAGCGATAGATTCCTCGCTAGCGGCGACGCCAAGGGTTTCCAATGAGCGCGGCAATCAAGATTGCACCCCTCCCGGTTGCGCGCAGGCTCTCGTTCCTGGACCGCTACCTGACTGTCTGGATTTTCCTCGCGATGGCATCCGGAGTTGCGATCGGCACCGTATTCCCGGGGGCCAAGACCGCCATTGACCGGATGAGCATCGGAACAACCTCTGTTCCGATCGCAATCGGATTGATCCTCATGATGTATCCCCCGCTGGCGAAGGTGAACTACGACGAGCTGGGCGATGTCTTCCGGAATTGGAAGATACTGACGCTTTCTCTGGTGCAAAATTGGATCGTAGGCCCGATTTTGATGTTCGTGCTGGCGGTCCTCTTTCTACGCGACCGCCCTGAGTACATGGTCGGGCTAATCATGATCGGGCTCGCCCGCTGCATCGCGATGGTCATCGTGTGGAACGATCTGGCCGGCGGCGACACGAACTATTGCGCCGGGCTGGTCGCCTTCAATTCTCTCTTTCAAGTGTTCTTTTTCTCAATTTACGCGTTCGTATTTGTGACAATCGTGCCGCGATGGCTGGGGCTGGGCGGTGCGCTCGTTAACATCACCATTGGGCAGATCGCGGAAAGCGTTGGCATCTACCTGGGTGTCCCTTTTGTCGCAGGCTTCGCGACATGGGCCGCACTGACGAGGATTATGGGGAAACAATGGTATCGGGAGGCTTTCCTTCCGAAAATCAGTCCCCTCACCCTGATATTTCTCTTGTTCACGATCGTCGTGATGTTCGCAATCAAGGGCGAGGCGATCGTGAAGCTGCCGTTCGACGTCGTTCGTATCGCAATCCCGCTGTTGCTCTATTTCTCGATCATGTTCGCACTGTCGTTTGCACTGAGCCGCAAGGCCGGCGCGGACTACCCGCAAACCGCGACGTTGTCGTTTACGGCTGCATCGAACAATTTCGAACTGGCGATTGCCGTTGCGGTCGCAACGTTCGGAATCGAGAGTGGAGCCGCTTTTGCCGCGGTGATCGGGCCGTTGATTGAAGTCCCGGTGATGATCGGACTGGTGGACCTAGCTCTGTGGGCAAAGCCGCAATACTTTCCCGACCGTTCCGTTCGTTCCGATTCCGTTGACGGCGGCAATCGGCCCGGACATCAATTGACTTAGTCCGCCTCTTGAAGCAGCCCCACGCGCAGGCGGCGCAAACGCGAGCTTTTCTTGGATTGATGGTCCTGCATGCGGCATAGGATGTCGTCGAGCGCCGTGACCGCTTCCACGACATGTGGCCCTTTGTTCAGCATCACGCACTCGGCTCGCTCGCCCATCGCCGCATCGGTTATCTCCGCGCGCGACGGCATCCCCTTCTTTGCCAGCGATTCGAGCACCTGAGTTGCCCAGATGACCGGCATATGTGCCGCCTCGCAAATCCAGAGAATCTCCTCCTGCACCTCAGCGGTGCGTTCGTAGCCGCATTCCACCGCCAAATCGCCGCGCGCGATCATCACACCCGCAGGATGGCGTCGCATCGCCGCCAAAATCAGATTGGGCAACCGCTCGAACGCTCGACGCGTCTCAATTTTCAGCACAATTCCAAGATGATCCCCGTTTAGTTCATGTAACCGGGACTGTAGGTCGAACACGTCCCGCTCGTGACATACGAAGGACATCCCCACGAGATCCGCGTGAGCGACGATAAATCGCAGGTCTTCCATGTCCTTTGTCGTAATCGCAGGTAGCCTGATTCGGGTATCGGGCAAATTGATTCCCTTATCGGCACCAAGCCGGCTGCCGTTTGGCTTGGCATGAGTAATCTCGATCGCAAGCGCGTCAGGCCGGACCTCCCGGATGACACCACCGATTTTCCCGTCGTCGAACCAAATCCTTTCCCCGACGCGGGTCTGAGGGAAGACCTCGGCCAGAGTGCATGAGATCTTCGCGCGATTGATGATGCGTCCCGAAGCGTCGAGCTGAGCGGATTTTCCGGGAATCGCTTCTCGTGTCAGCTCGATTTCATCACCCCGCTTGAGCAAGATGCTTTGTGACAGAGCCGGCAATTCGCCAACGCGCGCATCGCGTTCATCGCGCATGTTGGCATCGATTCGTGAAAGCAAAGTTCCGGGAGTCACGTAGGCGGTTTGAGTGCATTGGGCCCACTTTCCGCCTTCGGAACTTCCGAGGACTTCAAGAATCCGGCGCTCTTCGCGCGCATCCCTGAAATGGATTCGCTCTCCCGGCTGAACCTCGGACAGCCATTGCCCGGGAACGGGAACGCAGGCATCAGCAGCGGCCAGCGCCCTGTGATCGCATTGTAGTGGTGCAAGCCAGACGCGCGCGGGGCTGACCACGCGGCCAAGGCTGTCCCGCCGGGGATGCCATACAACGACCTGCGGTCCGGGCTCCATTGGCCCGGTCCGCAGTTTGGGCCCGGCGATATCCATGAGGATGCGACACGGAAGATTGAGCTCGCGCCGCGCTCGCTCAAGATGCTCGATGATTTTCGCCCAAATTTCCGGCGTATCGTGCGCGCAATTTACCCGCATGCAATCCATCCCATGCGCAAGGAGATCGCGGACGAGAGAATAGTCGTTGGCCGCCTCTGGAGGCATCGTCACCATGATCCTGACGCTGCGATTGATTGGCGCATGCCCCAACAACGCGTCCGTGTGCGCCGCGAGCAGCGCCGACCCTTCCTGGAAGCCGGAGTATGCGGCATTGATAGGAAACTCGACATGTTGGCCGGCCAAGTGATGGAGCGCGCTAAGGACCGCATCGAGGGTACTCATCACGTGCGATTCGCTCCGTCCCAGCGATGACAGCCCCAATACTGCAAGCTCTTCCTGCAGGTGGCGAATGTCGTGGTGCCGCAGCGCAAGATAATGCATTAGATTACCCGCGCTCTTTCGCCACTGCGGATCGATCTCGGCAAGCTGCCTTTTGCAGCCGTCCTCGCCCTCGACGAGTGAGGCACGAATCGCGCCGATTCGCGATATTAATGCTTCGACCGAACTATGCCGTGGGTGGTGTGGTTCGGGCGATGCGGAATTATTAGACGGAAGCACGCGAACTCCTTCCTCCGAATGACTGTCCGGTGGAATGGAGGTGCAGCTTCCATGCCATCGATTCACCAAGTCGTCAGGCGAGAGAAATCATGGATAAGTAATCGATGCGGTGCTGTTGTGTTACGCAATTGTTAATTCGCGGACGCCCCGCGCTGACTCCGAATGCGCCAGCATTGCTTCCGTCGGAAACGCAATCCCACCACCCGGTCTGACTCGGACGCGGTAATACTACGTCTGACGATCTAGTGAGCGCGCTTTTCGCTCTTAAGCACGGAATGGAACTGGCGGCGGATTTTGGCGAGATCGACGGTGGGCGGCGGTACCTTGATTCTCATCCGTTCCATTGCATCGACTATGATTTCCGAAATCGCAAGATGGCTGAACCACTTGTGATTGGCTGGAATGACGAACCACGGTGCGTGTTTCGCGCTGGTCTCGCGGAAGACCTCTTCGAACGCGGCCATATAATCATGCCAGTACTTGCGCTCCTCGTAATCTGACTCGCTGATTTTCCAGTTGCGATGCGGATCGTCAAGGCGCTTTTCGAATCGCGCAAGCTGCTCGTTCTTTGAGATGTGCAGAAAGAATTTCAGCACGGTCGTGCCGCTGTCTTCAGCAAGGGTCCGCTCGAACGCGTTGATCATCGAGTAGCGTTTCGCCCAAACCTCTTTTGGAACAAGTCGATGCACTCGCGCTACGAGCACGTCCTCATAGTGCGAACGGTTGAAAATTGTGACGTGGCCGCGCGCCGGGGCGCGCGGATGCACTCGCCACAGAAAATCGTGATCGCGCTCCTGCGGCGTCGGCTGCTTGAACGTCGCAACTGCGCAACCTTGCGGATTCATCCCGGTGAAAACGTGGCGGATTACACCGTCCTTTCCGGCCGCATCAAGGCCCTGAAGAACGATGAGAATCGAATGGCGATGCTCTGCATACATGCGCGTCTGCAGCCGGTCCATCTTCTCGATCGCGCGGTCGAGATCGGCCTTTGCCTTCTCGTGCGATTCGTGCCTGCCATGAAATGCCGGATCGATCCGGGCAAGCCGAATCTTCGCTCCCGGCTTTACGATAAATTGTTCCCGATAATTGCGCATCGTGGACCGAGTTATCTAACTGGTGGAGCTGAGCGGGATCGAACCGCCGACCTCCTGAATGCCATTCAGGCGCTCTCCCAAACTGAGCTACAGCCCCACCGATGCGGGATTTTTCAGTCAACCCGATGCGCCACCTAGAGTCAATCGGCCAAAAGTGGGCCTCCGCTAGCTTTCGGCGCGATCCAGAAGTTCGCGTGCGGCGCGGAGAAATTTGTCGGATGTCTCGCCGCCGAGCATTCGGGCGATCTCCTCGGCGCGCGCGGCTGGCTCAAGCATCGCGACCCGGCTTTTGGTCGCGCCTCGGCGCTCCTCCTTTTCGACCACGAAATGGCGATCCGCGAATGCGGCGATCTGCGCCAGATGGGTCACGCACAACACTTGATGAAAGCGCGAAAGTTGCTTGAGCTTGCGGCCCACGACGGTTGCCACCACGCCGCCGATCCCCGCGTCGACTTCATCGAAGATCATCGTGGCGACTCCGCGGCGCTGCGCTTCCAGCCGCTTGAGCGCCAGCATCACGCGCGAGAGCTCTCCACCCGACGCGATTCGCACCAGCGCCATCGCGGGCTGGCCCAAGTTCGGCGAGATATAGAACTCGGCATTGTCGGCGCCGGCCGGCCCAAGTGCGGCGCCCTCATGGACGAAGCCGGCCTCGCCGGTTGCGATTGCGCCCAGCCGCGGCTCGAACACCGGAGCCCGCATTCCGAGCGTCTTCAGTTCCGCCTCCATCTTGCGGCCGAGCGCGGCGGCAGCCTCCTTTCGGCTTGCGGTCAAACGCTTTGCGCGCGCAGCGAGATCGCCGAGCACGGATGCAAGTTCAGTCTCAATATGCGATTTGGATTCGCCGATTCCTTCCAGTTCTGAGATCTCTGTCCGCGACCGCTCCAGCGTTTCTAATGCCGACTCGATCGATCCTCCGTATTTGCGCTTGAGGCGCGACAACTCCTGAATGCGCTCCTCGATCTGCTCCAGCCGCGCGGGATCGGCTTCGATTTTTTCCGCATAACCGCCCAAGGCGCGGCCCGCCTCTTCAAGGTTCGCGCGTGCCGCCGCGATCATTTCCATAACCCCGCCCAGCGCGGGATCGAGCGCCGCGGCTGCCTCCAGCCGCGCCTGCGCGCCGGCGATTGCGTCGATTGCGGCGCCTTCCGCGCCATACAACGCCTGTTCCGCCTCTCCCGCTGCCGCCGCCAGCTTGGATGCGTTGGCAAGGACGGTTCGCTCACGCGCAAGCTCCTCGTCTTCACCCGGAGCGATGCTTGCGCGTTCAAGCTCGCTTGTGCGGAAGCGGGCAAGGTCGAGTAAATCAGCCCGCTCGCGCTCGCGGCGATTCAACTCCTCAAGTCGCGCCTTTATCCCGATCGCGCGATCGTAAAGCTCCCGGTATGAGTCTAATTCGGCATCCAGCCCGGCGAACCGATCAAGGATTTCGCGATGCGCCTCCGCGCGCAGAATCGAATGCTGCTCGTGCTGGCCATATACGTTGACGAGGACTGCACCGATCTTGGCCAGCTCCTGCACCGCGCCAATCTCACCATCGATCATCACGCGCGCACGGCCGCCTTCGGCAATTGTGCGCTTGACGATTAATTCACGATCGTTGGCGTCGCGCTCGCGGCCAGCCAGGAGCGGTATCGCCGTCTCACCCTCAAGCTCGAAGCGCCCTTCGACAATAGCCTCCTTCGAGCCTGCGCGAATCATGTCGGGCGAGGCACGCGAGCCAAGCAGAAGGCCAAGGGCGCTCAGGATAATCGTCTTGCCGGCGCCGGTTTCACCCGACAGCACATTTAAGCCGGGGCCGAATTCGAGATGCGCCTCCTCAAGGACGGCGAAGTTCCGGATGCGCAGCTCGAGCAGCATCGCAGCCTGCCGATCATCCCCAATGGAGCTTGTCGCGCCAGATTTCGAAATATGGATGCGCGGATCGGATTAGCGAAACGAAATGGCGGCCGCGCCGGACGCGGATTCTATCCGATGCGCCAATCGGCGCCGATTCCTGCCCGTCGGCGATCAAAATCATCTCGTGGTCGCGGGCGCCCATCCGTATTTCGATTTCGAACTTGTCGGGCAGCACGACCGGACGGTTGGTGAGCATATGAGGACAAATCGGCGCCAGCAAAATTGCGTCCAGCGTTGGATAGACGATCGGACCGCCCGCGCTTAGAGCATAGGCGGTCGAACCGGTCGGCGTGGCGATAATCAACCCGTCGGCGCGATAGGTGCAAAACGGTTTGCCGCTGGCCAGAACCTCAAGGTGGAGCAGCCGGCCCGGCGGTCCTTTGCTGACGACGACATCGTTCAGCGCCTGGAATGATTCCGCAGCCGCGCGAGATTTGGCGCCGCGGAAAATCGCCGCCTCCAGCATGATGCGGCGCTCGACTTCGTACTCGCCGTTCAGCACGCGCTCCAGGCCGGCGCGCGCCTCCTTGATTGTGATTTCGGTAAGAAAGCCCAGCCCGCCCAGGTTCACGCCCAGAATCGGCGTGGCGCGCGCGGCGACCATCCGCGCCACCCCCAGCAGCGTGCCGTCACCGCCAAGGACGACGATTAGGTCCGCCCGCTTGGCGATCGCGTCCGGAGCGGCCGCCTCGGCACCGACTCGCCGGGCCAGTTCGGGCTCGATCAGCGCAGCTTTGTTTCGCGAGCGGAGATGGCGGGCAAGCGTGCGTGCGACGGCGATAGCTTCGGGCCGATCGCGTTTAACGAATAATCCGACCGATTTTATGGATCGCTTCGCCACTGCTCCTTCGCCTTCGCTCAGGACGAGCATCAGCGTTTATCATGCGCTCAAACCTGCGGCAACGCGAAGGCGGTGAATCGTCGCCGCGAAGCAAACTTATCGAGCGGGAACGGCAACCGCGCCGACCGGATTCTCCTTGCCGTAAACGATCGCGACCGAATTGATGTAGTAGCCGGTCATGCTTTCACTGGTCTGCGATTTGCTCGCAATAACCACGACCGCGTCGGCTCCCGTTTCGCACGCCTTGCGCAAGACCGCTGGCAACACGTCGGATTCGTGGGCATACACGCTGCCGACGGCTTCGATTATCGCGACCTTGCGGAAGTCGCCCAAAGGATCGCGCCGCAGCACCGGCATATTGCAGTCGGGCGGCTTGGCCGCGTTGCCGGAGGGCTCGATTTCCGCGACTGTCACCTCCGGTGGCGCGGAGGTAATGGCGGAACATCCCGCCGCGAAAAGGGCCAGCGCAGCAATTGGTAACATGCGCGATGCGATTGCACGCACCATAGCCAATCACATAGCCCCGTCGGGGCGGCGCGGGCAAGAGCTAAATCGCGTGTCGCTTTGGGCAGCAATTGATATAAAATCGCCAGTCGGATTCCGGAAATGGCAGCCACTCACAAGCCCAATCATCCTTTGCTCGGCGCGCACATGTCGATCGCAGGTGGCGTCGGCGAGGCATTTATCCGCGGCAAGGCTGCGGGATGCGATGCGATTCAAATTTTCACCAAATCCTCCCGCCAATGGGCGGCCAAGCCGCTGTCAGAAGAGGAAATCGCCGCGTTTAAGCGCAATCAGCGCGACACGGGAATCGCCGTGGCAATCGCGCATGATTCATACCTTCTCAACCTGGGCGCGCCGGATGAAGCGCAGCGGAAAAGGTCGGTCGGCGCATTCGTCGATGAACTCGAACGATGCGAGGCGCTCGGCGTGCCATTCCTGATCGCGCATCCCGGGGCGCACGTTGGCTCCGGCGAAGAGCAGGGAATCAAGACCATCGCAAAGTCAATTGACGAGACACATGCGGCGTGCAAGGGGTTCGCGTCCAGGATTGCGCTTGAGATTACCGCCGGACAGGGCACAGTACTCGGCTACAATTTCAAGCAAATGGGACAAATTATCGACGCGGTAAAGGAAAACGATCGCGTGCGGTTATGCTTTGACACCGAGCACGCGTTCGCCGCCGGCTACGATCTTCGAACGGAGGAAGGTTACGAGCAGACCTTTGTCGAATTGGACAAGTACATCGGGCTAAAGAAGGTGGTTGCGTTTCACCTGAACGATTCCCTGAAAGAATTTCACTCGCGGGTCGATCGCCATCAGCATATCGGGAAAGGCTACATCGGCGTCGAGGCGTTTCGCCGCCTAATTAACGATCCGCGCTTTTTCGGTATTCCGATGTGCCTGGAAACCGAACCGGGCCTGGAAAACAAGGGCATCGTGGATGATCTCGCAACGTTGCGTGGCCTGCTGAAGCATCGCCAATGACCAATTCGGCAGATTCCGGGAAATCCCATCCCGCCAAGCGAATTCTCACCGGCGATCGGCCCACCGGACCGCTTCATCTCGGACACTTCGTCGGATCGCTGCAAAATCGGGTGCGCCTGCAGGACGAGTATGACACCTACATTTTAATCGCTGACGTGCAGGCGCTGACCGACAATTTCGAGCATCCCGAAAAACTCGAGGCGAACATCTTTGAGGTCGCGCTCGATTATTTGGCTACGGGGTTAAATCCCGATAAGGCGAAGATTGTCGTGCAATCGATGGTTCCAGAGCTCACCGAACTGACGATCTACTTTATGAACCTGGTAACGACTGCAACGCTGGAACGAAATCCCACCCTTAAGGATGAAATCCAGCAGAAGCATTTCACCAAGGGGCTGCCGGTTGGGTTTTACACCTATCCAATATCGCAGGCGGCCGACATCGCGATTTTCAAGGCGCATCTCGTTCCCGTCGGCGAGGACCAGCTCCCAATGATCGAGCAAACGCGCGAGATCGTGCGGCGCTTCAATCGCCTTTACGACAAGGTTTTGATCGAACCGAAGCCGATGGTTGGGACAGTCCCTCGGCTGCCGGGCACCGACGGTGGCGCAAAGATGTCGAAGTCGGTCGGCAATTGCGTCTACCTGGGCGACTCGCCGGAGCAATTGCGCAAACGCGTGATGTCAATGTTCACCGACCCAACCCGCATCCATCCCACCGATCCCGGCCACGTCGAAGGCAATCCGGTCTTCACCTACCACGACGTCTTCAATCCCGATAAAGCGGAAATTGAAGAGCTCAAGGAACGCTACCGGAAGGGAATCGTCGGCGATGTCGAGGTGAAGGAGCGATTGTTCAAAGCACTTGATGCATTCCTGGCGCCGATTCGCGAGCGGCGAAACGAGCTTGCCCAGAAGCCTGAGCGGGTCCGTGAAATCATCGTGGAGGGTACGCGCAAAGGCCGCGCGGTGGCGCAGGCGACAATGGCAGAGGTTCGCACCGCGATGAAGATTAGCTATAACTTCAAGTAGCAGGCTGCCTCCTTTAGTTGTCTCCCGATAAGGGGGAGACGGTAACGGGGTTAGGGATTGAGCGGAAATGGCAACTGAATCTGTACAAGAGCACTTAAAGCGGATCGATCTGGACGGCTACACGATCGTTGAGGACGCAATTGAGCCGGAGTTGCTCGAGTTCATCGCAAATGAACTCGCGCGCATCGAACGCGAGCGAAACATCAAGCCGGCACGGAACAATTTTGAAGGCTTCAAGACCACCCACGTTTACAACCTGCTCGTCTATGGAAAGGCCTTTGAGGCGATTCCCGTCCATCCAAAGATTCTGCCGATCGTCGAGGGCGTGCTCGGCGACGGATTGCTGATCTCGACGCTGTCGTCGATTTCGATTGGCCCGGGCGAAGCGGCGCAGGCGATTCACGCCGACGACATCCTGATCCCGCTCGACAAGCCGCATCGCGCGATCGTCTGCAACACGATGTGGGCGTTGACGGATTTCACCGATGAAAACGGCGCCACCAGAATCATCCCCGGCACCCACAAGTCCGATCGCAACCCCGAGTACGGCAAGCAATACGATACGATTCCGGCCGTCATGAAGCGGGGCAGCGTGCTGGTATGGAACGGGAGCTTGTGGCACGGCGGAGGCGCCAACCGGACGACCGACCAGGTGCGCGTCGGAATCGCGATGAATTATTGCGCCGGCTACATCCGCCAGCAGGAAAATCAGCAATTGGGAATCCCGCGGGAGATTGCCGCGAGGTTCTCGCCGAAGTTAAAGGACATGGTTGGTTACGGCGTGTATCGCGGATTGATCGGGCACATCGACAAGCATTCGCCCGCCAACGCAATCCTGGGCGATCCGGAGACGCAGCGAAATCTTTTTGACCGCACCTGATTTCGCCAGCACTTGAACCGGCTTGGCGAGGGAGGACGCTTCAATGCCGATGGAAAAGGAAAAAATTCAGGTCCATGTCGATCGCATCGAGCGCGACGGCTATACGATCGTCGAAAACGCTATCGAGCCGGATCTGATCGAGTCGATCGCAGGCGAATTGCCGCGTGTCGCGCGCGAATGCAATATCGCCGCGGGAAACAACCCGTTCGAAGGCTACAAGACCACCCGCGCCGGCAATCTGCTAGCGCACGGCAAGGTGTTCGAGGCAATCCCGGTCCACCCCAACATCCTTCCGATCGTCGAGGGCGTCCTGGATAACGGTTTGCTTGTCTCGTCGCTCTCGTCAATTTCCATCGGCCCGGGAGAGGCGGCGCAGCCGATTCACTCCGACGACATTCTGATTCCGCTCGAGAAGCCTCATCGCGCGATTATATGCAACACGATGTGGGCAATTACCGACTTTACCGATGAAAACGGAGCCACACGGATCGTTCCCGGCACCCACAAGCTCGATCACAGCCCCCAATACGGCAAAACTTATGATTCGATTCCGGCCGTGATGAAAAGGGGTTCCGTGCTCGTCTGGCACGGAAGCTTGTGGCACGGCGGCGGCGCGAACCGCACGGCGGATCAAGTACGAGTGGGAGTCGCGATGAACTATTGCGCCGGTTACATTCGCCAGCAGGAAAACCAGCAACTCGGCATCCCGCGTGAAATCGTAAAACAATTCTCGCCGCGGCTCAAAGAGTTGGCCGGATACGGCGTGTACAACGGCCTTATCGGCAGCATCTGCGGCAAGTCGCCCGCCAGCGCGATCCTTGGCGAATCGGAATCGCAATCGCTGCTGTTCGGCCGGGGGTGAGGATGCCGATGGACAAGGAACAGATCACAGCTCACGTCGATCGCATCAAAAGCGACGGCTACAGCGTCGTTGAGAATGCCATCGAGCCGGATTTCATCGACCGGATTTCGGAAGACCTTGCACGCCTTGAACGCGAACTCGACATCAAGCCCCGGATGAACGTCTTCGAGGGCAACAAAACCACGCGCGTTCTCAACCTCCTGAAGTACGGCAAGACTTTCGAGTCGATACCCGTCCATCCAAACATTTTGCCGATCGTGGAGGGCGTCCTCGACGGCGGATTGCTGGTCTCGACGCTATCGTCGGTCGCGATTTTTCCGGGCGAGCTGGCCCAACCGATTCATGCCGACGACCAATTGATTCCGCTCAAGAAGCCGCATCAGGCAATCATCTGCAACACGATGTGGGCGCTGACCGATTTTACCGAGGAGAACGGCGCCACCCGCATCATACCCGGCAGTCACAAGTCTGAGCGCAACCCCGAGTTCATGAAGCATTACCCGTCGATTCCGGCGCTGATGAAAAAGGGCAGCGTGCTGGTCTGGCACGGCAGCCTATGGCATGGCGGTGGCGCGAACGTGAGCGACCAAGTTCGCATTGGAATCGCGATGAATTACTGCGCCGGCTACATCCGCCAGCAGGAGAACCAGCAACTGGGCATCCCGCGCGAGATCATCCGCGGGTTCTCCCCGCGGCTCAAGGAACTGGTCGGCTACGGCGTCTATCGCGGCCTGCTCGGGATGATCCAGTATCGTTCACCGGAACAAGTACTGCTGAAAGATTAATAAGCCTTCGCGAAAAAGGCCTGCTCCGTGGCCGATTCGCCGCATACGAGGCATTTGCCTGCGCCTGACTGATTCGACGGAATCGCTCGGCAGGTAGCCTTGGTCTCTTCCCGAATCTTTGTTTCGCAGGCCGGATTGCCGCACCACCATACGTGCGCGAATCCGCCCCCGCCTTCGCCTTCCATCTGTTTCTTGAATGCGCCGTAATCGTCGAAGTTTCGCGTGTTCGCGTCGCGCTGCGCCTTTGCCTGAGCAAAGAGATTTTTCTGGATTTGGTCCAGCAATGTCTTGACGCTGCCCGCAATCGACGCAAGTTCAGCCTTGCTCTTGGCTTCGGGTCCCGATTTGTCGCGTCGCGCGAGCACTGCCGATCCTGCAGCGACATCGCGCGGGCCAATCTCGATCCGAATCGGCACCCCGCGCATTTCCCAATCGTTGAACTTGAAGCCGGGCGTGACACCCTCGCGCTCGTCGAGATGCGCGCGAACCCCCGCCCTTTCCAGCGCGTCGAATGCCGCGCGAGCTGCCGCCAGCACCGGCTCGCCTTCACCAGCCTTGCGCCAGATTGGAACCACAACCGCCTGCGTCGATGCGACCGCAGGCGGCAGGCGCAGCCCCTGGTCGTCGCCATGAACCATCACGATCGCGCCAAGCAGCCGCGTCGAAACGCCCCAGCTCGTCTGCCAGACGTATTGCAATTGATTTTGATCGTCGAGGTAACGGGTCTCAAACGCCTTGGCAAAAGTCTGTCCGAGGAAGTGCGATGTGCCGCATTGCAGCGCCCGTCCGTCGCCCATCATCCCCTCGATCGCGTAGGTCTCGACTGCGCCGGGAAATCTCTCAGCCGCGCTCTTGCGGCCGACAACCAGCGGGATCGCGAGAAAATCCTCTACGAAGGCGCGATAGACTTCGAGCATTTTGAGCGTTTCGCTCTCGGCCTCCGCGCGCGTGGCATGCGCCGTATGCCCTTCCTGCCACAAAAACTCGGCGGTGCGCAAAAACAGCCGCGTGCGCATCTCCCATCGCACAACGTTGCACCACTGGTTCACCATCAACGGCAAATCGCGATGCGATCTGATCCACTGTGCGAACATATGATTGATGATCATCTCGGAGGTCGGCCGCACCGCCAGCGGCTCCTCCAGTTCCTTGCCGCCGCCGTGTGTGACCACGGCGACCTCGGGCGCGAAGCCTTCGACGTGCTGCGCTTCCTTTTTCAGGAAGCTCATCGGAATGAACAGCGGGAAATAAGCGTTGCGTGCGCCGGTCCGCTTGATGCGCGCGTCGAGCTCGCGCTGCAGCGCCTCCCAAATCGCAAAGCCGTCGGGCCGGATCACGATGCATCCGCGCACCGGTGAATAGTCAGCCAGCTCGGCGCGCTGGACGATATCATTGTACCAGGCTGCAAAGTCCTGGCTGCGTGGAGTGACTTTTTTCTCGTCGGGTTTATCTGTCATCGTACTTGTGCGGGAATACCCGCTCTCGTCAATTGCCACAGTCTCCGGGTAAAATCGATGGGAATCAACGCCTATCGCGCCGCCGCTCAGGAGATATGCCGATGAAAATCACAATATTCGCCGCCGCCGCCATTCTGACGATGCTTGGAACGCCGCCGCAATCGGCCATGGCGCAGGACGCTTCCGCCCGCACGATTGAAGTCAGCGGACAGGGCGAGGCGCACGCCAAGGCCGATTGGGCCAGCCTCAATCTCGCAATCGAGACGCACGCTCCAACCGCCGCACAAGCCGGAGAAAAAAACGCCGCGCTTGCTGAGAAGGTAATCTCAGAGCTGAAAAAGGAACTTGGCGAGAATGGCAAGATATCGACGGGAAATTATTCGCTGAATCCCGAATACGACCAGCGTCCGGGCCGCGAAACGCCACGAATCGTCGGCTACAACGCACAAAACTCGATTACGGTTGAGACCGGCGAACTGAACTCCGTCGGTGCGACAATCGATTCCGCGATTGCTGCCGGCGCCAATCGCGTGAACTATCTGAGCCTGACGCTTAAAAACGATTCCAAGGCTCGCAGCGAGGCGATTGCGGGCGCAACCCGTGATGCCCATGCGCAGGCCGAGGCGATCGCTTCCGCGCTGGGCGTGCGGCTGGGCAGGATCATCAAGGCCACCACGGTCGTTGAGCCGCGCCCGATGCCGATGGCGCGCGGTCCGGTATTCGCTTCAGCGATGGGCGTATCACCGACGACCCCGGTGGAGGCCGGCGACATTACGGTGCCGGCCACCGTCTACCTCACGTACGCGATCGAATAGAGCTGTCAGCCGCCTTCGGTTGCGAGCCGTTTCATCAGCGCCGCTGACGGCCGCGGGCGGCGATCGGCCGTGAACAGCCCGACTTCCGTCACTTGACCAACTGGATTCGTAAGCCCGCTATCCCAGTCGTACTGGTCGCCGCGGCTGTACCAACATAGCCCACGAACCGGAAGTCCGTCGTCGCGCATTTTCTTAAGCCGTGCCGCAAGCGCGGAGAGCCACGCTTCCTGCCGATCGGCGCTCAAGCTCAAATTCGAAGTTTCCGACACCCAGAAATCCACGCCATAGCGTTGATGCCACCGACGCGCACACGATTCGTATGCGTCGATGCGCCGGTCGATTGACCAGTCGTGGGCTGACTCTCCAACTGCGATTACTCCAATCGGGTAGAAGTCGTGACCAGCAATCGTATGGGCAGTTGTTGCCAGCCCCTCTATTCGACGGCGCACGTTGTCATTTACGTGCATGAAATCGGCTTCGACATAGCGTGAAAGCGGCCGCCCAAAGTGCAAATCCCAGACTGACCACGCAGTAGCTTCGATTCGCTCGGCATCTTCCGCGCTTTCCGCATTCGCCGCCACCACGCATCCAAAACCCTCGGCGCCGATCCACCATCCGTTCCTATCCGCGCGAATTCGCGCATTTGCTTCGAGATTGGCGAGCACACAGTGGCATAGCGCGTTGGCGAAATCAGTGCGCGACTGTCTCCGATCGTTCCAGGTGCCGAGCAGGCCGGAGTTGAGCGCGGTGATAAACGGCTCGTTGACCGGAGTGAACCAGAGCGGCGATCGATAACGGGCAAGGAACGCTTCGACGTAGCGGATGAAGCCGGCGACCCACGCCGGATCGCAGAAACCCGGATAGTGATCGGGCAGGCCGAAGTGACACAGATCGACGACCGGCTGAAGGCCGTGCCGCTCGCATGCCGCGAGCGCGCGATCCCACAGCGACCAATCGTAAACTCCCGGCTCCCGTTCGACCAGCCTCCACGGCATCCCATAGCGCCACACGCGAATGCCCATAGCGGCGACCGCTGCGAGATCGGAATTCTGATGCTCCAGATGGCGGCTCAGCGCCAGCTCATCAACGCGAACGACTTTTCCCTGATGAGCAACGAGAGGATCCGATGCCTCCTCCCCGCATCCCCATGCGAACTTTGGAAATGTCACGCGGATGAGCCTATGGCCGGCCGGCCCAATCGGCAAGCGCGCGCGAATACCCGGATGCGAAAATCGAGGCAGGGGTTGAGAACTTGCCAGCGTGAATATAGTGATGTTCACGAAGCCGCCCGGTGCGTCGATGGGCTGACAATGGCCGACCCGAAAATTCCCACCTATTCGTCGCTTGCCGCATTTCTAGCGCATTACCATGCGCTCAAATGTTCGACCCGCAAGCCGGATGACGAGCAGCTCTTCACCTCAATCTCAGCGATAATCGACGCGCTCGATCCCGTCGATCGCGAAGCGCTCGACTCCGACGTGGATGACGGCGCCGCGCGGCGTCATCGCGATCGCGCCGAACTAAAGCTTCTCCGCTTGCTCGCCGCTCGCGGCATTGTCACAGGCTAAACGATGCTTGCATTCATCGCCCGGCGCATCGTGTTCGGGGTGATTGTTCTGCTCGGAACGTCGATGGTTACGTTCGCCATTGCGTTTGTGATTCCCGCCGATCCCGCCGTCACGATGGCCGGCGCAAAGGCGGACCCGCAGACGCTCGCGTCAATTCGGCGCGAAATGGGCCTCGACCGGCCCATCTATGAGCAATATGCCCGCTATGTCGATCGTGCGATGCATGGCGACTTGGGCCGCTCATACATCCGGCGCGAAGATGTAACCAAGCTTATCGCCGATCGGTTTCCCGCCACCGCAATTCTCGCGGCCGTGGCGATGGCGCTGTCGATGATTCTTGGAGTCGCGATGGGTGCGATCTCCGCCGCAAGGCGCGGGCGTGAGCTCGACAATTTTTTGCTCGTCTTCTCGCTGGCGCTCGTTTCGATTCCGGTCTTCTGGCTCGGCATGATGTTGCTGTCCGCCGCGGCATTATGGATGCACACGCTGCCGCTGGGCGGATTCAGCGGACCCAGCAGCCTGATACTCCCGTCGCTAACGCTCGCACTTGGCTCGGCGGGCTACTATTCGCGCATCCTGCACACCAACCTGTCCGATGCGCTCGATCAGGATTACATACGCACCGCGCGCGGAATGGGAGTGTCGCGCGCGCGAGTGATCCTCAAATACGCAATGGCGAACGCGATGATTCCGCTAGTGACGATCGCGGGCCTCGATCTTGCCGGGCTGCTGTCGGGTGTCGTGCTTACGGAAACGGTATTCAACTGGCCGGGGATCGGCCGGCTCGCGTACGAAGCGGTCTTCAATCTGGACATTCCGCTTATTATGGGCACGGTCCTGTTCGCCGCATTTCTAATCGTCGTATTGAACCTTGCCGTTGATCTTCTTTACTCATGGCTCGATCCACGCATTCGGCTGGCGCAAGCGCAATGACGATGCGCCGCATAATCTCACTTGAATCGGCGGGCATGGCGATCGTCACCAGCATCGTGGTGGTCGCTGTTCTCGCGCCGTGGCTTGCACCGCACGATCCAACCGGCGTGGCCGCGCCGACCTTCGGCGATCCCGGGTTTCCGTCGCGTGCATTTCCGCTGGGAACCGATGACCTCGGCCGCGACGTCCTGTCGCGCATAATCTTCGGCGCGCGAATTTCGTTGATCGTTGGTGTGGCCGCGATGCTGATGACCGTGTCGATCGGCGTCGCGATCGGAGTGTGCTCGGGCTTTTTCGGCGGCGCGATCGATGCCGTCCTGATGCGGTTCACCGACATGATGCTGGCGCTGCCGGCGCTACTGCTTGCGATGGCGCTCGTGGTCGTCCTGCGGCCGAGCCTGCTCACGGTCCTGCTCGTTATCGGGCTGGTTTCGTGGACGCAGATCGCACGCGTGGTGAGGGCGGAGACGATCGCGATGACGCAGCGCGATTTTGTGCTCGGGGCGCGTGCGCTCGGCGCCGCATCCGGCCGCCTGATCGTGCGGCATATTCTACCCAACGCGATGCCGACAATCGTCGTGATGGCGGCGCTGGGCACCTCGGGCACACTGCTGCTCGATGCAGCACTAAGCTTTCTCGGCCTGGGCGTGCCGCCACCCACACCGAGCTGGGGCCGGATGATCGAAGAAGCCGCGATCTATTTCCGCACCGCGCCATGGCTGGCACTGTTCCCCGGCCTTGCGATCTTCTATGCCGTCCTTGGCTTCAACTTGCTCGGCTACGGCCTATTGCGCAGGCGCGCGAAATGAACGGGCAGGCCGCGCTCGCATTAATCAGTGCGATTTGCGTTGCCGCCGCGATCTTCATCTCAGGATGCGGTGGCGCGCCGGGCGATACTCCGTCTTACCTGCCGCTCGGCGCGATGGTGCTGCACATCGCGGATGCCGACGACGTACCGACGCTCGATCCGGCCGCCGGGTACGACACGATGTCTTGGACATTCGAGCAGGCGATCTTCGACACGCTGGTTCGTTACGGCGATGCGAATATCGAGCTGGAGCCGGACTTGGCCGCCACTTGGGAATCGTCGCCCGATGCAACCGTCTTCACCTATCACATGCGCCATGATGCGCAGTTTTCCGACGGACGTCCGGTCACCAGCGCAGACATCAGATACGGCATCGAACGCGTACTCGATCCCGCGACGCGATCGCGGGGCACCGAGTATTACCGGGGAATCGCCGGCGCCGCGGAGTTCGAGGCGCGCCGGGCTTCGCATGTGAGCGGAATCGAAACGCCCGACGCATGGACGATAATTTTCCACCTGAGCGCTCCCGATCCGATCTTCGGGCACAAACTGGCTATGCCGTTTGCCTCCGCGATTCCGCGGGATGTCGCCGAAAAATGGGGTGACGATTTCTCCAGCCATGTCATCGGTTCGGGCGCATTCATGCTCAAGGAATGGACCGGCGGCCAGCGAATCGTGCTGGTCAAAAATCCCTACTATTTCGCCAAAGGGTTGCCGCACCTCGACGCGATTGTCGATTCGCTCGGAGTCAATCCGGAACTTCAATGGCTCCGCTTCGACGCCGGCCAAATTGACGCGCTCACCGACATTCCGCCCGCCGAATTTCCCTATGTAATGAAAACCAAGCGCCTGCGCGATCTGACGCTCAAGCAAACGACGGTGACTACGCGCTATCTCGGAATGAACGTTCAAATGCCACCGTTCGATGACGTTCGCGTGCGCCGCGCGATCAACTACGCAATCGATCGGAAGAAACTCGTCGCGATCCTGAACGGCCGCGGCATCGTCGCGCGGGGCGTGATGCCGCCGAACTTGCCCAGCTACGATCCGGACCTGACCGGCTACGATTTCGATCCGGTTAAGGCGCGCGCGCTGCTGAAGGAAGCTGGACTCAAAGCGGGCTTCACCTTCGATCTTTGGATGCGCGCGGACAACACGCTGATGATGCTGGGACAGTCGATTCAGCAGGACTTGGCGCCGATCGGGGTAAACGCGGTGCTCAAGCCCGTCGCATGGGGTCCGCTGCTTGAGGCGATTCGCCAGCCGCATACCGTGCCCGCGTTCCTGCAGGGATGGGAGGCCGATTTCCCCGATCCGGAAAATTTCCTTGGCGCGCTCCTTTCTCGCGCGCAATGGGGCTCGAACAACGACACCTTCTACAGCAATCCGGAGGTTGAAAAACTGCTCGCCCAAGCAGCGCCGGAGACCGATCTCAAGAAACGCTATGCGCTGTACGACGAGGCCGAGAAAATCATCGTCGCGGATGCGCCGTGGGCTTGCCTCTATTATCCGGTCACCTACGTGATTCGTCAGCCGTGGGTGAATGACTACACGATAAACCCGATGCGCCCGACCCGCTTCGAGCGCATCTGGCTATCCCCGCACGAACGATGATATTTCCGGCGTGAGGGTAACGATGGCTGCCGATCGAGTTCCATACGCGCGCGCCGCGAAAATCCATCTGACCAAAAGCGATCCGGCGATGGCACGGATTGTCGCCGGAGTAGGGACGATCAAACTGATTCCGCGGCGCGAGCGCTTTCAGGCACTCGTGCGTGCGATCATTTTCCAGCAACTCGCGGGCGCCGCCGCCACCGCAATCTACAATCGATTCGTGGCGCTGTACCCCGATGCGGACTTTCCGTCGCCGGAACGGGTGCTTGCAACCCGCGATCCCATTTTGCGCAGCGCCGGGCTCTCGCCGCAGAAGATTCTCTATATCAAGGATCTGGCGGCGCACGTGCGCGACCGCACGCTGAACTTTCATCGCTTTCATCGCATGACCGATGACGAAATCATCGCCGATCTCACGCGCGTCAAGGGCATCGGCCGCTGGACCGCCGAGATGTTTCTGATGTTCAACCTTGGGCGCGCCGATGTATTTCCGGTTGACGATCTGGGCATTCAAAATGCGCTCAAGCGCGCATACCGGATGCGCACGCGGCCAAAGAAGAAGCGGATGCTCAAAATTGCCGAGCAATGGCGTCCGTATCGATCGGCCGCAACGTGGTACTTGTGGCGCAGCCTGTCGATCGTGCTGCCGGAGCTGCCGCCGACTGTGCGCAAGAAGCGCAAGTAGAGGCGTGACCGGGGAGTCGCGTTGTGCGATCATCGGCATCGATGAACTTTGCCGATCGAATCGTGGAGGCGTCGCGCAAGAAGAACAGCATCGCGATACTCGGCGTCGATCCGCAGCTCGACGCGCCGTCGGCCCCCGGTGTTCCGGCGGGAACAACGCTGACCAAATTTTGCTGCGAGATCGTTGAGGCGTGCGCGCCCTCGATCGTCGCAATCAAGCCGCAACTGGCGTTTTTCGAAGCGCGCGGCATCGACGGGATGCGCGCGATCGCCGAAGTGATCAAGCTTGGCCGCAAGCTCGGATTGATCGTGATCGCGGACGCCAAACGCGGCGATATAGGAACGACTTCGGAAGCCTATGCCGAGGCATTTTTGGGCGGCGGCGATTTCGGATGCGACGCGGTGACGGTCAATCCGTACCAGGGCAGCGACGCCGTGATGCCGTTTATCAAGCGCATCGGCGGCAACCGCGGAATTTTCGTGCTGGTAAAGACCTCGAACCGGTCTTCGGGCGAATTTCAGGACGTCGTGGCGGGCGGCGCGCCGATATGGGAATCGATCGCGGCACAGGTCAGCAAATGGGGCGCGGATTTCATCGGTGACAACAAGCTCTCGTCGATTGGCGCGGTGGTCGGGGCGACCTACCCGGCGCAGGCGCGGCGATCCCGAAAATTGATGCCGAACGCGATTATCCTGGTGCCCGGATATGGCACGCAGGGAGCGTCCGCATCCGATGCTGTCGCGGCGGCCCGCGCCGACGGCTCCGGAATCATCGTGAACTCCAGCCGCGGCCTGATGTACGCATGGCAGAAAAAGCCGGGCGCATCGCCGGCGCAGGCGGCATCCGAGGCGGCGGAATCGATGCGCCGCGATCTCAACGCCGCGCTCGCATCCGCGCGATAGAAAACCTGCAAATCGCCACATCCGCCTAATGATTAGCGGCGGGATTCTTCAGGTTGGCGGCCAGGAAATTCAGCGTCTTCGTCCAAGAGTCCTTTGCATCCGCGGCGTTGTACCAAATCCGCAGGCCCGGAAAATTGAAGGCGTGGTTGGCATCGGGATATAGGACCATCTCGTGCGGCCGGTTGTATTTCGTCATGAGCGCATCGAGTTCGTGCGCCTTTGCGACCGGAACAATTGAATCCTTTTCTCCGTGGATGATCAGCGTTGGCGGCAATGCCGTAATGTCCGGCTCCATCTCAATCGGCAGTCCGCCGTAATATTCCACCACTGCGGAGATCCGATGCGGCTGCGAAGCGCCGGTGGCCAGCGACAGGAACGCACCGAGCGAATATCCGACCATCGCGACGCGATGCGGGTCGACGGCGGGATTCTTATCGAGCGCGTCGATGCCGGACTTTATTTCGGCCAGCCAGACTGGAAAGTCCTCCATCATCTGCACCGGATGATCCACGCCGACTGCGCCGGTCTGGCTGTAATACTCGATGAACTCGGTAAAGTAGCCGGCCGCGGCCAAATCGGTGCAGATTTTCTCGAAATCGCCGTAGCCGTGACCCAGGTTGCCCGACGCACCATGCAGCATGATGACGGCGGGATGCGCTCCAATGGTGTCCGGCACGCATTGATAGACGTTCACCGGCATTCCACCGGCGGTGAAATTAGCCGCGATCCATCCGGCGTTGGCGGGAATGGAGAACAAAATGGAAGCGGCGACAAAAGCCGCGGAGAGCAGAGCGCTATTCATACTTATTGCGAAACCTCTTGCAGGTTTCGCGCTTCCCGTTTTCGGCGCTGCGGGAAGTCCGAAACCCGTCAGGGGTTTCGGGATTTTCTGCATTGCTGAAATTACGACCGCATCAATTCCGCTTCGTCGGCGGCGAGCGTGGCGTAAACTTCGCGATCGATCTTGCGATAGCGATCCAATGCGCGGTCGGCCTGCTCTTCGGAACCCTCGGCCTTGGCAATCTCGCGCATCTTCTTTTCGATCCACGATAGATGCCAGGTCTCGTCCTCGGTCACGCCCTTAAGGACGTCCATCGTGTCCTTGTCGACGTTGGGCAGCGCCATGTGCGCGTTGTAGCGGCTCTGGGCGCGCTCCTCCACCACGACGGTCAGTGCGAGCAAATCGATGATTGTCTTGGGCACGCCGGTCTTCATCCCCAGCCGGCGCTGATAGCCGTCTTCGATCATTATCGGCGATCCGCCGAGGTCGGCAATCCGCTTGGTCCACAGCCATGCATGGCGGGTTTCGTCGGAGAGGTGCTTGGACATTTTGACTTGAGAGTCGGCATCCTTGAGATGGCCGATGATATTGAACAATAGGCGCGCGCCACGCAGTTCGGCATCGCGGTAAAAGCTGAAGATGAGAACCTGCTTTTCGGCGGGGGACATACCCTTGACGTCCATCGATTTGAAATCTATCGATGCTGCTGTTGTAGCGCCCAAATCTCGTCCTCCGCCGGTAAAAGGGATTGAAAACGCTGCATTTCTAATGGCAGCGCATCTCTTGGTCGAGCTATTCTTATGCGATTCGCCATCTTGAATCAAGGAACCTTGCGACGATTGTCCTCAGGCAGGATCGGTCAGGTCTGGCGAAAATGCGGGAGAATCCGGGCCGCCCGATTCGACTTTGGAGCGGTCTAAATGGACGAGGTTCCCGGGGCCGCGATGCCTGTCAGATCTCCGAATCCGTCTGAGTTCGGAATTCCGCCGCTTCAAGCAGACGCTGAAAAAAGTGCCCGTAAACACGGATGAAATTGGGTTCGTTTCGTAATTTTTCATAATTTTTCCTGTCACCGGCAGGCTCGATTGGCCGAGCGCCGTCCTTTTCTCCTGATGCCGGAGCCACCGCCATCACCTGCGCTCATCGGCAATCATCGGGATGCAACATCGATGTCAACCGCGATTGGCGGGGAGACTCGCTCGCCGGCGCGAACCGCCTGCAGCCGCTGCAATTCATGCAGCGCCCGCGAAATCGATCTGGACAGGGCGGTTTCGTAGCGCTCGAGATTCGAAAATATCGCGGCGTAACCGACCCATGCGCGTGTGTCCCGGACTCCGTCGTCGTCGCGGCTTTGGATTAATTCCTCCAGCCGCGCTTGGGCGGCCGCGTGCGCTTCGGCGTCCTCCGGTGCGACCCGGAGCGACGCAGGCAGGATGTCCGCGATGCTCTCCAAGGCGGAGGGCCGATAGCTGGCGGCCTCGGCGCGGGCCGCTTCGATCAGCCCCTCATGGCGGGCGCGGCGATGGAGCGCGGCCTCCAAGCCCGGAATTCGCCGGATGCGCCATGCGTCGGTAACAATCTTTTCGGCAAAGATTTCCTCCAGCGCCCCCACCGGCGCGAGCGCCGCGATTAGGGCCGCTCGCCAGACGCCGAATTCCGCCGGGTCCTCTTCGGGCAGCACGGCGCGGACGGCGGCAAGGCCGTGCTTTATCGCATTCGACGCGGAGCGCGCCTTGCCCCGGGCGCTGCGCGGGCCGGAACTATTCCGGGCGTTTAACCGGTTCGCCGCAATTTGACTTTCGCTGCTCATGGCAGACCTCCTGGCAGGGCGTTGCTGATCGGCAGCCTGCGAGGCTTGGCGGACGTTATGTTGGCGGGCGTTTAGCGATCGGCGAATGCCGCCGATCGCGATTCGGGCAGGGCAAAAGCACTCTTTTCGATTATTACAAAATCTACTGCGGCAGAAAACCTCCCCGCGCAGCGGGGTGGTGGCCGAATTAGGCCACTCCCGGCGGCAAACTAGGCCACTGCGCGGTTATCGAATTAAACGAGCGTATCTGTCGGTGCCGTCAATTAGGTCAGGATGTAGTGACGCAAGAGATTTCGGTCCAGCAAGGCATGGCGCTGTTGGCCGAACTCCGTCGCGCGCGGCTCCCTAACCCCCGGCCCCTTCCCCGCAAGCGGGGAAGGGGAAATTTGAAGAAGCTTGCTCACGTCCTATCCCCCTAGCCCCCTTTCCTAAAGGAAAGGGGATTATACCGCTCTTGACACTCATCCCCGAAATCGTTATATTGAAGGCATGAAAGGAAACAATGCACCAAAGGCCCTGACCACACAGCCCAACCTCACGCTGGCCGGATTGTTCCGCCAGTATTCGACCGAAGAAGCCTGCAAAGGGCTTCTCCGCGATATGCGTTGGCCAAACGGTGTGGAATGCCCACGCTGCAAGCGCAAGGAGCGGGTATACGCCCTGAAAGCCCGGCCCTTCCACTGGGTCTGCAAGAATGCGGACTGTGGCAAACGCCAAGGTTATCGGTTCAGCGTCATCACCAAGACGATTTTCGAGAACACCAACTATCCGCTGAAGACTTGGTTCCAAGTGATCTACTTGATGAGCCAGAGCAAGAAGGGAATGAGCGCATTGCAGATTCACCGGCAAATCGGCTCCGGCTCCTACAAAACCGCGTGGTACATGGTGATGCGGATTCGGGCCGCGATGCAGGGTGATGCGTTCCCACTGACCGGACAGATCGAGGTTGACGAAACCTATGTTGGTGGTCAGGCGTACAATCGTCACGGCGGGCAAATCAACCGTCACGGCAAGGGTCCGCGCGCACCGCGAGGGACTTTCGGCAAAATCGCCGTCATCGGCGCTATCGCTCGCAAAGGCAACGTGGTCTGCAAAGTGATCGAGAATACCGATACGGCCACACTCGATAAGTTCGTGCGAACAGCGGTAAATCACGAACGGGTCGATCTGGTCGCCACGGATGAGCATTCGGGATACCGCTTGCTCTCCAAAGGGGCGGACGGACTGCCGCATCAAGTTGTTCGCCATAGCGGCGGCGAATACGTCCGGGGAATTGTTCATACAAATTCGATTGAAGGATTCTGGAGCCTGCTCAAGCGTGGAATCGTGGGTAGCTACCACAACGTAAGCAAGAAATATCTGCCGCTGTACCTGAACGAATTTTCGTTCCGCTACAACAATCGCAACAACCCGGATATTTTCCGGGCCGTGCTGGCAGGATGCTGAGTTCGCCACACTGGCAGCGGTCTCAGCGGGACATAGGGGCCAGTAAATTAACTGTTGATTGCGGCGGGCAGTATCGCTTGCCGTTAAAGGTGGTTTTATGCCAAAAGCCAAACCAATCTCGCTCCATCCGCTGACGTTCCATGAAGCTCTTAAAGCCATTGTCTCTGTTGATCCTGATGCTGTTGGCATTGTCTCTAAGCGCCGAAAGCAGCGCGCAAAATCCAAGTCCAAAGATCGTCCCGAAACCAAATGAATCCGGCAGTCTCATAGAGCAGCCAGCCCAAGAGCAGCCATCTCCAAACGGGCTTGGGCAGCCCATCAATCAGCCGACAGGTTCCCAACCCCAGACACCAAGTTCCCAAGGCTCCAGCAATAACGATAAGGGCGATTCTAATTCTACCGTGATGATTTTCCTGACTATTGGAATGCTCATCGCTACCGCCGTGATGGCGTTTGCTACGATCAAGATCGCTATTTTCAACCGCCAGTTGGTCGGCGTCACTGACGAGATGAAGAAGGCCACTGCTGAGATGGCCAAAGCCGCTGATGCAGGGCTGCATCTCAACCGGCCAGCGATTGTGGTGACTTCCATTAAGGCACTGATCGGGATTGATGATGTCAGCAAGATACCCAATACGCTCCGTGGCTATTCCCCTGAAATCTACAATATTGGCTCCGGGCCAGCGGAAATAATTGATGTGTTTTCGCGTAGTTGGGTCTTCGACGCCTTTGATTTTAAGGCCCATTCTTTGGGTAAAAAACTCGAAGAGCCGCGCGGCGATGATCAAGAGATTTGGAAATTCTTTCCGCTGGATCGTCGCGAGTTCCCTCGGACATTCCTCGGAGCCGGTGAGTGCTTCGCAAACTACCAAGCGGGTTTCGCCATGATAGAAAACTGGATTCCCGGCGACATTGAAAAGGTTGAAAGTGGAGAAAAGCGCCGGGCAGTGTATGGGACGATCCTGTATCGAAGCAGCGTGAAAGAATACCTTACTAAGTTTTTCTTCTGGTATGATCCTAAGAGCCGTGGATTCCGCCGTGCCGAACGGCGAGAATTGAACCACCGAACCTAATTCCGAAGCGAAACACCGGCCTGTCATCATCAAAATGCCCAAGAACAGGATGAGTGTCAAGAGCGGTATAATCCCCAAAGGAAAGGGGGGATGAGACCCACCCGGAACGGGGGGATGAGACCAATCGGAACCGCGGGACCGTACCTCGTCTTGAACTATCGGCAAACATCTCGGCTAACAGCGGCGCACATGCTACATTTTCATCATGGATCGGTCCGAAACCATTTCACGGCTGCGCGAACATGAAAGCGAGCTAAAGCGGCTCGGGGTGCTGCATCTCTACCTTTTCGGTTCGATGGCGCGCGGCGAGGCGGGTGCCGAATCGGACATCGATCTCTTCTTCGACTACGAGAAGGGCAAACTCGGCCTTTACGAACTGATGGATGTGAAGGAGGCCGCCGCCCGCATTCTCGGTTGCAAGACCGACATCATGACGCGCGACAGCATCCATCCGCGTATGCGGGATCGAATCGAGGCGTCCGCAGTGCCGGTGTTCTAATAATGGCCGCGCGATCCGCCGTTCCCCACCTTGAAGATATTATCGAGGCGATTGAGCGGGTTCGCGAAGCGCTCGGCGATCTTTCGCTTGAACAGTTTGAATCCGACTGGCGAAGACAATGGCTCGTAGAGCGCGGCGTTGAGATTGTCTCGGAAGCCAGCCGCCGTATTCCAGATGAGCTAAAGTCGCGACACCCCGAAATTCCGTGGCAGAAGGTGGCTGGGATCGGCAACGTCCTGCGCCACAGCTACGAAAATGTATCCGCTCCGATTTTGTGGAAACTCGTTGGCGAAGACCTCCCTATTCTCGAGCGAACTTGCCGGGAGGAATTGGGGAGAACGCGGACTGGGAATGCCTAATCGCGATACCGTATCGCATCCGCTATCATTGGCGGCGCGATGCCGTCGATCGACGTATAGTAGAGTTAATCGATTAGCCGCCGTAAGGGTGGCTGCGAGCATCTCACAGTCTTGAGCGGTTAAATTCTTTCATCTACCCATTTCACGAACCAAGCCCGGCGGGGTTATAGCGATTGGGATGGGAACGCAATCGAAACCACCGCTTCCGCGGCTGTTTGAAATCGCCTTCAAACAGCTCGATCGCGAAATTCTGCGGTTCTTGTATCGATATACGAATAGCCGCGAAGACGCGCTCGACCTGTTTCAGGAGACTTGGCTGCGGGCATATCGAGCCTACCCGACGTTTAAGGCCAGGCCCAACGCCGCGGACGGGTTTCGTCCCTGGATTTTCAGAATTGCGGCCAATGTATGCCGGAACCATGCGCGCGACGCTGCGCGGCGCCGGCGCGTAATCGCACCGGGTGGAAAGGGTCATCCAGATCGGCCTGAAGGCGCGGCGCGGGGCGCCACGCACGGGGTGCAGAGTCTGAAGCAAAAGATTTCGCAGCTACCCGAAAAACAGGGTCGGGCGCTGGCGATGCGAAAATTCGAAGGCATGGATTATCCGGAAATTGCCGCCGCGCTCAAATGCTCCCTGGAGAGCGCGCGGGCAAACGTCCATCAGGCGCTGAAGAAACTGCGGAGCGAGAAGTGAAGTGAGATGTGCGCCGGCGATATCGCAAGACTATTCAAGTGGGAGGCGGGCCAATGAAAGATTCGAGAGGGAAGGTGCGCATCGCAGCGGCCGTCGCGATGTTTGCGGCCGCGTTCACCGTTTTAGCTGTCGCACGCTTGACCGCCTCGCGCGCGCAATTGGCCGTTTCGCCTACATCAAGGCCGACCACAGGAATATTTGTATCGAACGAGCTCTGCAATAATGTCACCGCCTATCCGGTCGGCAGCAACGGTAATGTCGCGCCAATCTTCCCGGTGACGGGACTGTCGAGCCCGGGCGGAATCGCTCGCGACGCCAACGGCAGAATCTATGTGGCAAACTGGCAAAGCTCGACAATCACAGTCTATGCGCCGGGCAGCAGCGGTCAAGTAACGCCGATTGCCACCATCGGCGGCGACAACACCGGTCTTAGAGGCCTTGGGGGCATCGCGCTGGACTCCGGCGGCAATATTTACGTTGGTAGCCAGGTAAATGGTGGAGGCGGCATTCTAGTCTTCGCCGCCAACGTTAATGGCAACGTCGCCCCAATCGCCACGATCTCCGGATCGAATACCGGCATCGGTCTAAACAGTCCCGTTGGGGTCGCGGTGGATTCCAGCGGAATCATTTACCTGGCGAATTTCGACGGAGGACCATCCAAAAACGGTAGCGTCACAGTCTATCCGGCCGGTAGCAATGGCAACGTGACACCTATAGCCACCATTTCCGGTTCCGGCACCGGACTTGACCTTGGTCCTACGGGTATCGCGGTGGATTCCAGCGGGAATATCTATGTGACGAACTCGGGATTTCAGAATGACCGCGTGACAGTCTATTCAGCTGGCAGCGACGGCAACGCGACGCCTATTGCCACCATCAGTGGCTCCAACACTGAAATTACATCGCCTGCGGGCATCGCAGTGGATTCCAGCGGGAATATCTATGTTGCGCTTCCGATCATGAAACCTAGCGGCGGCATCAACGTTTTTGCAGCTGGCAGCAACGGCAATGTAGCGCCGATGGCAACCATCAGTGGCTCCAACACTGAAATCACATCGCCTGCGGGCATCGCAGTGGATTCCAGCGGGAACATCTATGTGACGAACAATGGCAACAATAGCCTTCACGTCTATCCAGCCGGAAGTAACGGCAATGTGACGCCAACTGCCACTATTAGCGACCCGTACACCGGAATCGATGAACCGGGGGGCATTGCATTGGATTCCAGCGGAAACATCTATGTGGCGAACTTCATCGGCGGTCTTTCGGCCAGTGTGACTATCTATGCATCCGGCAGCTACGCCAATACAGCGCCCATAGCCACCATCGCGGGCGAAAACACGGGGCTCAATCAACCGTTCGGAATCGCTGTGGATTCGAGCGGAAACATCTATGTGACAAACAGCATGGGAGATAGCGTTACGGTCTATGCGCCTGGCAGTAACGGCAACGTGACGCCAATTGCCACCATCCAAGGTCCCAACACGGGACTCGACGTGCCATACAGTATCGCGGTGGATTCCGCCGGGAACATCTATGTGACAAATTTAGACTTGTCCCAGCTCTCCAACGACAGCGTCACTGTCTATCCAGCCGGCAGCAATGGTAACGTGGCACCAATCGCCACCATCAGCGGCTCCAACACCGGCATCGAGGCGCCAGATGGTATCGCGGTGGACTCCAGCGGGAACATCTACGTTGCGCTTCCGATCATGAAACCTAGCGGCGGCATCAACGTTTTTGCAGCTGGCAGCAACGGCAATGTAGCGCCGATAGCAACCATCGCCGGCGCCAGCACCGGGTTCAGCGGTGTCTATGGTATCGCATTGGATCCCACAGGCAAAATTTATGTGTCGACCTCGGGATCCGTTGGAGGCGTCGTCAGTATTTTTCCAGCTGGTAGTAACGGCGACGTTGCGCCGGTTGGCTCGATCGATGGACCGAATACAGAGTTATGTAGTCCGAATGGGATCTCAATTTTCTCCGGACCACCGACGCCGACCCTCACGACAACGCCTACCGTGACCGCCACGCCAACGGCGATCATTACTGCGACCCCCACCGTGACAGCGACGCCAACTGGCACCACTACGGCCACACCGACTGCGACTCCGACAGAAGTGCCGGAGGTCATCCTAGTTTTGCCGCGAAAGTATAATTTCGGCAAAGTAGCCGCAGACTCCGTCAGCCGGCCGGTAAATGTCGTGATTACGAACTTGGACGCCAAGCACAGGAAACCGGTGCTGATCGAAACGATCGAAAGCGGCGCGAATTTTCCGATTATCGAGAACCAGTGTCCGGTGCCGCCAGCGCAGTTGGCATTCAAGCAACTGTGCACCGTCGAGGTCGCATGCAGGGGGCCTGCGGTGCATCACATTGTCACCGGCACGCTCACGGTCACTGACAATTCGATCGGTTCGTCGCAATCGGTCGCGCTGTCCTGCACCGGCAAGTGAATGCGGCCTAATCGCGGCGAGGAGCGGCATCCGCTATCATTGTCCGCGCGATGGCGTCGATCGACGCATATTGGATCGCGCTCAAGCGCGTGCGCGGCGTGGGACCGCGAACCTATAAGTTGCTAATCGAAAGGTTCGGCGCACCCGAAAAGATTTTCTCGCTCAAGCCGGCCGAGATCGCGGCGACGGGCATCCCAAGCAAGACCGCGCACGCGATCGCGAATTTTCGGAATTTCGACGCCGCAGAGAAGGAACTGTGCGAGCTGCCGAATATCGGAGCGCGGCTCGTCAAATGGTCAGATTCCGACTATCCGGACAAGTTGCGCCACATCGCCGACCCGCCGCCATATCTGTTCGTCAGAGGATCCGCGCCGCTTGGCGATGCCAACTGTATCGCGGTCGTCGGCGCCCGCGCGGCCAGCGATGCGGGACGCCGGATGGCGCAGCGCATGGGCCTTGAGTTGGCCGCCAAAGGATTTACCGTCGTATCCGGGTTGGCGCGCGGAATCGATGGCGAGGCGCATCAGGGTGCTCTCGACGCCCACGGCCGCACGATTGCTGTGCTGGGATGCGGCGTGGACATCATCTACCCGCCCGAGCATCGCAAGCTCGCCGAGGCGATCCTCGCGGGCGGCGGCGCGATCGTAAGCGAGTTGCCGGTCGGCACGCAGCCGATTGCGGAAAACTTTCCGACGCGGAACCGCATTCTTTCCGGCATGTGCCTGGGGGTTGTGATTGTCGAGGCCGCCGAGAAAAGCGGATCGTTGATTACAGCCCGGATGGCGTTGGAGCAGGATCGGCAGGTATTCGCAGTCCCCGGCAGCCCGCTGACCGGCAAGAGCCGCGGCAGCAACCGGCTATTAAAGGAGGGCGCCAGGCTGGTCGAATGCGTTGAGGACGTGATCGAGGAGTTGGCTCCCCAGATGAGCGGTGCCTTACCCAATGCGGACGGCAAGCCCAAAACGCCGTCGTCGCCCAAGGCAAAAGCGAAAGTATTGCCCAGCGCCCCCGACAAGGGCATCATGCAGGCTTCCGACACGGACGAAGTTATGGCTATACTAAAGCAGCTAAAAGAAGCGGAAAGGCTCCATGTCGACTCAATTATTGAGACTTCTGGGCTGAACGTACAAACAGTGCTTAGATTATTGCTCGAGCTCGAGCTGCAAGGCCGGGTTGCGCAGCATCCGGGGAAGCTTTTCTCGCTCGCGTGAGTCAGGCAGGATGGGCACCCTTGGGAATCGAGGTCCAATAACCGGAGGGACCGTATAGGTGGCAAAGAATCTCGTCATCGTTGAATCGCCCGCGAAGGCCAAGACGGTCAAGCGGTATCTGGGCGCCGACTATCAAGTCACGCCATCGGTCGGCCATTTGGTGGATTTGCCCAAGAGCACCCTTGGCGTCGATGTCGAGCACGATTTCGCCCCCGAATATCATGTGATCCCCGGCAAGGCGAAAATCATCGAAGAGATAAAGAGCGCCGCCAAGGGCAAGGAGAATATCTACCTGGCCACCGACCCAGACCGAGAGGGCGAGGCGATCGCATGGCATATCGCCGATCGCCTCGGCAAGACCAAGGGGCATGTTCAACGCGTCCTGCTGCACGAAATCACTCAGTCAGCGGTCAAGGAAGCGATCGCCCACCCCACCGAAATCAATAGCAATTTGTTCGAGGCGCAACAGGCGCGCCGGGTGCTCGACCGGCTGGTCGGCTACAAGATAAGTCCGCTGCTGTGGGACAAGGTGAAGCGGGGAATCAGCGCTGGGCGGGTGCAATCGGTTGCGCTGCGGATAATCGTCGAGCGCGAGCTGGAGCGGGAGGCATTCCGGGCCGAGGAATACTGGACCCTCGACGCACGCCTGGAAGGTAAAAATCCGCCGCCGTTCAAGGCGCACCTGTACAGCTACAAAGAGACCCGAATCGACAACAAGGCCTACAAGCTGCCCGAAGCGGTCGCCAAAGAGATAATGGCCGCGGTCGAGCATGCCCCATTCACGGTCCGCACCATCGAGCGCAAGGAAGTCCGGCGCAGCCCCGCCCCGCCGTTCATCACCTCGCGTTTGCAACAGGAGGCGTCGCGACGGCTCTATTTCTCGCCGCGGCGCACGATGCAAATCGCACAGAAGCTGTACGAGGGCATCGAGTTGGGAGATCAGGGCGCGGTCGGCCTCATCACCTATATGCGTACCGACTCGCCGCGCGTCTCCGACCAGGCGCTGGCCAGCGTCCGCGAGCATATCGGTTCACGCTACGGAGCAAAGTACGTCCCCGAGAAACCCAATTTCTTCAAATCGGGCAAGCGAGCGCAGGAAGCTCATGAAGCGATTCGTCCGACCGCCGTCGAGCGCGATCCCGAGTCGATGGCGCGCTATCTGGGCAAGGACGAACTGGCGCTCTACACGCTTATCTACAATCGCTTTGTCTCCAGCCAGATGATGCCGGCGGTTTACGATCGCACCAGCGCCGATATCGATTCCGCCGCCGCGGTTTTCCGGGCCACCGGCCAGGTGATGAAGTTCGACGGCTTTATGCGCGTGTATATCGAAGGACAGGACGATGCCGCCTCGGACGACGACGAGGGCACGCTGCCGCAACTTACCGAGGGCGAGACGCTCGAGCTGCTGGGGCTGGATCCGGAACAGCATTTCACCCAGCCGCCGCCCCGATTCACGCAGGCGACCCTGATTAAAGAGCTGGAAGAAAAAGGCATCGGCCGGCCGTCGACCTATGCCGCAATCATGACCAGCATCTTGAATCGCGAGTATGTCGAAGAGGATGAGAGCAAGCGGCTGCGTCCGACATCGTTGGGGCGCGTCGTCGCGGACATGCTGATCAAAGCTTTTCCTGACATCCTTGAAGCGGGTTTCACCGCTCAACTCGAAGAGGAGCTCGATCAGGTCGAAGAGGGGAACGAGAACTGGGTCAAAACCCTCAAGCGCTTTTACGTGCCGTTCAACAAGCGGCTCGGCGAGGCGAAAAAGAAAATGCCCGAGGTCAAGCGCAAGGGCCTGCCGACCGGCATCAAGTGCGACGTTGATGACGGCGAGATGGTCATCAAATGGGGCCGCAACGGGGAATTCCTGGCCTGCTCGAATTATCCCAAATGCACCAAGACGGCCGAGTTCGCCCGCGACGAGCAGGGCAACATCTCGATCAAGGAAGCCGCCACCCCGGTGCCGACCGACGAGGTATGCGAGAAATGCGGCAAGCCGATGGTGCGCAAGCGCTCGCGCTTCGGCGAGTTCCTTGGCTGTTCGGGCTACCCGGACTGCGACGGGATCAAGCGACTTCAGTCCGCGCCGGTGAATACCGGAGTCAAATGCCCGGAATGCAAAGAGGGCGATATTCTGGAACGGCGCTCGCGCCGCGGGAAAATCTTCTACGGATGCGGCCGCTACCCGAAGTGCAAGTTCGCGGCATGGGACAAAGTGGTCCCGCAGCCGTGCCCCTCATGCGGCGCGAATTACATGGTCGAAAAGAACCTCAAGCGGACGGGCACGACTTGGCAATGCGCCAACAAAGAATGCGGCTACAAGGCGCCCGCCCCGGCCGCCGAGCCGCCGCCCGCGCCAACCACGCCGGCGCCTCCCGAAGCGTAGCTTCGTGGCAATCAACCCCCGCTCAGCGCGCAAATAATCTGCACCTCGTCGTAATCGTGCAGCACGCAATCGAGGCTTAGGACCGGCTCGCGGTTGACGAACAGGCGGATATGCTGGCGAATCCGATCCTGCTCGTCGATCATGCGAAATCGGATTCCCGGATAAGCGCGATCGAGCCCGCGCAATAGTTCATCCATCGTCGCGCCGGACGCGGATACTTCGCTCTCGCCGTGCGTGTAGGACCGAAGCGGACTCGGAATTGTCACGCGCATCGCGCCTTCCTACGGCAGCGTGGCGGCCTCGACCGAATAGATATGCGGCAGATGCGCCGCGATAAGCCGCCACGACTGCCCCTCATTGGGGCTCATCCATAATTCGCCGCTGGTCGTTCCGAAATATATTCCGACCGGATCGCAATCGTCGGCGCAAAACGCCTGGCGCTTGACCGTGAACCACGCATGCTCGCGCGGCAAACCGCGATCCTGTCGCGTCCAGTTGCTGCCGGCGTTTCTCGTGCGATAGACCGCCGGGCGCCCATCGGGGCTGGTGCGAGGCCATACCGTCGTGCCGTCCATCGGGAAAACCCATGCGACGTTCGGATCGCGCGGATGCACCACGATGCCGAAGCCGATGTCGCCGATGTCGCGCGGCATATTGTTGCCGATTCGAACCCACGTATCCCCGGGCCGGTCCAGCCGGTAAATCCCGCAATGGTTCTGCTGATAAAGCCGATCGGGCATTGCGGGATGCATTCGCAGGGCGTGCACATCTTGCCCGTATTCGGGATACGGATCGGGCATGAAATTGGCCTCCACGCCCTTGTTCAGCGGCTTCCAGGAGATTCCGCGGTCGGTCGTCTCGAACAGTCCTCCGTTCGAACTGACCAGATAAAAATGGGCGGCGTTGCGCGGATCGATGGTGACCCAGCTTAGCTGCGCGCCGTCGGGCGCCCCTTCGCCGGGCCGATTCCATTTGTCGTACATCGGATGGTTGTTGAAGCTGTCGATACTGCGCCACGTCGCACCGCCATCCTCGCTGCGGAACAATGCCGGCGGCGACGCTCCCGCATACCATGCCCCCGGCTCGTTGCGATGCCCGGGCGACAGCCAGAAGGTAAAGTCGACCGCACGCCCTTTTTCTCCGGATGCGGCCTTCGGGAACGCGGGCGGCTGGACCGCCTCAGTCCACGTGCGGCCGAAATCGGTCGAACGGAAAATCGTCGGTCCCAGATGGCCGGCCCGCGCCGCCATCAGCATCGTTTCGCCGTCGCGCGGATCGAGCACAAGGTGATTGACGATCTCTCCCAGATGATGGGGCCCGTCCAGCTTCCAGCGCGCCCGCGCCGCATCGCCGTAGTAAATGAATGCTCCCTTGCGCGTTCCAACCAACAGGACGACGCGCCTGCGATCGGCAATCCCGCGCATCGCAGCCGCTTTGGCAGTGCGTTTTCCTCGCGGGCGGGTCGCCTTGGATTTCTTTCGTCCGCTGGGGCGATTCATATTTCTCTCAAGTTCCGAACTGCCGGATTATAGCGGATCGTAATGCTGGAAAATCCAGTGTGCAAGCGCGATATTGTGACATTCATCGAAGTGCATGCTGCAAAAGGTCTACTCATTTGGAATTGAACCGCGGCAATGCGGATTGCATCGTCAAGCACGATGCGAAATGTAATATCGTGCAGTGTTCGTTCAAAATTCCATCAATATTCAAAGGTATTTCATAAATGGCACGTACGCTGCTATGTACGAACGATGGATAGAGTGACGATCTTTGGATTGTTCGCAGTGACCACGATGATGACCTGTTACGCATTGGAAGATCGCAGCCACTGGTTCGTGGCGGGATTCAGCGCGGCATGCGTGCTCGGATCAATTTACGGGTTCCTGCAGGGCGCATGGCCGTTCGGAATTGTAGAAGCGATTTGGTCTGTCGTCGCACTCAGGCGATGGCAGCAGATGAGCTGAACAAAAGGAACTAAAACTATGCTGGATGTTGTAGCGATTGTATCGACGCTGATTTTTTTTGGGATCAGCCTCTACTACGTATGGGGATGCGAGAAACTATGAATTTCGACATCGTCCTTGGCCTCGTAATGGCGATCGCGCTCACCGCATATCTGGTGTACGCGATGATTCGTCCCGAAAAGTTCTAACGGAAAATCGCACATGACTGCTAACGCGTTGATTCAAGTTGGGCTGTTCTTTGTCCTCGTCGTCGCCGCCTCGGTTCCGCTGGGCCGCTATATGTCGCGAGTCTATGCCGGCGAACATACGTTTCTGGATCCGGTGCTTGCGCCGATCGAACGGCTGATTTACCGCGTCACGGGCGTCCAGCCGGGATCCGAAATGACCTGGTTCGAGTATGCCATCGCGATGCTGCTGTTCAGCATGGTGGGAATGATCGTTCTTTATTTGCTCGAAAGGCTGCAGGCGTTTTTGCCGCTCAATCCGCAGGGGTTTTCGGGAGTCGCGCCCGATCTCGCATTCAATACCGCGGCCAGTTTTACCACCAATACCAACTGGCAGGCGTATGGCGGCGAATCGACGATGAGCTATCTGACGCAAATGGCCGGGCTGGCGTATCACAACTTCGTTTCGGCCGCGGCGGGAATCGCGGTCGCTATCGCGGTAATCCGCGGCTTCGTGCGCAAGAGTGCGCGCACACTTGGGAACTTCTGGTACGATCTTACGCGGACCACGCTGTGGGTTCTGTTGCCAATCTCCGGGGTTATGACGCTGGTGCTGGTATCGCAAGGCGTGCCGCAGAATTTTAACGCATATACCCACGCAAAAACTGTCGAGGGCGTGGAGCAGGTCATCGCGCAGGGACCGGTCGCCTCGCAGGAGTCAATTAAAGAGTTGGGTACGAACGGTGGCGGCTTTATGAACGCGAACTCGTCGCACCCGTACGAAAATCCTACTCCGTTGTCCAATCTGCTTGAGATGTTCGCGATTTTTATAATCGGTGCGGCGCTCTGCCACACTTTCGGCGCGATGGCCGGCGATCCGCGCCAGGGATGGACGCTGTTCGCCGCGATGTCGATCCTGTTTTTAATCGGCGCCGGCTGCGCGATTTCGGCCGAGCAACACGGAAATCCGCAATTCGCCGCGATGGGAATTAATTTGTCTCCTACCGAAACACAGAGCGGTGGGAACATGGAAGGCAAAGAGGTCCGCTACGGAATCGTAAATTCCGCCCTGTGGGGGACCGTCACGACCGATACCTCATGCGGCGCGGTTAATTCGATGCATGACAGCTTTACGCCGTTGGGCGGACTCATCCCGCTGCTCAATATGCAGATCGGGGAAATCATCTTTGGCGGTGTCGGATCGGGCCTGTACGGAATGCTGGTGATGGCCGTGCTGTCGGTGTTCATCGCGGGCCTGATGGTCGGTCGAACACCGGAATACTTGGGCAAGAAGATCGAGGGGCGCGAGATGAAGCTCGCGATGCTCTTCGTTCTGATCTTTCCGGCAGTGATTCTCCTTCCAGCCGGTGTTGCGCTCGTGACCAAGGCCGGGTTGGCGGGAATCACGAATCCGGGCCCGCACGGCTTCTCGCAAATTTTGTATGCCTTCACAGAGGCCTCCGCGAACAACGGGTCGGCGTTCGGCGGCCTAAACGCTAACGCGCCGTTCTATAACTGGACGCTGGGCTGGGTGATGCTGTTTGGCCGCTTCATGATGAAAATCCCCGTGCTTGCGATGGCGGGCTCGCTGGCTGCGAAGAAAGCAGTTCCGCCGAGCGCGGGAACGTTTCCGACCACTGGCGCGGTATTCGTGATGCTGCTGATCGGCGTGATTCTGATCGTCGCGGCGCTGACGTTCTTTCCCGCCGATTCACTCGGTCCGATCGTCGAGCACCTCGAGCTACGGGCCGGCCACCTTTACTAGGGAATTCGAAGGATAAATATGAGCGATCGAAAGGCATCTTCACTTTGGGACGGCAATATCGTTCGGCCGGCGCTGGGCGAATCGTTTCGCAAGCTCGATCCGCGCGTACAAGTCCGCAACCCGGTCATGTTCGTGGTCGAGGTCACGGCGCTGGCCGTCACGGTCATCCTGCTTCGCGATACGTTCGGCGGAAACGCCAAGCTCGCCGGCTTCGAATTTCAAATCGCGATCTGGCTTTGGTTCACGGTCATGTTCGCGAATTTCGCCGAGGCAATGGCCGAAGGGCGCGGCAAAGCGCAAGCGGAAAACCTGCGAAAGACCCGCACCGAAACCCAAGCCAAGCTGATTAGCGGGAATGAGACGAAGGTCGTCCCGGCAACTCAGCTCCGGCGCGGCGATGTCGTTATGGTCGCGGCTGGCGACGTGATTCCGGGCGACGGCGAAGTGATCGAGGGAGTTGCCGCTGTCAACGAGTCGGCGATCACCGGCGAATCGGCTCCGGTCATTCGCGAGAGCGGCGGCGATCGTAGCGCGGTCACTGGCGGAACCACCGTTATTTCCGACTGGATCAAGGTGAAAATTACGGCCAATCCGGGCGAAACGTTCCTCGACCGGATGATCTCGCTGGTCGAAGGCGCGCAGCGTCAAAAGACTCCTAATGAAATTGCGCTCAGCATCCTCCTGTGCGGCTTAACGATCATTTTCATGCTGGTGTGCGTGAGCCTGTTCCCGTTTGCGCAGTACGGCGGAACGAATCTGTCGCTGCCGGTGCTGGTCGCGCTTCTGGTCTGCCTGATCCCGACCACCATCGGAGGACTGCTCTCAGCGATCGGTATCGCCGGAATGGACCGGCTGGTGCAGCACAATGTGCTGGCGATGTCGGGCCGCGCGGTCGAAGCGGCGGGCGACGTCGATACTCTCCTGCTCGACAAGACCGGGACCATCACGCTGGGCAACCGGATGGCGTCGGAATTCATCCCAGTGCTCGAGGTGCCGATTGAGGAGCTGGCGGACGCCGCGCAACTGGCCTCGCTCGCGGACGAAACGCCGGAGGGCCGCTCGATCACGGCCTTGGCCAAACGCGAGTACAATCTGCGCGGCCGGGAGCTGGCCGACAAGGACGCGGAGTTTATCGCGTTTTCGGCCACCACCCGCATGAGCGGAGTGAACTTGAACGGCCGGAGCATCCGCAAGGGCGCAACCGAACAAGTCGTAAAGTTTGTTGAAGGAAACGGCGGCACGCCGCCTCCGGAGTTGGCCGGCATCGTCGAACGAATCGCGCGCAGCGGCGGCACACCCCTGGTGGTTGCCGATGGCAAGCGCGTGCTCGGCGTAATTCACCTGAAGGACGTGATTAAGGAAGGCATCAAGGAGCGGTTTGGACGGTTGCGCGCGATGGGGCTCCGCACGGTCATGATTACCGGTGACAATCCCCTCACCGCGGCCGCGATTGCGTATGAATCGGGCGTCGATGACTTCCGGGCCGAAGCCACTCCGGAGACCAAGCTGCGGCTCATTCGCGAGGAGCAGGCGCAGGGCAAGCTGGTCGCGATGATCGGCGACGGCACCAACGACGCACCCGCGCTTGCACAGGCCGACGTCGGTATCGCGATGAACGCGGGCACGCAGGCGGCGCGCGAAGCCGGCAATATGATCGACCTCGACTCGAACCCGACCAAGATCATGGAGGTCGTCGAAATCGGCAAGCAACTCCTGATCACGCGCGGCGCGCTTACGACATTTTCGATCGCCAACGACGTCGCGAAATACTTCGCAATCATCCCGGCGATGTTCGTGCTCGGCTATCCGGAGTTGCAGGCGCTCAACATCATGCATCTGGCGACGCCTGAAAGCGCGATCCTGTCGGCGGTCATTTTCAATGCGCTGATCATCATCGCGCTGATTCCACTCGCACTGCGCGGCGTGCAATACCGTCCGCTGGGTGCGGCGGCGATTTTGAGCCGCAACTTGCTCATATATGGCGTCGGCGGCGTGATCATTCCGTTTATCGGCATCAAGGCGATCGATCTAATCGTCGCCGCGCTCCATTTGGCCTAGGAGGGTCCAGCAATGCGCGAACTTTGGATTGCAGTGCGGATGACGATCGTATTGACGGTGTTGACCGGGATTATTTACCCGATCGCGATGACCATCGCGGCAAAAGTGATTTTCCCGTCGCAGGCCGACGGCAGCCTGATCGTTCGCAGCGGACAGGTGGTTGGTTCCGAAATAATCGGCCAGAATTTCTCCCAACCCGGCTACTTCCATCCCCGCCCGTCTGCCGCTGGAGACAAGGGTTATGACGCCAGCAGTTCAAGCGGATCGAATCTGGGTCCAACCAACAAGGCTTTGATTGATGCGGCGCGTTCGCGGCTAAAGGACGTTCTTGCGGCCAATCCGGGTGTGACCGCCGCGCAGGTTCCGGTTGATATGATCACCGCGTCGGGCAGCGGACTTGACCCCGAGATCAGTCCGGCCGCGGCAGAGATCCAGGTTCCCCGGATTGCTCGCGCCCGTCATCTGAGCGAAGATCAGGTGCGTGAGTTGGTTCGCCAGAACACCAGGCCGCGGACTGCCGGGATTTTGGGCGAACCGGGGGTCAACGTGCTGCTGCTCAATCTCGCCCTCGATCAGTCGGCGGCCGCCAGCAGAGCGACGCCATGAAGCCGGATGAAGGAAGATCATCGCCCTGAACCGGAGGCTTTTTTAGACCTCGCGCCGCAGACTCAAAAGGGCCGGCTCAAGATTTATGTCGGTGCGGCCGCCGGAGTCGGCAAGACCTGGCGAATGCTCGAAGAGGCGCATCAGCTTCGCGACCGCGGGACCGATGTTGTAATCGGCGTGGTCGAGACGCACGGGCGCAAGGAAACCGCCGCAAAGGTCGCCGATCTTGAAATCGTTCCGCGGCGTAAGATCGAATACCGCGGTGTGACGCTGGATGAGATGGACACGGATGCAATTATTGCGCGCCGTCCGCAGGTTGCGATCGTCGATGAACTGGCGCACACCAACGCTCCGGGTTCCCGCCATGAAAAGCGCTACCAGGACGTCGACGAAATTCTGGGCGCCGGAATCAACGTCATCACCGCGATGAACATCCAACATACCGAAAGCCTGAATCCGCTCATGAAGCGGGTGACGGGGATCGAGGTGCGCGAGACGGTTCCGGATTCGTTCCTTTCGCGCGCGGATCAAATCGTGAACGTGGACGTCACGGTCGAAGCGCTACGCGAGCGGCTGCGCGACGGCAAAATCTATCCGCCGGCGCAAATTGAGAATGCGCTCAAAAACTTTTTCAAGCCCAGTAATTTAACCTCGTTGCGGGAACTGGCACTGCATGAGGTCGCGCGCAGCCTTGAGCGGCGCCGCCAGGATCAGGAGTCGATAAAACGCGAAGGCGGCCGGCGTCCGCGCGTATTTGAAAAGATCATGGTTGGAATTTCGTCGAATCCCACCGACACCGGCCAATTGCTGCGCAAGGCTTCGCGCATCGCCAGCCAGCTGGGCGCCGAATGGTTCGCGGTGCACGTCGAAACACCGGGCGAGTCGTTGCAGCGAATCGGCACCAGCGATTTCGTATCGCTGTTGGACAACATCAACCTGGCCAGTGACCTTGGCGCGGAAACGGTATGGTTGAAAGCGGCGGATCCCGTCAAAGCAATGGTTGAATTCGCGAACGAAAAGGGTGTGTCGAAGATAATTATTGGCCGAACGCATCAACCTTGGTGGCGCCGTCTGATTCGCGGGGACGTGGCCGCGCGGCTGGTCGCGATGTGCGATGGTCTGGATGTCGAAATCGCCGCCACCCAGCGGGAGGAGGAAGAATGAACAATCCGCCCTCGCTGCAAAGGCGCCTGCGAAACGGCACCCTTCTGATGCTGGCGCTGATCGTGCTGCTCGGCATCTATACGCTCCCACAGGTTTTCCGGCTCGGGCGCGCAATACAGGATACGCTTCAGCGCAACTACGTCAGTATCGAAGCCGCACAGCATATGCACGCCGCGCTAACTGCGCTTCAAGTAGCGGAACATTCCGGAACCACCCCCCAAGTCCTGCCCGGCAGCCGCGCGGAATTCGAAAAATGGATGGCGGTTGAAGACGGTGATATCACCGAAGAAGGCGAGAAGAATCTCGCCGCCGACCTCAACCGGCGCGGCAAGAAACTCTTCGACGATGCGACGGCGGCGCCGCCTGGCGCGAATCATGATCGGGATTTCGGCGAGTTGCACGGGCGGCTGGACGATCTGATCGAGATGAACAAGACGGCCATGTTCCGCGCCGACAGCCGCGCGGATCAGCTGGCCCGCCGGCTGACTTACGACTTCGCCGTGGGGCTGGCGCTAGTGCTGATCGCCGGCGCCGCCGTCTCATGGGGCTTGGGCCGCCGCCTTTCCCGTCCCCTTACGGAATTGACGGAACGGCTAAGGGGCATCAGCCAGCGTAAGACGCAGGTGCGCCTTGGCGCGCAGCCGCTGGTTGAGCTTGAGGCAGTGGCGCATGAATTCAATCAGATGGCCGAACGCCTCGAACATTACGACCAACTCAACGTCGAGCGGTTGGTTTACGAGAAGAGCAAGACCGAGGCGATCATCGAAGGCCTTGAGGACGGCGTGGTCTTGATCGATTCGGAGGGAATCGTCACGCACATCAACGAAATTGCGTCGATGATTATCGGTGTGGATTCTAAAGATGCATTGGGCAGCTTGTTCGACGATCTGAGCAGCAATCATCCCCATTACATCCGCGTGCGCGACGCGCTGCGCAACCTGCGCAAGGCCGGGCCGGGAAATAATCGGATCGAAGTCGACCTGCACGTTCGCGGCCGCGAGCATTCCTATGTCTTAAAGCCCGTGCCGCTGCGGCAAGGCGAGGGCAAGCCAATCGGTACGCTGCTCATCCTTCAGGACGTAACCTTTATTCGGGACCAGGATCGGGCGCGCACCAACCTCGTCGCCACCCTCTCGCATGAATTGCGCACGCCGCTTACTTCGCTGGCGCTCTCGGCCGAGCTGCTGAACCGCTCGTCGGGCGATTCCGTTCACAAGGACAAAGAATTGCTGGGTGTGATACTCGAGGAATGCCAGCGGATGCGCCAGTTGACCGACAATCTGCTGAATCTGGCGCGCGGGGAAACCGCTGCAATCGCGGTGCAACGGGTGCGTTTGGATCTCGCACGGATCGCATCCGACGTGACCAAGCGATTTGCAATTCAAGCCCGGGAAAAACAGGTAAAGATTGCCGAACACATTGAGCAGGTGCCGCCCATCGTTGGCGACCCAGTGAAGCTGTCTTGGGTGATATCCAATCTGATTGGAAATGCCCTCCGGTACACCCCTGCCGGTGGTTCAATTGAGGTGACTGCGCAGCCCGGAAACAGCGCCACGCGGCTAATCGTGACCGATTCCGGCCCCGGCATCCCTCCCGACCTCCGCGACCATATTTTCGAGCGCTTTGCACAATACGATACTGAGGGTATGGGTAAAGGAGCCGCGGGGCTGGGACTCTCAATCGTGAAGGAAATCGTGGAAGCGCACGGCGGGCGGATTTTTGTCGAAAGCAACAATTCGCACGGCACGAAATTTATCGTTGAGATTCCCGCCGCGCCGGAGGTCTGATGGCGAGACTGCTCATCGTTGACGACGAAAAAAACATCCGCCGGAGCCTGACAGCGTTTTTTGAGTCATTGGGGCATCAAGCCTCGGCGGCCGAAAGCGGCGCGGAAGCAATTGCGATGCTCGCGGATGCGCAGTTCGATCTCATCCTGACCGATTTCCGGATGGCCGAAATGACCGGCCTTGAACTCCTGCGCGAAGTAAAGCGCCGCGCGCCGGACGGCCTGGTGATTCTGATGACCGCGTTTGCGACTGTCGAAAACGCCGTCGAGGCGATGAAGTCCGGCGCGTACGATTACGTCACCAAGCCATTTTCGCTTGAGCAGATTCGCCATACCGTCGAACGCGCTCTGCAGGTGCGATTTCTGCAGGCTGAAAATCGCGACCTGCGCAGTGCAATCGACGAGGAGCCGCTCATCGATTCGAAAAGCCCGGCGATGATAAGCCTGCTGGAGACCGCGCGCCAGGCCGCCGCCAGCGACGCGACGATTCTGCTTTCTGGGGAAAGCGGAACCGGCAAAAACGTGATCGCCCGGCAGATCCACCGATGGAGCCGGCGCGCCACGCATCCGTTCGTCGGCGTCAATTGCACCACATTGTCCGAGGAATTGCTGGAGAGCGAATTGTTCGGCCATATGCGCGGCGCATTCACCGGCGCGATTAAGGACAAGCCCGGCCGACTTGAGGCGGCCAGCGGCGGCACGGTGTTCCTCGACGAAATCGCGGATTTGACACCGACTCTACAGACCAAATTCCTGCGATTTTTACAGGACCAGAACTTCGAGCGCGTCGGCGGGGAACGAACGATTCATGTTGACGCACGAATTATTGCCGCATCCAATCGCGATCTTGAAGCGGAAGTGGGAGCGCATCGGTTTCGCGAGGACCTCTACTATCGCCTCAATGTCATTACGCTCCGTGTACCGCCTCTGCGGGAGCGCCGCGATGACATCCTGCCGTTGGCCGAATGGATGCTAAAGCGCGCGGCGCTCCGCAACGGGCGCCCGGGGTTGACGCTTTCGCCGGCCGCGGCGGCGGCACTGGCGCATCATCGATGGGCCGGAAACGTTCGCGAGCTCAAAAACGCTATCGAGCGCGGCGCTGTCCTGGCGCGCGGCGACGTAATCGCGCCCGACGATTTGCCCGACACGATGTTCCGTGATGCCGTCGAACCATCCAGCGGCGCTGCGCGTTCGGCAAGCCTTGAGGAGGTCGAGCGCGAACATATTGCGCGCGTATTGGCCGCCAGCGCCACGCTCGAAGAAGCCTCCGCTACGCTTGGGATCAACGTGACGACGTTGTGGCGCAAGCGCAAACGTTACGGCATCGAATAGGTTCAATCACCGCCCGTAAAATTTTCTTGGCTGAAACCTCCATACCCAAGGTACGTACCAATGGGCGGGGTCGAAGGCGCAATTCTGCCCTGTAGCCCCCGATGATTCATCCCCTGACAGTGCGATAGAATGGGCTGATACGCATCTTATGCAGGAAATAAACGGGAATATCGTGCTCGAGGGACTCAGCCGCAGTTGGCGAATGTGGCTGGCGGGAGTCGCGGTTCTGGGATTCAGCGTGTATTTCGTGATGACCCGGGCGGGAACCAACCACGACCCCGCCGCCGAGGCTTCGCCGGTAGTTGCGCCCAGAGGCGTGGCGGTCAGTGCGAGTGCGGTGCGTGTGGGCGATTTGGATCGCTACCTCACGGCAATCGGCATGGTGACGCCATTCAACACCGTCACGGTCAAGAGCCGCGTCGACGGCGAGTTGGTGAAGGTCAACTTTACGGAAGGGCAATTGGTCAAGCAGGGAGACCTGCTGGCCGAAATCGATCCGCGGCCATTCCAAGTCCAATTGACGCAGGCTGAGGGCCAGCTCGCGCGCGACAAAGCCACTCTATTAAACGCAAAAATACTTCTTGATCGCGATCGCGAGTTGTTTCAGCAGAAGGTAATCGCGCGCCAGGACCTGGACAACCAGCAATCCCTGGTGGGCCAGTACGAGGGCACCATTCTCGCCGATCAAGGCGCCGTCGACAGCGCGAAGCTTCAATTGGCGTATAGCCAGATCACCTCGCCGATTACGGGACGGGTGGGTTTGCGGCTGGTCGACCACGGCAATATCGTGCACGCGGCCGACACCCAGGGACTGGCGGTTATCACGCAGCTCCAGCCGATCACGGTGATTTTCAGCATCCCGGAGGACGATCTTCCGCGTGTGCTCGCGGCAATGAAGGGAGGGACCCCGCTGGCGGTGGATGCTTACGATCGGGAACTCAAACAGAAACTCGCAACGGGCACACTTTTGACCCTCGACAATCAGATCGATCAGACCACTGGAACGGTCCGGCTAAAGGCTCAGTTCCCCAATGACGACAACTCCCTGTTCCCCAACCAGTTCGTTAATGCCCGGCTGATGGTCGATACGATTCACAATGCGATTCTGGTCCCCGCCGCTGCCGTGCAACGCAGCCCGCAGGGTTCCTATGTATACGCAATCAAACCCGACAATACCGTTGAAACACGCAACGTAACGGTGGTCGCCAGCCAGGGCGAAACCGCCGCGATTACCGGAAACCTCAAAGCGGGCGAAATCGTCGTGACCGACGGCGTTGACAAGCTGCAGCCGGGTACGCATGTGAACGTGCAGTTGGCGCAGGGCACGGCGACTCAGGGCGCAACGCCGTGAACCCGTCGCGGCCGTTCATCCTGCGGCCGGTCGCGACATCGCTGCTGATGGCGGCGATCATGCTCGCCGGCCTGGTGGCATTCAATCAGCTGCCCGTTTCCGCGCTGCCGCAAGTCGATTATCCGACCATCCAAGTCCTGACTTTCTATCCCGGCGCTAGCCCCGACGTGATGGCGTCGGCGGTGACCGCGCCGCTGGAGCGCCAGTTCGGCCAGGTGCCGGGGCTCAACCAGATGACCTCTAACAGTTCGTTCGGAAGTTCGGTAATCACGCTTCAGTTCGTCCTGAATCTAAATATCGATGTCGCCGAGCAGGAGGTGCAGGCGGCAATCAATGCGGCCCAAACCTATTTGCCACCCGATCTTCCCAATCCTCCCATCTACAGCAAGATCAATCCCGCGGATGCCCCAATTCTAACGCTTGCGCTGACCTCGGACGTCTTGCCGCTGGCGCAGGTGGAGGATTACGCCGATACCAGATTCGCGGAAAAAATTTCGCAGCTCTCCGGCGTCGGGATGGTGAGCATCGGCGGCGGCCAAAAGCCCGCAGTACGCATCCAGGCAAATCCCGCGCAACTGGCGTCGTACGGTCTGAGCCTTGAACAACTCCGGATCGCGATTTCGACCGCGAACGTCGATCAGGCCAAGGGCAATTTCGACGGCCCGGCGCAGGACTACACCATCAGCGCCAACGACCAACTCTTGTCGGCCAAGGATTACCGGCACGTCATCGTCGCCTACCAGAACGGCGCGCCGGTGAGGCTTTCCGATGTCGCCGCAGTCGTCGACGGCGCCGAGAACGTCAAGCAGGCGGCTTGGATGAACTCCGCGCCGGCGGTGATTCTCAACATCCAGCGCCAGCCCGGCGCAAATATCATCGCGGTCGCGGATCGAATCAAAAAGGTACTGCCGCAATTGCGCAGTTCGCTGCCAGCCTCCGTTCACGTCGCGGTTTTGACCGATCGGACCGCCACCATCAGGGCATCGGTGGCCGACGTCCAGTTCGAGTTGATGCTGACCATCGCGCTGGTTGTAATGGTGATCTTCCTGTTCCTGCGCAATCTGGCCGCGACCATAATTCCGAGCGTCGCCGTTCCGCTCTCGATCGTCGGGACCTTCGGGGTGATGTATCTGCTCGGTTACAGCCTGGACAATCTGTCGCTGATGGCGCTGACGATTTCGACCGGCTTCGTCGTTGACGACGCAATCGTCATGATTGAGAACATCTCGCGCTTCATTGAGGAAGGCGACGCGCCGCTGGAGGCAGCGCTAAAGGGATCGAAGCAGATCGGTTTCACGATCGTATCGCTCACCGTGTCGCTGATTGCAGTTTTAATTCCGCTGCTGTTCATGGGTGACATCGTCGGCCGCCTGTTCCGGGAATTCGCGGTCACGCTCGCGGTCACGATATTGGTATCTGCGGTTGTGTCGCTGACGCTGACGCCGATGATGTGCGCCCGCCTGCTCCATCATCGACCGGCCAAGGGCCGCAGCCGGATGTACCAATTGTCGGAGGATGCTTGGGAACGAACCAATGCGTTCTATGCCCGGACCCTTGAATGGGTGCTGGCGCACGAAAATGCCACACTTGCAGTCGCGATCGGCACGTTGGTCCTGACGATTATTCTCTACATCATCGTGCCAAAGGGATTCTTCCCGGTGCAGGACACCGGCGTTATTCAGGGTGTGTCGCAGGCTCCTGAGACGGTTTCGTTCGACGCGATGGTCCAGCGGCAGCAGGCGCTTGCCGCGGTAATCCTGAAGGATCCGGCAGTGGAAAGCCTATCTTCCTTTGTCGGGATCGACGGCACCAATGCGACCGTCAACAGCGGACGCTTTTTGATCAACCTCAAGCCTCTGGACCAGCGCGGCGCCGATATCGAAACGGTGATCGACCGGCTCCAGCCGCAATTGGCGGCCGTCAACGGTGTCACCCTTTATCTCCAGCCGGTGCAGGATTTGACCGTCGAAGACCGCGTCAGCCGAGCGCAGTATCAGTACAGCCTTGAAGATCCAAATCCACAGGAATTGGCCGAATGGACCACGAAGCTGGTTGCCAAGCTGCAAACGCTGCCCGCACTGCGCAACGTATCCACCGATCAACAAAATGGCGGCTTGGAGGCGCATTTGGTTATCGATCGCGCCACCGCATCGCGCTTCGGAATCACTCCACAACAGATCGACAACACGCTCTATGACGCCTTTGGCCAGCGCCAAGTCTCGACGATTTTTACACAGTTGAATCAATACCATGCGGTCCTGGAGGTCGCGCCGGGTTTCCAGGCCGATCCCGCGATGCTCGACAATATTTACCTGCTGTCAACCACCGGTGGCCGGGTTCCGCTGAACGCATTCACTACCTTCGAGATGCAATCGACGCCGCTGGTCGTCAATCATGAGGGTCAATTTCCCTCCGTCACGATCTCGTTCGATCCCGCTCCGGGCTATTCGCTTGGCGACGCGGTCGACGCGATCGAGGCGGCACGGAAGGAAATTGGCATGCCGATCAGCATCTCGGCGGAATTCCAGGGCGCTGCGGCGGCATTCCGCGCGGCACTGGTGAACGAACCGCTACTGATTCTCGCCGCGCTCGTCACGGTATACATCGTGCTGGGCGTCCTTTACGAAAGTTACATCCATCCGATCACGATCCTCTCAACACTGCCGTCGGCGGGGGTCGGCGCAATCCTGGCGCTGATGCTTTTCGGGCAAGACTTGGGAGTTATTGCGCTTATCGGCATCATCCTGCTGATCGGTATCGTCAAAAAGAACGCCATCATGATGATCGATTTCGCGCTCGAGGCGCAGCGCGACGGCGGCAAAAGCCCACGCGATGCAATTTATCAGGCCTGTCTGCTGCGGTTTCGCCCAATAATGATGACCACGATGGCGGCGCTGCTGGGCGGCCTTCCGCTCGCGCTGGGATCCGGAACCGGGTCCGAACTGCGCCGTCCGCTGGGCATCGCAATCGTAGGCGGGTTGCTGGTGAGCCAGGTGCTGACTCTGTACACCACGCCGGTAATTTTTCTCGCCTTCGAGCGATTGTCGGCTCGGCTGGCGCGGTCTGACGCCGGATATGCCGAACAGCCGATCACAGCCGGACCGCCGTGAACATTTCGGCTGTTTTTATAAAAAACTCGGTCGGCACAACTCTGTTGACGATCGCGCTGACCATGGCGGGAATTCTCGCCTTCAGGGCGCTGCCGGTCTCGCCACTGCCGCTGGTTGATTTTCCGACGATTCAGGTGACCGCCGCGCTTCCCGGCGCGAGCCCCGAGACGATGGCATCGTCGGTTGCCACGCCGCTGGAGCGCCAGTTCGGCAGGATCGCGGGTCTGTCGGAAATGACCTCGACAAGCGCGCTTGGGGTCACAAACCTGGTGCTGCAATTCGATCTGAGCCGCAATATCGACGCCGCCGCTCGCGACGTTCAAGCCGCCATCAACGCGGCGCGCGGCCAGTTGCCGGCTGCGTTGCCAACCAATCCATTCTACAAGAAGGTCAACCCCGCCGACTCGCCAATCCTAATCTTTTCCCTGACTTCGAATACGGTCCGGATGGGGATGATGTATGACGCCGCGTCATCCGTGCTCGCACAGAAGCTTTCGCAAGTAGAGGGCGTCGGCCAGGTGGTCGTCGGTGGCAGCGCGTTGCCCGGAGTGCGCGTCGAATTAAATCCCAACCAGCTGAATAATTATGGTATCGGGCTCGATCAAGTCCGCAGCGTGCTTGGCGCCGCAAATGCCAACCGTCCCAAGGGCGAGATGACGGACAGCAATCGGGCGATCTCCCTTTCCACGACCGATCAGCTGCTCAAAGCCGACGATTATCGCCCGTTGATAATCAGTTACCACAATGGCGCCGCGGTGCGGGTCTCGGATGTCGCCGAAGTGCGGGATTCGGTCGAGGACGTCCGAAACGCCGGATTGGTGGACGGCGATTCGGCAGTCTTGGTTATCGTCTTTCGCCAGCCCGGCGCGAACATTATCGAAACCGTCGATCGCGTGCTGGCGACCGTGCCGCAGCTGCGTGCGTCGATATCGCCCGCGATTGCCCTCAAGGTGGTCCTGGACCAGACGGTCACGATTCGCGCGTCGGTGCGTGACGTCGAATTCACGCTGGCCGCCTCGATCGTGCTGGTCATCCTGGTGGTGTTCGTATTTTTGCGCAATCTGCGCGCAACGATGATCCCCGGTGTTGCAGTCCCGCTATCGCTGATTGGCACCTTCGCGGTGATGTACCTGTGCGGCTACAGCCTCGACAATCTGTCGCTGATGGCGCTGACCATTTCCACCGGATTCGTCGTCGACGACGCAATCGTAGTGGTCGAAAACATTTCGCGATTCCGAGAGCGCGGGATGTCGCCGTACCAGGCCGCAATCGAGGGTGCCGCCGGGATCGGCTTCACCGTCGTTTCGATGAGCTTGTCGCTGATCGCAGTCTTCATTCCGATCCTGCTTATGCAGGGAATCGTGGGGCGCCTATTCCGCGAGTTCGCGGTTACGCTATCCGCGGCGATCGCGGTGTCGCTCGTAATCTCGTTGACGACAACACCGATGATGTGCGCCAAACTCCTGCGCCCCGAGGGTGAAATGCGCCACGGCGGCATCTATCGCGCCACCGAACGGGCTTTCAACTGGCTACTTATCCACTATGAATCCGGTCTTGCGTTGGTACTGCGTCATCAGTTCATAACCTTGGTGATTTTTCTCGGTACGTTCGCATTCAACCTCTATCTGTTCACCGTAATTCCGAAGGGATTCTTCCCCCAGCAGGACAACGGCCGCTTGATGGGCGCGATTCAAGCCGACCAGGACACTTCGTTCCAAGCAATGCGAAAAATGCTTGGCAATATCGTTAAAATCGTCGGCGCGGACCCAGCCGTCGACCACGTGATTGCATTTACCGGCGGACAATCCGGCGCCTTCAACACCGCGCGAATGTTCGTTGCTTTGAAGCCGCTGGAACAGCGAATCATCGGCGCGGACCAGGTGATCGGGAGGTTGCGGAAGAAGCTTTCGAATATTGCCGGCGGCACTCTCTACTTGCAGGCCTCCCAGGATTTGCGTATTGGCGGGCGATTCTCGACTGGGCAGTACCAGTACACGCTGCAAAGCCAGGATTTGGGTTTGCTAAACGAATGGGCGGCAAAGATGCTCACGAAGATGCGCACGCTAAAGATGCTGACCGACGTAAGCAGCGATCAGCAAAACAATGGGTTGAGCGCATCGCTCACGATCGATCGCGGGACTGCGTCACGGCTCGGCATTACGCCACAAATGATCGACGACACACTCTATGATGCGTTTGGCCAGCGCCAGGTCTCCACGATGTACACGCAACTCAACCAGTATCACGTCGTGATGGAAGTCGCCCCGCAATTCTGGCAAAACCCGGACACTCTGAAAGACATCTACGTGCTCACCGGCAACGGTACCGAGGTTCCCCTCAGCACATTCACTCATTTTGAGCCGACCAATACCGCGCTAGCGGTCAACCATCAGGGGCAATTCCCCGCCGTGACGATATCGTTCAACTTGCGCCCCGGCGTCGCGCTCGGCAATGCGGTCGACGCAATTAACGATGCGGCTGCGGAGATTCACCTGCCTGCTGAAATCGACGGCAGCTTTCAGGGAACCGCCCAAGCGTTTCGGGAATCGCTCTCCAATGAAACGTTCCTGATTTTGGCGGCGTTGCTCGCCGTCTATGTCGTGCTCGGAATCCTCTACGAGAGTTACGTCCATCCGATCACGATATTGTCCACGCTTCCCTCCGCGGGCGTCGGCGCACTGCTTGCGCTACTGATCTGCGGGCAGGATCTGAGCGTGATCGCCCTGATTGGAATCATACTGCTAATCGGGATCGTCAAGAAAAACGCTATTCTCATGATCGATTTCGCGCTTGAAGCACAACGTATCGAGGGCAAGCGCCCCGTCGACGCGATTTACCAGGCCTGCATTTTGCGCTTTCGTCCGATCATGATGACCACGATGGCGGCGCTGCTGGGCGGATTGCCGCTGGCCCTCGGTACCGGCATGGGCTCCGAGTTCCGCCGCCCGCTCGGTATCGCAATCGTCGGCGGATTAATTGTCAGCCAAATGCTGACCCTGTTCACGACGCCGGTGATTTATCTGTACATGGATCGGCTGGGCAATGGATGGTCGCGCTTGTGGCGGTGGGCCATCGGCCGGCTCGTTCCAGCGCACGCCAAAGCGTAATCGCATTCAATCCGATTTGCGGCTGGCATGGTCCGCAATTACTCCCGCCACGCAGCAGGTGAGTTTCTTTGCGGCCGGAATATGTAGAAACTCGTTGGCGCCGTGAGCGTTGGAGCCTGGTCCCAGCACTCCCGTAATCAGGAATTGCGCTTTTGGGAAGCGCTCGCCGAGCATCGCCATGAACGGGATTGTGCCGCCCTCGCCCATGTAGGCCGCAGGGCGTCCGAAACAACCGCGAGAGGCCGCATCGAGGCTCTTTTCCAGCCATGGTGCCAGCGCAGGCGCGTTCCATCCCTGCGCGCTCCAATTCCCTTTGAACGCCACACGCGCACCGTAGGGCGGATTCTTCTCGATCGCCAGTTTCAACTTTCGCGATGCGGCTTTCGCATCCGCTGTCGGCGGCAGGCGCAGAGACAGGCTCAGCGTCGTCGAAGGCCGCAGCACATTGCCCGCATTCGCAGCGGGCGGAATGCCTTCCGCGCCGATGATTGCGAGGGCCGGCCGCCAGGTGCGATTCAAAATCAACTCAGCCGGGCTTGCCGCGAGCGGTTTCGTCGTGCCGGCGAACGGCAATTTCCCAAAAGCGCGGCCCAGAATTTTTGCCGCCTGCTTTGCCTCGCGCTTTCGCGCAGCGGGAATCGGCGCGTAAAATTCCCGCCCGAGAATCTTTCCGGTCCGTTCATTTTCGATGCGGCTAAGCAGCATCCGCGCGATCCGAAAACTTTCCGGCACAATCCCGCCCGCGCCGCCCGAATGCACTCCCTCCGTCAGCACTGCAACCTTGAGCACTCCTCCCGCCAGCCCGCGCAGCGAGGTGGTGCACCATAGCCGCTCGTAATCGCCGCATCCCGAGTCGAGCGCGATCACAAGGCTGGGCCGGCCGATGCGCTCCGCCAGATGCTCGATGTAATGCGGCAGATCGAAGCTGCCGCTCTCCTCGCACGATTCGATTATCACTACGCATCGCGCGTGCGGAATGTTCGCGGCCTCAAGCGCGCCGATTGCCGACAGGCAGGCGAAGATCGCGTAGCCATCGTCCGACGCGCCACGTCCATACAGACGGTCGCCTTCGATTACCGGATTCCACGGCGAGAGCCCCTCGCGCCAGCCGGTCATCTCCGGCTGCTTGTCCATGTGGCCGTATAACAGCACGGTGTCGCCGCCCGCACCCGGAATATCGATGAAGATGAGCGGCGTGCGGTTTTCCAGCCGCACGATTTCGACTTGCATCCCGCGGATCGGCTGGCGGCGTGCCCAATCCGCAAAGCGCTCCGCCACGCGATCGATATGGCCATGCGTTCTCCATTCGCGATCGAATGCGGGAGATTTGTTCGGGATGCGAATGTACTCCGTGAGTTCGGAAAGAATCGACTCCTTCCACGCCCGCTCGACGTAACCGGCGATTTCGGCTTTGCTCATACGCGGAGAGCTTACGCGATTCAGGGGCTGTAGCGCACCTACTCGCCGATCACTTTGATTAGGACCCGCTTGGGACGGCGGCCATCGAATTCACCGTAAAAGATTTGCTCCCACGGCCCAAAGTCGAGCTTGCCGGCGGTGACCGCGACGACCACCTCGCGCCCCATCACCTGGCGCTTGTGATGTGCGTCGCCGTTATCCTCTCCGGTGCGATTATGATGGTACCGCTCGGGACTCGGATCGTACGGCGCCAGCGATTCGAGCCATCGCTTGTAGTCCTCGTGCAGCCCCGGCTCATCATCGTTGATGAACACCGACGCGGTAATGTGCATCGCGTTGACCAGACACAGCCCTTCGCGCACGCCGCTTTCGGCAACAGCCTTGGTCACCTCACCGGTGATGTTGACGAAGTCCATCCGAGCGGGGACTTTCATCGTGAGATATTTCGTATGCGATCGCATGCGCCCTCTCCTCGAACTCCCAGACATCAGGAGTCGCGCCGCGATCTTAGGCTAGCCGGGAGGCGGATTTGAAGGGGAGCCCAATCGATGACGCCGGATATACATCACGAAAGCCGCGATGAGAGCGAACGGCATCGTAGTCAGCAGGATCGTGCTCAAATAGAAGGCCAGTAGCGTACGCGGACTGGAGGCCGCATAGCAGTTTGCGCATGCAATCGCCGGCGGCACCTTCGCGAGCAACAGCGCGATCGCAATTAATGCTGTGCCGATCCGCTTCATGACGATTAGTGGCGATAAACGATGTCCGGAATCAGCACCAGCGCAAGGCCCAGCGCCAAAATAACCGGGACAAACGCGATCGCATACACCAGCATCCGCTCCGACCTAAGATGCATGTAATCGCGCAGCACCAGCGTCGCCTTCACGGCTGCAATGCCGAAAATAAGCGCGAGCGCCGGCATCCGGGCTATCGGCAGCGTAAACACCATCATGCCGGCGCCGAGCAATAGCACCAGCCATACCCATATCATTATGTACTCGCGATCGTGATTTTCGATAGTTGACATCATTGCACCAAGTTATGCGAGATAAAGTAATGGAAACAGAAATATCCAGACGACATCGACGAAATGCCAGTAGAGGCCGGCGAATTCCAGCCGATCTTCATGGTGCTCCGACCACAGAGTCCCGCGAACCGCAGCTATGTAGAGCGTCGCGTTGAATACAATTCCGCCGATCACGTGTATGCCGTGCAGGCCGGTCATTAAAAAATAGAACGACCAGAACATCCCGGAAGCCGGCGTGAATCCCTCCGCAATTTCGCGCGAATACTCGACGCCCTTAATTCCCAAAAACGTGAGGCCCAGAAGCACGGTAGCCAGAAGGAAATTCGCGGCACGCTGATGGCGGCCGGACCGGCCGGCGCTCAGCGCGAGAATCATCGTGAGGCTGCTGGTGACAAGAACCAGCGTGTTGATCGCGCCCAACCGCCAGTTGACGTGTTCGGCCTGATCCGCCCACCCGCCATTCGCGATTCGAAATAGCACGTAGGCGCCGATGAGGCCCCCAAACACCATCACTTCCGACGCCAAAAACCACCAAATCCCAATTTTCCCCATTGGGATGCCGGTGGTTTCCCCCTCCGTATATGCCTTGTGCGATGCGGTCTCTATGCCTACGCTCATTGAACCCCTTAGCCTCGAAGCAGTCCGATCATTTCCTCAGTCCGCCGCCGCATACACGATTTGCGGCTCGGGCCGGGTCTGCGGAATCCAGTCTTCGTTTTCGCCCGGCACGCTATATTCATACGGGTCCCGGTAGACGACGGGAATATGTTCGAAATTTTCATGCGGCGGCGGCGACGTCGTTGCCCACTCCAGTGTGTTCGCATCCCATGGGTTGTCCGCGGCCCGCTTTCCTCGAACCATGCTCCCGATGAAATTTACGATGAAGGGCAACTGGCCAATGAACAGTCCGATCGTCGCATATGTCGCAATTACATGCAGATACTGGAAGGGCTGCAGATACGTGTACGAGCTCAACTCGTAAATGCGGCGCGGACTGCCATGGGTGCCGACCGCGAATAGCGGGATGAAGATTGCGTTGAAGAAGACGAACGTGAACCAAAAGTGTATTTTGCCCAATGTTTCATTCATCATGCGGCCGAACATCTTTGGATACCAGTAATACAATCCTGCGAAGCCGCCGAAAAATGTCACCGGAAAGAGTGTGTAATGGAAATGCGCGACCACGAAGTATGTTCCATGCAGGAAGATGTCGGTCGTCGCTGAGCCCAGAAATATTCCCGTTACCCCGCCAATAATAAAAGTCGCAAGTCCGCCAAGCGCAAACAGCATCGGCGTGGTGAGGGTGATGGAGCCGCCCCACACGGTTGCGATCATCGAGAAAACCAGCAGTGCGAATGGTACTGATATCAGGATCGTGGTCACGCTGAATGGCGTTGCGAGCCGCGGGTCCATTCCGCTTACGAACATATGATGCGCCCAGACGATAAAACTCAGCAGGCCGGCTGCGATTGTGGACCAGACCATCGTGCGGTAGCCGAAGATCGGCTTGCGCGCGAATACCGGCATCACTTCCAGCATGATCCCAAAGCCGGGCAGCGCAACCACGTAAACCTCCGGATGGCCGAAGAACCAGAACAGATGCTCCCACAGAAGCGGGTCGCCCCCGCGATCAGGCCGGAAGAATCCGGTGCCGAGCGTGCGGTCGGCCAGAAGCATCAGCGCACCGGCAATCAGCGGTCCGACCGAGAGCAGAAACACTACCGCTGCGGTTAGCTCCATCCAGACCACGAGGGGAAGCCGCCACAGCGTCATTCCGGGTGCGCGCATGTTCAGCGCTGTAGTGAGAAAATTAATTCCACCCATCAAGAAGGAGCCGAACTCAAGCGCCAGCGCGAGAATCCAAAGGTTCTGCCCCCACGTCACGCCGGTATAAATCGGGTTATCGGACAGCGGCGCGTATCCCGTCCAACCCGCCGCCGCCGGACCGCCGGGGACGAACATCGAGATGGTCAAAACGACCGACGCCGTGAATACCGTCCAGAACGACATCATGTTGAGGCGCGGGAACGCCATGTCGCGCGCGCCGATCATCAGCGGGATTAGATAGTTTCCGAACGCGCCAAGCAGGAACGGCATCGCCACGAAGAACACCATCACGGTACCGTGCATCGTGATGATCGCGTTGTAATTGTCGGGACCGATTGGCCCCCATCCGGGTATGTCGGTTTCCGGCCACGCGAGCTGCCATCGAATCAGGTATGCGGTAAATCCTCCAATCAACGCCATCGTCAGGCTGAGAATCATGTACTGCTTGGCGATTACCTTGTGATCGGTGGAAAAAATGTAGCGCCGGACGAAACCTGCCGGTGCCTCATGATGTTGTTCGGCTGCAGTTTCCATTCGAAGATTTGCCTCAGTTCGCTTTCACCGATGCGGAGTTCGCTGCGAATTTCGTGGGCCACGTATCGTGGAGCCACGCCGAGTAGTCTTTTGCGTTTTGGACGATGACCGTGCCGTGCATTGAGTAATGGCCAAATCCACACAGCTCCGAACAGGCGATCTCGTACGTTCCAGGGATGTCCGACTGGAACCAACCTGAAATCTTCCTGCCCGGAACGACATCCTGCTTGAGCCGCAGCTCAGGCACAAAAAAGCTGTGAATCACATCTTCAGACTGAAGTTCGAATTTCACCACCTTCCCCGCCGGCACATGGAGGTCGTTCTCAGCCGTAATGTCATCGGCGGTGCCGAACTTTCCGTCCGGACCGGGATATGTGAAATTCCAATTGAACTGTTTTGCAGTGACTTTGATAGTCACATCGGATGGGGGAATTTCACCCTTAATTCGTTCCCAAGCGCTTGCGCCCGCACGATCGATAGCAAGGTCAAGGAACAAAATTATGGCGACAGGAATAAATATCCATGCGAGCTGGCGTGGAGTATCGCCGCGGAGAAACATCGCGCGCGTGCCGGCCCCGGTCGAACCTTTGCGATAGCGTACGATCGAATAAATCAGTACGCCTTCCGCCAGGACGAACCAGAATCCGACAATCCAGAAGATCATCCAGAATGTATGATCGACATCGCCGCCGAATGTTGAGACATTGGGCGGCAGCAAATTGCTAAACACGGCCGGTAATCACTGCCTCCTCATCCAGTCGCAAGTGCGGCCTCTTCGGCCAAAAACGACGCGTAAACGTCCTTTTCGATTTCACGATAACGCGCCAGGACCTGTCCGGCGCGTTCACGCTCGCCGCGCTCGTCCGCGAGTTCATTCATCTTTCGCTCGATCCAAGAGAGATGCCACGGCTCGTCCGCGCTGACCGCTTTCAGAACTTCGAGCGTTGCGCGATCGACGCCGCCCATCGCGGCGTGGCTCTGATAGCGATCGATCGCGCGGCCCTCGGCAACCAGCGTCAGCGCCAAAAGTTCGAGCGTATCCTTGGGTACGCCGATGCGAGCGCCCAGCCGCCGCTGATAGCCATCGGCGATCACTGCGGGCGCCGCGCCCAATTCCGCAATTCGGTGCGTCCATAGCATCGCATGGCGGGTTTCGTCCGCAAGGTGACGCGTTAGCTTCGCCTGCGAATCGCCGTCGCGCAGATGGTTGTGCAGATTCAGAAGCAGCCGCGCACCGCGCAATTCGGCATCGCGGTAGAAGCTGAACACCATGATGAGCTGGCCCGTTGCTTCCATCCTGGGAACGCCGATCTCATCCGACTTGCGTGCAACTGCCGGCATCAGTCCGTCCCTTTATGCGAATCCGTTTCGTAATCAGGCGGCATGCGCCTGTTCGCTTTCGGCGAAATAAGTCGGGACCTTGGCGGCGTTATCGAAAAATTCCTGCAGATTCTGCTGGTAACGGTAGAAAAGATCGGTATCGAGTTGATTGCGTGCCGTCACCCGCATCGGCGTGTCGTAAATCGTCAACGTATTCAGGGTATGGTTGAGATCCGCATGGCCGTGTGCGCGTATGTTCTCGACCATCTCGCGCCAAGTTTGATACGGCCCCTCGATTACCACGGCGTCCGGCGCTGCGGCGGCAAGGTCCGCCAATTCACGCACCTGCGTGCATCGATAGCCCGAGAAGGCAATTTCGAAGAGACTGCTGCGATCGGCGGAATCGATCTTCACCACCAGCGCCAAATCGACCGTGCCTAGCCGGCGCAGATGCTCGGGGTCGGAGTTGGCCAGCGCGCGCATCTCCTCGAACCATAGTACCGACGGAAATCGAATCATGATGCACTCTCCTTGAGCCGTTCGGCGGCGCGTTCAGTTGGCCGGCAACTCCAGGGGAATTGCCAGTTGAGAGGTGCGATCGATTCCCGCAACTTTCAGCCGATGCAGATACTCGCGCACCTGCTTGGTGTAGAGACCGCCGAGTTTCGCGAACCCCTCGTAGATGTGATCGACACCGCCGCCGGCCAAAATCGCGCGCGGCTCAGCGGTGGATGAATCGAGGCTCAGGCCGAAAATAGCCTCCTCGCCCATCCGCAAAATTTCGTGAATGTCTGCGGCGCGCTCCGGATGCTTTTCCAGAAAATACTTAAGATGCATCGTGCCGTAGGCGACGTGGCGCGCCTCATCCTGCATGCACAGGCGGAAGATGCGCTTTTCGACCTCCGACGGCGCCAGCATTTCGCCGCTCCGGAACATCGTCAGCACGAATCCCTCCGCCAGCACATGCATCAGCGCGCTGCCGGTGGTGTAGTCCGGCGCTTCGAGAATCACTCGCAGGAGGCTCTCTTGCGCCGGGGAAGAACGCATCAGGCCTCCGCCGTTGGCCAGTGCGCGCTTGCGGAACACCTCCATATGGCGGGCTTCATCCGCGATTTGCGTCGCGAGGAAGCATTTCACTTCGTGAAAATCGTGATTGATGTGCCAGAGCCACTTGGCCGGCATATCGCCTGCGACGAATTCGACCTCGGTCAGGCCGGTGCAAAGCTGGCACATCGCCTTTTCCATGTCTTCAGGCAACGGCTTGAGCTGATCCCACGGGATGTCGCGTGCGGAACTCCATTGGCGCGCAACAGCCTCGTCGTACAGGAGCGCGACGTTATCCGCCCATACCAGCGACTTGTCATTGATGTCGTAGCAACCGAGCGAAGGCATATCCGCCGGAATTTCCGAGCCGCGCGGAGCCATGCTGCCGACCTTGGAGCCTGAATCGGGAACGTCACCATAATGGCCGACTCGGTTGATGTCCTCCAGTCCGAGCCCGCGGTCGTCCCGAGGCATCGCCTTGACGCCCCACCCGCCTGAATTGGCCTCCATCCACTTCAGGTCGATTTTTCCCTGGCGCACCTCGCTGATGTAGTCGAGGGCGCGCTCGACAACCGGACTAATGTTTGACATCCAATTCGACTCCTTGCCGGGCATGGCTTCCGAACCGCAGCCCGGTGGCATGAATTGTCGATGCACGCACTGTGCCACCGTGCAATGTGGGCTAGCGGCGCGGCGATGCCAAAAAAACGCGGAGAATTCTACGTAAAATCATTTCGTGGCGATTGGGTCCGGATCCGCTATTCCGATCGTGATGGTTCCGATGGATTCACAATGTTTCCATTGGATTCGCTTTGGCGACTGATCGAAGATGCAAGTTTCTTTTGCCACAGGCGTGCAAACGCGGTAAGGTCGGGTTGGGTGAAACGCCACCGATAAGGAGTCGGCGCATGTCCCTTCCCGAAAAGGACGACCGCGAGCGGATACTCGACGAAGAATGCCCGGGTCCTCGCGACCTGGAGTCCGCGCTCGCCAATGACAAGCTGAGCGACGTAGTCTCTCAGTCGCCGCTGACCGTCCTGAAATCCACTTCGCTTGCCGAAACCGTCCGCTTGATGCAAAAGGAGCGGCGCGCATCCGTATTAATACTCGAGGACGGTAAGCTCGCGGGCATCTTCACAGAACGGGACGTATTGATGAAAATCGCCGGGCGCGGAATCGATCTCGAACGCACACCGGTGGCTGTTCACATGACCCCGGATCCGTTCACCCTACCATCCGATGCCAACGTCGCGTATGCGCTCGACAAAATGGTGCACGAGGGTTTCCGGCATATCCCTCTCGTGGACGACGACGGACGGCCGACCGCGGTCGTTTCAATGCGTCACCTCGTCGAATACTTGGGTGAAATATACGCACGCGAACTGCTGAATATTCCGCCCGACCCAAAGGCTCAATCCTTTCGCAGCCGCGAAGGCGCCTGACAGCGGCGTATCTATCGCCTTCCCAAATTGGGCGTACGAGTTAGCTGCCTGTAATTCGTCGTAGTAGGCCACAATCACGCTTGCATAGCGTAATTTCCCGAGCCTAACATTGTGTGAATTCGCTCCAACCGGGAGGCAGGGGCGATGCGGGAGCCGATTAGGAAAATCAAAGTCGCCGACCTCGTGATGCTGGCGATTGCCGTCGCGGTAGTCGCAGCGATGTGGGGTGGAGGCAGCATCAACGCGGCCTCGACGACAGCCGGCCAGTTGCTGATAATCGGCGGCGACACCGGCGGCAATCTGACGTACCCGCCTTTAGATGGAATAACTGCGCGGGTGCCGTCCGGCGTCTTCGACAATTCGACCAACGCGGTGCAGGTGTACGACCCGACGATTCCGGGATTTGTGCCGGGCGACTTCACCACTTATCCGATCAAGGTAGAAGGCGCGTGGGCGGTGGCGCTGCCTGACGGGCGGGTTTTGGTGACCGGAGGCGCCAATTGCGGCGGCGCGGGGACTTTGACGTTCTTGTGCGCGGCCTTGAACACGGCGAAGATTTACAATCCGAACAACAACGGATTCACGGCGGCGGGAGCTATGAACCATCCGCGCGCCGCAGCCTTGGCTACGCTGATCGCAGGCTCGGGAACCAACTAAGATGGCGACGTGCTGGTGGCGGGGGGATTTACCGGAACCCTTACTATCACTTCCACCGGATTTTCGATCTCGGGCGGCGGCGGCTCGACCACGACGGCCGAGCTATACGTCCCGGGAACCGGTTTCACCGCAACCACCAACTCGATGCATACGGCGCGGTCCTCTTTTGTCATGGCGCCGATTACGGAATCACGGGGAAAAATCCGGATGGCGGTAGTCGCCGTGATGGCCGCGATCATGTCCGCGCTGTTCGCTGCGGCAGTTAGCACCGCGCCGCGCGCACAGACGGCTACCCCAACTCCTACTCCGACGGCAGTACCTGGGCTTGCTCCGGTCTTTGTTACTAATGCAGGCTATTGGTCGTACAGGTGCAATGGCTATGCCGTAACTGCTTTCGCCCCCGGCAGCAGCGGCGACGTTGCGCCCACCGCCACCATCTGCGGTGTGGACAGCGGCATCTTTGGACCCGTCGGCATTGCGGTGGACTCCAGCGGGAACATCTATGTGGCGAACATCTTCGCTGAAAGCGTAACCGTCTATCCAGCCGGCAGCAACGGCGACATACCGCCAATCTCTACCATCGCCGGGCTGTCCAACGATCAATGCACCGACTCTAACACGCCCTATCTATGCTGTACCGATTCGGGGGCCGGTACCTGCACTGACAATACCGGTCTTCGTTCTCCCCATGGCGTCACACTGGATTCGACAGGAAATATATATGTGGCGAACACCAACGCCAACAACCTTACTGTCTATTCAGCTGGCAGCAATGGCAACGTGCCGCCGGTCGCCATCGTCAGCGGCACCAGCACAGGTCTCAATTCTCCTTACGGCATTGCGGTGGATTCAGGCGGAAAAATCTATGTGGCAAACCCCGGCGGCGGACCTCCGGACTGCGCTGGCACTGGTGGCAACGGATGTGGCAGCATTACCATCTATCCCGCCGACAGCAACGGCGACGTGACGCCCATCGCCATCATAAGTGGCCCCAACACGGGACTCAACGGCGCCATTGGGGTTGCGGTGGATTCGAACGGCAACATCTATGTAGCGAACTCTGCCAGTCCCAATAGCGTCACGGTCTATCCGGCAGGGAGCAACGGCGACGTGACGCCCTCCACCACCATCAGCGGGCCAAATACAGGCCTCGCTGCTGTCGAAGGCCTTGCAGTCGATTCCAGTGAAAACATCTATGCGGTGAGCAGCGGTGGCAGCGTCACTGTTTATCCCGCGGGCAGCGACGGCGACGTCCCGCCCTCCGCCGTTATCAGCGGCCCAAATACCGGCATGGACGATTCATTCGGCATCGCGCTCGGTCCGAGCAGGACAACCCGGCTGCCGACTCCCACCGTCAGCCCGACCGTCACAGCAACGAGCAGTCCAACTGCAACACAAACTTGGACGTGGACCACGACGCTAACGGCCACAGTGACGTTGACATCAACGGCAACGCTCTCGCCGACTGCGACGCAGACCGCCACGCCCGCACAGACCGCCACTCCGACCGGGCCGACGCCCAGTCCCACCGCGCTTCCCGGCGGCCTGTGGCCGCTCTTCCATCACGATTTGCAGCATACCGGGCTGAGCGCATACAGCACGGCGGCGAACAACGGCAATCAGTTGTGGACGTTCCCAATGTCGGGCGGCACTTCATCATCGCCGGCAATCGACGGCAACGGGGTCATCTACCTTGGCGCGTACGGCACCACGCCCAGCAGCGGGACTATCTATGCAATCAACTCCGACGGCACCCAGAAATGGTCTTACGCGGTGGGCGAGCCGATCGATTCATCTCCGGCGCTCAGCAACGATGGCGCAACGGTCTATATCGGCGGGACCGACGACTATCTGTACGCGCTCAACACGGCAGACGGAACTCTGAAATGGAAATTCGCAACCGCGGGCGAAGTGGAATCATCACCGTTGGTCGGTCCCGACGGGACCGTCTACATCGGCTCCGACGATTGGAGCGTGTATGCGCTGGCCGACACCGGCAGCGTGGCGACAATCAAGTGGAGCTTTTCGACACTGAGCATGGTGCAATCGTCCGCGGCGCTCAGCACTGACGGTGCGACGCTCTACATCGGTTCCGATGACGGCAACCTGTACGCGCTGACTACTGCGGCGGGCGCGATGGTGTGGTCGTTCGATGCGGGCGCTGCAATCTATTCGTCGCCGGCGGTGCGGGCGGACGGGTCGATCTATTTCCAGAACGTGGACGGGATGATCTATGCGCTGACTTCGTCGGGCGCGGAGAAGTGGAGTTATGCGGGCTCCGGCAACGCCTACGGCTCGTCACCGGCGGTCGGAGCGGACGGAACGATTTATGTTGGCTCGATGGACAATCATCTGTACGCGCTTGCCGACAATGGAACGTCGGTGGCGGTCAGATGGGCTTATGACGTTGGGTATTGGGTGTTCTCGTCGCCGGCAATAAGCGCGGACGGCACGATTATCGTCGGCTCGGAGGCGGGGCTGGGCCTGTTCGCAATCAATCCCGCCGGCACGCTTAAGTGGAATTTCGTGCCGCCATACGGCCCGACCGGCGAGCCGGTGATGAACTCCTCCCCGGCGATCGCGAGCAACGGCACCGTGTACATAAGCTCGGAGGACAGCCTCCTATATGCGGTCGGTTACGTCGTCCCCACGCCAAGTCCCACCGCCACACTGACAAGTTCCCGCACCGCTACGCCTACGCCCACGCGGAGTGCGACTCCGACGAAAACCACCACCTCGACGCTGACGGAAACTCCATCGCCGACGGTCACCTCGTCGCCGACTCCAACGCAGCCGACGACTGCAACCCGGACGACCACCGCGACGGCCTCCGCAACCATGACTGCCACACGTACAGCGACGCCGATCGGGACGCCATCAACGACAATCACGCTGGGGCCGGCATCGTGCGATTCCGACAGCATGATTGAAGGTAACAGCGTGACCTCGTGCGTGTTCACGGTAAGTAATAACGGATTCACGAATCATGCCGTCATCGGTAGCATCACGATCGACGACACCCTAAACTTTGGTGTGTTCTTCACCGACTGCCAGGCGCCGGGCGGCATTCCCGCGCAATCGGCCTGCTCGATCAACGTGTCGTTCACGCCGCAAAGCATCGGAGCATTCACGACGCATATGCACGTGACGGACAACGCGTCCTCCAGCCCGCAGACGGTGACATTAACCGGGACCGGCACGTTGCCGCCTCCGACGACGGGCTCGATCATACCGAATCCGCTGGACTTCGGCGGGTCGCCGGTGGGACAGCCCAACGAGCAGTTCATCACGGTGAACAACACCGGCTTCACCAATCCGCTGGTGCTGCAGACACTGACGCTGACGGATACGACGGCGAGTTATACGGGATCCAACGAGTTCACGCTGGTACAGGCAGATTCGAGCTGTCCGACAGCGCCGGCGGGACTTGGGCCGCAGGCGAGTTGTATCTTGGCAATAGCACTCACGCCGGATCCGTCGCATATCGACGCGTCGATTACCGGGACGCTTGTAATCACGGGCAACGCGACGACGAGCCCGGATACGATCAATCTGACCGGGTACGGTGTGTCGGGGATAACGCCGGACGATGATTGCTACACGGCATCGGATGGGAGCTGCGACGCGACGCAGAGCGACCCCGGCTTCTCCGGCCAGTCGTGCCTGATCGACTCCGGCACCTGCACAACCGGCGCCGGACCAACCTGCAATTGCCAATAGACTGGCGACGCCCCGATCCGACGACTATCCGGCGTTGAAAGTGGATTAATGAGGAGCCGGCGATTGCACGAAACTTCCATTCCGGCAATAGTGGAGCCTCGGAAAGGGAAGGTAAGTCAGCCATGGCGCTAAATGAAGACTCCGCTTTCGAATCGCGTATCGGGAAGGGCACCAAGGTTTCCGGGAAACTGAACTTTCGCGGACCCGTCAAGATCGAGGGCGAGGCGGAAGGGGAGATTTCCGGCGATGAGATCATGATCGCGAGCGGCGCGGTCGTCAGTGCCCGGGTATCGGCAGGCAAGGTTACCGTCGCGGGCGCATTCAGCGGTGAAATTTCCGCACGTGAGAAAGTTGAACTGTTGCCCACGGCGCGGGTGAGTTGCACGATTAACACCCCCAGCCTGGTACTTCACGAGGGCGCCCAGTTCGACGGCGATTGCAAGATGCCGCGCGGCAAGCTGGCGGCCTAGCGATCGCGCGGAATCGGCGCTATCCGAATCACTTCTCCGCCGCGATTGTCGCGTATGCGAGCGATGCTCCCGGTCACGTCCAGTTCGATTTCTTCGGCATCGCCCATCCGCGGCTCGTATATCCACTGACTCGGATCCGTCGCCGACTGGCGGCACGACTGCTTTAACGTAGCGGCAACCAGCGTGGCCGGGTCGATTACCGCAACCCGCCCGGTCCATCGCGTTTGTCCGCGCTCCCGGATGTGCGCGATCGTGATCGCCCGGAAAATCGCCAGCCCGGCATCCACTTCGCCGTAGCGGCCCAGCTTGGATGTGACGACATCGCGCCCCGCGCCCGCGCTTACATTGCCGCGGATGAAGTCGTCACCGGCCTCATAGTCGGCCTTTCTGACGAATGGCCCGCGCCGGTACCGCAGTTGAATCTCACGGATTCTTCCGGCTGCGTCGAGTTCCGCTTCGACCTCGTAGCGGTTTGCCGTGCCGTCGCCAGTCCTGATGCCGCGAATTTTCGAGTTGGCGAGGACTGTCTCCTCGACGCCGATGGATGAGCCGCCGCGGCGTATTTCATAGCGATACTGGCCTTCCGGTAAGTCCATCGTCATGTGCGTTGAATCGCCGTCCCTTGTGCCGCTGCAAAGTGTTGAGTAACCGAATGAAGCACGGCAAACCCCGCCATATTGTTACGTAAATTCGACTGCTTGATCCGACAGGTCGGTCTATAGCATAATTCAACTTTCATGATAGTTTATCCGCTAGGCTAGGTTTGGATAGGCTCGCTATAGCTGGGAGCCATAAGATGCCACCCTCGATGAAGGTACTGACGGTAAACGAACTTGCGGAATACTTGCGGGTTCATCGCTCGACAATCTACCGCATGCTCAAACGTGGGCAACTCCCGGGCTTCAAGATTGGCAGCGATTGGCGCTTCAACGTCGAGGTAATCGACGAATGGCGCCTGCGCCAAGGCCCCGACATCTTCTCCGACTCCGAAGACGACGACAAATAATAGCAGTTTCGCAGCGCCGATTTCTCGGGGAGCTGGTTTGGCGTGCCGCTGCGGACGTGGTTAGACTGTCCCACCGATGCCAACCGGGGTTTCCAGCCGCACTGCGACGTTTACCGAGTCGGTGATTCGCGAGATGACGCGCCGGGCGCTCGCGCGCGGTGCGATTAATCTCGCGCAGGGGTTCCCCGACTTTCCGGCGCCGCATGAGCTCAAGGAGGCCGCCAAGCGAGCCATCGACGCGGACTTCAACCAGTATGCCATCACTCACGGCTCGCCGAATTTTCGTCGCGCAATTGCCGACAAGGTTCGTTCTTACAACGGCATCGAATGCGATCCCGATCGGAACGTGACCGTTACATGCGGCGCGACCGAGGCGATGATCGCCGCGATGCTCGCCCTGATCGACCCAGGCGATGAGGTCGTCATCTTCGAGCCGTTCTACGAAAACTACGGCCCCGACGTAATTCTGGCCGGCGCCACGCCGCGGCATGTAGCGCTGCGCGATCCCGGCTTTGCAATCGATCGCGCCGAGCTGGAGGCCGCGTTCAGCCCGCGCACCAAGGCGATCGTCGTCAACACGCCGCATAATCCAAGCGGCAAGGTCTTCACGCGCGCGGAACTGGAGCAGATCGCAGCCCTGTGCATCCGGTTTGACGCAATCGCGATCACCGACGAAATTTACGAACACATCATTTTTGACGGCGCCCGCCATATCTCGATTGCAACCCTGCCCGGGATGGCCGAGCGAACCATCACAATCAGCGGCCTGTCGAAGACCTACTCGATAACCGGATGGCGGCTGGCGTATGCGATCGCATCGGAGCGATTTACGAACGCAATCCGCAAGGTGCATGATTTTCTGACCGTCGGCGCGCCGCATCCCCTGCAGGAGGCGGGAGCCGCAGCGCTGAGGCTGCCGGAATCGTTTTACGCCGAACTGACCGCGATGTATTCGCGCAAGCGGGAAATTCTTTTCGACGCGCTCGTGGGCGCGGGGCTGAAATGCACCAAGCCGGCCGGCGCATACTATATTATCGCCGACACCGGGGATTTGGGCTTCAAGGACGACTTACAGGCGGCAGATTTTCTCTTGGATGAAGTCGGAGTAGCGGCGGTTCCGGGCTCCAGCTTTTACCGTCACCCCGATCTGGGACGCCGGAAGATTAGATTCACATTCTCCAAGAGCGATAAGACGCTGGCCGCCGCCGCCGCACGGCTTGCGACGCTCAAGGAAAAGCTCGCGGCACGCTGAGATGGTGAAAATCGGCGGGCCGATGTGGTATGAAGGGAATCAATGCCGCCCCAAACGGGCTGGAGAAGGTTTATGACCAAGCGAGTTAGGGAAATTCTGAGCTATTACGATTCCGAAAACGCTGGAGTGCGAAGCAACCTGGCCCGCATGATGAACCACGGACGGCTGGCGGGCACGGGAAAATTCGTCATTCTGCCGGTGGATCAGGGCTTCGAGCACGGCCCGGCGCGCAGCTTCGCGGCCAACCCGGCCGGCTACGACCCTCGCTACCACTTCCAGCTTGCGATTGACGCCGGATGCAACGCATACGCGGCGCCGCTCGGTTTTATCGAGGCCGGAGCCGCCGAGTATGCAGGTGAAATTCCCCTGATTCTTAAGCTTAACAATCACGAACTTCTTTACGATGAGAAAGACCCGGCGCCGTCGGTGACCGGAAGCGTCAAGGACGCCCTGCAACTCGGATGCGCCGCAATCGGCTTTACGATTTATCCCGGCTCGTCGCAGGCAAAGTCGATGTACCAGGAATTGCGCGAGATCGCGGAAGAGGCCAAAGTGAATGGTCTCGCCGTGGTGGTATGGTCGTATCCGCGCGGTACGTCGATTAGCAAGCAGGGCGAAACCGCGCTTGACGTGGTTGCCTATGCGGCCCAAATCGCGGCTCAGCTGGGCGCCAACATTATCAAGGTCAAGCCGCCGACCGCGGTACTAGAACAGCCCGAAGCAAAAAAAGTATACGAGGCTCAGAAGATTGCGCTGGAGCCGCTCTCGGCGCGAATTCGCCATGTTGTTCAGTCGGCATTCGACGGGCGGCGAATTGTCATTTTCTCCGGCGGTCCCAAGGAAACCGATGAGCAGTTGCTGTCCACCGTACGTGAAATCCATGCCGGCGGCGGCTTCGGCTCGATTATCGGCCGTAACTCATTCCAGCGGCCCAAGCAGGTGGCGCTGGAGTTGCTCGGCAAGGTGATGGACATCTACAAGAGCTAGCGGCCTCATTACTTTGTCTGGCAAGTCAAAACTGCGGGCGTCCAACAAATATAGGACGGCGATTTATCCTGCTCGAACGCAAAAATTACCAAACGAAGCCAATTTCCCCGCTAATTTCGGGGGCTTTTTCTGAATGCTCACGTCAAAGTGACATGGACTACGGCGAGTATCAGCATCTCCGATTCGACCGCAAGGGCGACGGCATCCTGCTTGTCACAATCAACCGGCCTGACGTCCTGAATGCCACCGACGATCGCCTCCATTGGGAGCTGAGCCGCATCTGGCTCGATATCGCCGAGGACGCTGACACCAAAGTCATCGTTGTGACGGGAGCCGGCCGCGCGTTCTCGGCGGGAGGCGACTTGGACATGATCGCGCGGATGGCGGGCAATCCGGCCAATGTTGCGCGGGCATGGAAGGAAGCCGGCGATATCGTTTACAACATGATCAATCTGGACAAGCCGATTATTTCCGCGATCAACGGCATTGCGGTCGGCGCCGGTCTGGCGGTCGCCTTGATGGCCGACATCAGCATCGCGTCGGAATCGATGCGCATTACTGACGGACACACCCGCCTCGGAGTGGCGGCCGGAGACCATTCGACGATAATTTGGCCGCTTTTGTGCGGGATGGCCAAGGCCAAGTACTATCTGCTTACCGCCGACTTTATCGATGGCAAGGAAGCGGAGCGCATCGGGTTGGTCAGTCTGTGCGTTCCCGACGCCCAGTTGATGGACAAGGCGATGGCTATTGCGCGCAAGCTGGCCAATGGACCTCAACAGGCGATTCGTTTCACCAAACGCTCGCTGAATAACTGGTTGCGAGCGGCGGGCCCTGCGTTCGATGCATCGCTGGCACTGGAAATGTTGGGATTCTTCTCGCCGGACCTGGCCGAAGGCGTGAAAGCGCTGCGGGAAAAGCGGCAGCCATCGTTTCCCGGCTTCGGATCCGGAAAATCGTAGATTCGCGATTCATGGGATTCGCGCAGATTCGTCATAAAAGCATTACCGCCCCCCTCTTTTGGTATGACACGTTTTTTGGAATACTCGTGGCGGTATTGATGCCGAAACTTCACATCGAAAGGATGATGCAATGAAGAAAACAAAATTGGCTCTGGCCTCAGCTCTGCTTGGTGCGACCTTTCTATTCGCCGCGAGTGCGCACCCCGCACACGCCGCCAAGAAATCCGTCGATTGCGACGCGGTGATGAGCGAATTGAACAGCGGAAAGAAGGCCAAGGAAGTGGCCAAAGACCTGAAGATTTCGACCACGAGCGTCTACCGCTGCAAGAAGAAGGCGGCCGCGTCAGCGCGGGCAGCGTCAAGCGCAGCACCTGCCGCTCCTGCGGCGGCGCCAGCGCCAGCGCCTGCACCTGCGGCACCGGCAGCGCCCGCGGCACCAGCTGCACCGGCGAAGCCATAACAGTCTTCAATTGATCGAGCCGTATCATGCGGCGCACGCGGCTATCGCGCGCGCCGCATGATTATTTCCCATTTCGGGGTTGATTCGCAGGAAATGGGCAAACCGTATGGAAAAGTGCGAACTTTGTGAGCTGCGTGATTATACTCAGCGATATGCCAATTTCGTCTTTCCTTTTAAGTTCACGATTCTCGATTGCGATTCCTGCGATACTCCGATGGCCGTCCTAGGCGACCATCGCGCCGCCCCAACCGATGGGGAGCGCGAATTTATGATTGAGGCGCTGTCACTCGTAGCACGCGCGAAATATGGCGCTGACAAATTCGTCATAGACGGTGTGATGCGCCAAATCCCCGATCATTGTCACATGCATGCGCGCCCGATCCTTTGGAGATAGCGCGGGGCGGAATTTTTCGAGTCTGGAACGAGGTTTTTTCCCACAATTCAGCCACTTTGACCATTAGACCTGGTTGTGCTATATGCGCGCGTTTAGATACGCCGTTTTGGGGAAATGGCGTTTTCCCAAGAAGAGGGCCGAGGGGGCGCTTCATGGGATTCCCTTCAGGAGGTACGGGGGAAAGAAATGGCTCAGCAGGGTACTGTCAAGTGGTTCAGCCCAAAAAAGGGCTACGGCTTCATTACGATGGAAGATGGCCAGGAAGTATTCGTTCACTATAGCGCCATCGATGGAAACGGATTTCGTACGCTGGAACAAGGGGATCGGGTCCAGTTCGAGGTCGCTCAAGGCCCCAAAGGGCTTCAAGCATCGAACGTCAATCGCGTCGCCTGACGCGTCATCGCACATCTCCCGGCATCCGCCGGGGGGAACCGGCCGATGAGTAACTCGCTGCCGTTGGAAAAACGCTTGCGTTTCGGGGCGATTGCGGCGTTATGGAGCCGCGAGCAGACACTTTCCACCATCGATTCGATCGCGAAATGGGGTTATGAGGCGGTTTGGGCCGGCGATCATGTCGCGTTTACGGTTCCGATTAACGATCCGCTGATTCAGTTAACCTATCTTTCGGCTCTGTACCCGAAGCTCGTCTATGGCACCTGCGTCTACCTGCTGCCGTTGCGCCATCCGGTCGCGGTCGCGAAGATGGTCGCGGCGGCCGACAGTATGATGGGTTCGGACCATTTCATCTTCGGTGTCGGCGTGGGCGGGGAGTTTCCGCGCGAGTATGAGGCGTGCGGCGTGCCGATTCGCCAGCGTGGTGGGCGCGCCACCGAGGCGATCGGGATTATCAAGCGCCTGTGGAATGAACCGACGGTCGAGCACCACGGAAAATATTTCGACTTTGGGCCGATATCCATGATGCCCAAGCCCGCGACGCCCGGCGGACCGCCGATCTGGGTCGGTGGACGCGCCGAAGCTGCACTCAAGCGCGCCGCGCTCCACGGCGACGGTTGGATGCCATACGTGGTGACCGCGAAGCGCTATTCAGACGGCTTGGATTTCATCGGTCGTGAAGCGGAGCGCTCCGGTCGCAAGCTCGAACGCTTCGGAACCGGGCTGCTCCTGTTTTGCGCGCTGGGTCCCACGGTGGAGGCGGCGCATAAGACGGCGACGGAGCACTTGAGCCTCCGCTACGGCATGGATTTCACGGAGCCGGCGCGCCGCTATTGTGCGCTTGGACGCCCGGCCGACGTGGCGGAGAAGATTTCGGAACTAATCCGGGCGGGTGCACGGGAATTTGCAATCGATTGCGTAAGCCGATTCCACGAACGCGACCAACAAATGGAGCAGTTCGCGCGCGAGGTTATTCCGCTCCTCCACCTGTGACTGACAGTCCTACGCCGTCGCCCTTGAGCTTCATTCGTATCGCCGGCTCTGTTAAGGTTGCGAAACTCCGCGTATTTCCGATGACGGCAAATCGTTGACACGGCCAATTGCATTCGATGCTTTTGGCTGCCGCGCTTATCAAATCTTGCCAGAAAAACTGGAGATGCCCATGCGACGAAGCATTACATCCACAATGAGTCATTCATTTCATTTGTCTTTCATTTTCGCAGTTACAATCGCGGTGTCGGTTTCGCTTGGAATGAAGTCCGCGCATGCCGCCCCGCCGGGGTCCTGCCCCGTGCTGATCACATCTTGCGGTTGCGTGATTACAAAACCGGGAACTTACACAGTCGGAAACGATCTGAGCGCCGACCAGACCCGTAACCCCAACTGTATTGAAATTGAGGCCGATCATTCGATTCTCAACCTCAAGGGTAATGCGGTCATCGGCGATGGCACCGGTAGGGGGATTGGCATCCTGATTCGCAAAGACGCCGACCATGTAGTGGTCCAAGGGGGTGATGAGGGCAACGCGACGCCGCCCGACGACGCCGGAACCGACGGCGATGATTTTCCCGCGGCTCAAGCGGTGGTGACGCAGTGGAACATCGGTATCGAAGACGATGCCGACAATGCCGTTATTGAATTGTTTAAGGGGATTGGCGGAAACATTTTTCAGCAGGATGAGGGCAATGCAACGGCGGGGGTTTTTATCAATGCGGCGAAAAACAGCCTGCTGACGGACTTCCAAGCCAGCTACAACGGGCAGACCGGTGTGCTGGTCAGGGATGGCGGAGGATCCCGGCTATCCAATTTCAGTGCGATTGGAAATGAAACCGGAATTTGGCTGGATTCTTCCGACAACAACGTAATCTCAACGGCGTCGGCCGCCGGTAACTCCAAATACGGAATATGGATGCTGAATTCCTCCGGCAACGTGGTGGACGATTGCAACGGCACTTCCGGTAACGGAGACGCGGGCATCCTGTTGGGCTGCGGTACCGCCAAATGCACCGGCCACTCCAGAAGCGACAGAAACCGCATCACAAACTCCGGCGCCCCCGGCAACACTAATGGGGGTATCGTGATTGAGAAGCACAGCAACGACAATGTCGTCGCCGTTACCCACAATGACGGCAACCCCGCTCAAAAAGATATGGTCGATCTAAACCCGCATTGCGGCGGCAATCTCTGGTACAACAATACCGGCTCCGGAAGCCAGGATTGCATTCATTAGTCCAGAGCGGATCGCATCACACCAGTTCGATCGCGAATTTGCCGCGCGCGATCACCCGGCCGACGATTGCGGCATCGGCGTATCCAAGTTCATGCAACGATGCCAGCAAAGGCATCGCATCGCCATCAGGCGCCACGACCAGCAGCCCGCCCGGCAATTGCGGATCGAAAAATACCTCCACCATCTCGCTTCCGACTTCCTCCGCGATATTCACCTGTGGACCGACGATGCTGCGATTGCATTCGCCTTTTTCGGTGACTGTCCCGCCGCGCACCATTTCCAGCACGTCGGGAAGGAGCGGCAGGTCGGATTCTTCGAAGGCCAGCGATACCTCATTTGCATCCGCAATCTTAAGTGCGATTCCGGCCAGACCGGAACTATCCACGCCAACTGCTTCGATGACGTTGTGCCTTGAGAGCAATTGATCGAGGCGTGAGTCATGCGACGTCAGTGACGGTATCGCGTCTTTACATGCGCCGGCGTCAAGCCGTCCCTCCTCGACGGCTGCCTGCAGGATTCCGGTGCCGAGCCCGCTGGTCAGTATTAGAGCGTTGCCCGGCTCTGCTCGCTTGCCGTGAACACCGGGCATATCGATACGATCGGGCTCGCTCTACGACATCTGGCGAGTCCACGTGGCTAGGTCGAAATAGTCGCGCCACGCAGAAATCTTTCCGCCTTTGATTTCAAAGACGCCGGCAACCGGCAATTCGATCTTCTTCGCGCCCATGTCGAAAATGTCTATGCGCTCGTTCATCACGACACCGCCGGCCGAAACCGTATGCAGTATTTTGAATTGGACCGATTTGGCCATCGGCAGGAAGGTGTTGATGACTGCGCGGATGGCATCTTTGCCGCGCGCCGGCGGCATCGGGATGTTGTGATAGATGGCGTCGTCGGCAAAGAAGCCCAACAACTCGTCGACGTTGCGGCGTGGCCACGCATTGCAGAATGCGTTTACGACTGATTCAGCTTCGGTTGCCATCGCGATGCCCTCCGTGGGCGGCGGACGCCCTATTCATGATCGATATAAAAGCGATCCTGATCCTTGTTGTACCCAAACAGCTCGGCGAAGCGGCCCCAATTGATGACGGTGGAGAATTGGCGCTCCGGCTTCTCGTTCGGCAAGAGCATCGCAAGATGCTCGAGAATCACTTCCTTGGTCAGCGAATGATCTTCCTGTGCGTGCAACAATCGCAGCAGATAGTTGAACAGGCTCAGTTGTTTCAGCCGCTCGCGCACCATCAATTTGCGTTCATTGATTTTTGCGTCGAGGAACGCTTTACCGGCCGGTTCCAGCACAACATCACCCGATGGTGTCGAAACAAAGCCCAGAATTTCGGCAGCCTTCATCGCTTTCAGCAGATCGCTGAAATTGACGGTCAAATCGCGCGCGATTTTGTAGCCGTCGTCGCGGCCGCCGCGATCCTCAAGCAAATCGAGCAGGCCAAATACCATCGTGATATGGCAGTCGGGTATCGGATTGATTGCCGGGGTGGCCATCAGCCGCGCTCCTCGATCAGCGAGAAAACCTTGTCGGTCCAGGCGTTGAATGTCTCGGCACGCCGATCGCGCGGGCGCGGCAGATCGACCTTTAGGTCGGCGACCAGCCGGCCGGGCCCGGACGCAAGGACAATAATGCGGTCGGCGAGTTCGACAGCCTCCTCGATTATGTGCGTCACCATAATAATGTTGTGGACCGGCATGTCGGGCGACTGCCAGATGTCGAGCATTTCCTCGCGCAGCGTGATCGCCGTCAATGCATCCAGCGCGGAAAATGGTTCGTCCATCAGGAGCACCTGCGGCTCGACCGCCAACGCGCGCGCAAAGCCGACGCGTTGCTTCATGCCGCCCGAAAGTTCGCGCGGATAGGCTTCCTCGAAGCCGTCGAGTCCCACCTTGTCGATGTACACACTGGCGCGCTTTTCGCGTTCGGCCGGCGGCAGTCCTTGCGCCTCAAGCCCAAGCTCGACGTTGGCCTTGACGGACAGCCATGGCATTAGTGCGAACGATTGGAATACCAGTGCGGTTTCCAAATTTATTCCATCCACCTGCCGCCCCTTGTACAGCACCTGGCCCGACGTCATCGGCACGATTCCATTGATGATTCGCAGCAGCGTCGATTTACCGCATCCCGACGGCCCGACGATCGCGACGAATTCGCCCTGGCTGATATCGAAGCTGATATCTTCGAGCACTTTGAGCGTTCCCGTCGCATGGGGAAAGCTTTTGCAGACGTGTTTGATTTCCAGCAGAGGCATGGGTCAGCGGGTTCGGGATCGTTCATCGCCTCAGTCCACTAATAGTCCAAGCGGTAGCGCTCGGTGGCTAGATTATACAAGCGCCGCCACATTAGCCGATTCAACAATATCACCACCAGCACCATCGAGAGCAGGCTGAGCAGGATCATTACACCGTTGTTGGTTTCGTAAGTGGCGATGTCGAGCAGCGCGCCCAGTCCTTGCACCTGATAGGTGTGGCCTTGGTAGACGAAATATTCCGACAGGATTAGCGCATTCCATCCGCCACCCCACGCGGTGATGCTCCCGGTGATCAGCGACGGCATTACGGCTGGAACAATCAGCTTGCGCCACGTCGCGGTGCGCGAAAGGCCGAACGCACGCGCGGCCTCCTTCAAATCCTCGGGTACCTGGTTGATTCCGGCGAGCAGATTGAACAGCAGATACCATTGCATCCCGGTCAGAATCAGCAGGATGGAGGCCAAATTCATGCCGCCCGTGACCTGAATTACAAATACCACGATCAAAGGAAACAGCGCCGTCGCAGGCATCGAGCCAATAATTTCGGCGGCAGGCGCCAAAATTCGATTGAAGCGCGGATTTTCGCTTGCCAACAAGGCGCACGGCAGTGTCCATGCCAGCGATATCGCGTAGGCAACTATCATCCTGAGAGTCGAGTAAACGATCGCAGCAGGGATTTGTTTCACATCCGATGGCCATGGCTGTGCAAGCGTCCGCACAAGAGCAACTGCGCCGGCGCCGATCGCCCAAGCGAAAAAGATCAGGAGCGAACCGACCACGAACCCACGCACAATTTGACCGGTGCGTCTTGCAACCTCGGGAGGCATTAATTGGGCGCGTGGAATGGCGTTCAACATCGCCCGTATCGTGCGAAGCGGAGGCGCCAAAATAGCGCGGAAAGCGATCTCCACGGGGCGACCGATCGTCGCAATTGCTTCGAGTACCATTGGCGATTGTACCGGTCCCCCCGAAGCCGCAAATTCGTAGCGGAATTTCTCCGACCATGCCGAAAGCGGCTGCCACACGACCAAATCCATCGCGACGATAATCGCCAGCAGCGTAAGCAGCCCCAGCGCCATGTCGAATTTGCGGCCGTCGTTGGCCGCTTCCATCAGGAAACTCCCGAGACCCGGCAACCGGTATGTCGAAGGGCCGGCGGAAATGATTTCGCACGCGATCAGGAAGTACCAACCCGCCACCCACGACAGGATCGAATTGTAAACCAGCTTTGGCACCGATGCGGGCAGCAGCAGCCGCTTGAACTTAAGCCATCCGCGAGCGCCAAATGCATCAAGGGCCTGAATCGAATCCTCGGGAATCGTTTTGACGGCTTCGTACACTCCAAGCGCCATGTTCCACGCCTGGCTGGTGAAGATAAGAAAGATCGCCGCCAACTCGACGCCCAGCCGTCCGCCGTGCGCAAGCGATACAAAAAAATAGATAGCGGCCGGGAAAAATCCGACCACCGGTACCGACTGGGCGATGTCGATCGCCGGGATAAGGACTCGCTCCGATCTCCGGCTGCGCGCCGCCGCCATCCCGTACACGATCGAAAACAGCAGTGCGACAATATAAGCCGCGAGCATCCGGTAGAACGAGCACCATGCATAATAGGGAAGGTGCCCGACGGTGACTCGGATTTGGCGGCCGGCCAGATGAGTTGCATTCTCCCGATAGGCAAAGAACAGCGCGATTATTGCGGCCAGCGCCAGAAACGACAGCGTGCCGTTCACCAAACGCCGCGGATTGATCTTGCTGCTGGGCATCGAAACACACCTGAAACTTGCAGCATAGCTGCGTAAGCGATGCACTTGAAAGAGAATCCGGTTTCCGCGGCATGAATTTTTCCGTTTCCCGCCCGTCAGTTCTTCGATTTGCGCGGCGCTGTGCGCTTTGCAATAAAGAGCGATGCCGCAAGGCTTGCACTGGCGCCCGTAGGCCGATTTACTTGTTTACTCAAAGGAGTACGGATGGACCGCGTTCTTGACCAACTTCAGAAGATGCAACTGCATCCGGTTGCCGATCACTTCACGGTGGCGCTGCTAATTGTCGGCGTGCTGATCGATTTGGCGTCGAATCTGGCGCCGAGCCGGGCTTGGATCCGCTACATGGCGCTAACCCTGATGATTCTTGGCGCGCTGGCCGCCGGTGCATCGTACTGGACCGGGGACAGGGAAACCGATCGTATCTGGGACGCGCTTGGCCCCCAGGCCAGGGAGGTTCTGAAATGGCACGCCCGGCTCGGATTCTACCTGGCAATTACGTTTGGAGTACTCGCTCTGTGGCGAATATTGGTCGAGTCATTCGGCTTTATGGCCGCAACCCGCGGCTTCTATCAGGCGATCGCAGTCGTCGCGATATTCGTGCTTAGCTACAGCGCTCATCTGGGCGGCCAATTGGTATATGATTTTGGTGCAGGCACTGCATTGATGGCCGCGCAGCCGATTCCGTCCGCGGAACCTTCATCATCGGAGGCTCCAACCGAAGCCGGCCCAATCCCGACCGTTTCCGTGCCAACGCCCGTTCCTTCGGTCGCGCCATCCCCGGCACCAAAAGCGGAAACGCCGGCCGCGTCACCCGCAGCGTCAACCAGCGTAGCGCCCGTACCCGCACATCCAGCGCCGTCGTCCGGGTCCACTCCGGCTGCGGGTACGCCGGCGAAACCCAGCGGCTCGGCTACACTTTAGGTTATCGAGCGAGCAACTACGCGACGGAAGCCGCGCTTGCCCGAACGTCGTGGGCTGGTGCATGCCGCTTAAGAAAGGCGATCTTACGCGCCCGGATTTGCGGCGCGTCGTCGGTAAGCCACAGCAGGTGAATTCCGCCGGGTACGGGATAAAATTCCGCGCCGGGAATTGATTTCGCGGCATGCTCGCCGTGCGCAAACGGCACTTCAGCATCTGCCGTGCCATGAATCACCAGCGCGGGACATCGAATGCGATCGAGCGCCGGCGCGGCCATCGTTTCAAATTGCCCCGCGTCGTTTTCGATACCCCGGCGGCGGAGCCGGGCAGGTGACATCGCCGATATCAGACTGTCCAGGATTTGCAGGCGATCGGGGTCTCCAACGATGCTCGCAGCAAGTTTTTCGATTTCGTCGTCGGTAAGCGTTCCGTTGCCGGCTACGTGTCCCCTTACGCTGCGATGAAGCGCGAACTTGCTGTACAGCCCCTGCAGCTTCAACACGATATCGTTGAAAAGTAGCACGTAGGCGAGCTTTGCGCGCCACGAGACTGGAAACTGATTGGCGATCGCACATTCCAGCATCAAGCCCCACACGCGATCGGGATGCCGTAATGCGAACTGTATCGCTGCCGGGCCGCCGCCGGAGGCCCCGTAGATCGCGACGCGATCATGCCCGAGCGTGTCGAGCAAATGAGCCGCCGCGTCGGCCTGTTCCTCGAATGTCCTGCCGACGGATATCTGCGTGCGCAGGTACCCAGGCCGCGACCATCCGATAATTTTAAAACCAGCCGCGCTGATCTCGCCGCTTAGCGCAAGAATTTGATCGTAACCGCCGGGGGTGCCATGCATCGCAAGCACAACCGGTCCTTCGCCATCTAGTGAATATTCGATCGCCCCGCGTGGGGTTTGTGCAATTGCACTCTTGCCATTGGCATGGGCGGCGGCGACGCCGGCCCCCTTCAGCTTTCCGTTACGATGCGGTTCAACGCTCATTACGCAAATGTTACGGAGCTAAAGCCAATGGTTCAAGCAAATCAACGTAATTTTCTTGGGTTTGCGTTCCGCATTTGCGGCGCGTAACACTCGAATCCGGAGCGCGAGTCATCCAATGGGACACGAAAAAATAGGAATCGTGAGCGGCATTTGGCGCTTTCCGGTCAAATCGATGCGTGGCGAACAGCTCGATGAAACCGCGGTTAACGAGCATGGCGCGCATGGAGATCGCGCGTGGGCATTGCGTGAACTCGCCACGGGCAGAATCGCGAGCGCAAAGAAGTTTCCGCGTCTGTTCGAGTTCCGCGCCTCGTACGATTCACCGCCGTTGCCCACAGCGTTGGCGCCAGTCACCATTGAACTTCCCGGCGGGCGGAAAATTCATGCCGACGATGCCGATGCATCGGAAATTATCTCAGCCGAATTGGGGCGCAAGATGCGTCTGGAAAGCGGCCAGTCAGTCCCTGTGGAGCGCGCCGGCATCGATCCCACCACGCTGTTCGCCGATGTGCCCGTAGAAAAGGTGCTCCCCGGGCTGACGGCCGAGGCACTGCCCGATCAGTTCGCGCTTAAGCCGGGCAGCTTCTTCGACTCCGCGGTGATGCATGTGATCGCAAACGGCACGCTGCGGCACATGGCGAAACTTACACCCAGTTCCGCATTCGATCCGCGCCGGTTTCGCGCAAACATATTTGTCGATACCGGCGAACGCGACGACGGGTTTCTCGAAGATGAATGGGCGGGCGGCACGCTCGAAATCGGTGCGGACGTGAAGATCGTCTCGATGATTCCCGCGCTCCGCTGCGTAATGACGACGCATCCGCAGGAAGACTTGTCGCGAGACTTCCTGATTCTCCGGACCGCCGCGTTGCATCATCGCGCCAATGTCGGCGTCTTCGCCTCGGTCGGGGCATCGGGCATCGTGCGCAAGGGCGACCCCGTCCACTTGGTCAAATAAATTGTGCGGGCGCGCTTGCGCTGTGGAAAAGACGGTGGCGATCCTCTTGCCAGTCAGTTCCAATCGTGACGAGCATGGTTTCGTGGCGCGGCTGCGCGTCATCCTGCGCCGATGGCGAATTCGCGCAAAATAATCGTCTCGCATAATGCCGACGACCGGCTGGCTGCCGCGCGCGGCTGGCTCGAAAGGCTCGCACCGGGAACCGAGGCGCTCGTTGTTGCACCGGTGCGGGAGGCCGCCGACGATCTCGTCCGGCAGGTAGCGACTGGGCGTGGCGCTCTATTGGGTGCCCATCGAATGACGCTTAGCCGGCTGGCTGGATTGCTGGCCGCCGATCGGATCGCCGCTTTGGGACTTGCGCCCGCCGACGGCCTGGCGACGGAGGCGATTGCGGCGCGCGCAATTTTCAAGCTGGCGCCGTCGGGCGCGCTCAAGCATTTCCAGCCGGTCGTTGGCCGGCCGGGATTTTCCTCCGCGCTGTCACGGACGATCGCGGAGCTTAGGTTGAATTCGATTTCCCCTGCGCAATTGAAAACTCTTGGGGACGCCGGCGCTGCGATTGCGGTGATGCTCGATCAGTTCGATGCCGAGCTTGCCGACGCGAAGCTGATCGACCGCGCCGGAATTTTGAAAATCGCCGCCGAGGCCGCACGAGCGAACCCTCAGGTGCGATTCATTGGGATTCCGGCCGTACTCCTCGATCTTCCGCTGGAGGGTGCGCTCGATCGCGAACTGGTCGCGTCGCTTGCCGCTGCTGCGCCTGCCTTACTGGCGACCAGTCCGGCTGGTGACTCGCATGCGCTGGCCTTGCTGGAGTCCGCCCTCGAAGTAGCGCCGCAACGGCCCGCGTCATCTTCCTCCACCGCCTCGATTGAAAATCTCCGGCAGCACCTGTTCGCCGATACTACGCCGCCGGCGCGCGAGCTCGACGATACCGTTACGATGGTCTCGGCGCCCGGCGAGATGCACGAGTGCGTGGAAATCGCGCGGCGAATCGTGGCGGAAGCGCGTCGCGGAATTCCGTTCGATCGAATCGCAGTCTTGCTGAATGAACCGGCCCGCTACGTCCCATATCTGCAGGAGGCGCTCGGACGCGCCGGAATTCCCGCCTATTTCGCCCGTGGGACTCGGCGCCCGGAGCCGGGCGGCCGCGCGATGCTGGCGCTGCTCGCGTGCGCGGCTGAAAATCTCTCGGCACGACGCTTTTCCGAATATCTCTCGCTCGCGCAAATACCCGAACCCGGAGTTGGGCGCGGCGATGCCGTGCCAGCCGTTTTGCCGGGCGCGGAGCTTTCCGCAACATCGCTTAAGTCTGATTTCGAAATCGAACCGGAACCAGAGCTTGCCACCCCTGAAATTACTGACCCGGCGCCGGTTGTCGATGGGACCGTGCGAGCTCCCTGGCGATGGGAGCGATTGCTCGTCGATGCCGCCGTGATTGGAAGTGCCGAGCGATGGGAACGACGGCTCAAGGGTCTCGAAAGCGAGTTTAGGCGGCAGGAATCGGAAATCGCGGAACATGATGCGCGCGCAGCGGGGATTCGACGCAACATTCTCGATCTTCGCCATCTGCGCGAGACTGCAGTGCCGATTTTGAGTGCGTTGGGCGATCTTCCGCGCGCCGCGGCATGGGGCGATTGGCTTGGCCATTTTCGCGGTCTGGCCGAACTCGCAATCCGCGATCAGGCCGCGGTACTTGCCGCGCTTGCGGAATTGGAGCCGATGGCGCCGGTTGGACCGGTCGGAATCGGTGAGGTGCGCCTGGTGCTTGGTGACCGGCTGGGCAGGCTCGAATCGCCGCCGGCCAATCGCCGCTATGGCTGTGTGTTTGTCGCGACACCTCATCGCGCGCGCGGCATGTTCTTCGATGTCGCGATCGCACCCGGCCTTGCCGAGCGGATTTTTCCGCGCAAAGTCGCGCAGGATCCCATCCTGCCCGATGCCGATCGCGCGCGCCTGGGATCCGCACTCGCGCGAAACGAGCGGCGCGTGGACTCCGAGCGGCTGGCCCTGCGGATCGTGGCAGGCGCGGCGACAAGCCGCGTTATGTTTTCGTACCCGCGCGTCGACCTCGATCAGGGGCGGCCGCGGGTGCCGTCATTTTACGCGCTCGAAATTCTCCGCGCCGCGGAAGGCCGCCTGCCGGGCTTTGACGAATTGGCGCGCCGTGCCGCTGGCGGGCAATCGACCCGGCTGGGATGGCCCGCGCCTATCGACCCCTCGCTTGCCATCGACGACGCAGAATTCGACCTTGCCGTGCTCGATAGATTGGTCGACGAAGACCCCGGTGCGACTGTCGGCGCGGCAAATTATCTGCTTGATGCCAACCCGCATCTGGCTCGCGCGCTTCGCGCACGCGCAAGGAGATGGCTGCGCAGGTGGACCTCCGCGGACGGGTTGGTCGATCCCGACCAAGGGGCAAAAGCTGCGCTGGCGCGGCATCAGTTGTCCGCGCGGCCATATTCTCCGACCGCGCTGCAGAATTTTTCGGCGTGCCCGTACAGATTTTTGTTGCAGGCGATTCATCGGCTGGAACCGCGCGAAGAACCCGAAGCAATCGATGCGATCGATCCGCTCACACGCGGCGGTCTTTTCCACGAAGTGCAATACGAGGTTTTGACTGCGCTGCGCGATCGCGGCGCGCTTCCCGTCATGCCCGGAAACCTCGATGGAGCGCAAAAACTCGTAGACGAACTGCTGGAGACGGTTGCCGCGCGATGGCATGACGAGCTGGCGCCGGCAATCGAGCGGGTTTGGAGCGACGGCATCGACAGCATCCGCGCCGACCTTCGCGAATGGCTTCGGCGCGCCGCGCACGATCCGGAAGGTTGGCGGCCCGAGTCATTCGAGCTGTCATTCGGGCTGCCCGATCGTGCGCAGGCCGATCCCAATAGCTCGGCGGCGCCGGTCGCACTCGAAGGCGGCCTGCGCCTGCGCGGCGCGATCGATCTGATCGAACGAGATGGAGCTGGGCGTCTGCGCGTGACCGATCATAAGACCGGAAAAGTGCGCGCCGACAAGAATTTTGTTCTGGGTGGCGGAAAGACGTTGCAGCCGGTCCTGTATGCGCTGGCCGCGGAACATCTGCTCAAGAGTCCAATTCATTCAGGCCGCCTTTACTACTGCACGGCGGCGGGCGGATACGAGGAGCGAGTCGTCGAGATCGGCGACGAGGCGCGCGCGTCGACGCGGGATTTTACCGCGATAGTCGGCGGCGCGCTGAACGACGGCTTTTTCCCGGCGGCTCCCGCCGCCGGCGAATGCCGATGGTGCGACTACCAGCGGGTGTGCGGTCCGTACGAGGAGCGGCGGGTGGCCATTAAACCTCGCACCCGGCTGGAGCCGCTTTTCCGGCTGCGCACGATGCGGTGATGCGAATATGACTGCAGCCGATCAACGCGTTCGCGACCGGATCCGCAATGACCTCGATTCGACGCTGTTAATTGAAGCTGCCGCCGGCACCGGCAAAACCACCGCTCTGGTCAATCGAATCGTATCGGTGATCGAAGCGGGGCGCGGCGAGCTTGCTCGGATCGTCGCGGTGACATTCACCGAAAAAGCGGCCGGCGAGTTGAAGCTGCGGCTGCGTGCCGAAATTGAGCGTGCGCGAAATTCGGCGGACCCCGCAAGCGCCGCGCAAAATCGCCTGACCGCCGCGCTCAAGCAGCTCGAAGAGGCGCGCATCGGGACCATCCATGCATTTTGCGGCGATCTACTCCGCGAATGGCCGGTGGAGGCCGGCGTCGATCCGATGTTCGAAGTGGCTTCGGAGGATTTCTCCGACGAGATGTTCGAAGCCGCGTTTCAGGAATGGTTCGAGCGCGCACTTCAAAATCCCGGTCCCGGGATGCGCCGCTTGCTCCGGCGGCGCGATATTTCCGATCGCGAAGGACCGCGCGAAATTGCGCGGCGCGCGGCGCTCGAATTGCTTGATTGGCGGGACTTCGATTCGCCATGGCGGCCCCATCCGTTTGAGCGCGACCGCGAAATCGACGCAATCGTCGCCGACGCGCTCAAGCTGGGCCATTTCGCGCGCTGTGGCGAACCCGACGACTGGCTTGCGCGCGGGCTTGAGGATATCGCCCGTCCCGTGGAGGAGGCCGTTCGCCTTGAAACCGTGCGCGGGCGCGATTACGACGCGCTCGAAGCCGTGCTGATTGGCCTGTCGCGCGGCCGGCGTTGGGACTGGAAGGGCTTTGGCGGCAATTTCGGCGACGTATCGCGCGAGGAAGCGATCCGCAGCCGCGATGCGCTGCGGGCGCGGCTCGAAAAGTTTCGCGCCGATGCGGGGGCAAACCTGGCCCCGCTCCTGCGCGAGGAACTGTGGCCGATTGCCGGCATCTATGAAGAACTCAAACGCCGCGCCGGGCGTCTCGATTTTCTCGACTTGCTGCTCATGGCACGCAACCTCGTGCGTGACAATTGCGAGGTCCGGGCCGCGCTCCAAGAACGCTTCACGCACATATTTATCGACGAGTTTCAGGATACCGACCCGCTCCAGGCGGAAATTTTGATGCTGCTGGCCGCGAACGATCCTGCGCAAGCCCAGTGGCTTCGAGCACATCCGCGACCGGGGAAGTTGTTCATTGTCGGCGATCCCAAGCAGTCGATCTACCGGTTTCGCCGCGCCGACGTGGCGCTATATCAAGCGGTCAAGGCGAATTTGATCCGCACCGGCGCGGCGGTGGAGTATCTGTCGGTGAGCTTTCGCGCCACGCCGCAGCTTCAGCAAATGGTGAACGCCGCGTTCGCGCCTCTCATGGAAAACGAATCGGCCACACAGCCATCGTACGCACCGTTGATGCCGTCCCGATCCGAGGTGTCCGGCCAGCCGCCGATCGTCGTGCTGCCGGTACCGGAGCCTTACGGCGATTATGGACGAGTGGTCGATTGGCGGATCGATCAATCGCTACCCGATGCGATCGCCGCGTTTGCAAAATGGATTGTCACCGAGAGTGGGTGGACGGTTACCGAACGTGAGGCGCCCGACCGGCGCATTCCGATCGAGCCGCGCCATATATGCATCCTATTTCGCCGAATGAACTCGTTTGGCGCCGACGTCACGCGGCCGTATCTGCGCGCGCTAGAAGCGCGCCACCTGCCGCATGTCCTGGTTAAGGGCGGATCGTTCAATGATCGCGAGGAAGTGATTGCAATTCGCAACCTCTTGGGCGCAATCGAACGGCCCGACGACGAGCTAATGGTGTTCGCATCGTTGCACGGTCCGATCTTTGCTCTCTCTGACGCCGCGCTGCTCGAATTCCGGAGCGTTGTCGGCTCGCTGCATCCGTTCCGTAAACTGCCGGACGGACTGCCGGAACGATTGGCCGAAGTCCGCGATGCGCTCGCTGTACTGCGCGATTTGCACCGCGGGCGCAATCGCCGGCCGATCGCGGAGACGATCGCGATGCTGCTGGCCGGAACGCGCGCCCACGCGGGTATCGCGATATGGCCCACCGGTGAGCAAGCGCTCGGCAATCTGATGCGAATAATGGATCAGGCGCGGCGCTTCGAGGCACGCAGTGGCGCGACCTCGTTTCGCGCATTCGTCGATGAACTGGAGCGGCGTGCGGAGCGGGACGAGGCAAGCGAGGTGCCGATCGTCGAAGAAGGCACGGCAGGAATTCGGATCATGACGGTCCATCGCGCAAAGGGTCTTGAATTTCCCGCCGTCATCCTGGCCGATATCACGTGTCGGGAAACGCGAGGCGAGCCGTCGCGGTTTGCGGACCCGTCCAGCCGCCTGTGCGCGATTAGGCTGGCCGGTTGCGCTCCGCTGGAACTGCAGGAGCATGCGGAGGAAGAATCGCGGCGCGACACGGAAGAGGCAATCCGCTTGCTCTACGTCGCCTCCACACGCGCGCGCGATCTTTTGGTGGTGCCGGCCGTCGGCGATGGTGAATACGATGGGTGGCTCGCGCGGCTTTCGCCGGCGATCTATCCTTCTCAAGCGAATTGGCGCACGCCGCAATCAATCCATCCGCCCGGCTGCCCGGAATTCGGCGACGACAGCGTGCTGACACGGCCGCCCAAGGCGCCCGGCCGGATGAAGTCGGCCACACCGGGGCTGCATAAGCCGGCGCGCGGCGAGCATCAGGTCGTATGGTGGGATCCATCGCGCCTGATTCTCGGTGTGGAGGAGGCGATGGGCCTGCGTCAGAACAAACTGCTTCAGGCCGACCAAAGCGGCAAATCGTCGAATCGCGGAAAGAAGGAGCGCGCGGCGTGGGAATCGTCGCGTAAGGCGATGCTTGAAACCGGAACCGCGCCGGCCCTGAAAATCGCAACCGCAACCGAGCTGTCGCATGCCGTTGCGGAACTGCCCGCAGCGACGATAGCGGAAGCGATCGCACTCGAGGAGACGACTCGCGATCCGAACCGTCCGCATGGCATGCGATTTGGATCGCTGGTGCATCTTGCGATGTTGCGAGTCGCGTTCGACGCGGGCGCCAAGCAGGTTCGCGACGTTGTCGCTGCGGCGGGCCGCGTACTCGGTGCGACGCCGGAAGAAATCAAGGCCGCGGCGCCTGCGATCGAGGCGGCGCTGAAGTCCAAATTGATTCAACGCGCGAAATCCGCCGATCGCGTGATGCGCGAATGTCCTTTGCTGGTGCAGCTTGATGATGGGACAACCGTTGAAGGCATCGCCGATCTTGCATTTGCCGAACCGGCACCGGATGGCTTTGCGTGGACAGTGGTTGATTTCAAAACCGACATCGACATTTCGCCGCGGATTAACGAGTATCGCGCACAGATTGGCTATTACGTCCGTGCGGTTCGGTCCAGCACCAACCGGCCCGCATCCGGCGCGATCCTTTGGCTATGATCTGAACCACAAATCAGCCATCGGGCGCTGCATGGCGCGGGCTAATTACGTCCTTCAGAGTTTCCCAGCGGCCTGCTACAATTTCCAATCGGATGCCGAGCGCCCGCCAAATCGAGAATTTTGAGCAGCAGTCCGTGCCACCTGAGGCTGGCGCAAAGGCGCAGTTGCCGCTTGCCTTCCGGCCGCTGCATCAGATGTGGCGCCGGACGATCGATACAATTCACGTTTCCGAGATATCGCTCCCCGTTCGCGGCCTGCCGGTCGCGTTGAGCGGAGTTACGGCCTGCCAAATAAGCGATTTTCATGTCGATCGCGATGAAGACCTGGAGCGGTTGGAACTCGCCGTTGAAACGATAAACCGGGAGCGGCCCGACTTGATATTCCTGACCGGCGACTATTTTTCCGGTCACGACACGATGCGCCGTTACATCGATCCGTTTCGCGACGCAATTTCCAAGCTGCGGCCGGGGGCGGGCCTATTCGCGATTCTGGGTAACCACGATCACTGGGCATCGGCCGAGCGCGTAGCGGATGCTCTGCGGAAGGCCTCCGCCGAAGTGCTGGCGAACGACAGCCGCAAATTGGCGCTGCGGGGCGAGCAACTCACAATCATCGGAATCGATGATCTCTGGGCGCGGCGGGCCGAGCCGGCGCGGGCGTTTGCGGGCGTCGCTGCGGAAGACTGCACGATTGTCCTGGCGCACAACCCCGACACCGCCCTTTATGCGCGCCATCTGCGGCCGGGCGTCATGCTGTCCGGCCATACGCATGGCGGTGTGGTGCGAATTCCGTTCTATGGCTCGCCGCTCAAATCGATCCTTCGAATCGGCAAGCGGTTTTACTCGGGCCTGAACCGCTACGAAGATTTTTACATCTACACGAACCGCGGGTTGGGAACGATGTGGGTGCGTATTCGAATCAACTGCCCGCCGGAGGTTTCCCGTTTTACGCTCGCTCCGCTGGCCGATTCCGCGATTGGCGAAAACCCGGCGACCGCAATTCGGCCACGATCGATGAAGCGCGTACGCCGCCGCTCGACGCCGCGGCGGGCGACATCACGTTCGAAGCGGACTCGCAATTAGCGTAACCAGGTTCCGCGATGAAGGCCGCGATTGCCGGTGGGTCTGGATTCATCGGCAGCGCGATCGCGCGCCGGATGGCTGCGGCGGGAAACTTAGAGGTGCGAATTCTCTCGCGCAATCCCGAAGCCGCGCGCAAGCGGATGAATCTTCCCGGAATCGAGTTTGTCCGCGGTGACGTTACAGAACCAGCTACTCTGGTTCCCGCGATAGCCGGCGCCGATGTCATAGTGGCGGCAATGCAGTTCGATGGATACCCGGTTGAAAATTCACGCCGGGGTCTTACTTTCGAGCGCGTTGATTACGCCGGAACAGTCGCGCTCATTGACGCGGCCAAGAAGGCCGGGGCCAGGCACTTCATATACATCAGCGGCGCAGCATCGGATGAGACCAGTTCGCATCCGGCATTTCGCGCCAAGGGACGGACCGAGCGCGCGGTGCGCGAATCGGGGCTAACCTACACAATTTTTCGGCCCTCGTTGGTTTACGGACCGGGTGGCATGGCGATTACGATGTTCGTGCGCATGCTTCGCTTTGCACCGGTTTTTGGCGTTCCAGGTACAGGTAAGCAGAAAGTGCAGCCGGTGCTGGTTGACGATCTTGCGCAGTGTGTGACGATGGCCGCGCAAGGACGCGGACGTAACGGCGTTTACGATATTGGCGGTCCCGACCTGATGACCTTTGACGACATGATGCGAGTCATCATGGATGCGACCGGCTATCGCCGTCCTCTGTTTCACATCCCCGCGGGCTTGATGCGCGCAATTGGAGCCGTGGCCGGAATGTTACCGAACCCCGTTTTCTCGCGCGATGCTGTCACCTTTGTGACGGCTGACAATGCGTGCGATATCGCGCCGCTGGTCGCGGAGTTCGGAATCAAGCTTACGCCGATGCGCGAGGGGCTTGCGTATCTGTCGCGGAATTAGCCGAAGCTACACGCGGCGCCATCCGGCGCCCTCGTGACCGAAGCGGAATACCTCGGGATGGAGAATCTCCGCAAGTATTTCCAGCGATTCGGCGATTCGCGGACCGGGACGATTGAAGTATTGATTGCCGTCGGCGGCATACACGCGGCCGCTGCGCACGGCCTTTAGCCTCGCCCACTCGGGATTTCGTGTCAGCACGGGAATTTCGCGGAACGTGCGTTCAAGGCCAAATCCACACGGAGAAATCATTATTGCGTCAGGATCGACCGCGATAAGCTCGGCGAACTTCATCCACGGCGAATGCTGTCCGGCCTTGCCGAAAAGATTAACGCCGCCCGCCATCTCAACCAAAGTAGGCATCCAGTTTCCGGCCGCCATCATCGGATCGATCCATTCGATGATTGCGATCGAAGGCCGGCTGGCAGCGGTGCGCACCTTGTCTGCAATCGCAGACATTCGCGTCCGAATCTGCGCGGCCAATTCCACTCCGCGTTGCGCAGCACCTAGCGCTCGGGCGACCCGCTCTATGTCGCCCAGAACGTCATCCAGCGAATTGGGTGACAGCGACACAATCTTCGGCGGCGCTCCAATCCACTGCGCAACCGCGGCTTCGACCTCGGGTTCGCTCACTGCGCAAACCGCACATTGCGACTGCGTTACAATGACGTCGGGATGCAACTCGCGGAGTTTGGCCGCATCGACGCGATAGACCGAAAGTGCATTGGCGACAATCTTTTTCACTCGCTGATCGACTTCCGCGCTGCTGCCCTCCGGATCGAACTTCGGCTCGGTTAATGCGGGTAGACTCGTGACGGTTAGTGGAAAGTCGCACTCGTGAGATCGTCCGACCAGTTGTTCTTCAAATCCAAGCCCGCAGACGATTTCGGTTGCACTGGGAAGCAGGCTTGCGATTCGCATTTTGATGGCGCCTATGTCCGATCTTCAGCGTGTCACAGGCGGTGGCGGCGCTTGAAGCCGGGTTTCCGCGATTTCTTCATGGCCCACGGCGGCATTCACCAACGTGAATTGCACGGGCCCCGGAGTGCTGCCGGGAACGACATCCTCCCTAACGTAATAATCCGTATCCGCGTGCGCATCGAATTTTAGATTGCTTCCGGCGTCGCCTGCGGTGCAGGTGATCTGACCGCCTTCTTCGGTAAAGACATAGTAGCCGCCCGCTTCCAACTCGATGGTTTGATGGCCGCACGTCACAATCGGTGCGCTCCCGGAACCGAAGAATCGATACGGACGATACAGATAAACGACGCTTTTTGTAGCCGGCGCGGGCATTTGCTGGTACGCGTCACCCTGCACACCGCATCCGGAAACCACCGGTGCGAGCACGATAGCGATCAGAATAAGGATGTTGCGCGTCATTGAGTTCGGCAAGAATACGGAAGTCGTTGGATAACCGGTGGTCATCCTTAGGGTTTGGCAAGTATATGCCGAAGCTACAATGTTGACAAGGGAAATCCGCGCCGCAATCGTGATCGCATGAGGCAATCGATCTCATGAGCGCCGAAGTCAAAGCGGTTGGACTCGATTTTGGGACGACCAACAGCGCTATCGCGGTGGCAGACGCCGGAGGTACGGTCCATCTGGCGCGCTTTCCGGGCACCGAGAACGGGGCTACGGCGGAAACGCTGCGATCAATCCTGTTCTTCGAATCGCCGGAGGAAACCGGAGGTTCCGAGTCCGCGGTGACGGTCGGCAACGACGCGATTCGCCGCTACCTGGCTGCCGGCGGTAATGGGCGGCTGGTGCAATCGCTCAAGTCGTTTCTCGCCGACCGGAGTTTCGAGACCACGGACATAATGGGCGAAGAGTACAAACTGGGCGACCTGATCGCGCCGATCATCGCAACGCTGCGGGATGCCGCGATCGAACAATTCGGCGAACTGCCGTCAAAGGTGACCGTTGGGCGGCCGGTGCATTTCGCCGCTTCCGGAACTGCCGATGCGGTGCTCGCGCGCCGGCGTTTGGACATTGCGGTTCGGCGCGCAGGATGGACCGAAGTTGAATTCGAGTACGAACCGGTCGCGGCAGCTTACGATTACGCGACCCGAATTGCGCGCGAGGAGGCAGTTCTGATCGGCGACTTCGGCGGCGGCACCAGCGACTTTTCGCTTTTGCGATTGCGCCCGAAGCTCGAGCCGGAGGTGGGTGAGATTCGATTTGAGATCCTGGGCAACGACGGCGTTGCAATTGCCGGCGACGCGTTCGACGGCCGCATGATGCATCATCTCGTCGCTCCAACGCTCGGCCGCGGAACCAAGTATCGTTCACCATACGGCACGGCTCTGCCTGCGCCGACATGGCCTTACACAAAGCTCGAACGATGGCATTATCTGTCGTTTCTGAACACCCGTACGACGATGCATCGCTTGCGCGAACTCAAGCATGCATCGCTCGAACCGGAAAAAATCGGCGCGTTCATCCACGTCGTCGAGAACGGACTCGGCTATCAGCTGTTCCATTCGGTGGAAGCGGCAAAATTCGCGCTGTCCGGCGCCGATTCGGCCGCATTTCGATTCGTCGATCGTCCGATTGAAATTGATAAGACGGTCCAGCGGCCGGACTTCGAGCGATGGCTGGGCCGTTATCTTGAAGAGATCGCTGGATGCATCGATCGATTGATGAAATCCGCGCAGCTTTCGCCGCGGCAGATTGACAGCGTGTTTCTCACCGGTGGTTCATCGTTCGTTCCGGCGGTGCGGGAAATATTTATCGAACGGTTCGGTGCGGATCGCCTTCGCATGGGCGATGAATTTACCTCGGTGGCGCGGGGGCTGGCGCTGCGCGCACTGGAAGATTCGCGATAAATGCGTCCAACCGCCGCAAGTCAGTGCGGGGAACCGCCGCGTTCGATTTCGGCCATTAATGCCTGCGCCTGCGGGTCGTTGGGCGCGGCCGCAAGCGACATCTCACACTCTTCGCGCGCTTCGCGATCGCGCCCAATCCGATGCAGCGTGGAGGCCAACAGATAATGAAAGAGCGGCTCCCGCGGCGCCACGGAAGCGGCGTGGCGGAAGGCCGCGATGGCATCGTCGTAGCGCTTGTCGGCTGAAAGTGCCTGGCCCAAAGCGGCCAGTGCCTCCGCATCGTCGGGGTTTTGCTGAAGGATGCGGCGAATCACATCCTCTTCGCCCTTGTTGTCGCCATGGAGGCCAAGCAATTGCGCGCGCGCCAGTTCCGCGATTCTAGCGCCGCCCGGCAATGCCGCCGCCCGCTTCAATGCCGCACCGACAGCCTGAGAATCGCCGCTGGCGTCGGCGGCAAATGCGAGCCGAACATAGGTTCCGGGCGGCGGATGTTCCAGATGGGCCAGACCGTCGGCCATAAATCTCACTGCGGACTTTTGATCGCCCAATCCCTGATAAACCAGACCCATATCGTAAAGGTTCCAGCCGTCGTATGGTTCGATCTTTTGTGCGGCCTCGAATTCTTGCCGGGCGTCGTTCAAGTCGCCGCGTGCCGCCAGCGCCATCCCGAGCCGATTATGGCAAAGCTCGACTCCGGGAGTTGCGGTGACGCAGTGCGAGTACAGCGCAAACTCGTCATGCCAATAAAACTGGACGATGAATAGTGCGATTGCGTAGGAGAGCACGACACCACATGCAAGGGCCAAAACCGTACTGGCCCATTTTGTATTTGCTCGCGCGAAATCGACGGCCAAGTCGGCCGCCATCACGCAGAATCCGAATGATGGTAAATACAGATAGCGGTCGTGGATGAATTCCTGATTGGAAAGGCCGCCGAGATTGAATACCGGGACAAGCGCGATCGTGAGCCACGCCGAGCAGAACAAATAAAGCCCGCGACGAGCATTTTTCCTCAGCATCGCCACCGCTGTGGCCGCCAGAGCGGCAAGACACGCGATCGGGAAAATAAAAGCAGGCGACGCTGCGCTTCTGACGAACTGCAGGCCGTGCTCGGGTCCCGCACGCCACGGCGCTGCGGCCATCAGCAGATAACTGGCGACTACGAACGGTACGGTAAGTACAACTTCAATGGCAGGGACATGGTTCTCAGGGGTCAACTGTGTAATGAAACCCAGCACCCAAAATCGAATGGCCAAATATATCGCTGCTTCCATCCCGTATGGCCAAGCCGCCGCAAATGCGCCGGCTAGCCGCGTGACGAGAGTGGGCGCGGCGCCGCCTGGCGTTTCGTTTCGGCCGTCCCATGCCGGGAAAATTATTGCGTGCGCGGCGATGATGAGGGGAAACATTACTGCGGCTTCATAACTAAACAGAGCGCATGCAAATAATCCCATCGATACGGCAATCCAGCGTGGGCGTTCATCGGTTGATTGAGTAGCCCGCCATCCGCGCAGATAAAACTCCATAGCTCCCAGCTCGAATGCGGCGCTAAGCGGTGTCGCAATCGCGGCGGGCCATACAATCGCCTGGGCGTGGATTGGCATCAGCGCGAAAAGGGCTGCGGCGAATACACCGGTCCATTTGTCGCCGGTAAGCAGCAATGCGACACGAAAGGCGAGCCACACCACGATCAGGTGCAGGGCGATCATTGCCGCATGCCATCCGATCGGATTGAGGCCAAACAGATGGTAATTCAGCGCGAGCCAAAGATTGTGAAATGGCCGGTAGTAGGGGCATTGCGGCAGATGCGATGGATCGCGGAACCAAAGGACATCGTTTACGAGCGACCTCCAAATAAATGACCAGTCGCCCAAGCGCCGGTTGAGGACGATTTGATCGGCGTCGTCGAGGACGAATTCATTACCAACCGAGCCGCAAAGCACGATCGCCGTGACAGCGAGGACGCCTGCTATCGCAGTGCCAATCGTGGAGTCGCCGTCGCCCAGCCATGTCAGAGCCGGCTGAATCGAATCGATCGCGGAGCGGGTATCTCCCCTCACCCCACGTTCGACGCCAATTGCCGATTTGGATTTTGGCGAATTCTCGATCTTGCGTCGTTTCGATGCCATGACACTGTGCGAGGGTTTTGCCCTGTCGGGTCGGTGCTAATGCGCTCCGCCGCGTTCGATCGCATTCATAAGCGCGCGTGCATTCGGATCATTTGGCGCACCGGCAAGCGCGATCGAGCCTTCACTGAAAGCTTCGCGATCGCGTCCCATATTATGCAGCGTGAGGGCGGTCAAATAATGCAGGGTCGGATCCTGCGGGGCGATTGCGATAGCATTTCGGAAAATGGCCAGCGCTTCGTCGTTGCGCTGCTGCGCAGAAAGCGTCATGCCAAGCGAAACCATCGCCTGCGCATTGTCGGGATGGCTCCGCAGGAAATCTCGCAACACACTTTCGGCTCCAGTGATATCGCCGTGGGAGCGCATCAACTGCGCACGCGTCAAGCTGGCCGATTCTGCTCCCTTCGGCAATGCCTCCAACTGCTTGAGGACCTGTTCGGCCTGTTCGGTTTCGCCCGCCGCGTCAGCGACCATCGCGAGTTGCGAAAACACGCTCGGTGGAGGGTCGTTAATCCGCTTCAACCCGTCAATCATCTCGCTTATTCCCAATGAATGATTTCCGAGCCGGTCATCCACCATTCCCAAATCGTAACGGTCGGTGCCATTGTCCGGAGCAAGTTTGACTGCGGTTTCTAGTTCGCTATGCGCACGGGAAAAGTCGTTGACGGCTTCAAGTGCGAGCCCGAGCCGCTGATGCCACAGTTCGGTGTCGGGCACCGTATCTACGCATCGTTGAAACATGGCGACATCGTCGTGCCAGAATTTCTGCACGGAAAAGAGCGCGATTGCGAAACAGAACGCAACAACACCGGTCGCCGCCCATACGGCATGGTTCCATGTGTCGCTGCGTTGGGAAAATTCAATCACCAGATCGGCCGCGATTATGCAAAGTCCGACCGAGGGGAAGTACAAATAACGATCCTGAATCGCCGATTGCGCGAGCAGCCCGCCCAAGTTGAGCATCGGCGCCAGAGCGACCGGAATCCATAGCGCGCAGAATAGATAAAGTCGGCGACGCGGCAGATTCCGCAGCAAAAGATAGCCGATCGCGCAGACCGCAAGGAGACCGGCGACGGGAAGAAAGAAACCGCTCGATGCAACGCTATCAACGATATCCATGCGATGAGCTGGGCCCGCATTCCATGGCAACAAGAGCATCATTACGTAAGTTGCGACTGCCGACGGCATTGTCAGTGCGACCTCAAGCGCCGTCATGTGGCTGTATGGGTTCGGCCGGTTGATGAAGCCCAGTACCAACCATCGCACCACGAGATAGGCGGCAACTTCCGCCGCATAGGGCCATGCCGCGTTGATTGCTGATCTGGCACGAATCGCCAAATTCGAACTGGGTTCCTCCGTCGATGCCGAACCCATTATAAATGCATGGGCCGCGATAAAAATTGGAAATGCTGCCGCGCCTTCATGGCTCAACAGTGCGCCGACGAACAGCACGAACGACAATGCGGAAAGGCGTCCCTGGCGCTGGCTCGGCTCGGGGCTTGAGTTCGCTTGAAGGTAAAACTCGAACGCCCCCAGCTCAAAGGCCGCGCACAGCGGCAATGGAATTGCGGAAGCCCACACAATCGCCTCGGCATGCGGCGGCATCAGTGCGAATAGCGCCGCGGCGAGTAATCCGGTCTTGCGGCTGCCCGCAAGCAAGGAAGCGACGCGAAACACCAGCCAAACGACGAGCAGATGAAGCGCGACCATTGCTGCGTGCCATCCGGCGGGCTCCAATCCAAATAGCCGGAAATTGATCCAAAACCAGATGTCCTGCAGCGGGCGATAAAATGATCCCTGCGGCAAATGTGACGGGTCGCGGAACCACCACGAATCGTTTACCAGCGATTTCCAGAGATACGACCAATCGCCCAGAAAGCGATTGTGGACGATCATGTCGTGATCGTCGAAGACAAAATCGTTGCGCAACGCAGGTGTGTAGAGCAGCGCGGTAACCCCCAGAATCGCGACCAGCCAGGCTCCCTCATTGCGAAATGCCGGCGGCCGAGCTGCGATGCGTTCTCGCCCCGCCGCGGCCGTTGAGGGCTGTTGCTTGCGCGCTGTGGCGGCCCGCTGCTTGCGGCTATCCGATGGCATCGAGTCTCCGTTCGTTATCCGCTAACGGGATGCCCCATTCTGTTCGAGTTCCGCCATCAATTCGCGCGCGTCACGATCGTCGGGAGCGCTGGCGATTGCGATCGAACATTCGCTGCGCGCTTCGCCATTTCTTCCCAATTTATGCAGTGCCAGTGCAATTTGATAATGGAGGCTACGGGCATTGGGATTGATCGCGGCGGCGCGCTCGTAGGCCTTGAGTGCATCTTCATAGCGCTGCCCGGCTGACAGAACGGATCCAAGAAATGTGAGCAAGTCAGGATTGTTGGGATCGTGCATGAGCAGATCGCGGGCGATATTCTCGGCGCCGGACTTGTCGCCATGATGGAAAAGGAGTTGCGCACGAGTGAGACCGGCAATCTCGGAACCACCCGGAATCGCCGCCGCCTGCTTGAGCGCGGCATCGGCCTGGGCCGAGTCGCCGGCAGCGTCCGCAACGATGGCCAACTCCGTGTATGCGCCAGGCGGCGGAGATTTGAATTTAGCGATTCCCTGAGCCATGGCTTGGGCGGCGGAATGCTGATCGCCCAAGCCAAGAAATACCAGTCCCAAGTCGTAATAGTTCCAGCCGTTGTCAGGATCGAGCTGCGCGGCGGTTTCAAACTCTTTGCGCGCGGCGGAAAGTTCGCCCCGTCCCTGCAAGGCCATCCCAAGCCGATTGCGGTAGAACCCCGATTTGGGGATCTCGCGGACGCATTGGCCGAACAGCGCAATCTCGTCGTGCCAGAAATCCTGCACCGTATACAGCGATACGGCGCAAACTACTGCGAACACTGCCGCGCCCACCGAAATTGCATATGCCATGGTTCTTCGCTGCCGTGCGAAGGTTATCGCAATGTCGGCGGCAAGCACGCAAAATCCGAACGACGGCAGATACAGGTAGCGGTCCTGCACGATTGCGTCCGGAAATAGCCCGCCCAAGTTGAGCACCGGCGCAAGCGCGATCGGAATCCACGCCATGCAGAACAAATGGAGTCGGCGGCGCGGGTCGCGCTTTAGCCGCGCAAGTGCCGCTGCGCCAAATACCGCAAATCCCAACACCGGAATATAAAATCCGGGAGCCGCGATGCTTGAGACCGTTTCCACCAGATGCGAGGGACCGGCCAACCACGGCACGACCAGCACCATGGCATACGTTGCCGCCGCGGCCGGCATCGTCAAGATCGACTGCATCGCAGCCATGTGGTTATAGATATTCGGGCGCGTGATGAAGCCCAGTACGGCATATCGAATGCCAAGGTATACAGCCACTTCGAGTGCGTATGGGACCGCGGCGGCGATCGCTTTGTTCGCTCGGATTCCGACAGTGTCGTTCGCGTGAGAGGTTTCCTGTCTGTCAAGGATCAGAGCATGCATCGCGACTAACGCGGGAAATGCCACAGCGCTCTCATGACTCAGCAACGCACCGGCGAATAACGCCATCGAAATCACAAGCAGGCTCGATCGGTCGGGAGCTGTGTCGGGCTCGGCATTCCAGCGCAAATAAAACTCGAACGCCGCCATCTCAAATGCCGCCGCCAGCGGCAATGGAATTGCGGAAGCCCATGCTACCGGTTCCGCATGAATCGGCATCAACGCGAAGAGCGCCGCCGCCCCCAACCCAGCCATTCGATCGGACGTCAGCAGCAATGAGACCCGGAACACGAGCCAAACCACCAGCAGATGTAATGCGATCATCGCCGCATGCCATCCAAGCGGAATCGGCCCGAACAGATGATAGTTAAGGGTGAACCAGATTCCTTGCAGCGGCCGATAATACGAGCCCTGCGGGAGATGGAGCGGGTCGCGGAACCACCAAGTGTCGTTGACTATCGAATCCCAGATATAAGACCAGCTTCCGATGAACCGGTTGGTGACGATCATGTCGTCGTCGTCGAAAACAAATCCATTGTTGAGGCAGCGCACATATAGTGCCGCCGTAACAAGCGCGATGCCGGTAAAGATCGCGCCCGTTTGCGCGTCGCCGCAGCCGATTGCCGTCAGCATTGCGTTAGGCGCCGACGGCAATGCGCGAGAATCGCGTGGAGACGCTTCCCGGGCCTTTATGCGTCCAGCCGCGCTTCCCCGTCTAGGTTCACTGTTGGGGGAGTTCGCGGAGCCGCCCGGCGCGGATTGCCGATCGCGGGCGGGATTGCGGCGTTTAGATGCCATTTATCAATGCCGTTTGATTGTATCCCCGCGCGCGCCGGTTGCGGATACCGGTTCTCGCGCTCCGCAAGCTATCGGGAGCTGCCGGTCTTTTGCTTCCCGGCGGAGTTGATCATGATCATCAAGGCGCGCGCGTTGTAGTCATCCGGCTCGGCCGCAAGCGCAATCGCGCATTCTCCGCGTGCTTCGCTGTTACGTCCCATTTGATAGAGCGCAAGCGCGACCAAGTAATGGAGCATCGGCTTGTCAGGTGAAAGTTGCGCCGCGCGTTGTACGGCGGCCAAGGCATCGTCATACCTATGCTCGGCGGACAGGACCGTTCCAAGCACCGACAAAGCTTCCGCATTGTCCGGATCGCGTTTCAAGACTTCGCGCAGCTTTTGTTCGGCTGCCTGATTATCTCCATGCCGGTAACTCAGTCGCGCCCGCGCCAGATCGGCCGGATTTGCGCCATCGGGCAGTTTCGCCGCTTTGGCCAACGCATCATCCGCAGCCTTCGAGTCGCCAATGGCATCGGCGGCGACCGCAAGCCGTGCATATCCGCTGGCTGGAGGATTTGCGATGAGCCTGAGACCGTCGGTCATTTCTCGCACGGCGTCCGACCTGTTCCCGGCCTCCTCGTGCATGCGGCCCAATTCATAGAGATTTTTGCCGTCGCTTGGATCGAGGTTGACCGCGGTCTTAAGTTCAGAGAGCGCGCCCGCAATATTGCCGCGAGTCTTCAGCACGGTTGCCAGGCCGCTGTGGCAAAATGCGATTTTGGGCGCCAGCTCGATACATCGCATGTATACCGTGGCATCGTCCTTCCAGTAGCCTTGCACGGAATTCAGGACCGCGGCGTAACTCGTCAGTATCGCGCCCGATACTATCCAGACGATAAAAGATTTAACCTCGCTGCCGGCAGCGAAGGTTACTGCCATGTCAGCGATCATGAAGCACAGTCCAATCCACGGAATGTAAAGATAGCGATCCTGGACGATGGTTTTTACGGCGAGCCCGCCCAAATTGAGCATCGGCGCGAGCGTGAGGAAAAACCATGCCGCGCAAAACAAATAGAGGCGGCGATGCGGATGATTACGCAGCGCAATGAACGCGCATGCGGCAAGAATGATCAGGCCAATCACGCTCAGATAGAACTCGGGCTCCGCCGCGCTTTGCACGAAATCCAGCGCATGGGCCGGGCCCGCGAGCCATGGGGTTGCCAACAGCATCAAATAACTCGCAATCACGGCGGGAATCGTCAGCACGACTTCGAGCGGCGTAGCCGCTTGATCGGGACTCTGCCTGGTGATGAACCCAAGCACCCACACTCGCAACGCAAGGTAGCCGGCGGCCGCCAGAGCATACGGCCACGCCGCATCAAACGCTTCGCGAGCCCGATCCCCTAGCGTGGGCGAGGCAGGCTCATGCTTCCGAACCAGAGGTGGACGAAAGATCGCAGCGTGAGCAGCGACCAGAAGCGGAAACATCACCGATGCTTCGTAGCTCAACAATGCGCCTGCGTATAGCGCAAGTGACAGTGCTAGCCATCGCGATTGATTTGTATCGAAAAGCGGCGAATCGGCCCGCCGGAGATAGATTCCTAACGCGCTCAACTGGAACGCGGCACTAAGCGCCGGTCCGAAAGAGACTACTACCACCTCGGTATCCAGCGGCATTAGCGCAAACAGTGCGGCAGCCAGCAGCGCCGTCCACAGGTTTTTGGACAGCAGCGAGGACACTCTGAACACGAGGCATGCCACGACAAGATGCACGGCGATCATCATCGCGTGCCACCGCGCAGGCTGAAGCCCGAAGAGGTGGTAATTGATCGCCAGCCAGACGTTGGTCAGCGGTCGATAGTACGAGCCCTGCGGCAGATGGAGCGGGTCGCGGAACCACCAGTCATCGTTGAATAGCGATTTCCAGACAAATGACCAGTCGCCGATGTATCGATTGACGATGATGTTGAGCCGCTCATCGAAGACGAAGCCGTCTGCAAGGCTCCGGCTGTAAACACCCGCCGTGACGATCAAAAGCGCCACGAGCCACACGCGTGGATCCGCGCCGAAAGTTGCGACCGGCGCGCCCGACGCTGGATGCTGCCGGGGCTGCGCAGCCGTAGTCGAGTCGGCGGAAGAGGCCATTTATGCCAGCGCGTGCGGATAGCCGGCTGTCAGAGCCGGCATTTCAAGTCCAAGCTGTTCGCATCGCCGGGCGACCAGCGTCACGTATAGATCCGCCAATTCGCCGTTGTCGCGGGATTTCAGGCCGTACCGGATGCAATCGTAGGTAAAGCCGCTGCCCGGTGGCCCGAAAAAATTCACCGCGCGCGGAATCCATTCGCGAAGCGCCGCGCCGACTGGCTCGGCTCCGAACCGGTCCATGGCGCGGCCGAGTTGCTGCGACGCGAATATGTCGTGTTCGGCCTCCTCTTCGAGAATCGAATCGGCCGCCTGCGCATGCGGAGCATAGCTGGAGTCCCGGTAGTTGACGCCGATTATCATCAGGCCGGTCATGTCGAGGCTGATCGACGCCATCGCCAGGTCCAATTCGCTTTCGGCTTTGCCGGCGAAGCGGCACGGCGCTTCGAAGGAGGCCGATTTCAGCGTGGGAATCATAAGGCGATCGGCGGCCTGCTGGCTTACGCCGAGTTCCTCCAATGCGCGATAAATCAAACGCGCGTGCTTGCATTCCTCACGAAAATTCTTTTCGATTGTTCGGCCCAGCTCATCGTCGCCGACTGCCTTGAGAATGCGCTCGTAGCCGAGCGCGGTAAGCTTTTCCGCCAGCGCGTGCGCGGCCAGCAGGCGCACCAGGACTTTGCGGTAATGCGGTTCGACACCGCCGTCCCGGACGGTGCTGGCGTCGATCGATCGGGAGGGAAACAGGCGGCGGATTGGCATCTCGCTACCTTGCCTCGCTCCTGACTTTATTCTTACCTGCAATCATGGCGCTTACACTTCGTGGATTCGAAGCGCTCCTGCGATATTTTTACCATAGGCGCACGATATGCGTAATGCGGGTGCCGCTTGGGCCGGGGTGCCGCTGCGACTAAGATGTCGATGCGCGCTTGATCGATATTAATGGGAGGGACTGCCGATGGCCAAACTGAGCGAATCTGAAATTTCCGAGCGGCTCAAAGCGCTGCCGGGATGGGAGTACAAGGACGGGGCCATCACCAAGCTCTTCCGCTTCAAGGAATATCTTCACGGTATCGAATTCGTGTCGAAAGTCGCGGAGATCGCGGAGGCTGGCGACCATCACCCCGATATCACCATCAACTACACGCGAGTGCGGTTCAGCTGTGTTACGCACAGCGAAGGGGGCGTAACCGAGCGCGATTTCAAATTGGCCGGAAATATCGAGATCGCGTTTAACGATCGCGACGCGTAAACCGTCACCGCTTGCGCGGGACGAAATACTGGGTGCCGGTCCCCATGCGATCGATCTCACGGATTAGTCCGGCCAAATCCTCGGGATCGGCCACGAAGTCGATTTCCGAAGTGTCGGCGACCAACAGCGGCGCCTCGTCGTAGGCAAAGAAAAAATCGCGATAGGCCGACGACACGCGTTCCAGGTATTCGTAGCTGATGTATCGCTCGAAATCGCGATTTCGCTTTCGCAGCCGTTCGGCGAGGACGTCCACCGAGGCGCGCACATAGACGACGAGGTCCGGCTTGACCATCTTCGCGTCGAGCAACTGATAGACATTCTCGTAGAGTTTTAGTTCGTCCGGCGCGAGATTCATCGCGGCAAAGATCCGGTCCTTGGCGAACAAGTAGTCGGCAACGGTTGCCTGCGCGAACAGATCGGCCTGTAACAATTCGCGCTGCTGGCTGTATCGCGTGAGGAGAAAGTAAAGCTGTGCGGGAAATGCGAATTTGTCCGGATCCTGATAGAAGCGCGGAAGGAACGGATTGTTGTCCGCGTCTTCGAGCAGAATCCGTGCATTCAACTCGCGCCCGAGCGCCTGTGCGAGGCTGGTCTTGCCAACCCCTATAGGCCCCTCGACCGCGATATAGCCGCGCCGGCGCATCGAGGATAGATTGTGCCGTTATTTTCCCGGTCGCGCGAGTGCATTCCGGTCGCAGTTTTACCCATTACCGTCAGTGGCGGCCGGTTCCTTGTGGTGCTTCTTGGCCTTGGCGCGCAGCTTTGCAACTTCGTCGTCCGGCGCGCCGGCCCGTTCCTCGAGATCCGCGGCGCTGTCGTAATCAGGGGGCTTCTGGGCGAGGTAAATGTTGGCCAGCGCCAGGTTTGCGGTCTTGTCGTCCGGATATTTGCTTACTACGTCTTGAAGCAGATTAAAGGCAGCGTCATTGGTGCCGGCCGCGTGGGCGGCATCGATCGCCTTCTGCAGAATAGGGTCGGCCTCGGGCTCCAATTGCTGCGCCTGGCGTGCCGTCGTCAGCAGCATCGCGGCATGAAGCCCCTTGTTGTAGGTATCGAAAGCGTCGGTATATTTTTTTTCAGCGGCCTGCTGATCCCCCTGCTTTTCGATTTCTGGGATCGCCGCGGCCAGCGCTTGGAGCGCCTTGTCATGTACGGCCCGGTTCCGCACAAGATCCTTTAGCGCGCTGACACCATCGTCGATCTGCCCTGCCTTGATGTCGGCAAGCGCCTTGTCCGACGAGTTGGCCAGTAGTTTGAGTTGCCGGTACCGGCGTGCCTCGTCCATCAGGTGCTGATCGGTCGGATCGAGCTCCGACGCGCGGTCGAATTCCTTTCCGGCAAGCTCCTGATCCCCGAGTACTTCGGCGATGTGGGCAAGCGAGTCGTGTGCCTCGAGATTGTTTGGATCGGCCTGGATAGCCAATTCCAGTTCCTTGCGTGCGCCCTCGTAGTCCTGCTTTTTGGCAAGATCATCGGCCGCGTAGAGATGCTGCTTGGACTCGGACTGGCAGCCACCGGCGAGCGGGACCGCCAGCAGCATCGGAATCAGCAGCACGCGCATCCACAAACTTCGCATCGAACGTCACCTATAATTGCTTTTATTAACTTGAAGCCGGGAAATCCGACCCAGAATGCAGGTATGAGCACGCGGTTGTCAAGGTGAAATGAAGAAACTCCACGATTGGAATGGTGGCGGCTTAAGTCGGCGCGGATCAGTCGGCCGGCATCGGGAGCGGGAAATGGACGCGCTCTTTGGCGACGCTCAGCAATTCAACTTCCGCGCCGCCCTTCGCAAACGCACCGATAATTTCCTCGACCAGCCATTCGGGTGACGACGCGCTTGCTGTAAGACCCAGCGATCGCACGCCGTCGAGCATCGCCGGCTCGACGTCAGCGATTGAATCTACCAGGAACGCGCGGGCTCCGCGCGTACGCGCTACTTCGACCAGCCGATTGGCGTTGGAGCTCTGCTTGGAGCCGACCACAAGTACCGCGTCGGTCACTCCCACCAGCTCCTTGACGGCATTTTGCCGGTTTTGCGTCGCGTAACAGATGTCGTCGGTCTTGGGCGATAGCATCGTCGGGAACCGCTCTTTCAGCGCTTCCATTATCTCGCGGGTATCGTCCACGCTGAGCGTAGTTTGCGTAACCACCGCGATCCGCGCCGGATCTTCCACATTGATGGCGCGCGCTTCGGCGACGGTGCCGACCAAAATTACCTTGCCGGGCGCAACACCGACGGTGCCCTTCACCTCCTCGTGGCCCGCGTGCCCGATCAAGATTACCGTGCGCCCCTCGCTGGCGTACTTTTCAACTTCTGAATGAACCTTGGTTACGAGCGGGCAGGTGGCGTCGATCACGCGCAGATTACGGCCCTTGGCGCGATCCCATTCACTGGGAGCGACGCCATGCGCGCTGAATATCACGCGCTGGCCCGCGGGCACTTCATCCAGGCTCTCGACGAATACCGCGCCTTCTTTTTCCAATGCTTCGAGCACGAAGCGGTTGTGAACGATCTGATGGCGCACGTAGAGGGGACGACCATACGCGCGAAGGGCGCCGCGCACCGCTTCGACCGCGCGATCGACCCCGGCACAAAAACCGCGCGGCTCGGCCAGAATGATTCTCGTAACCGACGAATTTTTCGCCGCTGTCATCAGGTCTATGTAACCTGCCGGCTCCAGCCGGGTCAATAAGACTTCGCCGCTATTGCGCTCTTGTGTGGCTGGATTCGCCAAAAAAGTCGTTTACGGCCTTAATCGTCGGGGGATCCGGCACGATATGCCCTGCTCCGTGCACGACGATGAACTGCTTGCGCGATGTTGCTGCAGCGGACAGTTTCTCGCCATGTGCGATTGGAATTATCGTATCGAGGTCGCCATGCAAAATAAGTATCGGGCAATGTATCTCGCCAATCTTCGAAATTGAGTCAAATCGATCCCGCGCCAGAAGCTGTACGCCGGGCATAAACCAGAAGATTTCAGAGGCGCGATTCGGAATTGACGTATAGGCACTTTCAAGAACCAGTCCGGTCACCGGAAATTCTTTCGCCATTTCGACTGCGATCCCCGAACCCAGTGATTCGCCGAACGCAATGATTCCCGAATCGGGGTACGAGTTCTTCAGGAGATGGCATGCGGCACGCGCGTCGGAGTACAGGCCTTCCTCGCTTGGTGAACCATCGCTGTTCCCATATCCGCGGTATTCCAGCGCGAAGACGCCATAACCATCGTCGGCAAATTGGCGGAATAGTTCGGCGCGATTGGAGATTTGCTCACCATTTCCGTGAAAAAAGAGAATGACCGGCATGCCCTTCGCCGGCGGATGCACCCAACCCATAATGCGCACGCCATCGTCGGTGCTTAAGTGAACCTCGGAAAAATCCTTCAGTTGATAGTCCTCAGGCTTTCCCATCGGAATTCGATGCGTGTGACCCGGATACAGCATTTGCCGTTGCATTGCGAACAGGCCTCCGTATGCCGTCAGGGCGGCGATGACGGTCAGTCTGGCCAGCCTAATCAGCAGGAAACGCACCATTTTACTCTCCGGCCTCGTCAACCACGCGGCGGCGGAAGCAGATCATCGGCATTATAACTGACGCCTGGGCGACGGAATTCTTCAATCCGGCGCGGGCGGGTGGGAGGTCTGGCACCCGACCCAGAGCTCGCCGCCTTCGAAAAACTCCTTCTTCCAAATCGGGACGACCTCTTTGATGCGATCGATCGCGAAGCGGCAAGCCTCGAAGGCTTCCGCGCGATGCGGTGCGGAGACCGCGATCGCAACCGAAGTCTCGCCGATTTCGACCTTCCCGACACGATGTGCAATCGCAATCCGCACGATGTTCCATCGTTCGCCCGCTTCGCGCGCGAGCTTGCGTATCTCCAGGAGCGCCATCGGCTCGTAAGCTTCGTATTCCAGCCGGATTACGCGACGCCCGGCGTTGTCACGGCGGGTTGCGCCAGCGAACGTGACGATTGCTCCAGCGGCTGGATCGGCGACCTCCCGCTCCAGCGCGCCGACGTCGATTGGATCGCGGCCGATCGTCACCGTGCCCGCCCATCGCGGCGCATCGCTGCCGCCGCTGACCGGAGGAATGAACGCGACTTCATCGCCCTCACGCGGTTTGAAGCCGCCTTCGACATAGTTGTGATTGACGGCAAATCCTACAGAATCGCGATGGCTGGAAAGCGCCGGGAATTCGCTCTTGAGGGCGGCCCAAATTTCATCGACGGTCGCTCCGTCGGGAAACTCGCGTATCAATTCGGTGGCATTTGCGCGCTCGCGCAGCGCCGCAAACAACTTGAGCGTCAGCCGCTTCATCTCATCGTTCGAGCAGTGCCGCGATGTGCCCAATCTCCGGAAGGATTAGTTTTTCCATCGCGAGCCTGCACGCCCCGGGCGAGCCCGGAATCGCAACAATAAACTTCCCCTGGCGCACGCCGGCAATTGCGCGGCTCATGATCGCGGCTGAGCCGATGTCCTGATATGAAAGCATCCGGAAAATTTCGCCAAAGCCTTCCAGCTCTTTATCGAGCAGCGGCCGGACGACATCGGCACTGTGATCGTGCGAGGTGATACCGGTCCCACCGTTGACGATTATCGCGTCGACATTGGCCAAGTTTGCGGCGATCGCTCCAGATAGGCGCTGCGGCTCCTCGCGTATCACCTCGTAATAGTCGACGCTGTGGCCAGCCGCTTCGAGCATCTCACGAATCAGCTTGCCGCTTTGATCGGTTTCGGGGGTACGCGAATCGCTTGCCGTAATTACTCCGATTCGCAGGTTGGTGCGTGCGCTTCGCTTATGCTCGTTGACGGACATTTCGATTACGCCCTCCGCGATGCCATTATAGGCGCTCCGCACACTGCCATGAAGCAGCCGGCCTTATGAATCCGAAGGGAGACTATCGATGGGCTTGCACGCGTTGACCCACCCGCCGCTCGACGACTGGAATCGCCAACTTTCGGAATTGGTACATCCAGCCCGCTGGGTTAATCCGGAGCCGGCGTCCAAATACAACCTGGTCGTGATCGGAGCAGGCGCTGCCGGCCTGGTGATTGCCTCCGTAGCGGTCGGCTTGGGCGCCAGGGTCGCGCTTGTGGAACGCGACATGATGGGTGGCGACTGTCTGAATTTCGGATGTGTCCCGTCCAAGGCGCTGCTTCGCGCGGCGCGCGCCCTTGCGGAAGTCCGTGACGCGGCCCGCTTCGGCATCGAGGTGCCGCCTGGCGTGCGGGTGAATTTTGCCGCCGTGATGGAGCGGATGCGCAAGCTGCGCGCGGAGTTGAGCCGTGCCGACTCGGCCGAGCGATTCAGCAAGCTTGGTGTCGATGTATTTGTCGGCGACGGACGGTTCATCGCGCCGGACGTGGTGGAAGTGGACGGCAAACGGTTGCGCTTCAGGCGCGCCGCCATCGCAACCGGTGCGCGCGCGGCGGCGCCGCCAATCCCGGGGCTGGCGGAGGCCGGATATCTGACCAATGAAACAGTCTTTTCGCTTACGGAATTGCCGCGGCGAATCGCCGTGATCGGCGGTGGACCGCTGGGCTGCGAACTTGCACAGGCGTTTCGACGCTTTGGCGCTGAGGTCACGCTCCTTGAGGCCGAAGCCTCGATCCTGCCCCGCAAGGATTTCGCGGCGGTGCAATTTCTCGAACGTGCAATGGTTCGCGACGGCGTCGAAGTCGCCACGGGATGCAGAATCGTCGAGGTGTCCCGGCGCGGGCAGGAGAGGATTTTGATCGTCGAGCGCGAAGATGAACGGCGCGAACTTGCGGTTGATGAAATCCTCGTCGGAGCGGGACGCGTCCCTGCGGTGGAAGGACTCAATCTTGAAGTTGCGATGATCGAGTACGATCGCCAACGCGGCATCACGGTTGATGATCGACTGCGCACCACCAATCCACTTGTGTACGCGGCCGGGGATGCCGTTTCGCCCTACAAGTTCACTCATGTCGCGGACGCCCACGCCCGGATCGTCATCCGCAATGCGCTCTTCTTCGGCCGTGCGCGCGCAAGCGCACTCACGATCCCATGGTGTACCTATACCGACCCGGAAATCGCGCACACCGGTATCGATGAGAGGGAAGCGGCCCGGCGTGGCATAAAAGTAACCGCCTTTACGCAGGAATTGGCGGAGACCGATCGGGCGCTTCTCGACAGCGAAACCGACGGGTTTGTAAAAGTGATTGTCCGCGAGGGGACCGACGAGATTTTAGGCGCAACGATTGTTGCCAGCCACGCGGGTGAGATGATTACCGAGCTAACCGCTGCAATCGACGGAAGTATCGGCTTGGGACGCCTCGGGGAAGTGATTCATCCGTACCCAACTCAGGCTGACGCAATCCGGCGTGCGGCGCTGGCCTACACGCGCACGCGGCTTACGCCGGGGGTGGCGGCCCTGATGCGCCGGTGGTTCGCGATGACGCGGTGATATCGCCGCTCAGCGCAGGCGCAAATTGAACGCCTGCGGACCTTTCTCGCCCGGCTTCACGTCGAACTGGACTTCGTTACCCTCCCGCAGGTCGTCAAACTGAACCTTCGGCGCAAGTTTGGAGCGATGAAAAAATACCTCATCGGTCCCATCGTCCGGGATGATAAAGCCGAAGCCCTTGTCCTTGATGATTTTCTTGATCGTTCCGTACACGCGAAATTTACCTCCCCAATTAAGACGTGACCCCGCTTGCGATTATGGCAAAGCGGCCTTAAATAATGAACCGGCGGGAAGATTTGCGCTCATGCTAAAGGCAGTCACATTAAAAGAGATCGAACAGATTTTCGCGATCACCGATCCGATGGGCATTTCGCGCGAAGCAATCGTTATCCCGCTGCGCACCGGCCATCCCGGGCAAGTTTCGATTCTCAAGAACGGAAAGCTCGAAATTATCGTCGAGCGCGACGACGACTTCGGGCAATGGCTCTCGGGGCTGGCGACGCAGATTCAGGAATTGATGAATCGGGTGCCGGACTAAGCTCGATCATTATCATACCGTGATCGATCATCTGGCCCGGATGGACGCATACGCGTTTAACTATGGCGTCTCCCTCCGCGGTAAGCGTCGTTTCCATCTTCATCGCTTCGATTACCGCCAGCGGTTGTCCGGCTGAAACGCGATCACCAACTTTCACCAATATGTTCAGCACCTTGCCGGGCATCGGGGCGGTAACATCAGATGCCGCCAGACCGCGTGACGAGCGCCGTGCGGTGGCGGCGCCGATTGCAGCCGCCGCCGGCTTGAATTCGAACGATGCCGGCCCGATGCCGACAAAAATTGAATCGCCGCGCCGCACTGTCGCAACGCGATACCGCCGCGCACCGATAGCGAGGACGCCAACGCCGTCGCCGTGCATCGCCAGCCGGGCTTCGATTTCCTCACCCCCCACTCGCATGCGGACGCTGTCGCCCTCGCGCGCGAGAAGTTCGATATCGAATTCACCCGGATCGCCGGTGCGCGTCAGTTTCACCGGGGCCTCCACAACTCGAAATTCTTCATCCGATCCCACGGCGAATTGCCGCCGCCAGCGCGAATCGTGGTTCCAGTGGAAGATTGAACAGTAGCCGGCCGGTTAAGGCCGGCCGCCGCCGCGATCAGCGCGGCCTTTACGATCATGTCGCTTGGATGCCAGTCCGGAAAGAATTCTCCGATGAAGTTGGTTGAAAGCTCCGCCTTCCGGAACGGTTCGCTCGCGATAATGTCGCGAAGGTAGGCAGCATTGTTTGCCACGCCGAGCAGCGAAAATTCGTCAAGCGCGGAAACCATTCGGCGGCGCGCCTCCTCGCGATCATTGCCGAAACAAATGAACTTGCCGAGCAGTCCGTCGTAATAGGCCGTCACCTCCGAGCCGGGTGTGAGATGAGAATCGACGCGCACGCCCGGGCCGGCGGGAACATTCAAATGCAGTACCGTCCCGGTCGCCGGACGAAAACCATGCTCCGGCTCCTCAGCGTTGATTCTGCACTCAATTGCCACGCCGTGAGCCGCGGGCGGCTCCGTGACGTGCTCCCCCGCCGCGATTCGGAACTGCTCGCGCACCAGATCGGATTCGAAGCGCATTTCGGTGACGGGATGCTCAACCTGCAGGCGCGCGTTGACTTCGAGAAAGTAGAAATCCTCGCCGTCGAGGAGAAATTCCGCGGTGCCCGCTCCGGTGTAGCCGGCTGCGCGCGCAATTCGAATTGCCGCTTCGATCATCTTCGCGCGGGTTCGATCGGTTAATCCGGGAGCAGGCGATTCCTCGATAATCTTCTGATGGCGCCGCTGGATCGAGCATTCGCGCTCGCCCATCGCGATCGCGCCGCCGTACTCGTCACCCAGAATCTGGATTTCGACATGGCGGGGGCGTGCAAGATATTTCTCGATGAACAGACGGCCGTCGCCGAACGCCGCGGTCGCTTCACGCGCGGCTGCCTCGATTGCGCGGTCAAGCGCGCAAGCATCCGCAACCACGCGCATCCCGCGTCCGCCGCCGCCGGCCGCCGCCTTTACGACGATTGGAAAGCCGGCTTTAGCGGCGAACTTGCGCGCGGCGGCCGGTTCGGCGGTTTCGATCCCCGGCACGATCGGTACGCCGGCTTTGCCGGCTATCGCGCGGGCGGCAATTTTGTCGCCCAGCGCGGCCATCACGCTGGGCCGCGGCCCGACAAAAGTCAGCCCGGCCTTTGCAGCTGCCTGCGCAAACTCGGCCCGCTCGGAAAGAAACCCGTAGCCCGGATGGATCGCATCGGCGCCCGACGTTTGTGCCGCACAGATGATCGCCGCGATGTTTAGATAGCTCTTTGCCGCCTCGGCCGGCCCGATCGGGCGCGCCTCATCGGCGGCGGCCACATGTGCGCATGCCGCGTCGGCTTCGGAATAGACGGCGACCGTGGCCAGACCCATCAGGCGGGCAGTGCGAATAATTCGCAGCGCGATCTCGCCGCGATTTGCAATCAGGACCTTCTTAAGCCGCCGCTTCATCGCGAAATTGGGGAGGCAGCACCCTCACCCAGTACGGTGCGAACGTGGCAAAGCGGCCAGCCGGTTAAAACCCTGCGCCGCATGCTCATCGCCCATGATTGCCCTCTCCCGGCGGGAGAGGGAACTTCAAGCGGCGCGAGCAGGTCATGCAAAGTTGCCCCAAGTAAGGAATTAGTCGAAGGACTAGCTTATTAACGGCGCCAGGGTTCGACCAGAATCTTGGCGTGAGTTTCGGGCGAAGCGAGGTCGTCGAATGCCTTGGCCACGCCTTCAATTCCGACCTTGCCGGTAATCAGCGGATCGACGTTGATTTTCCCCTCCGCGATATTGAACAGCGTCGCGGCAAATTCGTTGGGCGCGTAGCCGAGCACGAATTGAATGTTCAGCTCCTTGGAGATGCCGAAGAACGGCTCGATCTTATCGTGTTCCATGCATACGCCCACTACGACCACGCGTGCGCCGCCGGGAGCCGATACCATTATCGAATCGATGACGCCGGGTACGCCGACGCATTCGAAGATCACGGCGGGCCGGACCGGCGGACCCGTCATCCAAGGCATCTGAGGCGGCGCGGTTGCGGGATCGGAATAGACGGCGAGTTCCTGCCAGCTCTGATAGGGCGATTTTTCCTTTGGATCGATTACCGCGTCGGCGCCCATCAGCGTTGCAAGCTCGCGGCGGCGCGGCGAGAAATCGGCGGCGACAATCGGGCTGCAGCCCGCCAGCTTGAGTGCGGCAATTACCGCAAGTCCCACGGGGCCGCATCCAATCACGAGCGGACAATCGTCCGGCTTCAAATGCGCCTTCTGGACCGCGTGATAGCCGACCGCCATCGGTTCGGTTAGCGCGGCGCGTTCCGTGGATAGCCCGTTTGGGACTTGCAGCAAAATCATTTCGGTCAGGCGCATCAACTCGCCGTAGCCGCCGGGATTTTCGTTCGAGTATCCGACCGGATCGATTCCGGCGGCGCGAACCAGCACGGGCATCGAGCAAACCCGGCTGCCCGCCTTCAGATGCCGCTGGGTACCCGGACCGAAGTCGAGGACTTCTGCGCAGAACTCATGGCCCATCACGACGTCGCGGCTTAGGTCCATGACGAACCGGGCGCCCGCCCGCCGTGCGCTGTCAACCAGCTTCTCGGCATGTTTGAGCGCATGCAGATCGGATCCGCATATTCCGCATGCGAGAGTTTTGACGAGCACTTCGCCGGGACCGGGTTCCGGCGTTGGAAGGTCGTCGACCACGAGCTTATGTTTTCGCATTACTGCTGCGCGCATCCTTCAACCTTAGCAGGATTGGCCGCATTCGGGTAAGGTTGCGGAGGCTCACTCAGGACATTGGAGGATATTGCGATGGAGATCCTACGAACCCCCGACGACCGCTTTGCCAACCTGCCCGGATATCCGTTCGCGCCGCATTACGTGCAAATCGGCGATGTGCGGATTCATTACGTTGACGAAGGGCCGGCGGGCGCCGCACCCGTGCTGCTGATGCATGGCGAACCCTCGTGGTCGTTTCTCTATCGAAAGATGATCCCGCCAATCGTGACCGCCGGCTATCGCGCGGTTGCACCGGATCTGGTGGGGTTCGGCCGTTCGGACAAACCATCCAAGCGGACCGATTACACCTATCAGCGCCACGTCGATTGGATCGCGGCGGTGCTCGAACGGCTGGATCTGCGCAACATCACGCTGGTTTGCCAGGATTGGGGCGGGTTGATTGGATTGAGAATTGCCGCCGAACATCCGGAACGATTCGCGCGTATCGTGGCGGCCAATACCGGTCTTCCCACTGGCGATGCCCAGATCAGTGACGCGTTCACCATGTGGCAGAAATTCTCACAGGAGACACCGACTTTACCAACCGGCCGGATTATCCAGGGCGGGTGCGCGACTCCGCTCAAGGAAGAAGTCATTGCCGCTTACGATGCGCCGTTTCCGGATGAGAGCTACAAGGAAGGCGCCCGCCAGTTTCCCATCTTGGTGCCAACGACCCCAAACGATCCCGCCACGCCGGCAAACCGCAAAGCGTGGGAAGTCCTAAGCAAATGGACCAAACCATTTTTAACGGCGTTTAGCGATATGGATCCGATCACGCGCGGCGGCGAGATGGTTTTGCAGGCGCAAATTCCCGGCGCGAAGGGTCAACCGCATACGACGATCAAGGGTGGCGGCCATTTCCTGCAGGAGGACAAGGGCGAGGAGCTTGCCAAAGTCGTGATCGACTTCATTCGGCGCGGGTGATGCCCGCCTAACGTGCATTAGGCTCATGCAGCCGGACGGCTGCGCGGATGCCGCGAAAATCTTGCTCAAACCGCATTCTTCTTGCAAAATGCGAACGGTGACATATCCCTGTAATATGCACCATTTTGGGGCATCCAGTGTGTATCTAATTGCACATTGAGAAGGAACCGACGAATTCCAGCTTTGGTTTTCCTACGGTTTTTATCAGGCACGTGTATTGCTACACCTAATCGTGCGCTAACAATCTCCTCCCCCGAGATAAAGCGCACGATCCCAAGCCTGGCCGGGCTACTTGAACCGTCGGTCCCCCCCACCACGGTTCGTTTAAGTAGCTCGGCCCTTCTTTTTGGGCCATCTATTTGTCAGGAATAGTTCCGCCGCAGGTTCAGCCCCTCGCGGATGCGATCAAGGAGTTCCATCACGGCGAAGGCCTCACGCGCCGTCGCCGGACCCGGCCATGCCTCGCCTTGCGCCGACTCCGGGAACAGGAGCGCCCGCATTTCGCCGGCGAAGACATCCAACCCGTCCGACTCGACGACGACGGTCTCCGAAGCCGCCTGATTGGCTGCGCGTTGCCAGCCCCATCGTGGACCGAGTCGATAGGCCTGCGCTCCGTAACTGCGATTTCGACCGGTAACTTCGCCGTATGCCTCAGTACCGTGTACGATCAAGTTGAACGTGCTGCGCCATCGCACAATCGATATCTGGACCGAGAATGAAACTCCATCCGCCGTTCGCATTAGAAGTTGGACATCTTCTTCGATGCCGGTCTTCCAGAATCCAGACCATGAAGTACCGCCCGCGATCTCGATCTTTTCTGGTGCGAGAAGCAGGCACAGGTCGAGGATATGCACTCCCGGATCGATTAAGCATCCGCCGCCCGCGCGAATCGGATCGAGCTTCCAAGTGTTTTCCTGGCCGGGGCTACATCCGTGGCCGAGGATGAAATTGACCGCGACCAAGCGTCCGAATGCGCCCCGGCGAGCATCCTGTATGGCGCGCCTGATTCCCGCGAAATAGCGATAATTGAATCCAATCGACAGCCGCTCACCGCCCGCTTCGAGCAATCGGCGGGCCTCACCCAAATCGCGGCCCATCGGCTTTTCGAGCAACACCCGATGACCGCGCTTGAGCACGTCGAGCGTTACGTCGACTGCGGTATCGTGTGGCAGCGCGATCGTCACCAGATCGGGATTGGTCGCGAGCAGTTCGTCGATGCTGTTGAATGCCGGTGCGCCGAATTCCGCCGCGGATTTCTCGCACAGCGCGCGGTTTGCATCGAAGATTCCAGCGATCTCAACCGGCAGATTCTCGGCGATGAGCCGTTTTACCGCCGTCAGCCGTTCGCGGCCGATCAATCCGGCGCCAATTACCGCGATGCGAGTCATTCGATTCGCCTGAGCTTCCATAGTTCATTTTTGGACGGCGTCGCGCCCGGCTCAAGCAGCGGACGCCAGTTGTCTCGGACATGGACAAAGTGGCCGGAAAAGCCGCAGTGCCGCGCGGATAAGAACACTCTCGCGAATGTGACCGGCTCTTCGATTCCGACCGTGGTACGAACTTCTCCGCCCTTTTTCCGCACCGCTGCGAGCATTCTGGTTTCCACCGCGCCGGGCGCTACGATTGCCACCGCAAAATCGCCGGCATCCTTCAAATCCTCGTGCAGATTCTCAACCTCGCGAACGAGCGCGGTCTTGGCGATCGCATAGGCCGGGAAGAGCGGATATGCGTAGGCGGCACCGCCGCCGGCAAAGAACAAGATGCGTCCGAAACGATTCGCACGTATCTTAGGAAGGCATGCCCTGACCACCGCGAGATTTCCGAGCACGTTGGTTCGCCAAGCTGCATCCCAGTCCGCAAGCGGCGTCTTCCACAACGGACCCGACGGTCCCAGCGATCCCGCCGCGAGCACAATCCCGATTCGCCGCTCGCGACGCCCTTTTAGGAATCGCGCAACCGCTTTCTCTGTTTTTGAGTAATCGGCCAGGTCGGCGACGATCGCATCGGCGGTCCCGCCGCGGGCGCGAATCATCGCTGCGGTCTTATGGCAGCTTTTGGTGCGTGAGATGCATACGACCGCGGCACCGATTCGCGCCATCTCGATAGCGATCGCATGCCCGATCCCCCGGCCCGCGCCGGTGACGATGATCAATTCAGGCGGACGCGCGGAACTTTGGCCCATCAGGCCGCTACCCGGCGGACTGGCACGCGCCAGCAATAATAGATGGCCTTCAGGAGCCGGATTGTGTCGCGTACCTTCTGCATCTTCACGTCGCCGACCCGGATGCGGTACTCGATCGGTTTCTCGATCACGCGGCATCCCGCCTGATGAAACCGAATCCCCTGCTCGGCTGGAAAAAAACGCAGTGGAACCCATTCGATGCTCGTGACCGCCGACGACCGCAGTGCGCGCATCCCGGTCGTCAAATCGGTGATCGGGAACCCGAAAAGAACCCGCACGAGCATCGCGAAGGCGCGGTTACCGAGCTGGTTGAGCATCGGCATCGCCTCTCCCGCCGCGGCGATTCTGCTTCCGGACACGCAATCGTAGCCCTGTTCGATTAGTCCGATGAACTCCGGGATGCGCTCGGCGGGGTAGGTCATGTCGCAGTCCAGTGTCACGATAGCGTCGGCGATTTTGGCGGCCTCGCGCTGTCCGAGCAGCATCGCCTTGCCGTACCCAAGAGGTGGAAATTGCCGGATCACCTTTGCACCGAGGCTGGTGGCAATTTCCGGAGTGCGATCGGCCGAGGAATCGACGATCACAATCGGGATATCCGCACCGGCGGATTTCCTGATCGCCTCGATTTGGGGCGCAATCGCCGCCTCCTCGTTCATCGTGATCATCAGGACGCAGGCTTTCATCGGCGGCAGGTTACCATCGCGCAAACGACGCCGACAACCGGGCCGCCAAGTTGGCTAGATAGCGACAGACTGGCCTGCCTCTACGGGATGACCGCCAACTTGAGGCGCGGGTTGTCATCGGGGTAAATTTGAATCGCCACCGGAGGAAAGCATGGATTCGAAGTTTTCGCGCGTGTCGCGCATGTTCCTGTTTCTAGTCTGTTTCATTTGTATTGCCGGGCCGGTAAAACGCTCGGATGCGAGCGGCCCGGATTGTACCAGCCTGCTGGCCGACACTCCGCCGGCGAAGCCGCATAGTCCTGAAGGAAAGCAGCCCAAGCATGTCTTCATAATAGTTTTGGAAAACGAGAGCTTTGACGCGACGTTCGGCAAAACTTCGCAGGCGCCATATCTGAATTGCCTCGCGCAGCAACGCGGAAAGCTGCTCGATCAATATTACGCGATTGGACACAACAGCCTGGACAATTACATCGCGATGGTTAGCGGCCAGGCGCCAGATACAAACACCCAATCCGATTGTTCAGTCTATTTCGATTTCCGCGCCGATCCGGCACCGCCGGACGCGGACGGGCAGGTAGCAGGCAATGGATGCGTGTACCCGGCCAGCGTCAAGACCGTCGCCAACCAGCTGGACAATGCGCATCTTACCTGGCGCGGCTACATGGAAAGCATGGAGCATGGCTACAAAAACATGCTGGATGACAACGGCAAATGCGAGCATCCGCACATTGGCGATCGGGATGACAGCTCAGGCGCAGTGCCGGGCCATCAATACGCGGCGAAGCACAATCCGTTCGTCTATTTTCATTCGATCATCGACGACCCGAAGGTTTGCGCCAGCGATGTTCCGCTGACAGATCTTACAAATGATCTGAAGTCGGCCAAAACCACACCGAATCTGGCCTTCATTTCGCCGAACCTGTGCGACGACGGCCACGACGATCATTGCGCGGGCGCTCCAGCCGGTGAAACGGACGGACTAGCGGCAGCCGATCGGTTTCTCCAGAAGTGGGTGCCCGAAATCATGAAGTCGCCGGCATATCAGGATGATGGAATGCTGATAATCACCTTCGATGAGGCCGACCTCGGCGATAATCAGCAAGATTTCGCATCGTGCTGCGGCGAGAAACCCGGTCCAAATAGCGCAAGTCCCGGGCAGGGCGGGCCGGGAGGTGGCAGAATCGGAGCAGTCATCATGTCGCCGTTCGTCAAGCCGGGGCCGCCCGCCGATTCGACGCCGTATAATCACTACTCGCTGCTTAAGAGCATCGAGGTCCTATTCGACCTGAAACCTCTGGGTTACGCCGGCCAAAAAGGATTGAAGGAATTCGGCCCCGACGTCTACGACGCCAAACCTTAACGCGCATCTATTTCGGAGACTTTGGCGCCGGGGAGGGGCCTGAACCCATTTGTCCCTCAGGCCGACGGATTTATTCCCAACCTGTCCTGCATTACTCACCGCCAATGTGGGCTCCCTTCTCGGCAACTGACCGACGCATGAGAAAGATAAAAAGTACCAACGTTGAACCCACGGCTGCCGAAAATGAAAAGACGTCGAAATAGGCTAGCGACAACGCCTGCTGGCCTCTCGATTGGTCGAGAATTCTTAGCGCCATGTGGTGCGATAAGATAGCGTCGCCGTTGTGCTGGAGGAAATACGCCTGGCCCCGTGTCAACAGAGTGTTTACCTGAGGATTCAACGGATCGAGGCCCTCGTTGAGGCGGAGGGTATGAAACTGCCCGCGTCGTTCCTGAATGATTTGCGCGACAGTAGTACCCACGCCGTCGCCCTCGTTACGCAACAGAGCGAGCAAACCTACGGCGGCGCCGCCGGGCTCCGGCATCCGATTGAGGCTAGTGCCAACCCAATAGCGAGCGGCGCCATTCGACAGAGAAAATCGATACGACCTTCGCGCGCGTTGTTCGGATGCATTGCCGTGCCTCGCGCAATAGTAAGATGCCTTCCTATCGGCACAGAGGCAAGCGCGTGGACTGGCAATTGATCGACGCTGTACGATGGCTCGGAGAATGAGAAGCGCATGAACCCGTCAGCTATTGATGTCGCAATTTTTCGGCCGCTGGCTCTGGGCGTGGCGCTGACAATTCTCACCATCGTCATCCACGCGCTTGCACTCCTAACGATCATCCATTTCGTTCGCTATGAGACCAGGCTTGGCCGTGCGGGCGCCGGATTTTGGATCGATGTGTCCATCATTGCCAGAACCAGCTTGGTCGCGCTCGCGGCCCATCTGATCGAGATAACGTGTTGGGCGATCGCGATAAGGCTGTGCGGTGAATTTCCTTATTTCGCGACGGCCTTTTATCACTCGGCTATGAATTACACGTCGCTAGGCTATGGCGATCTGATTATGTCGCCGTCTTGGAAGCTATTGGGGCCGCTCGAAGCCGCCGATGGACTCCTAATGTTCGGCATATCGACCGCGATGATCTTTACTGTCATACAGCGTTTGGTTCAGAGCAGGTTCCCCGATCTTCGAGACTGACAGACAATCGCGGGTTGGCCGACGCGACCATGGCATATCTCAGCGGAGATCGCTTCGACGCCGCGATAGTTTGAATCCGGCTTGCCGGCTCGGAGTTGCCGAAATGCTGGTGCGGTCGCGTCGAGGCGCCAAAAGCCGCTTATACCCCAATCGAACGAAGCTTTCCTGCAAGCTCCGCACAGGCATCGAGGTCATGCATTGTTTCTTTAGGTTTGCCGGACGGAAGGCTAAAGATCAGATGTTTAAACCCAATCCCGAGCAGTCGCTTGGCTAACTCCTGCGACGGGGGCAAGCCGATAGCCGCCAATTCCAGCAAATCGAAGGACCGTCCGGCACGCTCGCAGACGACGCGCAGTTTCCCCAGGCCCTCAGCCAGATCATTCTGTTCACCGGGCCGGCCAATTGGCATCCACCCGTCGCAGTAATCCACAACGCGCTCAAAGCATCGTTCACTTCGCGATCCAAGAAGAATCTTCGGACCAGGTTTTTGGATCGGCTTGGGCCAGGACCACAGCGGTTCAAAGTCGACGAACTCGCCGTGAAACTGAGCAACATCCCGCGTCCACATCTCGCGCATCGCCAGCACCCGTTCGCGCAGGATTTTCCAACGCTGCTTGTATGACGTGCCGTGATTTTCCATCTCCTCTACATTCCACCCGGCGCCTACGCCGAGGATGACCCGGCCGCCCGAGATGAAGTCTAGTGAGGCGACTTCTTTTGCCAGCACTATTGGATCGCGCTCGATCACCAAGCAGATTCCTGTGCCCAGCATGATTCGTTTCGTTACGGCTGCGGCCGCCGCAAGCGCCACGAAGGGGTCGTGTGTGTGCGAGTATTCCTCTGGCAGTTCGCCACCGCCCGGAAATGCAGTCCGCCGGCTGGCTGGAATATGCGTGTGTTCATTGAAAAACATCGAGTCAAGACCACGCTCTTCCACCCCCCTGGCCAAGTCCACGACCGAAGGACCATAGTCCGTCGGGAATGTTGTAACGCCAAATCGCGGCATACCCAGCTCAGCGGAAATTCCGGCGTCGGCTTTCAGCGTGTCCTGGGAATGAACCCGGGGACACCCGTGTCAACAACCGGATTGAGCCTGACTCGTCTAATGATCCCTTCACTGATTTCCTTGATCGCGTCATCGGGAAGAGCGGAGATATCAAAATTTTCCTCGATATAGCGGGGGTTAGTGGCTGTGGTGAGGGGAGCTGTGCCGCGCTGGATCGCCCAAGCCAGCAGAACCTGAGCAGGGGTTTTGTTGGCGCGCTTTGCAATGACGGCGATCACTGGATCCTCGGTCAGCTTCGGTTCAATACCGTGACCCAAAGCGGCGAAGGCCTGCATTACAATGCCATTTCTCTTGCAATAGTCGAGCAGATCCCATTGAGGGAGATATGGATGGGATTCGACTTGAAGAATGGCAGGTTTTATTCGCGCGGATTCAAACACCTCTTTCAGTTGTGCCAAGTTGACGTTCGATAAACCGATAACCTTGCACCGGCGTTCGTCGACTAGGCTCTCCAAAGCCTTCCACGTATCCGTCAGGGTCGTAGCATCATCATAAATCACATTGCCGTTCGTATCCCTTGGGTCCTGCTCGTCGCCGGGTTTGAAGGCGAATGGAGTATGGATGCAGTATAAATCGACATAGTCTAGTTGCAGTCTTCTCAGGCTTGCGTCGAAGGCGGGTCTGACGCGTTCGGGACGGTGGTTGTTGTTCCAGAGCTTCGTACCTACAAACACGTCCTTCCGTTTGACCTTGCCATCCCTGAACACCGCTCGCATTGCTTCGCCAACCTGTTCTTCATTTCGGTAGCGTTCGGCGCAATCGAATTGACGAAAGCCTGCCTCCAGAGAGATCCGGACGGCCTCTTTTGTCGCGTTCGGATCCGGAATCAGTGTGCCAAAGCCCAGTGCCGGAATCTCATCAGCGCCGTTGTTGAGCGGAATCTTTGTGTAACGAAGGCCGTCGGCATTACTCATATAATTACCACCTCCGTGCAAATCGCACGCTGAATCGTTCTAATGAAAGTGCTTGTCGGACATCGTGGATTACTCGGCAAAGAGCTTGGCCGCGGTGGACGCTGCGCAGGCACGACCGCGCACCAACCGAACCTCCTCTCCCACAGTAATATCGCCTCCTTCGATCACAAAACAGTTGAGCGCAAGCTTGCCATCGAAACGCCGGTAAATTTCACGGGTGATATTCTTGTCCTGGATCAGCGTGTCGGGATCGTATGACGTCATGATGCAGCGCAGTCGCAGATCCTGGACACCGATGAGCACTGGGCCGATGCGCAGGCAAGAGCCCGGCCACTCGCGCTCGGCCAAGCTTTCCACACCGCCGATTATGAGGTTGGGGCGCAAGCGCCGATAATCGTGGCCGAAAGCAGCGATGGCGCTGTCGGTGGCCACCAGCAGCGGCAGCACGTCGAAGCGCTCAATGCCGTCGTAGCGCACCAGCTTCGCGCCCGGTCCGGCAATGCTCACCACTTCGGCCGCGACCTCCGGGCTGCGCCAAGGGCGTCCGTCCACCAGCGGTTCGCCATCAGAATTGAGTGTCCCATGATGGGCCAGGAATCGCGGATGGGTCCGTGAGGTGATCACCCGCAGGTGGGCGTCCTCGACGTGGACGATACGGTCGCCTTCAATACCAAGCGGCCCGAGGCGTACCCGTTGCAGCTTCTCACCGGCCATGGTCTTGACCGGATATCTCCATATCTCCGTCAGCTTCATAGCGATCCCGCTACGCAGAGTGCTGAATGCCGGGGGGCGGTACTTGAACCCTATCCTGCCCCGCAAGACCTTTCCGCAGAGATCAGGCGAGGTCGAAGCGATCGGCGTTCATCACTTTGGTCCACGCCCCCACGAAATCCGCCACAAACTTCGCTTGTGCGTCGGCGGAGCCATAGACTTCGGATACGGCACGGAGTTGCGAGTTCGAACCGAAGATGAGATCGGCACGCGTGCCGGTCCACTTAAGTTTGCCGCTCTTGCGATCGCGTCCCTCGAAAATATTTTCATCTGAGGTCGCTTTCCATTCGATGCCCATGTCGAGAAGGTTGACGAAAAAGTCGTTGGTCAGTGCCTCCGGCCGCTTGGTAAACACGCCGTGCTGCGACTTGGCGTGGTTCGCGCCCAAGACGCGCAAGCCGCCGACCAGAGCCGCCATCTCGGGCGCAGTCAGTGTCAACAATTGCGCCTTGTCGATTAGCAACTCCTCTGCCGAGACGGTGAATTTGGCCTTCAGGTAGTTGCGGAAACCGTCCGCAACCGGCTCGAGATAGGCAAAGGATTCGACGTCGGTTTGCTCCTGAGAGGCGTCGGTGCGGCCGGGCGCGAAAGAAACGGTTACATTGTGTCCGGCCTTTTTCGCTGCCCTCTCAATCGCGGCCGAGCCGCCGAGAACAATCAGGTCGGCAAGCGACACTTTCTTTCCGCCGCGCGCAGCGCGGTTGAACGCGTTCTGGATGCCCGCCAGGATTTTGAGCGCCCTGGCCAATTGGGCAGGCTGGTTGACTTCCCAGTCCTTCTGCGGCGCAAGGCGGATGCGCGCCCCGTTCGCCCCGCCGCGCTTATCGGAGCCGCGGAAGGTTGCAGCCGAAGCCCAGGCGGTTGAGACCAGTTGCGAGATCGACAAGCCCGACGCGAGGATTTTGGCCTTGAGAGCGGCGATGTCCTTGGCGCCAATCAACTTATGATTGACGGCGGGAACGGGGTCTTGCCAAATCAATTCCTCCGCCGGGATCTCCGGGCCGATATAGCGGGAGCGCGGACCCATATCGCGATGCGTGAGCTTGAACCAAGCGCGAGCGAACGCATCCGCGAACTGGTCGGGATGCTCGTAAAAGCGCCGGGAAATTTTCTCGTAAGCCGGATCCATCCGCAAGGCGAGGTCCGTCACCAGCATCGCCGGCGCGTAACGCTTCGACCGGTCGTAAGCATCCGGAATCTTCGCGTTGTTCCCCTTCGCGACAAACTGATACGCGCCGGCCGGGCTCTTGGTCAGTTCCCATTCGTAGCCGAACAGGTTCTCGAAGAAGCTGTTGCTCCACTTCGTCGGTGTCGTACTCCAAGTGACTTCCGGACCGCCCGTGATTGCGTCTTTGCCTTTGCCGGTTCCAAATTTGCTCTTCCAGCCAAAGCCCATCTCCTCAATCGGCGCCGCCTCGGGTTCTGGCCCGACCAGTTTCGGATCGCCGGCACCGTGGGTCTTGCCGAAGCTGTGTCCGCCCGCGATGAGGGCGACGGTTTCCTCGTCGTTCATGGCCATGCGCTTGAAGGTCTCGCGAATGTCGACCGCGGCAGCGAGCGGATCCGGCTTGCCGTTCGGCCCTTCGGGATTCACGTAGATGAGGCCCATTTGCACGGCGGCGAGAGGATTCTCGAGCTTCCGCGTACCCGTATAGCGCTCGTCGCCGAGCCAAGTTTCCTCCCTGCCCCAATAGACGGATTCGTCCGGCTCCCAGGCATCCGGGCGCCCGCCCCCGAAGCCGAAGGTCTTGAACCCCATCGACTCGAGTGCGGCGTTGCCGGCGAGAATCATCAGGTCGGCCCAAGAGATTTTGCTGCCGTATTTCTTCTTAATCGGCCAAAGCAGGCGGCGCGCCTTGTCGAGGTTCGCGTTGTCGGGCCAAGAGTTGAGTGGCGCGAAGCGCTGTTGCCCGGATCCCGCTCCACCGCGGCCATCGCCGACGCGGTAGGTGCCGGCAGCGTGCCAAGCCATGCGGATGAAAAGGCCGCCGTAGTGGCCGAAATCCGCCGGCCACCAGTCCTGACTGTCCGTCATCAGCGCGCGGAGATCTTTTTTCAGCGCTTTAAAGTCGAGCTTCTTGAACTCTTTGGCGTAGTTGAAGGGTGCGCCCATCGGGTTGGACGTGGGCGAGTTCTGACGGAGAATCCTGAGGTTGAGTTGGTGCGGCCACCAGTCGCTATTCGACCTCATTCCGAGGTTCGTAGTCCCGTGCACGATCGGGCACTTGCTTTCACTTTCCATATTCCTTGCCTCCGAACAGCGCATTTATCGCGAGTAGAATTATGCCGGCCGGGCTATCGCACCTTCGGGGCCGGATCGTAACAGACGGCAGCCTTTGTCTCCAACGGCAGCACCCGCCAATGCCGATGCGGGTCCTTTTGCGTCTTTCGAGGACCTGACGTCATTCACTCTATTCGCGTGCCAGTTTCTTTTGCAGGCCGGATTTCTCGGGTCTGGGTTCGGTTTTATGGGACTGAGGCGGCTGCCTAGCATCCCGCCTATACGGTCAGATGGACCTGGATATGGATGGTGCCGAGGGGGGGACTTGAACCCCCATGTGGTTGCCCACGGTGGATTTTGAGTCCACTGCGTCTGCCGTTTCGCCACCTCGGCACTCGAGGAGTCGAGTCTGTCGATCTTAGGCAATGCCATCACGCGCGGCAACCGTTTCGGCTCGCACACGCAGTCCGGTTATGCTCTATTTCTCCGCACGCCGCTTTCCTTCGGCTTCGCTCAGGACAGGCCTTGATTCGCCCGACCCATTCGCTCGCAGTTGCCGTTTTCGCCGCCGCGATTTTACGCGCAGGGACATTCGTTGACGCAGCATCGGGACCCGCGCCGCGCGCTACTCCAATGGCGGTGGCAACGCTGATTTCGGGCTCCGCGTTCGAATACACGGTGAAGCAGGGCGACGATTTCTCGAGTCTCGGCTCGCGCTACGGCGAAGGGCCAAACCTGATGGCGCGAGAAAATGGGATGAAGAACAATGCGCGGTTGAAGGTTGGAACCCAGCTGCGCATCAACAACCGGCACATCGTTCCGATGCAAATCGCCGAAGGGATTATAATCAACGTCCCGCAGCGGATGCTTTATTATTTCAAGGGCGGCAAGCTGGCGAGCGCCTATCCGGTCGCGGCGGGGAAGGCGAATCCCAAATGGCACACGCCGATGGGTGCGTTCGAAGTCGCCGAACTAAGGGAGCATCCCACTTGGCACGTGCCACCGTCGATTCAGGCCGAAATGGAGGAGAAAGGCGATGAGGTGCTGGAAGAGGTTCCGCCCGGCCCTGACAATCCGCTCGGCGATTATTGGATCGGACTCAGCATCCACGGCATCGGGGTCCATGCGACCAATGCGCCACTTAGCATTTACAGTAATCGCACTCATGGATGCATCAGATTGCATCCCGAAGATGCCAACACGCTTTTTCACGCAGTCGATATCGGCCTGCCCGGTGAAATCGTCTACCAACCGCTGATGCTCGCGCGCCTTGGCGACGGGCGAATATTTATCGAAAGTAACCGGGATATCTACACCCGGAGAACAGGCGGCATCGATGCGGTCAAGGCTCTTGCTGATGCAAACCGGATTGGAAATCTGATAGATTGGAAACTTGCTGCGGATGTCATCAATGACTCTGACGGCATCGCGCGCGAGGTTTCGCTCAAGCGGTAGCTCGCGCCGGGGAAGCGATTAGATGAGCGAAGAAGCGACTCGAAATGGAATGCCGGCCGGGCTGATATCGCGTCGGCGCCTTCTGCAGTTGGGCGTGCTTGGCGCAGCTCAACTTGCAATCCCGGGACTTGCATCTGCAGGGTATTTTGTCCGGGAGCGGAGCCGCTCATTGAAATTCTACAATCTCCATACCGGCGAGAGCCTGCACTCGGTCTATTGGGAGAACGGCAAATACGTAAATGAAGAACTCGCGCGGATCAATTACGTCCTGCGCGATTTCCGCGTCAATGAGGTCAAAGCAATCGACCCCGCGTTGCTGGATTTGCTGACAGTGATTCAGAAGCGGCTGGATACTTCGGAATCGTTCCACGTGATTTCGGGATACCGGTCGCCGATTACCAACGCGATGCTTCATGCAAGGAGCGAGGGGGTTGCAGTCCATAGTCTGCATGTCGACGGACGGGCAATCGACATCCGTGTACCGGGGCGCAGCCTTACGAATTTGCGCACAGCGGCCATGACGATACATCGCGGAGGCGTGGGCTATTATCCGCGCAGCGAATTCGTCCACGTCGATACGGGCCGCCCGCGATCGTGGAACGGCGCGTAAGACTGCGTCCAAATCACCGGGAATTCAGCGATTAATCCAAGCTCTCTCCGAGGACGGTACGTGAGACCAAGTGCGATTCGACGGGTTGCGGTATCCGCGGCCGTAATCGCATGCGTCATGTCCGCACCGAAACAAGAGGCGCTTGCTGGCCAAACCCGGATTTTTAAGGAGGTTTGCTCCGGCGCCTTCTCCACCGCCAGTTTCAGTTTCGACGGCTCCGGCTCGGCGGGACAATATACCGCTGAATGCACTACAAACATCGATGGGCCGGGGCTCAAGTCAGGGCTTTCGCAGAACGTAACGGTGTCCTCCGGCAGTTGCACTGCGCGTGACGGCACGGCAGGTACGAAATATGATCTGCTGAACCGAATCGCCGTCACGACGTCCACCAAGGACGGGTCTCAAATCATCTCCTCCTCGGACAGTGGCGTCGAATGCATCAGCAACACCACCAGCGTTTACGAAAAGACCGAAAACTGGACCATCACGGGTGGAACCGGGCGATTCAAGAACGCTACCGGCTCAGGCACCGAGGTGATTAAGGGCCAAGTCCTCGCCGAACCCGCGAGTCCCGACTCCGGAAAGTTCGGGGTGGAACAGACCAACTCGACGGGAACGATCAGCTGGTAGTGACGTCCGTGCTGGTGGAACAGCGCCTAGTTAGGTGCTGCGGCTGAAATCGCCGCCTTGACCATCGGCTCGAGCTCACCATTCTCGTGCAGCTCGCGGACGATGTCGCATCCGCCGATAAACTTGCCGCCGATAAATACCTGCGGAATCGTCGGCCAGTTGCTGTAGCGTTTGATAGCGTCGCGCAATTCGGGGTCGGACAGAACGTCCGCCGTCTCAAACGGCACGCCCAGTTGCTCGAAGATCTCGACCGTGGCCGCGGAGAATCCGCATTGCGGAAAATTGCGCGTGCCCTTCATGAAAATCATGATCTTGTTGTTTTTGATCGATGATTCGATTTGCTTCGTGACATCCGCCATTGTCATTGCCTCCGGGTTTGGTCTTGTGCGGGGGTGAGCGTTTTGAGTGTAAGCGCATGTACGCGTGCGCGCATCGCGTCGCCAAGCGCTTGGTAGACAAGCTGATGCCGCTCGACGAGCGATTTCCCCTCGAAGGCGGCGCTCACCACGGTTGCCTCGAAATGATCGCCGCCGCCGGTGTAGTCCCGCACTTCGACTCGCGCGTCGGGTATCCCGCGCGCGATCAATTCTTCAATTTCGCCTGGTTCCATGCTCCCGTTCCGGTAAAGATTACTTATAGCGCGGCGACCCGCTTCGAATCCACGATCGCCTATAATGCCATTAATTTCCCATTTGGAATGGGTTCGAGCCACTGGCGCGCACTCTCGGTTAGGTCGCCGCCCTGCCGGCTCGCGCCGATAAGCCGCTTAGCCTCTCTTCCGTCAGCGTCGATGAATAAGGTGGTTGGAATCGCGTCGATACCGAGCCGATCCGTCAAGGAATCATCCGCGATCGCGATCGGATATTCGATCTTTAGCTCGTGTACGAACGGGGCGATCGCGCCCTCGCTATCGCCCTGAACCGTGTCGCACGCAACCCCAATCACGACCAATCCGCGCGACTTCCCGTATTTCTTATAAAGCGCATTGAGCTCCGGTAGCTGGCGACGGCATGGCCCGCACCAAGTAGCCCAGAAATCGACGATCACGGGGTGGCCGCGATAGTCGCTCAACCTGATCTTGCCGCCTGCAAGCGCGCGCGCGGTGAAATCAGTTGCATCGAGCGGCTCGGCCGCCTGCGCCATCCGCATACTCTGCGCGCCGATAAATGGCCCGAGCGTTGCGGCCATCATAACGAACACCAGAGAGGCGATGGCCGGCCTGGCACTATCGATTCGGCAACCGAGAATTCGTGCCATCACACCTGCTCGATCACAGTCGCGATTCCCTGGCCGATTCCGATGCACATCGTTGCGACGCCCAATGCGGCGCCGCGCCGGCGCATCTCATGTGTCAGCGTGACCACCAGGCGCGCACCCGAGCATCCCAGCGGATGGCCCAGCGCAACCGCGCCGCCGTTAACATCGAGCTTCTCCTCGTTGATCTTGAGGTCGGTGTTGCAGGCAAGGACCTGCGCGGCGAATGCTTCATTGATCTCGAACAGGTTGATATCGTCGATTTTCAGGCCCGCGCGGCCAAGTGCCTTGCGGGTGGACGGCACCGGGCCCCAGCCCATGATTTCCGGACGCACTCCGGCCACCGCCATTGCGCGAATCTTCGCCATCGGCTTCAAGCCAAGCGATTTCGCACGCTCGGCGCTCATCAGCAGAACGGCAGCCGCGCCATCGCTAATCTGCGAAGAATTTCCCGCTGTGACTTGGCCGTCCGGTTTGAAGGAAGGCTTCAATCCCGCCAGCTTTTCCATCGTGGTTTCGGCGCGCGGTCCCTGATCGACATCCACTGTGGCGCCGTCGGGCAGCTTGACCGGGACGATCTCTTCCTTGAAACGATCGCGCGCCGCCACCGCCCGCATGTTTGAGCGCAGCGAGAAGGCATCGGCCTGCTCGCGCGTGATGTTATGCATCTTGGCCAGCCGCTCGGCTGTCAGCCCCATGAAGAACATGTCCTGGGGGAACATGGTGAGCAGCTTGGGGTTAGGCTGGATGCCGGAGCCCATCGCGACGTGCGTCATGTGCTCGACGCCGCCGGCGATCATCACATCACCGGTGTTCGCGATTATTTCCATCGCGGCGAAATTGACCGCCTGCAAACTGGACCCACACTGACGATCGACGGTAGTACCAGCGACCTCGACTGGAAGCTCCGCCAACAGTCCGATCATGCGGCCGACGTTGAGTCCCTGCTCTCCGCTCTGGTTGGCGCATCCCCATACGACGTCTTCGATTTCCTTGGGATCGAGTTTGGGATTCTTCTCCAAAAGGCGGCGAACGCAAATCGCGCCCAACTCATCGGCCCGGATGTCCTTGTAATAGCCCTTGTCCTTGCCGGCCTTGCCGAGTGGAGTCCGGACGCCATCAACGATTACGACTTCGCGCACTTGTTTGTCCTCCGGCGGCCGAATTCCAGCCGCGAGTAATGCCACCGTGACGGGTGGTCGAACGATATATGATACTCATCCCGCGCAATTCCGAAAGGGCGCGAAAAGGAAGGCACTGGTGCAGTTTGGAGTACGGGGATGTTTCCAGAAGCGGTCGCGTATCAAGTGCTCGGCCTGCGCTCGCGTCATAGCGGGCGGGCAAATCGAGTTTGGGGCTTCGAGGAGGTCATCGCGGAAAAAATACCCGTAATCAGTGGAGAAATTGGGTTCGTTTCGTAATTTTTCTTTAATGTTTTCCACCGAGGAAAGGCAGCGCCGCCTGATTTTTACTTGGGATATGCGGCGGCTGGCATCATTGTACGCGCTCCGGGCGCTGCCCATAAGGATGAACCAGTTCAGCCTTGACCCCAAGGCGCCGGGCGGGAGCATGGTGGTTTACCAGCGATCGCAAAAATCAAACTGAACCAGTGCCAAAAGGAAGCTCGCGGTCTGCGTCGATTCAAGATTATCGGCATTCTTTCCTTATGACGCGGGGATGGCGCTACGCTTGGCATTGGCGGCTGGCGCACGACTGGTGCCCCAGTTCTATCCGCCAAGCCTGATTGTATGCGTTTGCAGCCGAATTCTCCGGGCGCATCGCAGAACGGCCTCTCCGCACGCGAGCGAGAGCAGTGGCCCATAAACCAGTGGCGCGGAATGAAAGGCTCTCAGCATGATGAGCACGAAATAGCCCCATATGTACCACGCTCCGATCAGATGCAAACGCCGCCAGGACTGGGGGCCAAGCCAGTCGGTAGTACGATCGAACGAAGTCGCGAATAGTGCGGCGACGAACAGATATCCGACTGCTCCCATAGTGAACATCGGCAAATTGACGGGTTGGCTGGGATTGACCTGGAACAGCCACGCGACACACACAAGGTGCACCAGCATCGCGAACGCGAACACGATTCCGAAGTAGCGGCGGCGGCCCCTAACATAACGGGTCAGGGCAGACGGGCTGAATGCCAACGCCGACGATGCCGTGAAAGGCGCGATGAAAGCAATGAAGGCTGCGACTGCACTGCTACGCACAGCTGCCAGCACTGATACATGACTCACTCCGGAGCTTGAAATTATCGCCAACGGAATCAAGATTAGAATCGGCAATGCGATCGCGAAGATCTTCCATCCTCCGGCACTCCAACGCGCCGCACCGGATTTGAATTGCGCAGCACCCTTCAGATCCTTGGAGAATATTCCCCGGATAATCAAGGCGCTTCCGCTATCTACTTTGAGCGACATTGTTGGATCTTCATATGAATAGGCGTAATCCAAGACGCCGATAGAGAGGGTCTGACTCTGAGTACTGCCGCGCCCATCGATCGTCGAGCCGGCGGCGCGTCGAGGCACAAAGCCACATCGAGTCCGATGCGGTCGGCGATGGTCACGTTTTGTGCCGATCAATTGCCGCCATAGATGGCCACGCTGACCCGGCCGGCGGAATAGTATTGGTAGACCGGGGGAAGGTACAAGAAATATCCGCTATTTGATGTTTGGCTATACGGGTCGGTTACGCTATTGACGCCCAGGGTGCATCCCAGATTACGAACTTGATAGGAAGCGACGGGCGCCGCTGTTGACGTGTTGTAGTCCCAGATTTGAACAGTCAAGTATTGCTGCCGTGCGCTTCCGCTGCCGTCGATTGCAGTAGCGCCAAATTGAAGAACACCGTAGGGAGGTAGAGAACGAAGCGCGGGACCTACAATTCCAGACGTGTCGCTGATGTCGGAAAAATACCCTCCATCGCCATGAAGATCGATGTGGTAAGTTGGACCGTAGCCGCCGCCGATCGCGGTATTTTTGGTGGATACAATGCTGACGGCGAGCGCTTTCGGCGTATAGTTGGTCATTGTCGTAATGAAAGCATCGCAAGTGAGGTTGGCGATATCGCTTGGAGTCAGGGTATACCCGCCATTGAACCCGCTCCACATGCCAAACCCATTGTAGAGCAAATAAGGATTTGCGTACTGGACGTCCTGCGCAAGTTGCTGAGTCAAATAGGTGTCCGTCAATTTGCTGCCATTGCCGGTCGCTTGGGAAAAATGTAGCCAGCCGACATCCCACATCCCAAATTGCGCTCCCTGCGGATCGACGGGTGTCGCAAACTGGTTGAGCAATTGTGGACGAGGGGGAACCAGAGTTGGGTCGGGAGTTGGCATCGGGGAAGGAACTCCGCTTTGGGAACTCGATACGACCATCCCTATTGTGTCGGAATTTAACCCGTTGGCTGGATTGCTGGTCGATATGGCGCCGCCCACCCAATCCATCGCGGCGTAAAGGGTAAAAAACTGCGGCAGTAATTGCGCCATCAGATTAAGCTGGTAGGACTGAGTCGCGACCGCGACCGCGTCCACGCTGGCTTTGGGATCCAGGGCTAGGCCATCGCGCCCGGTGTCTTGGGCGAGTGCGCCAATCACAGCAAGCCTGCCCCAGTCCGTGAGAGTTTTGGTCTCCTGATCGGCGATAAAGCTGTAGAAATTCAGATAGCGAAGATAGAAGTTCGTATATAGGTCCGCAGCGGTAGTCTCAAACTCATTGGCAAGCGGTAATGTTCCGGAGCCCTCTTCGCTAAGATAGGTATCGATTCCGGTTGTCATCGCATTGGCGACTGCTCCTACGAAAATTGCGGTTTTGACCCTGCTTCCAAGTGCTGGAGTGCCCAAAAACCCACCCAACCCATTCAGGAGGGTGTAGACGATGCCTGAAACCAGCGCCTCCCATCTCCAAGTCGTAGTCGACGTCTGGTCGGTGAGGTCCATTCCCATATCGCCGAGGTCCTGGCTGATCAGGTCCTCATTTCCAAGGAATGCGACAGTGAATACCGAGGAGATCTGATTGAAGAGATTTTGCACGGCGATCGCGTCGGTCAATTCCAAGGTTAGCTGCCGCCTCGTCCTAAGGCTTACCTTGGCCATATGCGATACGGCAATCAAATAGGCGGAAAGCGGTGCCGCAAGATTGGAGTACTCGCAGCGCAAGCCCGAATACGCCACCCCATCCAACGTGCAAGTTGCCGCCGCCACGTCGGGGTAGCCAAGCTTAGTGAGGAGGCTATTGACGTTCTTGTAATCGTGAGCGGGAAGCGTTGGGAATGGGATATCGGCTTGGCTCAGGATCTGGCTGAGCTCGTAGTTCGGATAGAAAGACCATTGGAAATTGGCAGGCACCGGCGACGGCTTGGCAGAAGCAGTTACGACCGACCCGGCTTGCGGCGCGCTGTCGGCTGAATTGAGGCATGCGCCAAAGCCGTTACAGATCGTCTGATCGCCGCTGTTGTAGGTCCATTGCTGAAACTCGTTGGTATAAGTGGGGTCGAGGCGGCTGGCCGGCGTATTCTGCTGATTGAGATAAACCGCCGCCATTGCCGTCGCATTACCGGTCGAGGCAAGGTTGTAGTCAGTATAGGGAACCTGCTTGGGAATCGTGTAGGTAATTGCATTGCCGGACAGTTGCTGGATGGTCCAAGCGCCGTTGGCGACATTCGGGGTGGCATTGATGCTGACGGTCTGGCCCAGTGTAAACGGGTTCGACGTGAGCGCGAAGGAGCCGAATATATTCTCCGGCGCAGAGGCATTAAGAGCATATTGCACCGAGCTGGCCGCATTTACAGCGGCGTTTGCGCCGGGGTTGCCGAAATACCCCAGCGCAAGTTGCTGGGTCACTAAGGTCGAATCGGACGCGTCCGGAAGTACATCCGCGGGAAGACTGCTGATCAGATATGACGGATTTCGCTGACCGCTGGTTGCTTCGATCGCATACCACATCTGATTGTCTCCGCCCGGCTTGGTATTGATCGGTTGCAACGTGACACCCATCCCGGAGATTCCGACCGTGACATAGGGCTGCCCCGATGGCGGTTGGTTATTTTGCGCCGCTTGTGGCGGAGTAGTGATGGTCATTACAAGTGGGGAATCAGCGTTAACGCTCGCAACGTTCTGCAGGTAGAACCAATGCGGCGACTCGGGTGCGGCGCATGGATTTGAGCTGCAAGGATTTGGCCACTGTGGGAGCGGCTTAGGCGGAATTTTAATCGTGCCGGCTTCCGAAACAGCCTCAGGCGCGGCATAGGACACCTGGATTTGAAGTAACTGAGCCGCAATCAATGTCGTGGCGGCAGCCGCGGCCATCCTTGCTTTCAATAGTCTAATTTTCATCGTGCTCCTCGGTTTCAGCGAATTCACGCGACGATTCAGACAGCTTAGGTGGGCCGAAATCCACGTGTCAAGTATCGTGCACACCTAGTGCACGATAAGAGGCGGTCATCGGAGCCGTTTTTGCGCCGCGCGAATCGTACGCTCCGCTTGGGCCAGCATGGCGAGAGCCGTTCCGATTACGAACCGGCGGGCACGCTTGGAGGACATCCGATAATGCACCCGCAGAATTTGCCATGCTTCCCAGGAACAGATGATGTGAAGCGCGGTTACAAGATCCCGCCGCTTACTTGGGGGAAAATCGTCCAAGGACGCGCCCAGCGCCCTTTCCAGATCGCGCCGGGCCGCCTCTCGGGCGGCTCTAATCGCATCGGCGACGTCCGGATCGATACTCTCGACCATTGCGGCTGTGCGATGAAGCGGCGTTACAAATTCGAGCCTGCGCGCATGTTTGTTTACGAAAAATTCGAGCCGCTCCAGCGCAGAAGCGCGTTCCGGAGGATTACCAGCAAAGAACTTGCTGCTCTGAGCCTGCAAGCGGGCAAAGGATTCAAGCCTGAGTGTGCGGAGGTTCGGAAAGTGCTTGAAAATAACGCGAATCGAGAGTCCCGCACGTTCTGCGATTTCGCGTGCGGTCGGCGAGGGAACCCCGCTGCGAATGAGAGCAATATAAGCCCTCAGGATGCTTTCGCGGCCCTGCTTACTAATCCGCTGGCCCTTGACGGTGCGGCCGTCGAGATGTTTTTTCATCTTTCCGAACGTCCCCGGATGGGCCAAATCGAATGATGCCGCCCCGTTGGAACTTACCAGCTATCACAGATTATTCGGAATTCTAGCACCGACGGATTTTCCCTGATCGGCGCCAATCGTCCAAGTCCGTACCTTTCAATGATTCTTGTCACCGAACGATAAACTGATCGCAACGGCGCCGACCAAGCGCGTGGGACCGGAATTTGGCACGCCGCACGATCCTGCGCTATCCACGCAAGGGAGAATGGCGGAAACTTCCAATTCGTCACCGAATACTGCCGCATCAGAGCCTTGTACTCGTGATTGATAAGATTGCAGTGCCCTACAGCAGTATTATTGCGATCTGTTCCGTTTTGTATCGTCGCTTCGTCATTCCTTGGACCCTCATGTTCTACCTTTCTCACTAGGTTCGCAGGTACAGTTTTTCCCAAGCCAGGTCAGCCGCAAGATTAGGCGTAGGTTTGGTTGGCTATTTAGCCACACAGCTGCATGTCCGCCCAGATGGGACTTTGCGGGACAGCTGTACGATACGCCGGGCCGTGGACTTCGTCTCAGTCATATTCACGCCTGAGGCACAGGCTACCCATCCCGGTTGCGACTCATCTCGGTCTGCGATTCGACCCACCCGATCTCGCTCAGCCACCGTGGGAAAGGTCAGCTTGATTCAGATTGCGCCCGAGTTAAGCGCATTTGACTAACATCACGTCGATTTTACTTTAAACTACCTTTTTGATACTGTGCGTGGCGATTTAGCGCGTCTCGAGGCACTGTCATCTTCCGCGCATTTGGAGAAATTATACGATGGAGCGGGAAAGTGGCGGTTGCAATCGCTGGCATAATTGTGCGCTGATCCTGATGACCAAGGTCTTAACCGGACCTTTCTATCCGGCAACCGCGCTGGCAGTTGTCCTGACTGTCGTCATGACTCTGCCGCATATCTTGGACGCGCAATCGATACGTCAGGTCTCGCCCCATCGCCGCGCGCGTGTAAATTCTCACGGCACGCGGATACCCGCACAATCGTCCGTACCGCCACGTCCATCGCATCCGATCTCAAAAGCTCCTGGGGCAACCTCAGGCACTTGGGGATTGCTGCTTAATGAGCCTCCATTCAAAGTTGGCGGCGTATATTTGCTCACCGACGGGCGCGTGCTAGCTCAGGATGCCGACCTGACCAATGTTGCTTGGTGGACGCTAACGCCCGACTTCACCGGCAGCTATATCCTTGGCTCTTGGAAACAAGTGGCGTCTCCCCCAAACTGCCCCAATGGTTATCCGGGCGCGTCCGCGAACACGATTTACTCGCCGCTTTACTACGCATCCGCGGTGCTGCCCGACGGCCGGTTCATCATGGTCGGCGGCGAGTACGATTACAATTACGATTACGTAAATAATGACGGTAAGGACGAGGTTTGGACCGATCAGGGTGCCATTTACGACCCGGTTGCAGACAATTGGACGTGTATTGCCCCGCCCACTGGATGGAACCAAATCGGCGATGCACAGTCGGTCGTGTTGCCGGACGGCACGCTTATGGTGGCGCATTATTCCGATAACCAAGTCGCCACTTTAAACGCCAGCACGAACCCGCCAACCTTTAATGCCCCTTTTACCCCGGCCGGAAAGACCGCCGACTACCAGAATGACGAGGAAGGATGGACGCTGCTTCCAGATGGAACCGTCCTGACGCAGGAGATCTTTAACTCGAACGACCCTACGGAGACCCCGGCGCTCACCTATAATCCCTTCACACAGGAATGGAGCAGCGCCGGAATTGCTCCCGATCCTTTGGTTCTCATCAGTCTTGGAGGCACCACTTACGATGAAATCGGCCCTTCGGTTTTGCGTCCAGACGGTACCGTCTTTGTAACCGGTGCGACCGGAATTTACGATATCTACGACAGTATCGGCGACTCCTGGAGCAGTGGCAGCTTGTTTGGGCAGGTGAGCGGTCAGCAATTGCTTGCGGTAGATGCGCCGGCGACGTTGCTTCCCAGCGGTAACGTGTTGGTCGATGTTTCGCCGGTCTATTCGCCGCCGAGCGAATTTTTCGAGTTCGATGGGTCCGGCCTTACGATAGTGGACCGGCCCGATAATGCCGATCTCGACGCCTCCTTCCAGGGCCGCTTGCTTACACTCCCCAACGGCCAAGTGCTCTTCACCGATGGCTCAAACAAGGTCGAAATCTACATGCCGACCGGCTCTCCAGACCCTTCGTGGGCGCCGACTATCACGAACGCTCCGGCCGTAGTGGTCGCCGGCGACGGCAATTACACAATCACCGGTACCCAGTTCAATGGGCTCTCGCAGGCAGTCGGTTATGGGGACGATTACGGCGCGGCGACCAATTATCCATTGGTGCAAATCACGAATAATCGAACTGGAAACGTCTTTTTCGCCCGCAGTCACAACCACAGTACGATGGGGGTAGCGACGGGCTTTACGCCGGTCTCCACTGAATTCGACGTTTCCTGGGTCACCGATATCGGGCCGAGCATGCTCCGGGTCATCGCCAACGGAATCGCATCCGATCCGGTACCCGTAAATGTAACCGCAAAATCGACCGACAAAATGGCCGACCGCGTTCTTGGACAGCTGGACTTTGTCAGTAACCTCGCCGGTTCTGGCCCGACCGGGATGTCGCAGCCCTTCTCGGTGGCGGTGGATAGCGTGGGCCACCTTTATGTTTCCGATTTTCTGAACAATCGAGTGCTCGGCTACTTGAGTGCCGCATCGTTTACCAACGGAGAAGCGGCCGATCTCGTGCTCGGCCAGCCTGACTTTAGCTCGACCGCATGCGACGACGGAACCCTGGCGGGTGACCTCGGTGGCGTCGGACCGGACAGCCTATGCGGGAGTTGGGCCGTCGCGGTGGACGGCAGCAACAATTTGTATGTTACCGATTCGTTCACGGCCCGGGTTCTAGAATATATCGCTCCCTTCGCCGGATGCGCCTCGTTTCCTTGCGTCGGACCTCCTGCCAGCCGAGTGCTCGGACAGGGCGGGAGCTTCACGGGCAGCCTTTGCAATTTCGGCGGTACCAGCGCGGACAGCCTCTGCTTTCCTGAAGGAGTCGCGGTTGACAACGGGGGCCGGCTCTATATCGCCGATGAGGGCAACAATCGCGTACTCGAGTACGATAATCCGCTTTCCAGCCAGACCGCGAACCGAGTCTTCGGGCAGGGCGGAGATTTCTCGACGCGCCTGTGCAATTTCGACACGGGTGGAGGCAATCCCACGACTGACGATCTCTGCGGAGCTGAAGGTGTTACTGTGGACGGAAATGGTCATCTCTACATCGCAGACGGAGATGTCAACAACCGCGTTCTCGAATTCGATAATCCGCTGGCCAGCACAACTGCCGACCGCGTCTTCGGCCAGAACGGCGACTTCAATACGCGCGCGTGCGGAGCGGTTTCCAGCGCCGGTAGCCTTTGCGACCCGGTCGGACTCGAAGTGGACAGCGGCGGGCATCTTTATGTTGCAGACGTGGGCGACAGTCGGGTTCTCGAATTTGACACCCCTCTGACCGATCAAAATGCCAGCCGGGTCTATGGGCAAGGTGGTGACTTTTCCAGCCGAGTATGCAGCAACGGAGTCCAAGGCCCGGCGCCGAGCGCAGGAGGTCTCTGTGAGCCGACGGGAGTTGCCGTTGACAACTCAGGAAATCTATACGTAGCCGACACTCTCAATAATCGTGTGCTCGCATACGATCAGGCCCTTGCAACGCCGACTCTTTCCCCCACCGCTACGCCATCGCCGACCGCGACGATTAGCCCGACGCTGACATCTTCGCCGACACCAACGCAAACCGCGACCCGCACCGCAACGACAACCCCGACTGCCACCGTGACCATAACCGCAACCCCCACGCCGACGGCGGTACCGGTAACACTCAAGATATCGCCTGTTGCGCCGAAGACTCTAAAGTTTCCAAAGACCACGGTCGGTACGGCGAGCAAGCCAAAGCCGGTGACGGTGTCCAATCCCAAGGGCAGCAAGAAAAATCCCGGGGTTGCCGTGTTGATTGAGAGGATCGTGGCCGCACCGGGATGGTTCACCCAAATTAACAATTGCCCCGTAGCTCCAACCACTCTGGCGCCCGGAGGATCTTGTACGATCTCGGTAACCTATCGGCCCAGCGCGCCAACGACGCAGGCCGGCACGCTGACGATTACCGATAATGCGAACGGCAGCCCGCAAACAGTGCCGCTCAGCGGAACCGGAAAGTAGCGGCACCGCTGGGGCGGAGAAGGTGCTACGCATCCGTCCGCGCCCAGCTTACGTTTGGACGCGACTGAAAATGCGCCTGCTTCGGTCAGTTTATTGCCGGATCCAGGCGGATTATCGACCGGCTCGCGGATGTACGCAGTCAATCCGCACTTCGATCAAGTTCGCCGATTTCTTGCGATTCGCGCCATTGGGCAAATCTTCGGGGTCATTGCGCGATCGCAAATCGCAAGCACACGCGTGCATTTCAAGCCCTTATAGAGGAGCGAGAATTGAGTGACCTAGCCGGGAAGGTCGCTGCGCTGGTCCTATTTTGAAACCTTTCCCGTACCGCTCAGTCTTACTTCCTGCGGACTCCCGTTCGCATTGTCGGTAATTGTCAGCGATCCGGTCTGTGAGATCGCCGAGTTCGGAGTGAACGTCACTGAAATCGTACAATCATCTCCGGAAGGCAAACTTGGCGCACAGGTGTTGGTCTCGCCGAATACCGCCGGATTACTCGAAGAAATCTCGATCAGCACTGTGGCCCCTGGTTTCTTCTTGCTGCCCTTGGGATTGGAGACTTTGACGGTTTTTGGTTTGCTGGGCGCATTGACCATTGCGGCCGGAAACTTAATCGTAGTCGGGCTGATTTTAAGTGTCACCGGGACAGGCGTAACAGTGGCGGTCGGTGTCGCGGTTCGAGTTGGAGGAGGACCTGCGCCGGCTCCAACAGCATAAACATCGCCATCCCAAGATCCGAAATAGACGGTACCGTCGGACCCGATCGCGGACTCAGTTTGCACGTCACCGTTGGTTGGAAAAATCCACTTCAGTGTCCCATCGTGGTTGATTGCGTAAAGATTGGCGTCATTTGAGCCAATATAGATCGTGCCGTCGGCACTTATTGCCGGTGATGAGTTAACCAACCCGTTGGTTGCGAACTTCCATCTTTGCGTCCCGTCGGAATTGATCGCGTAAAGATTCATATCAGCCGAGGCAATGTAGATGGCGCCATCGCCGCCGATCGCCGGCGACGATGGTCCGTCCAAGGCGACCGCAAACACCCACTTTTCCGTGCCGTCGGGATTGAGAGCGTAAAGATGGCGATCGTCCGATCCAACGTAGATGGTTCCGTCGGCGTCGATTGCCGGCGCGGCATCCACGCTGGCGCCGGTACGGAATTTCCACTTCTGCGAGCCGTCGGAATTGATCGCATACAGATATTGGTCGATGGAGCCAACGTAGATCGTCCCGTCCGCGCCGATTGCCGGCGATGAGGTGACTGGACCGCGAGTCACAAATTTCCATTTCTGCGAGCCGTCCGGATTGACTGCGTACACATTGGAATCAAGCGAGCCAACGTATACGGTTCCGTCGGCGCCGATCGCCGGCGAGGAGTTAAGGATCAAACTGCCGGTTAAAAACTTCCACTTCTGACTGCCATCAGGATTGATCGCGTACAGATTGAAGTCCTCCGACCCTACATAGATCGTGCCATCAGACCCGATCGCCGGCGAAGACTCCACGAAATTGCCGGTCGTAAACTTCCACTTCTGCGAGCCGCCGGAGGCGATCGCGTAGAGATTTCCATCATTGGAGCCGACATAGATAGTGCCGTCCGCGCCGATTGCAGGCGAGGAGAACACCTTATCGCCGGTAGCGAACTTCCATTCTAGAGTGCCTGTATTGGTGCTGGTAGTGTCAGGACTAAGGCCCGTATGCTCGAGATCGTGAAGGAACATCGGCCACGGCGCCGCAGCCAACTGTGCTCGTAGTTCACCCAGGTTGGCAACTGCCATCATCATAAACGCGATTGCGATCAAGACTGCGGTCTTAGCGATGCGCAATCCTGCGCGACACAAATCGGCTGAATCTCTCTGCCTTTCCATAGGTCCACAACTCTAGCATGAAATCTCGTTTTTGATAATGAGATTCTTTCTCAATAACTCCCGGTCTTTACGTCCGCCTCAGAGCCGCAACGCTTCTTGAAGCAACCGTGGCATCGGGCATCGCGTGGCTTCTTAAACAACCGCGCAAGGTCACCGCTGCCTCAATATTGGCAGACAAATTTCTCAGACTTACCACTGGAGAAGACTTTCGCGCTTGAGACGGATTGGAGAGGGACCACGCCAATTCGCGCCGGGATAGGTCTTGGCGAAATCGCGAACTTGGGCAACCGGAGAAGTTTTGTGAGCCCGTCAGCGATATCAGACGCGCGCACACGCGGATATCGATCGAATGTCAGAGTCGAGCGGAAATTCCGCGGCGATCAGCGGGGTCTGACGCCTCGCCAAGCGCTACGGGCCAACCAAGATACAAACGTCGTGGTTTTTCGATAATGTGAACGGGCCAGTTGCGTATTGCCCCGCGTGGATCGAGTTTGAGATGCTACAAGGGGCACGGTTGGTGTATCATCGACGTCCGCGGGTTGAGGCGTTCTTGACATTCTGCATCACAATATAAAATACCGGTACGAACGGTATCGCCAGCAGGGACGACGCAAGCATTCCACCCAGTACTACCGTGCCGATCGCTTGTTGGCTCGCCGCGCCGGCACCATCGGCGGTTGCAAGCGGTACGACGCTCAGAATAAAGGCAATTGACGTCATCACGATCGGACGGAAGCGCCTTCGCGTCGCTTCCAACGCTGCCTCGGTCGCGCTCATGCCTTGCGCTTTGAGTTCACGCGCGAATTCGACGATTAGGATCGCATTTTTCCCAGCGAGTGCGATCATCAATACTAGCCCGATCTGAGTGTATAGACTCACCGGGAATCGCCGGAGGAACAATGCCAGAATGACGCCAACCAATGCCATCGGTACCGTCAGGACGACCGCCGCCGGATCTGTCCAACTCTCATATTGCGCGGCAAGCACCAGGAAGACCAATGTAATGGACAGGGCGAAGATCAAAATTCCCTGATTACCGATTAGCTGTTCCTGATATGAAAGCCCAGTCCATTCGTAATCCATGCCCGGCGGCATGGTGTTCGCGCCAATCTGCTTCATGATGCGGATCGCTTGTCCAGTGCTGTACCTAAAATTCGGAATGCCGATAATCATCGCAGCGGGATAAAGGTTGTACCTGGTTACCAGTTCCGATCCGAGCGTTCGGCGCTCATGAAGGATGGAACCGAGCGGCACCATCTGCCCGAATTGATTGGTGACGTACAGGGTTGCGATGTCGGCTGTCTGGCGGCGATAGTCGGCTTGGGCTTGAAGCCGAACCTGAAAGCTCTGGTTATATTTGTTGAACAGGTTGACGTAGCTCGATCCCAAATATGTTTGCAGCGCTTTGAAGACATCGTTGATTGTCACCCCAAGCGATTTTGCCATTGTGCGATCGATATCAAGAAAGACCTGCGGGCTGCTGGCGCTGAATGTCGAGAAGCTGAGCCGCAAGAAGCCGGGCCGATTGTAGGCTTCACGCAAAATTCCGAGCTCCACTTTTTCCAGTTCCTGAAGCCCTGAATTCGCCCTGTCTTCCACCATCATCTGGAATCCGAATGCAACTCCCAGGCCGGGAATTGGCGAAGGAGGAAGCACCGCAAATTTCGCTTCGGGTACATAACGAAACTTTTGATAGAGCTCCATAATCAAACCAAGCTGCGTGAACCCCGGCGGACGCTTGTCCCAATCGTCGAAAACCACGAAGGTTGTGATGACGTTTGACAACTTCGCAGAGTCGATCGCGGAATACCCGCCGATAGTGACCCACCCCTTCACACCCGGAATTCCCTTCAGCACCTTGTCGATATTGGCTGCTACCGCGCGCGCCCGAGGCTGCGACGCTCCCGGCGGAAGCTCCGCAGACACAATGCAATAATCCTGATCCTCTAGCGGCATCAAAGTCGTTGGATAAACTGAAAAGAACCACCCTGCCGAACCAACGATTACCACGAACGCGCAAACCATCGCCTTGGGATGATGCACCATTCGCTCGATCAAGCTGATGTACCGATCCTCGATCGCCTTATATCCGCGATTAAATCCCCGAAAAAACCAATTCACCTGTCGATCTTTTGGAATGGCCTTAAGGTAAAGTGCGCATTGCGTTGGCTTGAGTGTCAAAGCATTAAGTGCGCTGATTATCGCCGTCGCGGCGATCACCAGTGCGAATTGCCGGAACATTTGGCCGGTAATGCCGGGCAGGAATGACGCCGGCAAAAAAACTGCCGTGAGCACCAGCGTAATGCCCAAAACCGGTCCGGTCAGCTCCTCCATCGCCTTGATTGCGGCGTCCTTGGGCGACAGACCTGTCTCAATGTAATGGGACGCACTCTCTACAATCACGATCGCATCGTCGACGACGATTCCGATCGCCAGAATCAGCGCAAACAATGTCATCAGGTTGACGGTAAAACCCAGCATCGCCATCGCGGCAAACGCGCCGATAATCGTAACCGGTACGGTGGTTGCCGGTACCAAAGTAGCGCGGAAATTTTGCAGAAACAGAACGATGACGATTAGCACTAATACGCCAGCCTCGATCAGAGCCGAATACACGCCGTTGATTGATTGGTTGATAAACTTGGTTGTGTCGTACAAGGACTCATACTTGAGCCCTTGGGGGAACGTTTTCGCCATCTGTTCCATCAGCTGGCGGGTTTCCTGTGCAACCTGAAGCGCGTTGGCGCCCGGCAGCGCATAAATCGCGAGATGCGACGTTGGCCTGCCGCTCAATCCGGAAAAAATGCTGTAAACCTGCTGGCTCAGTTGAACACTGCCAACATCCTTGATGCGTACCAGCGCAGCGGCTGGGCCGTTTGGGTGCGATTGGTTCCCTTCGGGCGCCGGTGGCGCGCTCTTGATTATGATATTCTCGAACTGGCTAACATCCGACAGCCGCCCCACGGTATTTACGGTGAATTGATAGATTTGATCCGAGGGGGTTGGTGGACCGCCAATTTGACCCGCCGCCACCTGGACGTTTTGGGATTCAATTGCCCTTTGAACTTCGTTGACAGTGATTCCGTAAGCCTTGAGCTTGTCGGGAGCGAGCCACACGCGCATCGCATACGGGCCCGCTCCAAGAACGTTTACCTGTCCGACCCCCGGCAGACGGGCGATAGGATTCTGCAGATTGATGATCGCATAATTGCTGAGGAAGGTTTCGTCGAAGCGATTGTCGTCGGAGTATAGGCTCTCAATTAGCAGAATATTGGTACTGACCTTTCGGACATTCACTCCTTGTTTTCGCACTTGGGTTGGCAGTTGCGGCAACGCAGCGTTGGCGGCGTTCTGTACCAGAGCAAGCGACGTAGTGAGGTCGGTGCCAATCTGAAACGTAATGGTTAGCGTGTAGCTGCCGTCGCTGCCGCTGGTGGACAGCATATAAATGGAATTCTCGACTCCGTTGACCGCCTGCTCGATTGGTATTCCGACAGTATTAGCTACCACTTCGGCGCTCGCGCCCGGATAATTGGTGCTTACCTGAATTGTCGGCGGGACGATTTGAGGATATTGAGCGACCGGAAGACTATAGAGGCATACCGCGCCAAGTAGGACTGTAATTATCGCTATGACGTTGGCAAAGATCGGATGCTCAATGAAGAATTTCGACATGTGGGAACCGGTCCGATCATCCCCCGTCCGTTTTCACTGCTACGGCTTCGCCGTGCGCCGGGGTTCGTCCAGTTCGCCGCATTCGCCGCTCGGAGAAACCTTCCATGACGATATAGAACACGGGGACAAACGGAATGGCGATAAGCGTCGTGGCGAGCATGCCGCCGAAAACTACCGTGCCCAGCGCCTGCTGACTGGCCGCTCCTGCGCCGGTTGCGGTCAACAGCGGAACCACGCCCAAAATGAATGCGATCGACGTCATCACGATCGGGCGAAATCTCCGGCGCGTCGCCTCGACCGCCGCTTCAGTCGCGGTCATGCCTTCCGCTTGCAACTCGCGTGCAAATTCAACCACCAGGATCGCGTTCTTTGCAGCCATCGCAATCATTAATACCAGTCCGATTTGCGTATAAAGGTCGGTGGCAAATCCGCGAAGGATGAGCGCGATAATGACACCGACCAGCGCCATCGGCACCGTCAGCACCACCGCGGCAGGCGCCGTCCAGCTCTCGTATTGCGCTGCAAGGACCAGGAAAACCAAAGTTATCGAAAGCGCGAATATGAAATAGGATTGATTTCCGATCAGCTTTTGCTGGTAGGACAGTCCCGTCCAATCGAAACCCATTCCCAGCGGTAAATCGGTATTGGCGGCGCGCTCCATTGTTTCGAGCGCTTGCCCCGAACTGTAACCCGGAGCGGGATTACCGACTACAATCGCGGCCGGATACATGTTGTATCGAGTCAAAAGCTCCGAGCCGAGCACTCGATGAATGCTCAGGACGGCGCCCAGCGGTACCATCTGACCGGTCCGATTCGCGACATAGAGATTTCCGATGTCTGCCAGTTGCTTGCGATAATCGGCATCGGCCTGCACGCGCACCTGAAAACTCTGATTGAATTTATTGAAAAGGTTGATGTAGCTAGATCCAAGATAGGTCTGCACGGTCTGAAATACATCGTTAATCGTTACCCCGAGCGATTCGACCATTGTTCGATTGATGTCCAGCTCAAGCTGAGGGCTATTTGCACTAAAGGTGGTTGCAACGCCACGCAAGCCGGGGTTTCCGCGGACCTTTCGGATCAGTTCCTCAACTCCCTTCTGCAGTTCGCCCAGGCCGACTCCGGTCCGATCCTCAATCATCATCTGGAATCCGCCAGCCTGGCCAAGTCCCGGAATCGGCGGCGGAATAAGCACGTCGAATTCAGCCTTTCGGATTGACTGCAACCGCCGGCGAAGGTCGGCAACGATATGGTCCTGATCAAGACCGGCCTGGCGGTTGCCCCAATCCTCGTACATGGCATAGACAGTCACAGCGTTGGATAAATTTGCCGAATCGAGCGCCGAAACGCCGCCACTGGTCACCCAACCTTTGATTCCGGGAGTTTCCTTAAGTACCGAGTCGATGGCGCTTGCTACTTCCTGCACGCGCGGCTGCGCGGCGCCGGGAGGCAGCCTGGCGGACACAATGCAATAACCTTGATCCTCCAGCGGAAGAAATGAGGTCGGGTGTAATGCAAACATGAGCCCAGCTACAGCAACGATTGAAAAGAAGACCCCGACCATCCGCCCGGGTCGATGCGCCATCCAATCAACCAAGCTGACGTAGCGATCCTCAATAATGCCGTAAATTCGGTTGAACTCTTGGTAAAACCGGTTGACTGGCTGGTCCTTCGGACGCGGTTTCAAGTAAAGTGCGCATTGCGTCGGCTTGAGAGTGAGCGCATTTAGGGCACTAATCAGCGCGGTTGACGCAATCACGAGCGCGAACTGCCGAAACATCTGACCGGTAATGCCGGGAAGGAACGACGCCGGAAGAAACACCGATATCAGCACCAATGTGATACCGAGGATCGGCCCGGTCAGCTCCTCCATCGCCTTGATGGCGGCATCCTTTGGAGAGAGGCCGTTCTCGATGTAGCGCGAGGCGTTTTCGACAATGACGATTGCGTCATCCACGACGATCCCTATCGCCAGAATCAAGGCAAAGAGCGTCATCAGATTGACCGTAAAGCCAAGCAGGGCCATCGCGGCGAAAGCGCCGATGATTGTAACGGGAACGGTAGTCGCCGGAACCAGCGTTGCTCGAAAATTCTGCAGGAACAACATTATTACTATCAACACCAGAATTCCGGCCTCGATCAGCGCGGAATACACGCCGTGGATCGAATCTCGAATAAACAAGGAGGTGTCGAGAAGGGAGGCGTATTTGAGTCCGACGGGGAACTTTTGGCTCATCTTGGCCATCAGCTCCGAGACCTCCTGCGACACCTTCAAGGCATTTGCACCCGGCAGCGTATACACATTGAGTTGCGCGGCCTTCCGGCCGCTTAAGCCGGAAAAATTTGAAAATGTCTCCTGGCTGAGTTGAACCCGGGCGACATCTTTGATCCGGACAATTGCGGCGGCTTGAGCGTAGGTTTCCGACTGAGTGTCCTGGCTGGTGCGATCGGTGGGGGGCTGAGATTTCAGGATAATATTTTCGAACTGCGATACGTCAGTCAGGCGTCCAAGCGTATTCACTGTCAACTGAAATACCTGATCGGACGCGACTGGCGGTCCTCCAAGCTGGCCCGCGGCCACCTGAACATTCTGATTCTGAATTGCCTGTTGAACGTCGAGCACCGTCAGCCCGAACGCTTTCAGCTTTATCGGGTCGAGCCAAATGCGCATGCTGTACGGTCCGGCGCCGAGTACCTGCACTTGTCCGACTCCCGGCAAGCGGGCGATCGGATTCTGCAGATTGATGATCGCATAGTTGCTGAGGAAGGTTTCGTCGAATTGGTTGTGGTCAGAATATAGGCTGCCAATGAGCAGGATATTGGTGCTGACCTTCTGGACCGTTACGCCCTGAGTTTGGACCGCGTCCGGCAACTGGGACAATGCGCCGTTGACGGCGTTTTGTACCAGTGCAATCGCGGCATCGAGGTCCGTCCCAACACTAAACGTCACGGTGAGCGTGTAGGTGCCGTCGCTACCGCTGGTCGATTGCATATAGAGGGAGTTCTCGACACCGTTGACTCCCTGTTCGATCGGTATGCCAACGGTCGTAGCAACGATCTCCGCACTTGCGCCCGGATAGTTTGTCCGGACCTGTATCGTTGGCGGGACGATTTCAGGATACTGCGCCACAGGCAGGTTCAGCAGGCAAACCAGCCCGAGCAATACGATGATTATCGCGATTACATTCGACAGGATCGGGCGTTCGATGAAAAATCGAGACACGTTAGTCGTTCTCCCGGTCCAGCAGCTTCACCCGCCCGCGGTTTGCGTCTTGTCGGGGGAAACGGAGTCTTTTGCCTGTGGGTTGACTTGGCGGCCAATGATTGCCTGCAACAGACCTTCCACGATCACGCGGTCGCCTGGCTTAAGCCCTTGGTCGACGACCATCATATCTCCGACTTGAAACCCGGTCTTGACGCTGCGCCGCTCCACGATATTTTTGTCATTCGCGACCAATACGTATTCGCCCTGTTGATCGAAGCTGATTGCGTCGCCTGGCACGAGCAAGGCGTCGCGAGCTTCCGGGACGGGGATGCGCACGCGCACGAAAAGACCCGGCATCACGATCAGATCGTGATTGGGAAAGATGGCGCGCAACTGCAGAGTTCCGGTGGTCGGTGTAACGTTCAGCGATGCGAAGTCGAGACGACCCTCATGTGGAAATCCATCTTCGCTCGCAAGGCCGTAAAACACCGGAATTGTCCCTTCGATAGCTTTTTCTCGCGCCTGGTCCTTCCTTCGTTTCATGATGCGCAGGAGTTCGCGCTCATTGATCGTAACGTACGCGTATATTGGGTCGAGTTGTTCAATTTCGGCCAGTTTCGTCTGTTGCCCCATTGCTCCGACCAAATTGCCCGGGTCAACCAGATGGCGCCCCATCCTGCCGTCGAAGGGCGCCCTTACCTCCGTATAGTCGAGGTTGAGTTTGGCAATTTCGACCTGTGCCTGCGCTGAAATTAGCGCGGCTGCGGAGCTGTCCCGCTCAAAGTGCCAGTGGTCAACGTCGACCTGCGATGCCGCATCCTTCTTCAGCAGTCTCGTGTAGCGCTCGAACTCCGTCTTCGCGTGCCAAAGTGCGGCCTTCTGAGCCTCAACCTGGGCCTTCGCCTGTTGTAGCTGCGCTATGTACTGATCTTGCTGAATCGTGAATAGCAGGTCGCCTTTTTTTACCCGCGCTCCATCCTGAAAATGAATCTGCTCGAGGAAACCTTCAACGCGGGCGACCAGCGTAACGGAATTGATCGAAGCGAGATTGCCGGTAAATTCCAAATAGTCGTTGACTGAGCGGGTGACGGGGTGGGCCACAGTCACGATCGGAGGAGGAATCTCGGTCGTGGCATCACCGCCGTGGCATCCGGTGATTGTTCCAAGCGCTTCGGCCGCGATCAGGATTAAAAGAATGCGGCTAAATGCTTTTGCGAAAGAAAAATGATATCCGGCGTGCATTTCCCGTCTCACCATTCCGGCAATCCCGGCGCCGGCGATGAATCCTTTGGACCGGGGAGTCCCGGCGCTTTGGGCTTCATCAGGCTCGGCGTCAGCAATGTTCCCCAATTGGTTCGATCGGACATCTCGTCACGCGTTTCTTGCGGAACAAAATCATGGCCCATACGAATCTGCCATCCTCCCCCCAACGCCCGGTATGTTGCGATCAGCCCCTGCGGCACATTTCCCTGCGCAATGGCCAGGCTGTTTTGCGCCTGATACAGATTCTGTTCAGCGGTCAGAACGGTGGTGAAGTCCAGAATACCCTGCTGATATTGAAGCATTGCTATGCTGAGCGCACCCTCTGCGGCTGTGACGCTCTCCGTCAAAAATTTGGCCTGATTGCGCGACTCGACAAAGACAACCAGGCCATTTTCGACCTCCTGCTGCGCCTTGAGCACGGTATTCTGATACTGAATCTGCAACTCTTGGAACTTCGCATCCTGAACGCGCACGTTATTGGTTATCTGACCATAATTCAGAATGTTCCACTGCAGCGATGGGCCGACGTTGTAAACCAGAGCGCTGGCCGAAAAGGCGGTGGCAAGCGTCGACGTACCTACAGTGCCGGAAAGGGTTCCCACGCTCCCGATCAGGTTGAAGGCCGGCAACAAGTCCGCCTTGGTGAAGCCGATCTGGGCGCATTGTGCAGCCGCCTGCAGTTCCGCGCGACGGATATCGGGACGCCGGACGAGCAAATCTGACGGAATGCCGGCGGCAATTTGCTCCGGCGCAGTCGGGATGCCCTTGGACCCCGCCAGTAACTTATCGAGCATTCCGGGAGGCACCCCGAGCAACACTGACAGCGAGTTCTTCGCTTCTGCCAGCTGAATATTGAGGGCAGGAATTGCAGCTTCGGTGGAACCCAGAACATTCTCGGCCTGATATACATCGCGCTTGCTCGCGGTGCCGCCATGAAATTTTGCCTCGGCGATTTGGCATGCGATCTTTTGGCGGTCAACATTCTGATTGGCGATGGCAATCTGGTCCTGAAGAGTGCGAATTTGCACGTACGTACTTGCCACATCACCAGTCATAGTGACGAGTACGTCGTCATAATCGGCGACCGAAGCTAAAAATGATTCATCCGCGGACTCGATGCCACGGCGGATTTTACCCCACACATCGAGTTCCCAAGCCGCTTGCGCCCCGAATTGATCGGCCCAGTAAGTGTTGTTGATAATATTGTACGGCAACGAATCCGGGATCCGATTGTAGCTGAGAGATGCACCTACGGTTTGTTGTTGCGGGTAGAACTCGCCAATTGCAACTCCAAGCTGTGCCCTCGCCTCAAGGACCCTGACACCGGCAGCCAATAAAGTCAGATTCTGCAGGTAGGCGATCTGAGTTAAATGCGTCAGCACCGGATCGTTAAACGACGTCCACCAATCCCGATACTCGCGACGTTCGGAATCCACTCCCTGGCTGCCGGTTTCCGACCATTTGGCGGCAACCGGCGCTGCGGACCGCTTGAAGTTGGGTCCGATCAGGCAGCCACTCGTTACCAAAGCCGTCGTCAGCACGACACTTTCAAGTATGCGGTGAAAATGCATTCAAATTATCCGCAGGGGGCGGCAGAACATCCCATGTTTCGTCCCGAATCGCATCGGTGCTCTTGAAATTTAGCATCTTCTCCATATCAAATTTCCGAAACCGCAGGGAAATCCGGCACATCTCGATTTTACTTCTCAACGCTCATTCGTGTTCCCGCAGTGCTCCGAAAAATATTCTTGTGGCGGCCAAGCGTCACGAGGGCTATCCTGGGTGTCCGGTAAAAGATGCTGAACGGTTGTGGTCCGCAAAAATAATTTGCATGGGCTTAAACGTTCCATAGTTCTTGGGGATTTTGACAAGATCCCCAAGAATTATTTGGTTTCAACCGGATGCGAAGCGTTTTTGCGGACCACAACCCGCTTGCAGGCTGGCATCGGGCCGATTCGGTTGCATTGGGGTTGACTAAGAGCCGAAACGCGCCCCGCGCGGGAAATCGGCCATGTGCCGATTTCCCTTCGCGCCGTGCGGTTTGGTTTTGGTGGAGGACACAGTCTGATGCGAGGTGCTCTCTATAACGCGAGTTGATCAGCGGCGGTTGACGCCCGATTGGTTGACAGCGCGCTCGAATGCCGGAACGCTACTAGAACGCTGTTTTAGATAAGGCTAGCCTTCCCCGAGACTTGAGAGACACGAGAGAGCCTTTGGCTTTCCGCGCTTTTTGGAATTTCGAATAGGGACAGCCATGATTGCACCGTGTCCAAATATAGGCGCAAGATAGCTCCGAGGGTAAGCCAATGTCGAAGAAATTTGTTTACCTAGGGCTAATAATCGTCGTAGTTGGCGGTGGAGCGATTGCGTGGTTTATCCTGAACAAGCCCGCGCTGCCTCCCGGTTTCGCCGGCGCTAACGGCCAGCTGGAAGCCAAGCAGGTGGATATCGCGACAAAATATCAGGGCCGAATCGCGGAGATCCTTGCCCACGAAGGCGACACCGTCGATGCGGGCCAGATTGTTGCGCGGATGGACACCGAACCGCTCGATGCCCAATTGCGAAACGCCCAAGCCAAAATCCGCGAAGCCAAGGATAACCGCCGTGACCTGCCCTGGGAATTTTGAACCAGCGGACGTGTTAGGAAAGCTGCAACAATGACGTGGTGGATCGGATGTGCTAAGGAAGGAAACGTGAGCCGCGACCGATAAAATACCCAGCTAAGCCGCTACTACACATGCACGAATACAGCTGCCTAAAGGAGGGGCAATCGTATGGATTCGTTCTACAATTCCAACTCGAGCAATGGACTAAGCGTCAAACTTTGGGGTGGAGAACGAATGTAATCGAAAGTAAGCGTGAACGATTTGGGGCCACCATTCGCTGTGCGTTTTCCTAATGTAACATCCTGATATATTTGGTCATCTCCAGCCGACTCCTGCTTATCGACCGAGTCGGTGCAAATATCAGTACCGGGCGGCCCTTTTGAATTTTCCCACCGTCCTAGCTCTGCGGAATATTTTCCAGTCTTTGCCTCATCTCGAGTGGCCTTCGAGGCCTCGTCGCCGGCTGCCGGCGTACAGACCGTATCACCATCGCCACAAAAGTGGCCGTCCTTCATCGCTCCCGCATTTGGCTCGAAGTGCCGTGTCCACCCGACGAGGTGGCTGCCGTTGGTGTCCGTGTCCTCGAACCCGCCGTTCACGATCGGGCCTCCGATCGCCAAGTTCTGGTCGCTAACTGAATCCAACGAAAAGCCGCCGTCCGTTCCAGCCTGAGCGTATGCCTTCGAAGTCGTTCGCTGATCGTCAGTCAATTTGAAATTGGTTAGGACTCCAAAAAGGTCAAAGGCGGTTGTATCCTCCTGCCAAGCCTTAGCCTTCTCTGTGTACCCGAAATAAGCGCCCATGCTTTCGTCTCCGACAAATGCTGCGGCCATCGTCGGGTTCGCATCGGACTCACATGCGGCCACATAGTTAAGGCGTTCGTAGCCGTAACTGTTAGGACCTACCTTAACCGCATAGGGCGACGCGTAATGAGAGACAAACGCCGGCGTAATCGCGAAATAAGGGGTAGTGTCCTTATCTTCTGGAGGACGCTCAAGAGAACCAAGGTATTTATCGAGGACATCATTAATATCTTTCTGGTCCATAGGCGCGCCCAGCGGTGGGACTGGTTCGCGGGTCATAATTTCAACCTGACCGGTCTCTGGCCTTACCCATCCATGAGATGATATGCCTATCACGCCGTAATCGTTGCCCATCCCTCTGAAGGCTTCTACATTTGCGTAGACAACTGGAAAGGGATCTGAGGTGCCGCACGCCTTTGGAAGGTCATTAATCAGATTTCCGCCCGCATCGTACATTCCGAAATCATCGACGTATGGCATTAAGACGATACTCTTGGAATTTGTGGTATAAGTAGTAACCGCCTGTGCGAATATAGATGATGGAACGATAGCTACTACGATCAGGCTTACAAAAGCGGCAATTTTCTCCTTTGTAACATTCATATCGTTTTCCTCAGAATTTGCGCGGCTGACAATCCCGTTGAGACAATGCGAGCCTACCACAGAAGCGATATTCCACAGGTGCCTAATCGAGAAGAAAGCCTCCCGTCCGTCCACTGGTGAATGTTACCGAGACGCCGGTGGGATCGTTTAAGGTCCCAGCAACTGCCGCGTCAGAAACGACTCCGGGAAAATTCGCCTTCATGTAATTCACCAAATCCTGTGCCGCTTGCGCGGTGCTTTTTCCGCCTGCGATGTCATCTTGAAGGAATTTTTCCCCTGCTGTTAGGGCATTGTTTTCCGCGTCGAACTGGGCACGATTGAATTGCGATTGTGGCGGAGTAACGTCAATCGGGCGCTCGTTGTTATTCGACTGCCGGCATCCCGGAGGTCCCGAATAATTTGTGCGCACCGCGAGATATATCCTCCCAGCCGAAGAAATATTGACGGTGGGCTGTGCGGTGTACTGGCCGTCGCCCGCAACTGCGTCGCCATGCGTCCCGTCGTCGTACATCTGCCCCAGCACTACCGGATTGTTCCCGTTCGAATCGACCTGCAGAAGTGTCACGTTACTCGCTATGAGATTGGGGTCGGGTGGCACCACCGAGGTCACAGTAAGTTGCGTGTCCCCACCAGAGAAGAATAACCTCGGAGTCACAATTGGAGGCGTAGGACCCTTGGGTTGGCCGATCGGACAGGTAAGCGTCGCGCCCGACAGGGCGACAGTCTCCGGGCTGGAACTGGTATTGTCGGCGATCATCAGGCTACCCGCGACCGTCTCATTCGACTGCGGTGCGAAATCGAGCGCGATCGTGCAACTGCCACTTGCCGCTAGGCTGTTCGGTGTCACCGGGCATCCGTTGTTCACGATCCCGAAATCGGACGGGTCGGACAGCGTGAGGCTCGACATATACAATGGGTTGCTGCTTGTATTTGTAACGGTGAGATTCTGTTGTGCTGAGTATCCCATCGCGGCCGCGAATGTAACCGGCGTCGGGGCATACGAGGCGATAGCGTTCGATACCGGCGCGGTCCCTGTCCCGATCAAATTAACAAACTTTTGTGGGCTACTAACGACATCGTCGGCAATTGTCAGCGTGCCATTGATGGTGGTGCCGGAAGCGGAAATCGACTGCGGCGTGAACGAGAGCCCGACCACGCACGACGCTGCGTCGGCAATCGGTGTTCCGCAGGTTGAAGAAGCGATCGCAAAACCAAGCGCACCCGCAAATGTCATCTTGGATATATTCATAGTACCACCTGAATTATTCGTAATCGTAATGCTCTGAGTCGGAGCCGGAGATCCCTCCGTCGATGAGCCAAAATTTACTGCATTCGGCGATACGCTGACCAGCGGTGTGGCCGCGGAGGCTACCACTCCCGCCAGGCTGACCGCCGTAGCGCCGCCGATCAAATCGCGCAGCCCTTTGCCCCTCTTGGATTTGGGTTTGGTGGAGCAGAAGGGATTTGAACCCTCGACCCCCACGTTGCGAACGTGGTGCTCTCCCAACTGAGCTACTGCCCCATCCAAGGCGTCAATGCGGGTCTTATTGTGCGAGGACCGACTTCAGGTAAGCCCGCAACTTATCAGCCAAATCCGGCCGTTTCAACCCAAAACCGATTTGCGCCGAGATGAACCCAACGCGATCGCCCAGGTCATAGCGCACGCCCTCGAATTCATATCCATACAGCTTGCGCCGCTGCGCCAACGCCATCAGGCCGTCGGTCAATTGAATCTCTTCGCCGGTCCCCGGCTTGCCCTCGGCGAGCAGCGCGAAGATGTCCGGAGTCAGGACGTAGCGGCCCATGATCGCGAAATCGCTCGGTGCTTTTTCCGGCGCTGGCTTTTCCACCATCGAGCGCAGTTCATGCAGCCGCGGACCGGCCGGCTTCGCATCGACGATGCCGTACTTTGACAGTTCGCTGCGCGCGACCTTGCACAATGCCACAACCGGGGCATCCATCTGTTCCGCCGCATCGATTAATTGGCGAAGGCACGGACGCGGACAATCAAAGATGTCATCGGGGAGCATCACCGCGAACGGTTCGTCGCCGACCGCCTCGCGCGCCTGCAGGACCGCATGGCCGAGGCCCAGCGGCTTGTGCTGCTCGGCGACGGTGATCATCGCCGGCTTATTGCTGCGGCGCACCAACTCCAGGATGTCGTGCTTTCCACGCTCTTCGAGATGCCGTTCCAGCGCCTCAACCGGCATGAAGTGATCGACCACGGTCGTCTTTCCGGGGCTGATCACGATGATGATCTCCTGAATGCCGGAGGCGACGGCTTCCTCCACGACGACCTGAATTGCCGGCGTATCGATCACCGGCAGAATTTCCTTGGGGATGACCTTCGACGACGGCAGCATCCGCGTGCCCATCCCGGCCGCAACAATGACCGCTTTCTTGACCTTCATATTTTTCGAACTGCCTTGCCCGGCCGCGATCAGGTTTTCTGTTCGCGCGCTTCCTGCGCGGATTTGCAGGCGATGCAGAGCGTGGTGACCGGTCGCGCCTTCAGCCGCTCGACGCCGATGTCGCCGCCGCATTCCTCGCACAGGCCGTAGGAACCGTCGTCCAGGCGGGTGAATGCCTCGTCGATTTTGCCCAGCAGCTTGCGCTCGCGATCTCGCATCCGGAGCAGGAAGTTGCGGTCGGATTCCAGCGACGCGCGGTCGGTCGGGTCGGCATACGCCTCCTCGACGCCGTTCATCGTGCCGACGGCACGTTCCGCTTCCTCCAGAATGTCGCGCCGGCGGCCTTCGAGCAATTTGCGGAAGAGCTTGAGGTCTCTTTGCCTCATCAGGTGAATGACCCGGCATTGAGCCGAGATTCCGATTCTATAGGCGCCCTGATAGCATGTAAAGATTGAAGGCATCGATGCGCGTCTAAATGGCGGCAGCACAAACACGGCTCGCATGGATTCTGAGCGTCTTCACATAAACGAAATATTTTATAGCTTGCAGGGTGAATCGACCCATGCCGGGCGGCCATGCGTCTTCGTGCGGCTGACCGGATGCAATCTGCGCTGCAAATGGTGCGACACCGAGTATGCCTTTTATGAAGGGCGCAGAATGCGCACCGCCGAGGTCGCCGAGATTATCGCGAAGTATCGATGCGATCTGATCGAAATCACCGGCGGAGAGCCGCTGCTGCAGGAGGGCGTTTATCCCCTTATGCAATCGCTGCTCGATTCGGGAAAAGCCGTGATGATCGAGACCTCCGGCTCAATTGACGTGAGCCGGCTCGATCCGCGGGTAATTAAGATCATGGATCTGAAATGTCCCGGCAGCGGAGAATGCGACCGCAACCTGTGGAGCAATCTCGAATATCTGACCCCGCGCGATGAAATCAAGTTCGTCGTTGCCGACCGTACCGATTACGAATGGGCGCGCGAGGCGATCGCCTCACGCCGTCTCGCAGATCGCGTCGGTGCGGTGCTGCTAAGCCCGGTCTTCGGCAGGCTTGAACCGGCAGAGCTGGCGGGATGGATTCTGGAAGATCGAATCCCCGCGCGGATGCAGTTGCAACTGCATAAGCAAATTTGGGGAGCCGATAAACGCGGCGTTTAGGGTAACGCCATCGCTTGATCGGTACAAAGTTTCGACTACGCTGGTGCAACTATGCCGGCACCGATGATTTCCGACGTGCTGCCCGACTTGCTTGAAGAAATCGCGTTTTTGCTCAAGCAGCAGGGCGCCGATCCGCTTGAAGCCGCAATTCGCACGCTCCGAATTGAATCGATATGCGACTGCGGCGATGAGAATTGCGCCAGCTTTGCCACGTCCCCTACTGTGAAGGTTGCCGACTGCGTCGAGCTACAGGCAATCGAAGGACAGGTGATTATCGATCTGAACGAAGCCGGCGAAATCTGTTTCATCGAGGTGCTGGGCCGGCCCGATATCAAATATTTGCTCGAGGAACACTACCACCCCGAGGGTTGATTCCGGCGAGCTGGACCATGAGCCCAATCGAAATTACCGCCATCGTGTTCGCAAGTGTATTCGGCGGTGCGATGCTAGGCGTGTGGCTGCGTACGATCATTCCGGAGCATCATCTGAGCACCGACACCAAGGACACGGTTAAGCTCGGCGTCGGATTGATCGGAACCATGTCCGCCCTGGTACTTGGCCTGATGGTGGCTACGGCCAAGAGTTCTTACGACACCCGAAGCAACGAGCTTACTCAATTGGCGGCCGACGCGATTCTGCTGGATCGGCTGCTGGCTCACTACGGGCCCGAAACCGCCGAGGTGCGGGGCATGCTGAAGGCGGGCCTTGCCCGGCTGATCGATTTGACTTGGCCCAAGGATGGCGCATCGGCGGATGAGAACAATGCGCCCTCGGCTGCAAAAGAAATAATCTTCGATAAAATAGAGGAATTGACGCCGCGCACCGAGTCTCAGCACTCGATTCAGTCGCAAGCCGAATCAATCGCGATTAGAGTTTGGCAAACGCGATGGCTGTTGTTCGAGCAGGGCGGTTCTTCAATTTCAACTCCATTTTTGGTGGTGGTGGTCTTTTGGCTGACCATCCTGTTCGTCAGCTTTGGATTGTTCGCGCCGCGCAACGCAACCGTGATAATCACGATGCTGGTCAGCGCGATGTCAGTGTCTGGGGCGATATTTCTGATTCTGGAACTCGATCAGCCGTTCACCGGCTTGATCAAGATTTCCAGCGCGCCGCTGGTTAACGTTCTGGCAATGCTCGGAAAGTAACCAGACGCGAGCCCTATCCGGTGGCGCGCTTTTGCGGAGCGACTCTGAAGCGCAGTACGAATTCGATTACCTCGTTTGCGACGCGATCCTTTTCACTGTCCACCGTGATTACGTGGTAGCTGTCCTCAAGCTCAATTGCGCGCTTCTCCGTGCTGCCCAGATGCTTCATCACGAAATCAACGTTTTTGCGAATCGGGCACGTGTGATCGTGTATCGCATGTATGACGAGTGCTGGCTGCGTGATTTGCGCCAGCCGCGGCTTCACAATCGCAGACAGTTCTAGCAGCCGGATCGGCGCCATCAACGGCATCAGGCGGGCGCTGGGGTGAATCTCGCGTGCGGCGGCGTCGTGAATGTCCGAGCCGGCTGGGTTGTACAGATAAACTTTTTCGGCCAGCGAGCCCAGAAGCGCCGCGATTTTGACCGCGATCATCGTTGACGTGGGCAGAAAAAATGACGGCGAAAGCATCACCAGTCCCGCCACCGAATCGCGTTGATCGGCGGCTAGCCGCGCCGCCAGGAGCGCGCCCATCGACAGGCCGACGACCACGATCGGATCGCCGTATGCGCGCAATTCCTCGAATCCTCTCACCGCGCTCTCATACCAATTATCGTAGCTGGTCAAACCCAGTTCCCAGGGCTCTCCGGCATGACCGGCCACCTTGATGCCGCGAACGCGCAGGCCGCGCGCGGCCAGTCGCTCGCCAAGGTAGCGCATTTCGTATGGAGTCCCGGTAAGGCCGTGGATGAGCAGCACGCTCACGCCCTGACCGGCAAAGAAAAAATCGCCCGTTTCAACCTGCGATAGGCTGGGTGGGTGCGGATCGCTGCCGGTTGGATTCACAGTTAACGCTCGCGCGTGAACGGAGTTCCTTTACATCGACGATGCGGCGCCGAGTTGTTCCGTATCGATTTTGATGCTGGCCTGATCCTTCAACTGATCGAGAAATTGCGACCACGCTTGCGAGCGCCGCTGATACAAATACTGCTGGGTGAAAGACTGCTTTGCGCTCTGCCAATCTTCGTCCGTCGGCCCCGTGCGGGAAGTCAACTCGAAGATGTAGGCATTGCCACCGTTGCGCATCGTACGCTCGAGCATCGCGGGAACCGACGGCGCCAATCCGGCCAATTCGGAAACCTCGGGAAACGGGCCGATCCCCGGCACGTTTTGTGTGGTGGCAGAAAACGGATCGATGGATTTCACAATCAGATGGTTTGCGGCGGCGGACGCGTCGAAATCAGCGGGGCTCTTTATTCCGGCGAGCATCTTTTGCGCCGCTGCCTGTGCCTGATCCTCCGCCAGTGTGCGGATCAGCGCCTCCCGTACTTGCGGCTCGATTTCCTTCAGCGGCGGTATTCGCGACTCTTTGCGATCGAGGAGTTTAATCAGGTACGGCGCTTCCTGGGCGGGAACCGCGCGCACCTGTCCCGGCGTCATCGCAAAGACTGGGCTGATTACCTCACGAGCAAGGTCCGCAGGCTTGTTCGGATCGTCAGCACCGAAGAACGGGGTCTCAACCGCTTCCATCGAGCGCTTCTTCGCAAGATCCTGCAGGTTCGCTCCGCCGGCTGCCGCGGATACGTCCCCTTGCAGTGCAGCATTAACCAGCCGCTTGCCGGCATCCTGACGCAGTTCGTCGATAATTCCCTGGCGCGCTTCATCGATCGTGTCCGAATGCGCAGGCTTGAGTTCATCGAGGCGGATCACGTGAAATCCGAATTGGGTCTCGACGAACGATATCTGCCCGGGCTTCATCGAGAACACCATGTTCTCGAACGGCTTGACCATCTGGCCGCGACCGAACGTGCCCAAATCGCCGCCCTGATGGCGGCTGCCGGGATCGTCGGAATATTTGGACGCGAGAGCGGCAAAATCGCCGCCGGATTGCGCCTGCTTGAGTACATCTTGAGCCTTGGCCTTGGCTTTTGCCTTGTCGGCATCGCTGGCGCCAGCCGGCACGGCGATCAAAATGTGATGCGCCCGCGCCTCTTCGGGATGCGAAAAACGCGTCTTCGCGTATCGATCGTAAACGTCCTTGATTTCCTTGTCGGTCGGCGTGTAATTCGCAGCCATCGCTTCAGGCTCGTAGTGGATGAAAACGATCTTTACCCGTTCCGGCTCGCGGAACTGCTCGCTGTGTTTGGCGTAGTAATCCTGAATGTCCTTCTCTGACGGCGAAATTTTTGCGGTGAAATCCGCATAAGGGAATTCGGCGTAGCGCAGGCCGATCTTCTGATGACCGATATCGAAGGCGTGCTTTACCTCGCCCTCGCTGACCATGACGCCAGCGTCGATCATTCCGCGCAACGCCCCTTCTTCCATCGAATCGCGTTGGTCGGATTCGTACTCGGACGGCGTCAAATTGTTATTCTCGAGAATCTCTTGGTACCGCGTGAAATCGAACTGGCCGTCCTGCTGAAACACGGTGTCGCTCTGGATACGCGACTGTAAGGCCTCGGTGCTGATTTGGATGCCCAGATGATGCGCCTCGTCGGCGATTAACTGCCGCTCGATCAGTTGATCGAGCGCCTGTTGTCGGAGGTTAGCGTTTTTGAGAATTGTCGATGCGTTGGCACCGTACATCCGTGAGAGCCGCTCGCGCATTTGCCCCGCCTGAGTCTCGACTTGTTCGGCCAGAATCCGCTGGCCGTTGACTTCGGCAACCGGCTTTACCTGGGTCAAAAAGCTTGAGCCCAAGCCCCAGAAGGTCAGGATTAGGGCCAGAAATATAAGAACCGCACGAGTAAACCACGAATACGCGTGGCGGCGCATTGCATCTAACATGGTCGGGGTATTCTACTGCAGCGGCTTTCCCATGTGCAATTGAAGCGACGCCTTGTCAGCGCAGTGCGGATTTTACCTCGAGGGGACCCGCAGGGCCGCCTCGATTGCGGCCATCAGCGCCGTCGCCTTGGGATCATTTGGCGCCTCAGTCAGCGCAATTGAGCATGTGTCGCGGGCCTCATGATCGCTGCCCATCTGATGGAGCGCCAGGGCGAGCTTGTAATGAAGGCCCGGCGCATTGGGCAAAACCGAAACCTCGCGCCGGTAGGCCTGAACCGCCTCGCCATAGTTCTGCTCGGCCAACAGGACTGCGCCGAGCACATCGAGTGCCTCGGCGTTGTCCGGATGACGGTGGAGCAATTCGTTCAAGATTTCCTCGGCGCGCTTGCGGTCGCCGTGCCGGAAACGAATCTGCGCGTCGGCAGTCGCCGCGGTTTGCGCGCCGCCCGGCAGCGCCGCCGCCTCTGTCAGCGCTGCTTCGGATCCCTTTGTATCGCCAGCAGCATCCGCGGCCAATGCCAATTCGGCGTACGCACCGGCGGCCGGATGCTCCAGACTCTTGACCCATTGCGCCAGCACGCGTGCGGCGGCTGCGTGGTCACCGAGCCGCTCGTCCACGCGTGCCAAGGTAGCGAACCGATTCGGGCCAGCTTGGGGTTCAAGCGATATGGTCGTCTGGATCTCTTGGCGCGCGTTTGCCAAGTCGCCATGCTCCTGGAGAGCATATCCCAACTGAAAGTGCGCATTTGAATCATTCGGTCTTTTCTCAACATAGTAGGAAAATAGTGCGACGTCATCGTGCCAGAAACGCTGCACGGAGAAGAGCAGGACAGCATAGGCAACCAGCGCGACGGCCGCCCCAACCCAAACCGCTTTAGCTTTCCGTTCGCTGTCACGCGCAAACACGATCGCCAAGTCTGCGGCCATCACACACAATCCGAACGAGGGCAGGTAGAGATAGCGATCTTGAAAGAGACTATCGACCCAGAATACGAGCAGACTGAGTACGGGGGCGAATGTTATCACAATCCAAGCGGCGCAAAAGCAGTAGAGGCGGCGCCGCGGATGGCCCCTGAGCAGAAAGAACACCAAGCCGCAAAACATCGCCAAGCCAGCAAGCGGTAGGTAGAACCCGGGTGCTGTAACGCTCCATACGGCATCGGAACCAAAAAAATCGATACGATGTGTCGGTCCAGCGTACCACGGTACCACAAGCATAATCAGGAAGATCGCTAGAACCCTCGGTAGATTCAGCGCCAAGAGAGCCGCATCCAGCAGCAAGTGCTCCATCATATTCGGCGGGAGGAAAGGCTTCGTCCTACCGCTTACGGCCATCAGCGCCCAATGCCGCAGTGCCATATAGGCGGCCACTTCAAGTGCATAGGGCCAGACCACGGCGAGGGCATCGTACGCTCTTTCCGCCAGCGGCCTCCTTGGCCGAGCGTGCCAATTTGGCCCAAGAATAAAGGCGTGGACCGCAATGAGGACGGGAACCGTGGCCGCAATTTCATAAGTCAGCATCGCACCGCCAAACAATACGAGCGAGAACGCGAGCCAGCGAGTCCTCCGCCCATCACAGACTGGGCTTGCGTTGCGACGCAGGTAAAATTCGAACGAGCCCAACTCGAATGCGACGCACAGCGGCAACGCGAAGGTGGCAACTACGGACTCGGCATGAAGCGGCATCAATGCGAATAGCGCTGCGGCCAGCAACGCCGTCCAGAGGTCGGCGGCCAGAAGCGACGTAATACAAAATACAAGCCACACTACGAAAAGATGGAGCGAAATCGTCGCCGCATGCCATCCGGCCGGATGGCTCCCAAAGAGATGGAAGTTCAGCGCCATCCAGAGGCTTACCATCGGGCGGTAATACAAATTCTGGGCCCGGAAATGGGAACTCTGGGCCTGATGAAGTGGGTCGAGAAGGTACAATTCGTCGTTGGCCAGCGATTTCCATGTAAAGGACCAATTCCCGATGTATTGGTTGTTAACGATTAACGGGCGCTCATCGTACATGAAATCATTGTCGAAGCTGCGGCTGTATACGATGGCCGTGACAATCAGAATCGCCGCTAGCCAGATCCCGGCCCGCGCATCCCCCCCCACCAGTTTTGCGAAGAACGATTGCAACGGAACCGGTGGAATTGTCGGCGGCTGTTCTTTCGCAGCGATAACGCGGTCTTCAGATGTCATGTGCCGGCGAAAACTAGCTCCTCTTGCGCCGCATTACTTCATTATTAGGCGCGCGGGCCGAACTATCTAAACTAATCTATTACTGCACCGGGTTTCCTGTGCGCAATTGAACCCTGTCGCTTGCCTGTGCGGGTTGGCGCCTGTAAGCTTGGACTAGGAAAGTAATAGCGTCGGCATTGGCGAAAAAGCCGCGCGCATTAAGGGAAAATTCGGGTGGTTCTCAATTCAGTTTTCGGCTGGTTCTCCAACGATCTCGCGATCGATCTTGGCACCGCCAATACGCTCATCTACGTCAAGGGCGAGGGGATCGTGTGCAACGAGCCTTCGGTCGTCGCGGTGCAGAAGGATTCGCGCGGCTCGCGCCGCGTGCTCGCGATCGGTGCCGAGGCAAAGAAGATGCTCGGGCGCACGCCCGGCTCGATCGTCGCCATTCGCCCGCTCAAGGACGGCGTTATCGCCGACTTCGAGATCACCGAAAACATGCTCCGTTATTTCATCCAGAAGATTCATTCGGGAAAGACGCTCGTGCGTCCGCGTCCGCGAATCGTAATCTGCGTTCCGTTCGGAATCACCGCGGTCGAAAAGCGCGCGGTCCGCGAATCGGCCGAGTCGGCCGGCGCGCGAGAGGTCTATCTGATCGAGGAGCCGATGGCGGCGGCGATCGGCGCGGGCCTTCCGATCACCGAGCCTGCGGGCAACATGATCGTCGATATCGGCGGCGGAACGACCGAAGTTGCGGTGATCTCGCTAGCCGGTGTGGTTTTCTCGCGCTCGGTGCGAGTGGCCGGCGACAAGATGGACGAGGCGATAATCCAGCACATCAAGCGCAAGTATAACCTGCTAATCGGCGAGCGCACCGCGGAATTAATCAAGATCACGATCGGATCGGCGTATCCCGGCAACGAAATCCAGACCATGGAAATCAAGGGGCGCGATCTCGTCGCCGGCGTGCCCAAGATTATCGAAATCACCGACGAGGAAATTCGGGAGGCGCTGATGGAGCCGGTGCGCCAAGTGGTCGAGTCGGTACGAATCGCACTCGAACGCACGCCGCCCGAACTGGCCTCGGATATCGTCGACAAGGGCATCGTGCTGGCGGGCGGCGGCGCGCTGCTGCGTAACTTGGACGTCCTGCTGCGCGAAGAGACCGGTTTGCCGGTAACGCTGGCCGACGATCCACTGACCGCAGTCGTGATGGGAGCGGGAAAGGTGCTCGACGAACTGTCGCTGTTGCGTGACGTAACGGTGGATTGACGCCCCCGGCGGATTCATAAATCCTTCGCCTTATGGCCGTTAAAGAGAAAGGCGGCTTTCTATGGCGAAATCGCGTACCGCTGACCGGCGGTGTGCTGCTGATTCTTTCACTTCATTTGATCTCTTCCGGGGTGCGGCCGGGCGATCTTGCGGCGCGCCCTCAATCGGCAATCCTTGAGGCTCTGCATCCCTTGGACGCCGCCTTTGCGCGGCTGTCGGAGGGAACCGCGTCGATAGTGCGGGATTATCTTGAGCTGGTCCATGTGCGCGAGGAGAACGCCCGCCTGCGCGATGAATTGGCGCACGTCAAGAGCGATCGCGCAAAGCTGGCGGAGCTGGAAACCGAGAACCGCCATTTGAGCGAGATGCTCGAACTGCGCGATGCGCTCGGGCTCAACGCGGTTGCGGCCAATGTGATCGGCAGCGACGCGACCGGACTAAATCGTACGCTCATCGTTAGCGGCGGCGCGCAAATCGGAATTCAATCCGGGATGGCGGTTATCGGGAACGAAGGCGTGATCGGCCGGATAATCGCGACCAGCCCGCATGCGGCGCGCGTGCTACTGATTAACGATCACAACTCCGCGCTGGATGGTTTCGACCAGCGTTCCCGCGCACGCGGAATCGTCGCCGGAACCGCCGATGACGGAATAATCATGAAGTACGTCGACCGCTCTCAGGATATCCGCAAGGGCGACACGATCGTGACTTCCGGATTGGATGGAATCTTTCCGCGCGGATTATTGGTCGGCACCGTCAAGGGCGTCCATCGCGAAGGCCCCGGCCTGTTCATCGGCGTCGCGATCGAGCCGGCTGCGGAATTTCGCGGCCTGGAACAGGTGATGGTCGTGACTCAGACGCCGCCGTTCGTCGAAGACAACTCAAATCCAGCGCACTAAACAGATCCTGGCGCCGCCGTAATCATTCGCTTGACAGGCTCGTGACAACGGGCAGATGCTTGAGGCCCCGGGGAGGGAATACCGCCATGTCGATGATCGGTAAGTTCGTGCAAGTTGAGCCGGATCAGTTCAAGAAAATTCTTTCCAATCCTGAGTCGGTAACCGAACTATTCATGGGGAAGGCGCCCGCAATGGAGAAGTTTGCGGGCCTAGCCGACGCGATGCGGGAACGCGCCAAGCGCATGGCGCCGGGAGCGCTGGCGGCGCAGTTGGATCGGATGCCGCCGGAGATGCGAGATCGGATGGCAAAGCAGTTCGAAGCGATGGGCGTCAGCCTCGAAAAGCTCAAATCCGGGGAGGGAATGGAGGCCCTGCTCAACGCCATGCAGGCGCGGATGGGCGCGCTGCGTGGAATGGCGGGCGGCGCTGGTGGAGGCGGCGGTGCTGGCGGTGGAGCAGGCGGAACGGCCCCGGCTGCATCGCTGTCCCTGGAAAAGGACTGGCACTCAATTCATTACCTGATGTGCGGCAAGCCGGAGCCGGGGCCCACGCTGCTTAGTCAAGTGATCATGGGCGGCACGGAAATCGGCGAGGACGACCTTGGCTACGGAGAGGCGCGCTATTTCGACGCGAAGGCAGTCGCCGACATTACCAAGGAACTGAGCCGCGGCGACCTCGAAGCCGAAATGAGAGCGCGCTTCGACCCCGCCAAAATGGAGGCGCTCGGCCTCTATCCCGGCGGCTGGGAGCCCGATGAGATCAATATGCTGATCGATCAATTCCACGCGCTGCGCGATTTCTTTGCCGACGCAAACGCGCACGGCCGCATCGTCGTAACCTGCCTCACCTGATTGGCTATCGATTCTGCTCGATCAATTCGATCTTGTAGCCGTTGGGATCCTCGATGAAGGCAATCACCGTGCTGCCATGCTTCATCGGGCCCGGCTCGCGCATCACTTTGACGCCCTGGGCCTTAAGATCGGCGCAGGTTTTGTAAATATCGTCCACGCCAATCGCAAGATGGCCGAATGCGTTGCCGATTTCGTACTTCGGGGTTCCCCAGTTCCAGGTTAGTTCGACGACGGTGTTCTCATCCTCGCCGCCGTAGCCGACGAAGGCCAGGGTGAATTCGCCGGTAGGGTAATCTTTCTTGCGGAGCAGCTTCATCCCTAGCATGTCGCAATAAAACTTGAGCGACTCGTCGAGGTTGTTCACCCGGATCATTGTATGCAACAGCCGCATGACGCATGCCCTCGGCTCGAGTGTTCGGAATCGCGGCGGAAATGTCAATGAAGCGGCATGGCGTCCGGATTTGGCCGGGCGCCATGCCGCAAATATGCACTCAGTCCTGAGGTATCAGCTCGACGCGGCGGTTCTCCGCGCGGCCCTCGGCCGTCTTGTTGGTTGCAACGAAATCGGCCTTGCCGAAGCCGTGCGGCATCAACTGGCTGGACGGAATCCCCTGCTGAGTCAGGTATTCCACCACGGAGTTGGCGCGCCGGTCAGACAACTTGAGGTTGTATTTCACGCTGCCGATTGCGTCGCAGTAGCCATTCACGTTGACCATCACCATTGGGTTCGCCTTCAGCACCGGCACGGCTTCATCAAGCACGGCGGCATCGCCGGGGCGGATGTTGTACTTGTTGAAATCAAAGTGGACGCCACGCAGGACTATCTTCTGCTTGGCGGGCGCCGGCGGCGGTGGTGGCGGTGGCGGCGGCGGGGGTGGTGGAGGAGGCGGTGGTGGCGGCGGCGAATCGCATACGAAATGGCCGACGATCGCACCGACCAACGCGCCCGTGGCGGCTCCGATTACCGCGCCGGATGCCTGCCGGGAGGGGCCGCCGTCACTGTTGCTGTTGGATTCCGCAATACCGAACCCGGCGCCGGCTCCGGCCAACGCGCCGACTGCCGCTCCGCCGACGGCGCATTTGCCCCATTCGCGCGGCTGGTTGTACCAATCCTGGAATCCTGCGCATCCGGAACTCAGGATCGCCAAGCCAACCGGAATAGCCATCAAGTACGATCTGCGAGATTTTTTCTTCATCTGCATCCTCCGCCGGCAATCCGGAAATGAGATCGGCGGTGATTCGGATTTAGCGCAGACGCATCGCGAAATGAACCGAGTAACGAAAATTTAACAATAACTAACGGGATTAATGGCTAATGCCGCGGTTTTGTGCGGCGTCTGAATCGCATCGCTTGGCGGGCTGCCTCGCGCGCGGCAGCCTTTTCCAGCTCGCGAGATAGAATTGCCTGAATCGCAAGCGACGCAGCGGGCCGCAATCGTTCCAGCGTCTGTGCAATTTCCCGCATCCGATCCGCGGATAATCCCGAGCGCGCCGCCGGATCCCAGATATGCTCCGCGAACAGATTTGCAAAGCCGGACGCGATTTTTTCGATATGACGTTGCACGCGTTCCAATTCGTCGCATGCCGCACCAACCGGTACGCCGGCGGCGGTCAATTCCTCGGCCGCACGCAACATGCTTGGCCGCGAGACATAGAGCTTTTCGTCGCGTGGCTCGACGAGTCCAAGCTTCGCCGCGCGGGCGATCAAAGTCTCGATATCGGCGCCGGATGGAAACCGCGCGGCCAGTTCTTGAATTGTGAAGACCTGCGGATCCTCGTCGTTCCATCCGCCGATGATGCGCTCGCTGATTCCCAAAATGTCGCCGACGCCGCGCTGCTTGTCCCATGCGTCGAACAATTCACGCATCGAGGCGAACGAAAATCCGCGGCCTTGCAGCCGCGCGATCAGTTTTAGCCGCTCCAGATGGCTGCGGTTGTAATAGGCAATGCGCCCGCCGCGCCTGGGCGGGGCCAACAACCCCTCGGTCTGGTACAGGCGGACATTCCGCGTGGTAGTCCCGGCCTGACGCGCCAACTCGTCGATCGGGATCGCGGAGCGTTCAGAATTTTGCGCCCGCTCGTTCACGACATCTTGCACCGTAACAGTATCTATTGTAATAGTTCGGCATGCAAGCTGACGCTCAATCCGAAGCCAACACTCGTACCGGCACTGGAATTCCTTCTTTATTCGGAATCATCGAATGGGCGCGCGGCGGACTCGAAGCCTCGCTGCACGGGCTGGTGGCTGGTGACGGCGCTCCGGTAATCGACTACGACAATCCGCGCGGCGATCCGGGCCTGTTCGGCCCCGATAGCGTCACTTGGCGCGTCCATTCGGACTTTCCCGCGATGCTCGCCGGCGGCATCAGCTCGCTCATGCTGCAGGCGCTCCATCCGCTGGCGATGGCGGGCGTTTACGAACATTCCAACTTTCGCGCCGATCCGCTCCTGCGGCTGAGGCGTACCGCGACGTTTGTCGGCGCGACGACATACGCAGGCACCGCGACCGCCGAAAAATCTATTGCTGCGGTGAGACGCATTCACAAGTCGGTCGTCGGCACCGCGCCAGACGGCCGGCCGTACTCGGCCAACGACCCGCGTTTGCTCACCTGGGTGCATACTGCGGAGGTGGCATCGTTTCTAAAAGGGTACATCGCCTATTCGGGCGATTCGCTTACCGCCACCGAGCAGGATCAATATTTCGCGGAAATTGCCCGTCTTGCGGAGGGTCTGGGCGCGCGTGACGTTCCAACCAGCGTCACGCAGGTAAATGACTACTTCCGCGCGATGCGTCCCGAACTGGTTTGGGGTGCACAGGCCAAAGAGTCGATCGAATTCCTGTTCCGCACGCCTTCGATGCTGCCTACGCTGGGGCTAGGGTTGCGGATGTTCATTGAGGTGGGAATCGATCTTCTGCCGGACTGGGCGCAGGAGATGACAAACCTCCGGAAGTCACAGACTCTGCCAGCAATCGTGATGGCACCAACGTTCCGAACTGCGGCGGCAATCATGCGATGGTCGATTTCGACCGGAGCACCGCAACGCGCCCGCGCCCGCATGGGCCTCCCCGCGACGCCGGCGAACTAGCCCCCAAAGTGCGTCCTTGCCCGGATGCGCCGGCTGTTCTATATAACAAGCGTTAGGAACCGGTATCTTTCCGGAACCGGAGGCCATCATGGATTTTAATTTCAGCAAAGAAGACGAAGCCTTTCGCAAAGAGTTGCGCGGTTGGTTCGAAGCCAACCTGCCCCGCGATCACAAGGCGGTTGGAACCGCGGACCCAATGCACGACGCGGGCGATGAAGACTGGCAGCGCCGGCTGGCGTGGCATAAGAAGATGCACGCCGCGGGATGGGTCGGGATCGGATGGCCCAAAGAGTACGGCGGCCGAGGCGCAACCATCACCCAGCAGGTGATCTACGGCGAGGAGATGGCCCGGGCCAACGGACCGCTGCTCGTCAACGGCCTTGGCATCATGCTGGTCGGCCCAACCCTGATCCAATGGGGGACCGAAGAACAGAAGAAGCGCTACGTCCCTAAAATCCTCTCGGCGGATGAGATCTGGTGCCAGGGGTATTCGGAACCGGGCGCAGGTTCGGACGTTGCGTCGCTGCAAACGCGTGCGGTCGAGGAAGGCGACTACTTCGTCGTTAACGGCCAGAAGGTATGGACCTCCGATGCGCATCATGCGGACTACTGCATCCTGCTGGTCCGCACCGATCCGGCCGCACCCAAGCACAAAGGAATCAGCTACATACTGGTCGATATGCACAGCCCCGGAGTGACCGTGCGCCCGCTGGTGCAAATCACCGGCGATGCGAACTTCAACGAGGTTTTCTTCGAGGACGTGAAAGTGCCGAAGAAAAACCTCGTCGGCGAGAAGAACCAGGGATGGCAGGTCGCGATCACCACACTGATGTTCGAGCGATCCGGAATCGGCGGTGGCCGCGATCTGATGGGCCAGGTGAAGGAACTAGTGAGCCTCGCCAAGCTGGTCCGCACCAACGGGCATACCGCATGGGAAGACTCGAGCGTGCGGCAGAAGATCGGAACGTTTGCCTGCGAGGCAAGCGCGCTGCGCTATACCGGCTATCGTCAGTTGACGCGCCGTTTGAAGGGGTTGCCGCCGGGTCCTGAAGGTTCCGTGCTGAAGCTCGGCGCAAGCGAGCTTAATGTCCGCATGAACAAATTCGCGATGGAAATCCTCGGGCCGTACAGCCAGATGGAATTCAAGGCACCCCACGCCCTCGATAAGGGAAAGTGGTCGTACCGGATGCTTGCTTCTCGGGCGCTCACGATCGCCGGTGGCACCAGCGAAATTCAGCACAATATCATCGGCGAACGCGTGCTCGGCCTGCCGAAGGGATGAGCTGGCGGACGCATTGAGGGAGTTTGAAAGGCCCGCCACCGCGGGCCTTTCCATTTTCGCCCAGCGCGGTTACCTGTTAGTTTGATCTTTCGGGCAATGAGCGCTGCAACCACAGATTCGTCCGCCAACGGCCACGCTGCAATGCCCAAATCGCATCATCGCGTGCTGTCGGGATGGGGCCGGTTTCCGCTTTCGGAAAGCGATCTTTATCGTCCCGACAAGCTGGCCGAACTGGCCGCGGTGGTTACCGGCGATGGCGCCCCATTGATTGCGCGCGGCGCCGGCCGCGCATATGGCGATGCCGCGCTCAACGATCAAAATCGCGTCATCGATCTTCAGCGGCTCAACCGGATGCTCGCATTCGATACCGAAACCGGGCTGCTGAGGTGCGAGGCTGGCGTAACGATAGGTGAGCTGATCGAAGTCTTTATGCCGCGCGGATTCTTTCCTCCCGTAACGCCGGGCACGCGGTTTGTAACACTCGGCGGCTCGCTGGCAGCCGATGTCCACGGCAAGAATCATCATCGTGACTCATCGCTGGGCGCGCACGTGACCAACTTCGACCTGATGCTGGCGTCGGGCGAGGTGAAACGCTGCTCGCGAGAGGAAAACGCGGACCTGTTCTGGGCCACGATCGGCGGAATGGGACTGACCGGAGTAATCATCGAGCTGGAACTCCGGATGAGGCGAATCCAGAGCGCCTACTTGCGGGGCGAATTGATTCGCGCCGCCAACATTGACGCGGCAATCGAGGCGTTCGAGCGCACCGACGGCCAATATGGCTATTCTGTTGCATGGATCGACTGCGCCAGCGCACAGGGCGCACTTGGCCGATCGGTTCTTAGCGTCGGCGACTTTGCAGCGCCACAGGACCTGCCCGCAAAAATGGCGCAAGCGCCGTTGCGCATCCAACCAAAGGTCCGCTCTGTCGTGCCGTTCGATCTCCCGGGCGTCACGCTCAACCCGCTCACGGTGCGGGCATTTAACGGCGTCTACTATGCATTCCATCGCCAGTCGGGGACCGGCGCAATTTTCAACTGGGACAGCTTTTTCTATCCGCTCGATTCAATTCGCGACTGGAACCGGATTTACGGAAAGCGTGGATTCGTGCAGTACCAATGCGTATGGCCGCTGGAAGAAAGCCGCGCGGGCCTAATCGAAACGCTCGAGGCTACAAGTCGCAGCGGGCGCGCTTCGTTTCTGGCGGTGCTAAAGAAATTTGGCGCGCAACAGGGGATGCTCTCATTTCCGATGCCCGGCTATACGCTGGCGCTGGATTTTCCCGTCACCGACGGCCTGCTCGAATTTCTAGATTCGCTCGACGCGATGGTTCTAAAGCGCGGCGGCCGCGTCTATCTGGCCAAGGACGCGCGGCTTAGACCAGAATCGGTGCGCGCAATGTACCCAAACCTTGCGCGATGGCAAACGGTGAAGGCTGCCGCCGATCCGGAAGGCCGGTTCTCGTCAAACCTGTCGCGCCGCCTGGGAATCGATCCGGCCTAGGCGAAAATGGGATATCCGCGATGGAGAAAATTTTAATCCTCGGCGCAACCAGCCCGATTGCCCGCGCCCTCGCGCTCAAGTTTGCGGGCGAAGGCGCGCGGATCTTCATGGCCTCGCGTGATGCCACCGAAACCGCACGCGCCGCCGCCGATGTCGCCGTGCGCTCCGGCGTTCCGGCGCTCTCCGGCGCCTTCGATGCGGCAGATTTCGGCGCTCACGACGCTTTCATCCGCCATGCCGCACATGAATTGGGCGGGCTCGATGGCGTGATCGTATGTTTCGGCACGCTCGGCGACGAGGAGGCTGCGCAGGAAGATCCCGCCGAAGCGCTGGCAACGCTGCATCAGAATTTCACCGGTGCGGTCTCCCTGATTACGCTGGCTGCGCGGCATCTTGAACAGCAGCGCTCGGGCTTCATCATCATAATCGGCTCGGTCGCCGGAGATCGCGGGCGGGCAAAGAATTACGTGTACGGCTCGGCCAAAGGTGCGCTCGCGATTTTCGCGCAGGGACTGCGGGGCAGGCTCGCAAAAAGCGGCGTGCATGTAATGACGGTGAAGCTGGGCACGGTGGATACGCGCATGACCTTTGGCCGCGACGACGCGAAACTCACGGTGTCGCCTGCCACCGCCGCCGACAGTATCTATGCGGCGTGGCGCAAGCACGCCGAAGTGGTTTACGTTCCATGGTTCTGGCGCATCATCATGAACGGCCTGCGCCTGATCCCGGAGCGCCAGTTCAAGCGCGTCAGCTTCTAGACAATTTTGCCGCGCGCAGCGGTGTTTCCACCCGATTCACGATGTATCGGTTGGATACATTCCAACCGATGTCGGCAGGCAGAAATTGGCCCATTAACGCAACTTTCACCACGGCATGTCTTTTGCATTCATTGTTAATCAAATTTCATCAACTGGTGACTAAAATGCTAGTCGGACTCCGAATGACGAAGACCCTGTTCACGATTGGCCCCGATGACAGTTTGGCCGATGCTCATGCAATCCTGAAAAAATACGGCCTGCGGCGCCTCCCAGTCGTACAAGACGGGGAATTGGTTGGAATCCTTAGCGAATACGACATGCAGGGCCATCGCCTTATGTCTATGGACGCGATCCCCGTGAAGACTGTCATGACGCCAAATCCGGTCGTCGTCACGCCATCAGAGACGCTGGAATATGCTGCGAACCTGATGACGAAACGCGCTATCGGCGCATTGCCGGTTGTGAGTCACGGACGGCTGGCTGGAATCCTTTGCGCAAGCGACTTGATGATTCCTGAGCCACGGCCGGCAGCCAAATGGTGGCCGCATCATTAGCTCGGGAAATCGGGCAGGGCCAGCTTTCAGGCGGCCAGTGTGGAGGTACTGGCCGCCTAGGCATGGCCCTCGACGCCGGACTGGGTGATGAACAGGGCACATCCGATCATTGCCAAACCCTTTAGGAACATCGACACATTCACCACGCGCATAATCGGACTGGGGAGCATGATCATCCCGGTTCCATGCACGACAATTGTGACTGGCAGGAGGAAAACAACCAGCAGCCACGCCCCCAGTCGAGGGCGATAGTTCAGGAGAATCAAGGCCGCACCGGCCAGCTCCACTACCGCTGAAATGCTCACCCAGAAGGCGCGCGCCGGAATCATCGCAGGCATCAAATCGATATAATTCTGCATATTTGTGAAGTGGGTGACACCCGAGAGGAAGAAGATCAGCGTGAAAAAGATGCGGGCGATTAAGCCTATCGCCGGGCTGATGATCACCAAGTCGTCGGACGGCTGATTGGCCATTGGATTACCTCCCGGATGCGCTCTAAACGAGCGCTGCTGGATCGAGGCTTTTAGTATCCGCCATTTGATGGAAGCGTCAACTCGAATTCCATTGTTATTCAGTGGGTGGCGAGCACTTAGCGCGTCTATTTGCAGCCTCGCAACCTGCGTTCAGTTGCATTATAAATTCCATGGACCGCAATCGCGCGGAATCATCAGGAGCGCTTATGGCGACCACAGAACATTTGACAACCGGTTCGGCCAACCGGGACGAAATCCAGAAGCTGAGTTTCAAAGGTGCCGTCGATGCCGACGGCCATATTCTCGAGGACGCGGGACTATGGGATCGCTACCTGGAAGCGAAATACAAGCCCAAGGCAGTGCGGGTGCGTGTGGACGACAAGGGGCTGGAATATCTCGAGGTCGCCGGCAAGAAGTCGAAGATTTTCCACAGCGGACGGCTGGCCGGCGTCTCCGCGATGGGCACGACCCGCGAGAACGTCAAGGAGCGGAGCAACATCGGTCCCGAGAGCCTCAGATACGGCGGGATGGCGCCATACGGAGCGATGGATCCGAAAGAGCGGCTCAAGCGAATCGAGGCTGAAGGACTCGCCGCTGCGTTTCTGTATCCCACTCTGACCCTCCTCTACGAAACCGAAAACGAGGACATCGATCTCGCGCAGGCATACACGCGCGCGTACAACCGGTATATCGTCGATTTTTGTTCCGATAGCGGCGGCAAGCTGGTGCCAATCGCGCATCTGTCGCTCGGCGATCCGGAAGCTGCGGCAAAGGAACTGGAGCGCGCGGTGAAAGCGGGATGCAAGGGTGGATGGGTTTGCCAGTTTGTAATGACCCGCAAGCCGCATGCGCATCCCGATCACGATGTGGTCTTCGCCAAGGCGCAGGAATTGGGCGTTCCGCTTGGAATTCATCCGTCGCTGGAGCCGCCTTGGGCGCTGCCGGGTCGCTACGATTTCAAGTACATCAACAAGCAGTATTACTTCATAAACGTGACCGCCGCCGACGCGATCCGCCATGCGTTCACCAGCTTTTTCCAGTACGGCACCTTCGACAAGTTCCCCAAATTCAAGCTGGTGCTGCTGGAAGCCGGCGCAGGATGGATTTCCTACTGGCTCGATCGCCTCGATGCCGTCTACGCAACGCTGTTCGGCGCAACCGTGCCGCTAAAGGAGAAGCCGAGCTTCTATTTCCAGCGCCAGTGCTGGATTTCCGCCGATCCCGACGAGACTTCACTGCCCGCGATGGTCGATCTGATCGGCGCCGACAAATTTTTCTGGGCCAGCGATTTTCCGCATCCGGACCACATCGGCAACTACATCGAGGAAGTCGAGGAACTCGCTCACAGGCTGCCTAAGACTGCCCGTGCCAAGGTGATGGGTGAAAACGTGATGAAGGTATACGGCTGCGATCGCTAATCGAGCCGCGAGCCGAGTAAACAAAACGGCCCGCGGGAGTATCCCGCGGGCCGTTTAAATTCACAGCAAAATCGCTTGATGCGCTCCTATTCCACCTGCCACGTGTCGCCGCGATGGAGGAGTTTTTTAAGATCGCCGGCACCCATCTTTTCCTTCGCATCGGCAAGCTGCTTGTTGGCTGCCGCATCATAGGTGGGGCGCGAAATCGCATAGAAAACCCCGACCGGGGTAGGCAGCGGCGCCTCGAAATGGCCAAGCATGAAGGCGAGTGAAATATTCGTCTCGTCGTGCACGACCAAGTCCTTCTCGGTCACGCCATTGCCGAGTTGCACCACTTCGGGCCGCATCCCGTTCATCCGGATTCCGCGATCGCGGTTTTTTCCGAAAATCAGCGGTTTGCCGTGCTCAAGCACGAGCTGATGGTCGGCCTTGAGCGCCTTGTCGCTGACCTCATTGAATGCACCGTCGTTGAAGATGTTGCAGTTCTGCAGAATTTCGATGAATGACGAGCCGCGATGCGCATGTGCGCGCCGCAGCATTTCACCCAAATGCTTCTGTTCGACGTCAATGGTCCGCGCCACGAAGCTGGAATGCGTTCCAAGCGCAACCGTAATCGGATTGAACGGAAAATCAATCGAGCCCATCGGCGTCGATTTGGTGACCTTGCCCAGCTCGGAAGTCGGCGAATACTGCCCTTTGGTCAGGCCATAAATTCGGTTGTTGAAGAGCAGAATCTTCAGGTCCACATTGCGCCGCAGGACGTGGATCATGTGATTACCGCCGATCGACAGGCCGTCGCCATCGCCGGTGACGACCCATACATCGAGGTCGGGACGCGACATCTTAAGCCCGGTTGCGAATGCCGGCGCACGTCCGTGAATCGTATGGAAGCCGTACGTGTTCATGTAGTAAGGGAACCTGCTCGAACAGCCGATGCCGGAAATAAAGACGGTATTCTCAGGCGCGATGCCGAACTCCGGCATCACCTTTTGCACGGCCGCCAGGATGGCGTAATCGCCGCATCCGGGGCACCATCGGACTTCCTGATCGGAGACAAAATCCTGCCGGGTAAGCGCGGTAGCCATTGGTTCAGTCCTCCAGGGCGCGATTGATGCGCGTGACGATTTCACTGACCTTGAACGGACGGCCCTGGATTTTGTTGAACCCGAAGGCGTCGATCAGGTATTCGGTGCGCACCATCTTGACCAATTGTCCCATGTTCATCTCGGGCACCATCACGCGCTTGAAGCGCCGCAGCACGTCGCCGAGATCGCGGGGAAGCGGATTGAGATAGCGCAGATGAATCTGCGATACCTTCTTGCCCTTTTCGCGGACCTGCCGGACTGCCTCGCGAATCGGACCGAATGTTGAACCCCACCCAAGAACGACCAGATCGCCGCCGGATGAATCGCCGAAGATCTGCGTGGGCGGAATCTCGCGCGCGATTCCCGCAATCTTGCGAGCGCGCGTCCGAACCATCAGTTCGTTGTTCGCCGGCGAGTAGCTGACGTTGCCGGTCAGGTTCTCACTCGAGAGGCCGCCGATGCGGTGCTCCAGTCCCTTGGTGCCCGGCACCGCCCAAGGGCGCGAAAGCGTGTCTTCATCGCGAATATAAGCCATGAAGCCCTTGGGGTCGGTCCGCAGCTCAGCTTTGATCGGCGGGAGCTTGTCGACATCGGGGAGCAACCACGGCTCGGCGCCGTTTGCGAGCTGTCCGTCGGTCATCAGAATTACCGGGGTCATGTACTTGATAGCGATCCGCACCGCCTCGTATGCGCATTCGAAACAATCGGCAGGGGTCGAGGCGGCAATGATCGGAATCGGCGATTCGCCGTGGCGGCCGTACATCGCATGCAGAAGATCGGCCTGCTCCGGCTTGGTGGGCATTCCGGTTGACGGACCCGCGCGCTGGATGTCGGTAATAACTAGCGGCAGTTCAACTTTTACAGCCAGGCCGATGGCTTCCGACTTCAGGTCCAATCCGGGTCCGGAAGTAGTGGTTATTCCAATTGCACCGCCGAATGATGCACCGATTGCGGAGCATACGCCGGCGATCTCATCTTCGGCCTGAAAAGTATAAACGGGAAAATTCTTGTAGCCGGACAATTCATGCAGAACGTCGCTTGCGGGAGTAATCGGGTACGAGCCAAGAAATATCGGCCGCCCCGACTTCACCGCCGCCGCAACGAAGCCCAGCGCGGTTGCGCTGTTGCCGGTGATATTGCGATACAGGCCCGGCTCGATTCGCGCCGCCGGCACCTCGTACGAACTGGCAAACATCTCCGTGGTTTCGCCGTAATTGAATCCGGCCTTGAGCGCGTGGATGTTGGCTTCCAGGATGTCGGGCGTTTTCTTGAAGCGGCTCTCAAGATAACTGATTGTGCTTTGCATCGGCCGATGGTACAGCCACGAGAGCATCCCCAGCACGAACATATTGCGGCATCGGAATACCGCTCGGTTGTTGAGCCCCAATCCGTGCAGCGCAAGCGCGGTTAGCTTGGTCACATCAACCGGAATCACTTGGTATTTGTCGAGCGAATGGTCGGTTAGCGGATTGTCGTTGTATCCGGCACGTTTCAGGTTCGACTCGGTGAAAGCTTCCTTGTCGACGATGATCACGCCGTTTGGCGGAACGTCGTCCAGGTTTGCCTTGAGCGCTGCCGGATTCATTGCGACGAGAACGCTGGGCTCGTCGCCGGGCGTGTAAATCTCGTTGCTCGCAAAGTTGAGCTGAAAGCCGCTGACCCCAGCCAGCGTGCCGGCGGGGGCGCGGATTTCGGCGGGAAAGTCCGGCAGCGTCGCAATATCATTGCCGGCCAGCGCCGACTCTGCCGTGAATTGCATTCCGGTCAACTGCATGCCGTCACCGGAATCGCCGGCAAAACGGATTACGACGCGGTCCTTGCGAACATGCGGCTTGTGGTCCCCGCTCGATTCGGCGGAATCGTGCGATGTGGCGGCTTGTCCGGCCGCCTCAGGTGGTACAGCCATTGCGGTCCTCTCTTTCCTCTTGGTTACGGCTAGATTGAAAATTACTCCGGCGCGCTTAGCCCTGCAAATACTCGACTGGAGGCTTTTAAAGTATAACTAATGTAGGCAAATCGTTAAAGGCCGGTCGTTTAGCGGATCTGGAAGGGCGCTAAATCCCCAATAAAATCAAGCCACTCCTCCACTACCGCATCGACGCGGGCCAGCCGCGGTCCCTGATGCGCCCACGCCACCAGTATTCGCAAATTTTCGCTGCGGCCCTCGGCGAACACCTCTACCTCGCCGCCCGGCAAATTGCGCACCCAGCCGGACAGCCCCAAGTCGCGAGCTTCATCGAATGTCGCAAAGCGGAAGCCGACGCCTTGAACCCGGCCACGAATCACCAGATGAATCCGCGCACGCGACTGCTGTGGCATCAGCCCCCACCCTCGATCAGGTCGAGCAATCCTTTTTCGTCGAGGATGCGAACGCCCAGCTCCTCCGCCTTCCTCCGCTTGGAGCCCGGATCATCGCCCGCGACGACGAAATCGGTCTTGCGGCTGACCGATGAGGTGACGCGCCCGCCGGCAGCCATGATCTTGCGTTCGGCCTCGTCGCGACCCATCGAGGGCAATGTTCCCGTCAGGACAAAGGTTTTGTCGCGCAGCGCCGCGCGGCCGTGTATTTCAGCGGGCGGAGCAGCCTCGATTACCTTCATGAGGCGCTTCACGCAATTCAGGTTACGCGGCTCGTCGAGATACTCGCGGATGCTGTGCGCAACCTCCGGTCCGATGTCGCGAACCGACATCAGGTCGTACTCGCTCGCATCGATGAGTGCATCCATTGCACGAAACCGCATCGCAAGTTGCTGCGCGGTATGCTCTCCGACGTTGCGGATGCCGAGCCCATTGATCAGCCGGTCGAGCGTTGTCTTGCGCGATTTCTCGATTGCGTCGAGCACGTTTTGCGCGCTCTTTTCCGCCATCCGTTCAAGTCCCGCAAGCTGCTCCAGTGTGAGCGAGTAGAGATCGTCAAGCTCTTTGACCATCCCCTTCTCGACGAGTTGTGCGACGAGCTTGTCGCCCAGCCCCTCGATATCGAGGCAATTTTTCGACGCGAAATGGCGAATCGATTCACGCATCCGCGCCGGACAATTCGCATTCACGCAAAAGTAGCCGACCTCTCCCTCCTCGTGGATGATCGCGCCGCCGCATTCGGGACAATGATGCGGCATCTCGAACGACTTCGCGCGCGGATGAGCGGGCTTGGTCACTCGGACGACGTACGGGATCACGTCGCCTGCGCGTTCGAGCAGGATGGTATCGCGCTCGCGGATGTCCTTGCGGCGGATTTCGTCGAGATTGTGAAGCGACGCGTTGGAAATCGTCGCTCCGGCGAGCGCCACCGGCTTGAGTTTCGCAACCGGTGTGAGCGAGCCGATTCGGCCGACTTGGACCTCGATTCTTTCCAGGACCGTCTCGGCCTGCTGCGCCTTGAATTTGTAAGCTATCGCCCATCGTGGCGAGCGCGAGACTTCGCCAAGTTGCTCCTGGATCGCGTAGGAGTTCACCTTTGCCACGATGCCGTCCGCATCGTAATCGAGCGCCTCGCGCCTTTCGCTGATTTCGTTCCAGAATTCGAGCACGGCATCCACGCTGGGGCATATTTTCGACAGCGGATTCGTCCGCAACCCCAGCGACTTGATCGCGCGCAGAAAATCCCACTGCGACTTGAATTGCACGCCCTCAATCTCTCCGGGCGCATACAGGAATGCATTCAGTGGCCGCGACGCCGTCACTTTCGGATCGAGCTGACGCAGCGCCCCGGCAGCGGCATTGCGGGGATTGGCGAATGGCGGATCGCCGGCGGTCTCGCGTTCCTCGTTCAGCTTCGCGAACGCATTGCGCGGGATGATCACCTCACCGCGCACCTCGAGCAGGTGAGGAATCTTGCCATGCTCGGGATGCACGAGCTTGAGCGGGATGCTCTTAATCGTGCGGATATTGGCGGTCACATCCTCGCCGTTGATGCCATCGCCACGCGTCGAGCCGACGACAAGGTGACCATTTTCATACACCAGTTCGATTCCGCATCCGTCGAGCTTCACCTCTGTAACGTACTCGATATCGGCGTCGGACTTCAGGAAGCGCTTGGTCTTCTTGTCGAACTCGCGCATCTCCGCCTCGTCCATCGCGTTGCCCAGCGACATCATCATCCGGCGATGCTTGACGATGCCGAATTTCTCCGACGGCTTTGCGCCGACGCGCTGGGTGGGCGAGTCGGGCGTGGCAAGGTCAGGATGTTCGCGCTCGATCGCTTCGAGCCGCCGCATGAGCTTGTCGTATTCGGAATCCGAAATTTCCGGCGCGTCGAGGACATAGTAGCGGTAGTTGTGGCGATCGATCTGCTCGCGCAGCTTCTCGGCCTCGGCGGCAAGTTTGCGGGTATCCTCGCGCATGGGAGTAGCGATAATGGTTTTATCCAACCGCGAATCATGCGGCTAGGCAGCACCAGAAAAACCCTGCGTGCCGGCCCGGCATCGGGGCTTGCTCCTTATGTCGAATATGACATAATATCCGTTTGATGGCCAAGGCTCCGGACAAACCCTTGGTCTGGCTGCGCACGGAGATAAAGACCCCGCCGTTTTCCACGGATGCGCGCATCGAGGCGGGAGTTTTACTCCGGCGGCTGCAACGCGGCGAGGTTCTTTCGATGCCGCACTTACGGCCGATGCCGTCGATTGGAAGCCGGTGCTGCGAGCTACGGATTGTAGACCGGGACGACGCTTGGAGGATCGTTTGCCGAATTGACGCCGACGCGGTTGTAATCGTTGACGCGTTCAGCAAGAAAAGCCGCGGCACGCCGCAGCAAGTCATCGAGCGATGCAAGGCGCGCCTGCGGCGTTACGATGAACTGGACGCCGGGAGACGATATTGATGGATAACCGCAAGAGAAAGGCGCTGGAAGCGGCGGGATGGAAAGTCGGCAGCGCGGCGGATTTTCTGGGACTGGACGAGGAAGAGGCCGCCGTCGTCGAGCTAAAGCTGGGGCTGGCCGATGCGGTCAAGGCGCGCCGAGGCCGCCGCCGAATGACACAGGAACAGCTTGGAAGGCTGCTTGGATCGAGCCAGTCGCGGGTGGCAAAGATGGAGGCCGCGGATTCCTCCGTCAGCATCGACCTGATGGTCCGTTCCCTCTTGCGAATGGGCGCGAGCCGCAAAGAGGTCGCATCTTGCATTGCCGAGACTCCCCGCCGCCGGGCTGCGTAATTTCGACGGCGCACCTACCGGCTCGAATACCCCATCGCTTCGAGAAATTCGTCCAGCGAGTCGAAGCGCATGTACAAGTTGCGGCACTTCTGATCGCCGATAGTCGTGCTCGATTCGGAAGAATATGCGTGGCCGGGATAGACGACCGTCGCATCGTCTAAGTTCCGCAGCGTCTTATTGAGGCTGTAGTACATATCTTCGGGATTGGAGCCCGGCAGATCGACGCGCCCGCACGATCCCACGAACAACGTGTCGCCGGAGATTAGGTTCCCGTCGACGAGGAAGCATTGCGATCCCGGCGTATGGCCGGGCGTATGGAGAAACTTGAGTTCGTGTTCGCCGATCTTGATCGTATCGCCCGCATCGACCTTCACCAAATCCGAGTCGGACAATCCCGCGATCGTCTTCACGCCCTCGGCCTCGCGCTTGTTGACATAGACTTTGGCCTTGATGCGCTCGAGCATCTGCGCGGCGCCCTCGATCGACTGGCCCATCATGTGGCCACCCAAATGATCGGGATGATAGTGAGTAATGAGTATTTTATCGATTTCGTAGCCTTCGCGCCGGGCGAAATCGATAATTGCATCGACGTCCCACGCGGGATCGACGGCGGCGGCCTTGTGCGTTTTGGGATCGCCGATCAGGTACACAAAATTCGCCATCGGGCCGATCTGCGCCTGCTTAAGATAGAGCTTTTCGTGATGCTTGTGATGCGCGTCCTGTTCCAATTGATACCTCGATCAGGATTTGCGCCCGCCGTTGCGCGCTTTGGCGCGAGATGCTTTCCCTTCTTCCTCGATTCGCAAGGCGCGGTCCCAAAGATATTCCCTTTCGCCGAGCCGTTTGGCGACCCATCGCGACTGCACGTACAGATGATCGCTCAGGCGGTTCACATAGACGATTAGCTGATCGTTGATGTCTTCCTCGCGCTTCAGCCGCCAGCATATGCGCTCCGCGCGGCGGCATACCGTGCGCGCCTGATGCAGAAACGCGTTGAGGATGCCACCGCCCGGAAGCGTGAAGGATTTGAGCGGCTCAAGTTCCTTCTCCATCCGGTCCATCTCTTCTTCGAGCTTCTTTACCTCGCCCGGCCCCATCTTATGCATGCCCGGATATTCTCCGTCCGGCGGTGTCGCGAGCTCGGAGCCGACATCGAAGAGTTCATTCTGGATGCGCCGCAGCGCCTCGGAATACCAATCGAAATCGGTGCCCAGCTTCGCGCGATAATCCGGCAGGTAGGTGCGGACAATTCCGATAATCGAGTTGAGTTCGTCGATCGTGCCGTAGGCTTCGAGCCGAATGCTTTCCTTGGAGACTCGCTTTCCACCGACCAGCGCCGTCGTCCCCTTGTCGCCCGTGCGGGTGTAGATCCTTGTCAGTCGAATCGGCATCAGAAGCCGGCTTTCTTCTTGATCGCGTCGTAGGCAGCTTCACCCAAGTCGTTCGACACCGGCAATCCTGCGTCCTTCCATCCGGCGACGATGACATTTCCCGATTGATCGCGCGCGCCGCCGAATCCTCCTTCGACGTTGGTCAGATTGTTGTACCCGGCTTCCTCAAGCAGCTCGCATGCATGTTGGGATCGTCCGCCGGCCATGCATCCGACGACCAGCGTTGTCTCGCGCGGGATGATCTTTTCGACGATATCGACGAAATCGGCGTTCATCTTGCGCTGTCCGCCGCTCATGAACAGGACGGGTACGTTGATCGCGCCTTCGGGATGGCCCGCGGCGAATTCAGCCTCGGTGCGAACGTCAAGGTATATCGCGCCCGGCGTGCTCTTTAGCGTCTTGTGTGCGTCAGGCGGGGTCTGCTGCTTTATCGCCATCGCGTAGGTCCTCCTGTTCCGGTAAATGCCCACCGGCGAGTCGAATCCTATCAGAAACCCGCACTGGAGCGATCGTCCGCCGCGCTCAGGGCGTGCGGTTCCCGAATCGTTCGTAATGAAGGATTTCGCTGCGCGGCTTAAGCGGCTTTGATTGAGGAGGATTCTTGGGGTCCGGGTATCCAAACGGCAGGACCGTGAAGACTTCCCAACCCGCCGGCACCTTCAACATCGCGGCGATTTTCGTGCCCTCGAAGTGTCCCACCCAGCAGGTGCCGATACCCATCGCCCACGCCGCATTCGCCATGTTCTGCACCGCGTGCGCGCAGTCGACACCAGCCCAGCCGGCGTTCTCGGCATCCTTGAGCACGACGATCGCGGCGGGCGCGTCGGCGACAAATTTTCCGGTTGCGCACAGCGCGCCGATTTCCTTCAGGCGGGCGCGATCCCTAATAGCAACGAACCGCCACGGCTGCCGGTTGCGCGCGCTCATCGCATGCCGCCCAGCATCGGCAATCTTCTCAAGCTGGTCCACTTCCACCGGCGTGGTCGCGAACGAGCGAATTACACGCCGCGAAAGAATCGCCTCAAGTGCATCCATCGGCAGCCAATCCTCAAGACGAGGCCGCGGTTAGCCGCGGCGATATATCGTGAACTCGCGTTCGAAGCGCTCGACCCGCTCCTGGATCGATGCGACCCGCTGAACGCCGAGAAAGAAATTAACCAGTTCGTCGTGGCCGGCTTCGCCGCTGGGGCTCACCGCCTCGGCCAGTTCCTCGATCAGGCCGGGAAACTTCTCGCTGGGGATGTAATAGTTCGCCCAGCCGAAATTACAGTGGCGATGCAGGATTTTCGCGATTGTCTTTTCGAGCAATTCGCGGCTGGTGCCGGAATGTTCATGTTCGTCGTTCAAGGGACCCCTCCTTGTGGCTGAGTTTGCTCCGGCCCGGCGCTCAAGCGCCCTTTTTGATCTGCACGGCGGGGGTGTCGTCCGCCCACACGATCTTGCGGTAGTCGAAGCGCATGCTCTCGATGATATTAAACTTGACGATCTCAAAATAGGGCGAGAGATCGAAATCGCGCGGCGTGATGAGCGTCGGTGAGATCATCTTTAGGGCGCCCAACTGGAGCGCTCCGGTGCTTCGGCTGTTGAGCGGCCATAGCCGCCGCTTCGCCGGCGGCATCGAATCCGTGGAAATCGGCGAGTAGCTGGGAACGATGGGAAAGCGAACGCGATGAAACGCGGCGGCGATCAAGCTCGAACACATCACTTCGGTCGGCTTGCCGCTTCCGAACTCCAGCGCCTGGCGGCGCCACCGCGCAGGAACCAGCGTAACCGGCAGGAAATAGCGTAGCAGATCGATGATGTTCCGGATGTCGTAGGTATCGCCGACGCTGCGCAGCGCCTCGTCCATCACTTCGACTAAATCAGCGGAGGAGAGATTGAAAGGCCGGCAGATGCGGATATTGAAATTTCGGTACTTGCTGATCGGAGAGAGCGCCACTCCCGATTCCACTAGCGCCTCCACCATGAGAGAGTTCGCATCCTCGCCGAATTTCTCGATCAGCTCGGCCCGCCGCTCGGGATTTCGGCGCAACGGCTCATCGCCGACATACAACGCCGAATGCGACCATGAGCTTTGCGTCAGGTACTTGATGCATTCGCTGACGCGCTCATTGCCCTCGACCAGGACGACGTCGCCCTTGCGGATGTGCCGCTTGAGAGCGGCCATGTCGTTGGGAACTAGAAGGGTGTAGCGCTTGAGGGGCTTGGTGATCAGGCCGACCAAGTAGTCCATCATCCGGCCATACAGCCGGTAGAAAACATTTCCTTCCGGGCGCCGAGGCATCCGCCACCTCATGCGGATCGCAATCGAATGATGCGAATCCGCTATGAATAACTATATGGAGCGAACCAGCTGCAAAACAAGCAGGGTCACTGCGATCGCCAAGGCCGCCGCTTAAGCTTTCAATTGGCCAACGATAGCGTAATACGGGATGGTAATCGTTTTCTGATCGGGATCGTCGGTTTTTATCGTGATGACGCCGTGCTGCATGCCTTCCGGCGTGCCGCGTTTCAGGGTGATTGTAATCTTGTACTCGGTTCCCGGCGTGACCGGCTCGACCGAGGCAGTCACGGTCGGGCTCGACGATGTAACGTCGGTGATGTTTACTGCGCGCTTGGAATTGCTGTTGGTCAGGCGTACGAACCGCACGCTGTCCTGCCCAACCGGCACAACGTCAAACGATGCCTGCGGCGGATCGATCACGAGATTCCCCAGCACCACGCCGTCAACGTCGATCATCAGCGGACTGCGATTGTTGGTGATCTTGATCGCGTCCTTGATCGGCCCAACCTGCTTTGTCGGAAGCAGCTTGACGTTCAGAATTGCTCCGGATTTTCCGTCGTGGCGCTTTTCGAGCGTGACCTTGATCGACCGATCTGAATTGCTCACGTCGGTCACGTCAAACTTGTTGCCGCCGATCAGATCGTCGATCGTTACCGTCTGTTCCTTTGCGGTGCCCTTGGGAACCTTGCCGAAATCGACTTCCTGCGGTGTCGCCGCCAGTTGCGGCTTGATGACGCCCTGCAGCGTCATCGTCACTTGCGGATTGGCGGGATCGTTGGTGGTTGCCCAGATGTCGCGCGTCTGGTGGCCATGCTCGAAGCGCGTATCGAAACCAACTGGAACCTCCGTGCTCTCGCCGGGCGCAAGATGCGTCTTGGTGGGAGCAGCCGCCGTGCATCCGCATGAGGTCTTTACGCCGCGAATGTCCAGGTACCCCTTCCCGGCATTCTTGATTGTGAAGGTGTGGCGGACCATATCGCCCTCGAGCGCGGTGCCGAAATCGTACAGCGGCTTGTCGACGACCGCCTTGGGCGCTTCGCCGGGAGGCGCACTGTTGCCGCCGGGGATGAACGGATTCATTCCATCCTGCGCAGCAGCCGGTATTGCCGCGACGATCACAATTGCCAGAACCGCTATGACTTGCGGGATTCGCTGCGCCATCCATCTATCAAGCATGGCGGAACGCCTGCCGGTCAAGAGGCCGATTCCGGCTACATCGGTTTCTCGCAGTTGATCATCCACGGGATGCCAAATTGATCGACCAGTGTACCGAATTTCCGCGCCCAGAAGGTTTCCTGCAGCGGCATCCCAACGGTCGCATTCACCGCCAGCGCGTTGAAGATGCGTTCGGCCTCTTCTGGGGTGGAGACACTGAGAGACAGGGAGAAACCTTTATTTCCCTGATAATGCTCTGGCGGCGAGTCGGATCCCATAAGCACCTTACCAGCCAGGGAGAGGCGAGAGTGCATCACCTTGTCGCGCCAATTCGCGGGAGTCTGGTCCGCCATCGGCGACTCGCCGCATTTCAGCATGAATTGGACTTTGCCGCCGAGAACATTTTCATAAAACTTGAATGCGGCCTCGCAGTTCCCGTTGAAATGGAGATAGGTATCGAGTTCCATAAATGACTCCTCTGTGCGGTGAGATCAGCAGCGACTAGCCGCGGTTACGATGCTTTGCTGATGGGCGGCGCGTCGGGTTCCGCCGCGATCGGGCGGGCATACCGGCCGAGGAACCCCGTCGAGTAACGGCCGGCGCAGAATTCTGGGTCATGCAGAATCTTCAGATGAAGCGGCAGGTTGGTCTTGATGCCATCGATAACATACTCGCGAATCGCCGCGCGCGCGCGCGCAATCACCTCCGCGCGGGTATTGCCGTGCACAATCAACTTCGCGATCAGCGGATCGTAATGCACCGGCACTCGATAGCCGTCGTACAGCGCGGTCTCGACTCGCACGCCAAGCCCGCCCGGCGGATGATGGTTGCTGACGACACCAGGTGACGGGATACCGCGCTCCGGGTCTTCCGCATAGATGCGGAATTCCATCGCCGAGCCGGTGAAGGTGACCTGCTTCTGCTTCAGACCCAGTGGCTTGCCGGTCGCGATCCGGATGCTCTCCTTCACGAGGTCCACACCGGTGACCATCTCCGTCACACCGTGCTCGACCTGAATGCGCGTATTCATTTCGATAAAGTAAAAGCTTCCATCGGCATCGAGCAGGAACTCGATAGTGCCGACGTTGGAGTAGCCCACAACTTCGGCCGCGCGCACCGCCGCCTTGCCCATCTTGTGGCGCATCCGCGCGGTCAGGACCGGGCACGGCGATTCTTCGATCACCTTCTGATGCCGTCGCTGGATCGAGCAATCGCGCTCGCCCAGATGCATCGTATTGCGCTGGTTGTCGGCAATTATCTGGAACTCGACGTGGCGCGGCGATTCCAGGTACTTCTCCAAGTACATTTTGCGCGAGGCGAACGACGCTTCCGACTCCGCCTGCGCAATCGGGAACATCCGCGCCAGTTCCGCGTTATCGCGCACAATGCGCATCCCCTTGCCGCCGCCGCCCGCAGCCGCTTTGATCAACACCGGAAATCCCAACCGTTTCGCATCGGCCTGCGCGTCGCGAATATCGCTGACGCCCTTGCCCTCGCTGCCCGGCAGAACCGGGATGCCGGCGCGCTGCATGATGCGGCGCGCACGCGGCTTGTCGCCCATAATTCGGATATGGCGCGCGCGGGGACCCACGAAACTCAGCCCGGAGCGCTCGCACGCCTCGGCGAAGTCGCCGTTTTCGGACAGAAAGCCGTAGCCAGGATGGACCGCATCGGCGCCGAACGTGGTCGCTGCGCTAAGAATCGACGGGATGTTCAAATAGCTGTCTTCCGCCGCCGGCGGGCCGATGCATACCGACTCGTCCGCCATCCGCACGTGCAGGGCATCCTTGTCCGCCGTCGAGTAGACGGCAACGGTTGCGATTCCAAGCTCGCGGCAGGCGCGGATGATCCGGATTGCGATCGTGCCGCGATTGGCGACCAGCAGTTTCTTGAACATGGCCTATTCCACTTCGAGGATCATCAGCGGCTGCCCGTATTCGACGCGCTGCCCGTTCTCCGCGATAATCTTTGCGATGCGACCGGCCGCTGGCGATTCGATTTCGTTCATCATCTTCATCGCCTCAACGATGCACAGCGTCTGACCCTTTCGGACGGACCCGCCATCCTCGATGAATGGGGGCGTGTCCGGCGATGCCGACCGATAGAATGTCCCGACCATCGGGCTCTCGATCAGCTTCTGGTTCGGCGCAAGCTCGATTCCGGCGGCCGTCAGAGCGCCGCCCTCTTCCGCCTTGGCTTCGACATGCCGTTTCGATGCTATCGCAATCGGAGCAGCCGCGGCCCGAGCGCCGGCCGGCGCTGCATCGTCGGCGCGGCCTCGAACCAATCGCACCTTGCCCTTCTTGTCTTCGATTTCAAGCTCGACCAGCCCGTATTCGCGCATCATGCCGAGCAACACTTTGATTTCACGAACTTCCATCGGCCCTCCATGGGCGGCCGGAAGCGCCGGCTTGCCAATCGATCTGGCGCCTGCGCCGCGCGGCATCGTCATTTACCCCGCGGCCGTGCCGACTCGGCCACGGCGCGCGCCGCACGCAATGCAAGATGGTAGCTCTCCGCCCCAAAGCCCATGATCCTGCCATGGGCGATATCCGCGATCAGCGAGCGATGGCGAAAGCGTTCGCGGCGGTAAACGTTGGACAAATGCACTTCGATGACCGGAATGCCCACGCCCAGAATTGCATCGCGAATCGCCACGCTGGTATGGGTGTATCCGCCGGGATTGATCAGAATCACGTCTGACTTGCCGCGCGCCTTTTGGATTCGATCGACGATCGCGCCCTCGCTGTTCGACTGGTAGGTTTCCACGTTCATCTTCAGTTCGCGTCCGAGCGACTTGAGGTCGCGGTCGATATCGGCAAGCCGGGTGCGGCCGTATACCTCCGGCTCGCGCTCGCCGAGCAGGTTCAGGTTGGGGCCATGGATGACCAGCACCGCAATCGGTCCGGCACCGTGGACCTTGGAATCCGTCTGCGCCGGCCGCTTTGCCCTCATCACCATCCCCGCACCTGTCCTCGCAACATTGAATCGCACGGGGAAAGTTCTCGCAAGGAGGCTGACCAAACGATAATTAACGGTCAATTATCAGAAGATGACTCATCGTCGGCTCCTAATTTTACCGCTTCTTGGTAAATCTCGCGGCGGGGGCGGCCGGTCAGCAGTGCGATCACCGCGCTGGCCTGCTTGAGGCTTAGTCCCACCTCGCGCAGGGCATCGATGGTAACGGGCGGCGCATCGGTGGCGGATTTTGCCAAATCCGGAGCGCCTTCGACGACGATCGTAATCTCGCCAAGCGCTGGTGTCGCGCGATAGCGATTGGCAAGTTCTGCCAAACTCGCGCGTACGGTCTCCTCGTATGTCTTGGTGATTTCGCGGACGACGGCCGCGATGCGCGACGGGCCGAAAACCTCCGCCATTTCATCCAGCGTCGCGGCCAAGCGGCGCGCCGCTTCATAGAAGATCATCGTGCGCGGTTCGGCGCGAAGCGATTCCAGCATCTTGCGGCGGGCGGAATCGCGCGGCGGAAGGAACCCTTCGAACGTAAAGCGATCGGTGGGCAATCCCGCAATCGAAAGCGCCGCGATTGCCGCCGACGGCCCCGGCACCGATGCGACCGGCACGCCAGCTTCCAGCGCAGTGCGCACCAGTCGAAACCCGGGGTCTGAAATCGCGGGCGTACCCGCATCGGTAACCAGCGCTACCTTCGCGCCGGCAATCAGCTTCGCGACGATCTCGGGCGTGCGGCGATCCTCATTGTGCTCGAAATAGCTGATGGTCGGCGTGCGGACGCCAATCTCGGCGAGCATCTTTCCGGTCCGGCGCGTATCTTCGCATGCGATCAGATCGGCCTCGGCCATAGTGCGAATTGCGCGCGCGGAGAGGTCGTCGGAATTTCCGATCGGAGTGGCGACGACGTACAGGCAGCCTTTGGGGTGCTGGTTCAACTTGCCCCTCGAACGCAGCCCTTAATTTTTACCTTTCCGAAACCCCTGACGGGTTTCGGACTTCCCGCAGCGCCAAAAACGGCGCAGGAGCACCGTTTTCGGACGATTCCAAGTGAAACAGCAAGCGCGAAACCCGCGCGGAATTTCGCAATGGCTAAAGTATAGATGGAGTTGGTTCTCAAACTGAACCTCTGCCTCCTATCGCGGGTGTCTGTTTATCCATGGCGGGACTCATTAAAATCGACGCTAGCCAATTGGTGATGGAGCGCGATGGCGCAGGCCACAGGCAAAGCGGTTCTCCTGATCTCATGCATCGACCGGCCGGGCATAATCGCCCGCGTCTCCGGCCATCTATTCACCTTGGGCTGCAATATTATCACCTCCGACCAATATTCCGACGCCGAGGACGGTCATTTCTTCTGGCGCATCCACTTTGAAAGCCTTCGCCTGTCGATCGACGCACTAGTGAAGGACCTCGACGCCACCCTACCGTCGCTGTTGCCGTGGGAGAAACTGAATTGGCGGCTGTTCGATATGGGCCGCCGCGATCGAGTCGTAATCATGGCATCGCGGCTGGCGCACTGCATGATGGATCTCCTCTCGCGCCATCATTTCGGGGAGCTCAACGGTGAGGTTGCCGCGGTAATCAGCAATCATGCCGATCTGGAGCCGCTGGCCCGGCCCTTCGGCGTGCCGTTTATCGTGATCCCAGTGGAAAAGGACCGCAAGGCGGAAGCCGAAACGGAGCTAATCAAGCGGCTGGGCGAGTTCAACGCCGATACCGTCGTGCTCGCGCGCTACATGCAGGTGTTGTCGGCCGATTTCCTGCGTGCGTGGACCAAACCGATCGTCAACATCCATCATAGCTTTTTGCCCGCGTTTGCCGGCTCGCGGCCGCACAAGCAGGCGCACGATCGCGGCGTGAAGCTAATCGGCGCCACAGCTCATTACGTAACCGAGGAACTGGATGCCGGCCCGATTATCGCGCAGGCGACCACGGCGGTTACTCATCGCGATACCGTCCCCGATCTTGCCCGCAAGGGAAAGGACCTGGAGCAGATGGTCCTGGCGACCGCGGTGCGAGCGCACTTGAACAAGCAGGTGATCGTGCACAACAACCGCACAATCGTGTTCGAGTAGGTCGAGGAAAGGCGGCTGGCTCTAGTAAGGCGTGCCGTCGCGATGAGTGAACGGTGCAGGCTTTCCAAGCCCGGCAAATACCAAGTCGATATCCGAATAGTATCCCACGTCCTCCCAAACGCGCGTGCCGATCTCAAGCACTTGCGCATCCGCAGCCGAACGGTTCTGCAAACAATGACCGTTGGAGTCTCCCGCCTTGAACCCCGCGGCATCGCCGGCGCGAAGGATTTCCTCGCCGCCATTCGTAACGAGAACCACTTCGCCGCTCAATACGTATACAAGCTCATCTTCGTGAGTGTGCCAGTGACGCTGGCTTGACCACGCTCCCGGCGGCAGTCGCAGTAGATTTACACCGAATTGCGTCAGGCCTGCCGCGTCTCCAAGGCGCCGCCGCTCCCGTTTTCGGCACGGTTCGTCGAACGGAGGAGGGTAGGCAGTGCCGACAAGCGGCTGGATCGCCGCAACGTCAATGCGTCCTTTCATGAATACCTCCAAATTGTTCAGGACTGGCCGGTGAAAAAGCCGATCGAGCGGCTGGCGAACGAGATAATCGGCGCCCAGTAAACGCCGAATAGAATCGTCGCACAGGCCAGCACACCCATCAGGCCGTAGTTCCACGCCTCGAATCGCACGGCGACTTCGTCGCCCTTGGGCTGATCGAGGAACATCGTGCGGACCGGCTTCAGATAGTAATACAGCGAGACCACCGAATTGAAAATTCCAACCATCGCGAGCAAGTAAAACCGTCCCTTGATGACCGCGGCGAAAAGATAAAACTTGCCGATGAATCCCACCGTCAGCGGTATCCCGGTTAGGGAAAACAGGAATATCGTGAGCGCCACGGCCGGCACGATTCCGCCGCGCCAGGCCAGCCCGCGATACGCTTCGATATCCTCCCGGCCGGTCGAATTCGCCACGATCATCACGACCAGGAATGCGCCTGCATCCATCACGTAGTAGGCGAACAGGTAGAACAGCATCGCCTGGATGCCGTCGTTGGACAGGACTACGAACCCCATCAACGCATAGCCGGCCTGCGCGATGCTCGAGTAGGCGAGCAGCCGCTTCATGTTGGTCTGCTGGAGCGCGGCGAGATTACCCAGCGTCATCGTAATGACGCATACGAACAGCAAGAGTTGCGGCCAGTCCACGCCTTCAAGCGCGGTCCAGCTTCCGCCCGCGGCGAGCTGAGAAATCGCCGGGAAGAAAAACCGCGTCAACAGCGCGAAGCCAGCGGCCTTCGACCCGATCGCAAGAAAGGTGGTAATGGGAATCGGCGCTCCCGTGTAAACGTCCGGCGCCCACATGTGAAACGGCACCGAAGCCACCTTGTATCCCATCCCGGTCAGAATCAGCACCAGCGCGATGAAGACCGCCAGTACCGGCAGATGGCCGGGCGCCGACAGCGCGCGATTGATTTCAGCGAAATCGAGCGTACCGGTCACGCCGAAAATCCAGCTCATCCCGTAGATCATCGTGCCGGAGGCGACCCCGCCGTAGATCAGATACTTCAGCGCCGCCTCGAGCGAGCGGCGATTGTGACGCAAAAATCCGGTCAAGATATATGAGGTCAGGCTGACGAATTCGAGCGCCAGATACGCCATCAGGAGATTGGCCGATTCAGCCATTAGAAACATCGCGAACGTGCTCGCGATCAAAATTGCGTAGTACTCGCCTTGGTCGCAGTTCTTCACTTCTTCGGAGCCGATCGACATCCAGACCGCAACCACCGCCGCCAGCGCGATCAACACCCGAAAATAAATCGCGAATGAATCGAATACGAGCATGTGATGAAACAGCCATGCTCCCGTTGTCGGCGGCCCAAGCCCAATTGCGACCAGCGCGACAGCGGTGATGATTAGCGCGAGATCGGCGAGATGCGACTTGTTGCGCATCGCCAAGTCGGCGATCACGATCACCAGCAGCCCGGCCGCCAGAATCAGCTCCGGAACAAAATGGCCAAGGCTTTCGAAATTTCCCAGATTCATCCGCGTCCTGCGTCCCGCTTAGCGGACCATCGCGACGGCCGAACCTGAGCTCGACAAGACAACCTGGTTCAGATGAACCAGCGAGGTGTTGAGCAGGTCCAGGATCGCATGCGGATAAATGCCCAGCAGCAGGACAATCATCCCCAGCGGCACCAACGTGAATACCTCACGGAAGGTGACATCGGGCAGCGACTTGTATTTCTCGTTGAGCGGACCCAGATAGATCCTCTGATAGGTCCAAAGCAGGTAGCCGGCGGTCAGGATCGCAGTCGCCGCCCCAAATACCGTCATAAAGGGATGCAATTGCCACGCGCCAAGGAGCACCAGCACTTCCGAGATGAACGCGGACATTCCCGGCAGTCCCATACCGGCGAAAAACGCAAATCCCGTGATGGCCGCATAGATCGGCATCTGCTGGGCAAGTCCGCCGAATCCTGCAATTTCGCGATGATGCGCGCGGTCGTAAATGACGCCGACTAGGATGAAGAGCATCGCGGTAACCGTCCCGTGATTGAACATCTGAAGCACCGCGCCGTTTATCCCGGCCGCCGTGAACGACGCCATCCCAAGCATCACGTAGCCCATGTGGCTAATCGACGAATATGCAATCAGCTTCTTGAAATCGGTTTGCGCCATCGCGCACATCGCACCGTACACGATGTTAATCGTGCCGATCGTACCCAGAAACAGCCCCGACAAATGCAGCGTCGCCTCCGGCAACACGGCAAAATTCACGCGCAGGATTCCATAAGTGCCCATTTTCAGCAGAACGCCGGCAAGGATGACTGAAATCGCGGTGGGTGCCTCGACGTGTGCGTCAGGCAGCCAAGTATGGAACGGAAACGCCGGAATTTTAATTGCAAACCCGATGAACAGCGCGATCCATACGATGCGCTGGAAATTGAGCGGGTAATGGCTCGCATTTGCCGCCAGCTGCGTGAGATCGAAGGTTGGCGTGGCGCCATAGTAGTACAGCCCCAGCATCGCGAGCAGGATGAGCACCGAACCGAGCAACGTATAGAGAAAGAACTTGATTGCCGCGTATTCGCGCCGCGGACCGCCCCAAATGCCGATTAGGAAATACATCGGCAGCAGCATCACTTCCCAGAAAATGTAGAACAGGAACAGGTCGAGCGACACGAATACTCCCATCATTCCCGTGTCGAGCATCAACAGCATCGCGTAGTAGCCCTTCTCGGCGCGGTTCACGCCAAAGCTGGCAAAGACCGCAAAGAAGCAGATGATCGCGGTCAGGAGCACCATCGAGATGCTGAGTCCATCGACGCCCATAAAATAAGTGATGTGGTATGCGGGCATCCATTCGCCGTGCTCGGCGAACTGCACGCCGATGGTGCTGGTGTCGAAGTTCTCGTACAAGTAAGCCGCGATCGCGAGTTGCGGGATGGTGGCCGCCACCGCGATCCATTTGAACGACTCCTTCATTGCCTCGGGCAGCGCCAGGATCAGCACCATCCCAACAATCGGTATGAAGGTTATGAGAGTTAGCGCGTGACTCATTCGGTTATGCCCTTACGACCGCGCGCACCAGCAAAATCAGCATCACCGCGGCCAGAATTCCGTATAGATATCCGTTAATCGAACCGGTCTGCAGCCGGCGCAGCCGGCCGCCGACATCGAGCGTCAGGTTGGAGGCAAAATTTACCAAGCCATCGACGATGTAGCTGTCGAACAGCCCCGAAAACCATGACATATACACCGCGATTGCGGCGGCAAGGTTTACGACTCCGTCGATAATATGGGAATCGAACCACGCCAGCGCGCGCGTCGCAAATAGGTACGGCTGTACGACGACAAAATCGTAAATTTCATCGACGTAATATTTGTTGAATACCAAGTCATAGGGAATTCCGCCGAACATCTCGCTGAACTTCGCGGGGTCGATCTTCTTCTGCCGATACATCAAATCGGCCGCCAGCCATCCGAGCGCGACCGTGGTGAACGTCACGAGCGCCAGCCCGAACTCCATTCCACGATTGTGAATTCCAGACTCGGTAACGTGCCGCGTCACTTCGGAACTGAAGATGGGATCGAGGAATTCTTCGAATGGCTTATAAATCAGGATGAAATCCGGGATTTTCACCAACCCGCCGAACACGGAGAGCACACCAAGCACAATCAGCACGTAGGCCATCGACGGCGGCGATTCATGAAGGTGATGCTCCTGCTCGTGGGTGCCGCGGAACTCGCCGGTGAAGGTCATATACACCTGGCGGAACATATAAAAGACCGTCATCGCCGCGCCGATTAGCAAAAGCGCCCACACGAAGTAATTTCCGTGCGCGAACGCCTGCCATATGATTTCGTCCTTCGACATGAATCCGGCAAACGGCGGTATTCCGGCAAGCGCCAGCGTGGCGACCAAAAATGTCCAGAATGTGATCGGCATCTTATGCCGCAGGCCGCCCATCTTACGCATATCCTGCTCGCCGCCCATCGCGTGAATCACCGATCCGGAGCCAAGGAACAGGCACGCCTTGAAGAACGCATGCGTCATCAGATGGAATACGCCAGCTGAAAACGCGCCGACTCCAACTGCCGCAAACATGTAGCCGAGCTGGCTAACGGTCGAATACGCAAGTACGCGCTTTATGTCGTTTTGGGCGATGCCAATCGTCGCGGCGAACATCGCCGTCAGTCCGCCGATTACGGCGATCACGGCCATTGTGCCGGGCGCCATCGCGAACAGGAAATTCAGCCGCGCGGTCATATACACGCCGGCCGTCACCATCGTGGCGGCATGGATGAGTGCGCTGACCGGCGTCGGCCCGGCCATCGCATCGGGCAGCCATACATACAGCGGAATCTGCGCCGATTTTGCGGTCGCACCACCGAACATCAGCAGCGTCACAAAGCCGACCAGCATCCACGAGGTATGGTAACCCGCAAATTCGAGCGGCATGCCCTGCAATTGGGGGGCGTATTTCGCAATCTCCCGGATGACCAAAGTCGGATGCCCGATCGAGTAAAGCGCGGCAAACAACGTGTAGATCGCAATCGTGAACGACCAGTCGCCGATCCGGTTGACGATAAATGCCTTGTTTCCGGCGGTGGTGTTGGCAAGGACCTTGTACCAAAAGCCGATGAGCGCGAACGAGCACAGGCCAACGCCCTCCCAACCCACGAACATCAGCAGGAGATTGTCGGCCAGAACCAGCGTGAGCATCGCGAATGTGAACAGGTTGAGCCATCCGAAGAAGCGCCAGTACGACTCTTCGTCGTGCATGTAGCCGCTCGAATAGATGTGAATCAGGCCGCCGATACCGGTAATGACAAGTGTCATTACAATCGAGAGCGGATCCAGCCAGAATGCGACATCGAGCCGGAAGCCGCCGAGCGCAAGCCACCGCCACAGGTCGTCGAGCATAAAGCGATCGTCGGGCGCAAGCGCGATCATCGTAAAGAATCCGTGCACCGCGATCAGGAATGCGGCGATCACGGCGCCGCATCCAACGACCGTAATTGCGCGCTTGCCGAAGGTCTTTTGCAGCCACGGCCCCGCCAAAAAATTGACCGCGGCGCCCAGCAGCGGCAGCAGCACAATCCAGTGGATGAAGTTTACGGCGATCGGATGGTCCATCGTGAGTTGCCCGCGCTGCCTAGCCGCTCAGCGTCTCCGCCGCATCGACATCGATGGTCTTGAAGTTCTGATATATAGCCAGGACGACGGCCAGTCCGATTACAGCTTCCGCCGCCGCCAGCATAATTACGAAGATCGCAAAGATCTGGCCGTCGTACTTGCCGCCGCCATAGAAGGAAAATGCGAGGTAATTGATGTTGGCGGAATTGAGAATCAACTCGACGCCCATCAGGATTCCGATCGCGTTGCGCCGCGTCAGCACCGTGAAAATCCCGAGCGAGAAAACAACTAGGCTCAGGATCAGGAAATGATTAAGCGTAATTCCCCCGCCCATGGCGATAGCTTTCCCTCTACTCCCTGGCCTCGTGGCGCGAGATGACAATCGCTCCGATTAGCGCCGCCAGAAGCACCAGCGATGCGACCTCGAACGGCAGCACATAATCGCCAAGGAAGGCGTTGCCGATTCCATACGTAGTCGGTGCGGGCGCTGGAACGGCGGCCTGCTTCCATGCCGTACGCACGACGGCGTAAATCATTACGCCGGCGGTCAATCCCGCCGTCAGCAGACCTGGGATGACGCCGACTTCACGGTTCGAAATTTTGACGTCGCCGATTCCCTGCGTGAGCATCACAGCAAATATCGTCAGCACCAGGATACCGCCGACATAGACCAGTAATTGCACCATCGCGACGAAATCGGCCGCCAGCATCACATAGATTCCGACCACGCCCATCAGGGCGCCCAACAGCGCAAAGGTCGAGTACACGATGTTCCGCGAGAAGGCGACGAAAATCGCGGATCCGACAGTGAGCGCGGCGAGCAGGTAGAAGACTGCCTGTGCAATCATTACGCCCGTTCTCCCTGCCGCCTATTCGGCTTCCTCGGCGGCGGGTTTTTCGCCGCCCGGCTGCGCCCATTGATCAAGGAAATGCATACCGCGGCTCAGGAGCGGCGCGATCCGCGGGTCGGTTTCCGGTCCCTTTTTGGGCTTGTAGGCAACGATCGGGTCCTTAACGAAGCGGCGAATCAGGCTCTCCAGCGAAAAATCCGCACCCTCGAACTCCGTCGTATGATGGATCGATCCGGTCGGACATGGCTCGCTGCACAAGCCGCAGTACATGCACTTGGCGATGTCGATATCGAACTGCGATATGTTCATCGCCTTGGTTTTCGGGTCTTTGTCGCAGGTAATTACGATGCAATCGATCGGGCAGGCGCGCTCGCACGCCAGGCATCCGGTGCAGATTTCGAGATCTACTTCGAGAATTCCGCGATAACGGAACGGCAGCGTGTCCTGCACGCGCACCGCCGTCCGGTCCGGATATTGGACCGTGTAGGGCTTGCGCACGAAGTGCGACGCGGTCACCGCCATCCCTTCGAAAATCGAAGTGACGGCATCCCTTATGTTCCGCGTATATTCGGCGAATGCACTCATACCGGCTAATTAATCCGCTGTAATCCGCAACCCAAAATCATATCGTCGGATGGAAGTAAAGCTCCATCCGCGAGCGCCGCGCGTAAAAAATCACCCGCTGCACGAAAACCACCGCCAGCACGATTCCGCCCGCCAGCATCAGGTAACCCATAACCGGGTTGCCGTCCGGCCAAATTGCGACCCATAGCGCCGCGCCAATCATGTCGGCGAACGAAATCGGCACGAAATATTTCCAGCATAGCGTCATCAGCTGATCGATCCTGACCCGCGGCAGCGTCGCGCGGACCCACATCGATACGAAAACCAGAAACAACACTTTCGCATTGAAGGTGATTAGCTGCAGGATATTCATCGCGATGATGTTGTTCGTCACATGTGGAAACTGCCATCCCCCCAGGAACAGCGTCGTTATAATTGCGCCGATGATGAACAGGTTGCCCCATTCCGCCATAAAGAAGAACAGGTAGCGCATCCCGCTGTATTCGGTCGCAAAGCCCGCCACCAATTCGGATTCGGCCTCGGGGAGATCGAACGGAGTGCGATTGCCCTCGGCCAAAGCGGAGATATACAGGATGTTCGCCGCGATAAAGGTGAACGGGTTGGCGAATAGGAACCAATGCTGGGGCGCCCAGCCCTGCGCCTTGATAATCCCCTGCATCGAAAGCGTGCCCGTCATGAGGATGACCGGGAAAATCGACAGGCCGGCCGGAATCTCATAGCTGACGATCTGTGCGGCTGAGCGGATTCCACCGATCAGAGACCATTTGTCATTCGATGCCCATCCGGCCATCAAAACGCCAACGACCGTCAGCGCCGTAACCGAAGTCATGTAAAGAATTCCAACGTTCATGTCCGCCAAAATCAGTGACGACGAAAACGGCATCACCGCCCACGGCAGCGTGAACGCGAGCACGACCAGATAGGGCGCGATTTTGAACAGGGTCGGGTCGGCGTCGTTCGGAATTACGTCTTCCTTGCAAACGTGCTTCACGCCGTCAGCGAGCCATTGCAGAAATCCGTTTGGCCCCACGCGATTAGGACCGACGCGCGACTGGATTCGCGCCCATACGCGCCGCTCGACCCAACTCACGATCCCCGCAAACGGAAACGCGATACCCAAAAACACCACCGCGCTCAGCACGAAGATCGCGACCGCCGCGACGATTTCGGTGTTCCCGCCGAACGTACCGGCCGCGACAAGGTTTTGAATCAAAGTTTCCATTGGATTATCGGTCGATCTCCGGCGCGATTACGTCCAAGCTGGCGATCAGGGTGACCAAATCGGCGATCATCAGACCCGCAGAGAGCTTTTGAATAATCCCCATCGCGGCGAACGATCCCGTGCGCACATGCACGCGCCATGGATAGCCGGTGCCGTCGCTCACGACGTACCATCCCATGTCGCCGCGCGCGCTCTCGACGCGAATCTGGCATTCGCCCGCGGGCGGCTTGAAATTACGCGGTACCTTGGCAAGCACCGCTCCAGAGGGAAGGTTGTGGAGCGCCTGACGCAGAATCTTGACCGATTCCTTCATCTCGCGGATGCGCACCATGTAGCGATCCATCGAGTCACCGAGCTTTCCCCATTCGCCCGCGCCGACCGGCACGTCGAAATCGAAATCTTGATACGCAGAATAGGGGATGTCCTTGCGAATGTCCCACTTGATGCCGCAAGCGCGCAGGTTCGGCCCAACCAGGTTGTAATCGATCGCCTCCTCCGGCGTGATAATTCCGATATTAGCCAGCCGCTCGACGTAAATTTTGTTGAACGAAAGCAACGCGTTGTACTCGTCAAGAATCGGCTCGAAATGTTCGAGATAGGCCAATGCCTTCTCCCGCCATCCGGGCGGCAGGTCCCACCCCACACCGCCGATCCGCATGTAATTGAAGGTCAGCCGCGCGCCGCACAACTCTTCGATCAGGTCGTTGATCATTTCGCGCTCGCGGATCGCATGGGTGAACGGTGTCATCGCGCCGATGTCCATCCCCATCGTTCCGGCTGAGAGCAGATGCGAGGCTATCCGGTTGAATTCAGCCGCGATCACGCGGCAATACTCGCCGCGCTTGGGCACTTCGATACCAGCCAGCTTTTCACAGGCCATTCCCCAGCCCTGATTTGTGAACATCGCGCAGACGTAATCGACACGGTCGGTGTAGGGCATGAAGCCGTGGTACCCGACTTTTTCGGCAATCTTTTCAATCGAACGATGCAGGTAGCCGACGTCGGGAATCGCCTCGCGCATCACCTCGCCATCGGCACGCACGACAAATCGCAACACGCCGTGCGTCGAAGGATGCTGCGGGCCCATGTTCAGGGTCATTTCTTCGGTGCGCAGCGTACTCATTTCTTTTTCCCGCCCAGCCGGATGATCGGGCTTTCACGCACCGTTGAGATGCCGTGATATTCCAGCGGCTCGACAAAATCCTTGCGCAGCGGATGGCCGGGCCAGTCCTCTGGCATCAGGATGCGGCGCAGGTCGCTGTGGCCTTCGAAGTTGACGCCCAACAGGTCGAAGATTTCCCGCTCCATCCAGTTCGCCGACTTCCAGACTACTTCAAGCGCCGCGACCGACGGATTTTCGCGCGGCAGCTTTACCTTCAATACCGCGCCATGCCGGAGTTTGTAGGAAAAGAGGTGATAGACGACTTCGATGCAGTCCTTGTGATCGACTCCGCTCTCGTTTGACAGGCAATCCATCGCAAGCTCGGCATCGTCGCGCATGTAGCGGCCGACCTCGACGATCGATTTCGGATCGATTACGGCAAACGGATCGGGCTTCGCCTCGGCAATCTCCAAGATTCGATCGCCGAACTTATCCTTCAGCCGTTTATATATTGCGAGCGGTTCCATTCTCAGGCTGCCGCGTGGCTACCGTTGGTTGAGCGGACCAGCCAGCGCTCGGTCATGATCTTTTCCTGCAGCTTGAGCAGGCCCTCGGTGAGCGCCTCCGGGCGCGGCGGACAGCCCGGAACGTAGACATCGACCGGCAGAATCTTATCGACGCCGTCGCACACCGAGTATGCGAGCTGGAACAGGCCGCCGCAGCTCGCGCACGAACCCATCGAGATTACGTACTTCGGATCGGGCATCTGATCGTAGAGCAAGCGGGTGCGCAGCGCCATTTTGAGCGTCAGCGTACCCGCGACGATCATCAGGTCGGATTGCCGGGCCGAGGCGCGCGGTGTGGCGCCAAAGCGCTCGATATCGGCGCGCGGGCCGCCGGTATGCATCAGTTCGATCGCGCAGCAGGCCAGGCCGAAAAGCATGTACCAGATGCTCGACTTGCGCATCCAGTTGATGAGCTCGTCGGTCTTGGTCGTCAGAACGTAATCCGGAAGCGTGTTCAGCAAAGGCATATAGTGACCTCGCGTCTTTTACTCCGGGACCTTTTTAATCCATTCAAGATCGTGCTTCACCCACACATAAACCAACCCGACAAACAGGATCAGCAGGAACAACAGGATTTCGCTAAGCGCGAACAGGCTGCGGCCGGAACGGACCCAATCAAGGTAGACCGCGGCAATCGGATAGACGAAGGCGACCTCGACCTCAAAAACGACGAAAATGAGCGCAATTAGATAGAATCGGACGTTGAAATTGATCCACGCGCGGCCGGTGGGCGGCTCGCCGCATTCGTATGGGATCAACTTGCGTTCATACGGGTTGCTCGGCGCGAGCAACCGCTGCAATCCAAACATCACCGCAACGAATCCGATCCCGATGATCGTAAGCGCAAGCGGCACGCCAAACTGAAAGTACATTTTCGGTTACCGGGTCCCCATTCTTTACGGGGACCGCCTGAAATTATCAAGAAGCGGGGCTTCAGCCAAGAATAGCCCGGCTTAAGAAATTCTTAATTTACGCGGGCTATCGCCGGTCGGCGGAACCGCCACTCAGCGGGGCTACTTTTTCTTTGGCAAAAGGCCCTTTAATTCATTTGCGTCGAGCCATGCGCCCTCGTCCGTTGGACAGGCCATCATGCGCACGCCGCGTTCCGTTTTCTCCACCAGTGGCTGGTTGCAATGCGGGCATGCCATCGCATGCTGCCGGTCGCGCAACTTCGCGAGCAATTCGGCATCGCGCTTGCGTGCCCATTCATTTTCGCGCGCCGCCTCGACATCGTGGAGCTTGTTGCCGAGACGATCTTTTTCGTCAGTAGCCATGCTTTTACCTTACCCGCCGTGTGCGCGTCAGACCATATCCTTAATCAGTTTCCCGCTGCGCGCCTTTTCTACCGTTGCTTCAAACTTAGGCCCGAGATCGACGCCCATCTCCTTCGCACGTTTCTTGGCCCACAGGCCGACGTTGCGCGAATCCCGGTAAAAGTCTTCGCCGCGAGCCTTCGAGGTATCCAGATTTGCGATGCGCGAAGACTCCGTCTCGACCACCGCGAATGACGACATCACTCGCTTTAGGCGCGCCGAGCCGCAATTCTTGCATTCGCGCCGGTTGCGCTGGTGTGAACCAAGCACAACGTGCGAGCTGATGCACCCGCATCGCGCGCATTCATACTCGAAGATTGGCATCGCCTTTCAAGAATATCGCCGCCCGATGAAAGCCGCAAATCGACCGCGAAGGGTCCCTGAACGGTCGTCCCTTCGGCAGGCTCAGGGCAAGCTCTGAGGCCCTGCGAAGGACCTCGATGTTCGCCGTACAAGCCCTTACTTTCCGTCGCCGCGCCAACCCTCGCGCAGGTCGAGCGCCGAGGACGCAAGCGGACTTCCGACAAACAGCAACAGCCCTGCGCCGCCCACCGCAAGTCCCGTCCCAAGCCACCACAGCGAGCGATATTCGATTCCGAGCAGAACCATGATTAGCGCCCATACAGGGATAACGAGCGAGATGCCCAGCCGCATCAGGACGCTTACCGTATGCTCGGCTTTTTCTTGCTGCGTCGCCATCGACAGTCTATTTACCCGCTCCACCGCCATCTTTCAAATGGACGCCGGTACCGTCGGGCGAAATCTCGTATAACGCTGGCGGGCCGGCACCGCCGATCACCTCCGCCCGCGCACGGAGTTTCATTCTGGCGCGAACGTCGATTGGAATCGCGTCGATTTCGTTGTCATAAGCAATCAGGAACGATGAGCGATCGGCAGGCTGTTCGGCGCGGAATTTCCCAGCCAGCGTTGGGATTTTGCCACCCCAGTAGAAGGATAGCTCGTAGCTGACCTCGTGGACGAGAAACAGCGGCGCATCGCCGACCATTGGGCGAACCTCCGAGCTGAAGGCCTTGAGGCTCCGCGCGCGAGCGAGCGCGGGCCGAATCGCCGCATTGAAGAGAAGCGATCCGGCCAGAGCGATTACTCCCACCGACGCGCCCACCGCGACTGGATCGCGACGCAACGCGAATAACGCCAACAGAGCAGCGACCCATGCAATCGCAAAAAATCCCATCGTCCACATGTGTTGCGATAGAAGAATCGCAAGCATCTGCTCGTCGCTCGATTGCATGCGGATAAGCGCGCCGCCCAGCGCCGGCGCAAACCACCAACCCACCATTGGGATCGCAAGTGCTGTCACGGCAATTGAAACGACGGTGGCATTGCGCAGCCTTGCGCCCCAGTGAGTCGTACCACTAGCCGAGTCGTCGATGCGGAATACCGCCGCGCACATTATCGCGATTCCCGGCATCGCGGGCAGGATGTAATCGTCGCGCTTGGCGCTGGCGATTGAAAAAAATGTAATCACCGCCAATGCGAAGCTGCTTTGATAGAGAATCGGCCTGCGGCGCACACCCGGGATTTCACCGGTCACTAGCGCGGCGATGGCGGCAGGAATAAGCAGCACGATTGGAAGCGAGCCACCAACAGTTCGCGCGACGATATACCAGATCGGACGCGCCGCCTCGCCCGTGCCGCCATAGCTCCGGGGCATAAAATGGCCGAAATTCTCCGCAAGGAAGATCCCGACCACTCGCCTTCCCCCTTCAATCGTTGCTGGAATGTACCAGCATGCGGCGATCGCAATCGCAATCGCCGCGATTTGCCAGGGCCACGAGTCTTTGAGAATCGCCAGCGGATTTTGACGCTCGGTCAGCATGAAGATTAAGGCGGCCAGCGCAACCAGCACGACCGCAACCGGCCCCTTGGTCAGAATTCCCATCCCGAGCAGCACGCCGGCCGCAATCACCCTGCGCCCCGAACGCTCACCGGATAGGAGCGGGAAGATTGTGAGGTACGCGCCAATTGCGATGAGCGTCATCATCATGTCGGTCAGCGCGAGCGTCGCGCGGGAGGAGAAGCCATAAATGCCGAGCAGAAACAGAAACGCGAGCCAACCTTCGATTTCACCGATGTTCGCCGCCGTCCAAAGCAGCACCAGCGTAGCGAGACCGGTGCCCGCGGCCAGCGACACCAGCCGCGCCCGGGTCTCATCGACGGCACCGCCGGAGGCGTCCGTCAGCAGCGCGGAGAGCCAGTAGAACAGCGGCGGTTTGCGATCGACGAATCCATAATAATCGCGCGGCAGGAGCCATCGGCCGTCGCGCACGATACTGACCATCCACTGCGCCGACTGCGGTTCGGCATCCTTCTGAAACGGCGCGCTGATTCCCTGCGCGAGGACGATCAGCGCAAACAACGCCGCAAGCGCGACGACCGGCAGCCGTATCGGCCCGGGCATCTGGCGATCTGGCAACATTCGCAACGCAGCATAGGGACGGAAGGATCCTCCGACAAGCGGACGCTTGCGGCAGCGGATACAATCGGCCAAAGCATAACGGATGGATTCGAACCCAAAGCCTGACGGTGGAGCTGTCGCATCCGAGACTGAGCCGGAGCGGCGGATATTCGGCGTCGGCGCGATAATGATCGGCGTCGCCGCGGCATTATGGTTCGGCGCGGCGACAATCGTGGCGCGCGAACTGCGCTATCCGAGCTTCCTTGACGGAGACCGGGGCGATGTTCGCGGCGCACACGTTCCGAAGGACGCGCCCAATGGCGACCCGGAGATTTCATTCGGCGCGAGCTTTGAGCCGGTGACTATCTTCGCCGGCTCCGGTGATTCGGTACCCGCATGGTTGATTCCGGCAAAGCCAACCGTGTTGGGCGCAGTCGTGCTGGCGCCGTCGTCGGGGGCGGAACGCGGCGCGATGCTTCCCTACGCGAAATTTCTTCATGCTGCCGGCTTGACCGTACTTGCGATCGATAGCGGCGACAGCGCATCGACTGGAACGAGTTGGGGTATCCACGAAGCCGGCCTTCTGATCGCGGCGGCCGACTGGCTCAAATCGCACGGCTATTCCCGAATCGCGGCATTGGGCGTGTCGGAGGGAGCGGCGGCGGCGATTCTCGCGCAGGCGCAGCGCCCGGTCTTTAATGCGATTGTCAGCGACAGCGCATACGCGAGATTGGGCGCAATGTTCGAGCGGGTGCCGTCGATCGGCGGACTAAACCCCGCCTTCGCCCAAACGGTTCTCGGCGAATCATGGCTATGGCTGGGACAAAACCCAAACGATGTATCGCCGCGGGAAGCGGTATCGAAACGGAACGGTGCGGCATTGATGATCATTCAGAATCACGGCGATCAGATCACGCCCGAAGACGACGGCCGCGCGATAGCGGCGGCGGCCGGCCCTTCCACGGAATTGTGGATCGTTTCGTCCAACGGACATGGCGATGCGATCTTCGAAAAGCCCGATGAGTACGCATCGCGGGTGACTCGGTTTCTCGCACACGCGTTCGATGCCGGGTTGACCGGTGGGTAACGGTTGCCGAAATCGGATCGTAAGCTCCAAATTTCGCTAGATCATTTGACGTATTTACCGCATTCGGCTAAAGGGCTGATAGCTCTTGGGCAACTGAATCGTATCAGCGCCTAAAATTTATGTTCACACGAGTTTTTATACGCGGAGCATCGCTTGCATTGCTCTGCGTGGCGGCAGCCGCGGTGGCAATGCCAGAAAATGCGCCGGCGCAGACAATTTCGGCTTGTGTCAGCAATCAATCAGGAGCGGTAAAGATTTTGCCGTCGGGCAAGAGTTGCTCGACAAAGACAAACCACGTCGTCACTTGGAACAATATCGGCCCGACCGGACCAACTGGTCCGACCGGCACAACAGGATCGACCGGCCCATCGGGCGCCACCGGAACGACGGGACCAACCGGACCTACCGGCACCACCGGTACGACTGGATCGCAGGGACCGACCGGTGCGACTGGACCAATCGGACAAACCGGTCCGACCGGCCAGATGGGACCTCCCGGGGCGGGCCTTAATCCACGTCAAGTGGCAACCTTGCGCTGGTATCCCGCCAATCAAGCCGGGTTCACCTTCCCCGCCGGCAATACGCCGCTTGGGATTGCGTTCGATGGCGTCAACCTCTGGATCGCGAATCTCGCTAGCAACAATGTCACCGTATTAAGCGCCAAGACCGGTACGCAGGCCTCCTTTAGTCCGCTCGGTGGCGGCGGTTCTCCGTACGGCGTCGCGTTCGACGGCACAAACATCTGGGTCTCCAACTTCTTTAGCACTAACGTCAGCGTATGGAATGCCGCCACAGGCGTCCCAGCTTCCTTCAGCCCGGTCGCCGCCGGCGCCAATCCGGCCGGGATTGCATTTGACGGCACAAATGTATGGATCGCGAACTCCGGGAGCGGCAACGTCACGGTTGTAAACGCCAAGACCGGTGCTCCCGTCTCCTTCAGCCCGGTCAGCGCCGGTAACGGGCCGTTCGGTGTGGTGTTCGACGGCGTTAATACCTGGATCACCAATGAAAACGGCGCCAACGTCACGGTAGTGAATGCCGCCACCGGCTCTCCGACCTCTTTTAGCCCGGTCAGCGTTGGCAGTACTCCGGGCGGAGCAGCGTTTGACGGCGTCAATATCTGGGTCGCGAACCTCGGCGGCAACGTCACCGTGTTGAACGCCGCCAGCGGAAGTCCTGCCTCCTTTAGCCCGGTTCCCATCGGCGGCAGCCCGGCTGCGGTGGCGTTCGACGGCACAAACATCTGGGTCGCGAATTCGAGCAGCGACAACGTCACCAAGCTGCGGGCAAGCGATGGTACTAATCTGGGCGTCTTTCTTGCTGGCGGCGGGCCGCAAGGAGTGGCATTCGACGGCACCAACATCTGGGTCACAAACAGCGGCAGCAACAACGTCGAGAAGTTCTAGGATTAGAGCCTTGGTTCAAATGAACGCCGCCGGAAGACTGTTGCTTGCCGCAATCGTTGGCATGGCGCTGATTCCTACGTTCTCGCGGGAGTCACGCGCGCAATCGATCTCCGCATGCGTCAACAACAAGACCGGCGCGGTTACGATTTTGCCGGCAGGCAAGACTTGCTCCACAAAGACCAGCCATGTCGTCGCTTGGCCCGCCGGTGGGCCGACGGGACCAACCGGCCCGACTGGGTCGACCGGTCCCACAGGACCAACCGGCCCGACTGGCTCGACCGGCCCCACAGGACCAACCGGCCCGACTGGACCAACCGGGTCGACGGGACCAACGGGATTGAGCGGCGCGACGGGTCCAACCGGACCAACCGGCCCCACCGGTCCGACCGGTCCGCCCAGCGCCGGACAGAATCCATTTCAAGTTGCGATTCTAAAGTCCTATCCGGCCAATCAAACCGGTATCAACTTCACCGGCATTTCGAGCCCCCAGGGAATCGCGTTCGACGGCGCAAACATTTGGGTGTCGAACTTCAATTTTGTTGTGACCGAGCTTAGGGCAAGCGATGGAACCAATCTCGGCAGCTTTCCAACCGGCACCAACAACCCGTACGGCATCGCATACGATGGCGCCAATATTTGGGTAACCGACTTTGCCGCGAGCAAAGTCGTGAAAATGCGCACCAGCGACGGTACAGTGCTCGGTACATTCAATACCGGCGATACTCCGCGCGGTGTTGCCTTCGATGGCGTCAACATCTGGACCGCCAACAGCGGCGACGACACGGTTACCGTTTTGAATGCCGCCACCGGCGCCCCAACCGGCTTCAGCCCGGTCAGTGTCGGAAGCACTCCGTTCGACGTAAAATTCGATGGCTCCAACGTCTGGGTCGCGAACCAGGACGGCGATACCGTCACCAAGGTGCGCGCGAGCGACGGACAGGTTCTGGGAACCTTCAACACCGATCCGGGACCGACGAGCTTGGCCTTCGATGGCGCGAATATCTGGACCGCAAATTTCAGCGACGACTCCGTGACGAAATTTCGGGCCAGCGACGGCACCAAGCTCGGCAGGTTTGGCGTCGGCGCCGGCTCCGGGCCTCAGGGCATCGTATTCGACGGCTCTAACATTTGGGTCACCGGCAGTTCCAACAGTAGCGTCATCAAACTGCGGGCGAGCGATGGCACAATCTTGGGAACATTTGGCACCGGCGCGCGCCCGTTTGCGGCAGCGTTCGACGGCGCAAACATCTGGGTCATAAATCAGAACGGGAACAGCGTGAGCAAGTTTTAGGGTTTGAGTTTGACGACAAAGAAACATATCGCCACCGCAGGTGCTCCGCGCCAAAGCCTTAGCGCGGCGATGCGGGCCGTGATGCCTTTGGTGGCATCGATCGTTGCGGCGGCGCTGATAATGGCGATGCCGTCGAATGCGTCAGCGCAGGAAATTTCCGCCTGCGTTGCCAATAAAACCGGCGCCGTCAAGTTTTTAAAGTCGGGAAAGACTTGTTCAACCAAGACAAACCACGTTGTCACTTGGGAGGCTGTCGGCCCAACCGGCCCTACCGGAGCGACGGGTGTGACCGGTCCGACCGGGCCGACGGGGCTAACAGGAGCTACCGGGCCAACCGGCCCAACTGGGCCGTCCGGTGCGACCGGCGTCACCGGTCCCACGGGCCCGACGGGAATCATCGGTCCTGACGGGCCGACTGGCCCAACCGGTCCGGCTGGAGCCGGGTTGAATCCGCTGCAGGTTGCGATTCTGCGCTGGTATCCGGCCAATCAGAGCGGCATCAATTATCCGACCGGCCATAATCCGATCGGCATGGCCTATGATGGCACCAACATCTGGGTTGCAAATTTTGGTGACGCCACCGTCACGGTTTTGAACCCAATCACCGGTACCCCGGCCTCATTCAGCGGAACCCACGTCAACAGCGGACCAAGGGCCGTGGCATTCGATGGCACGAATATGTGGATCGCGAACTACTTCAGCGGCAATGTCAGCGTTTTGAATGCCGGCACCGGCGTGGCCGCCGCGTTCAGCCCGGTCAGCACCGGCACCAATCCCGATGCGGTGGCATTCGACGGCAAAAATGTCTGGGTCGCCAATAGAGGAGACAGCAATGTCTCCGTGTTAAACCCCATCACAGGCGCACCCGCCGCCTTCAGCCCCGTGTCGGCCGGCATAAACGGACCGGATGCGCTCGCGTTCGACGGCACCAACATGTGGATCGCCAACTTCAACGGCGGCAATGGTCGCACGGTTACGGTCGTAAATGGCTCAACCGGAGCAGCAACCCTTTTTAGCCCTGTCTCGGTCGGCTTCGCCCCCAATGCGATCGCATTTGACGGCACGAACATGTGGATTTCCAACGGCGGAAGCTCAAGTATCAGCGTGATCAATGCCACTACCGGTCATCCTGCGTCGTTCAGCCCGGTTGTAATCTCCGGAAGCGTTCTTGACGCAGTGGTTTTCGACGGCACGAATATCTGGGCCACCGATCAGGCAACGAACAAGGTCACCATTCTGCGGGCGGCTGACGGCACCACGGTGGGTACATTCACTGTTCCAGACGAGCCAGCCGGACTCGTATTCGATGGCGCCAATATCTGGATCACGGAAGTTAACGACAACGTCGTGGCCCAGTATTAGCGATCGAATTTTCGCCCTTAAAAATCCCCGGCGTAAGTCAAACTCCTGTCCGGGAACCGGCGAGGGCATCGCGGAGGCCCTGCGCCGCCATGATTCGGAGCGAGATCTCTGCGCAACCGTCGCAGATGTATCCGCCGGCATAGCCGGCGACCAGGTATCGCACACGGCTGGAATCTTTCCCGCAGAACGAACAGTCAAGTGCGCTCGCAGGATCCGGCTTTGCGGCTGTAATCGCCTTTGTGTTTGCCATGATTCATCTCCTCTTGCGCGCTTACATCCGCGGTGTGCCGAGATCGACCATCAACGTCGTCTTGAGGATCTCAAATAGCCGATCGATCTCCCAGGGTCCGTTGTTGTAGATGATCTTGTCCGGAACGATGTGCCGGTAGCGCATGATGCGATAGCCGGACGCGCCGAAGCATTGGCCGGTTACGTTCGCGCCCTCGTCGCTGGCGAGGTACAGGACGATCGGCGCGACATTGGCGGGATCGCGCGGTGTCCCTTCCGCCTGCTCGGACATTGCGACCCCCGTTGCGCCGGGCATCCGGCCGGCCGGAATCGTATCGGTCATACGGGTGGCCGCACCGGGCATGATCGCATTGACGGTGATGCCGTATTTTCCGAGTGCATTGGCGCACGAATAGGTCAGACCCAGGATTCCCGCCTTGGCGGCGCCATAGTTGGGCTGGCCGGGCGAGCCCAGCGCCGAGTTCGACGAAAAATTTATAATCCTGCCGTACTTGCGCTCGCGCATATGGGTCGACGCAGGCCGAATCGTGCAGTAATGGCCTTTCAAGTGGACGCGGATCACCTCGTCCCATTCATTCTCGGCCATGTTGAAAATCATCCGGTCGCGCAGGATGCCGGCGACGTTGACCAGAATGTCGAGCTTGCCGAATTCTCCGATCGCCTGATCGATTAACCCCTTACCGCCCGCGACGGTCGCGATATCCATGTGATTGGACGCCGCTTTACCGCCTGCCGCCTTGATCTCTTTGACGACGTCGTCGGCTGGAGAAACAGTGTCCTTCTCGCCCGCCACGGTTACGCCCAGATCATTGACGACCACGGCGCATCCCTGCGCTGCGAATAACTTTGCGATGCCGCGGCCGATTCCGCGGCCGCCGCCGGTGATTGCGGCAACTTTACCTTCGAGCTTGCCCATGAATCGAGATCTCCTTTAGTTTGCGTTTTTTTGCGGATCGGAAAATACGAATTCCGTCAGTTGCCCGGATACCGCCAGCCGCCCAATCTTGCCGTTCGGCTCCGTGAACCAAAGGTTTCCATCAGGTCCGGCCACGATAAAAGTTGGGGCGCTCGCCGGCGGAGTGTTGAATGCCGTGAAATTTCCTTCCGGCGTTACGCGGTAGATCAGATGCGCCCGCACCACCGTCACCCACAGGTTTTTGTCGGATCCGGATGCAATCCCAAGTGGAACTCCGGGCGTGGGCAGCGGGAATTCGGTAATTTTTCCCTGTTCGGTGATTCTTCCAATCTTGTCGACGGGCGGCTCGGTGAACCAAACGTTTCCATCCGCACCGACGGTCATCATCGCCGGATGGCTGTCCGGTGTAACAATTGCAAATTCAGTCACCTGTCCTGAGGTTGTCACCTTCGCGATCCGATTGCCGCGGTCCTCGGCCACCCAGAGATTTCCATCGGGTCCGGATATGATTTCAGCCGGTCCCGATCCCTTTGGCATCTCGAACTCGGTAATCTGTGCGGACATCGCGAGCCGTCCCACCCGATCGCCCGCGTGTTCGGTGAACCAGATGTTTCCATCGCGAGAGGTGGTAATACCGACCGGGCCGCTATCCGGATGAGGCAGCTTGATGTACGTCGTTTTTCCGTCGGCATCAACGCGCCCGATCCGGTTGGACACCGTATCGGTAAACCAAATCGAGCCGTCGGGCCCGGCGATAACCCGCTCCGCAAAACTGTCTTTTTCAATCGGGATTCGCCGTGTGTCGCCGTAGGGAGTTATCCGGCCAACGCCATCGCCCTGGTACTCGGTGAACCACAGGTTCCCGTCGAGGCCGGAAGTAATAGCGTACGGCGCGTGCATGCTCAGTGGCGGCCGTCCGGGTTGGGCGGCCTGCGGCGGGAGCACCTTGGATCCCGTCTGTGATGCACATCCAGAGATCAACGCCAGCGTCCCGCCGATAACGGCAGCCCGCAAAATCCTGCTATTGCGATTAATCACAATGAATTGCAGATAATCGCGTCCGCAGCAGCAAATCAACCGAAATCGGTATCGCCATCTAGCGGCCAAAACGCCCGGTGCGAATCGCGATTTCGCGTATCGTTCGGATTTGCGCACGAATCGCGCGGCTGCGCTTGAGCCGCTCAAGTGGCGCCGGAAGACGCCAGCTCCAGTTCGCGTCATCGACCGTGCCGGGACGGTTAATCTGGCCGCTCCATCCAAACAGGTCTTGAATCGGAATCAGGACCAGACGCGCAGGGGATGCGTACAGCGCCTCGAGTACGGCCTCACGCGCAGCGCCGTCCATCGTCTGGTGCGGGCTTACGCGTGCATCAACTCCAAGTGCATGGAGAAGCTTCTCCCGCTCGGCAAGCGGCTGCCCATTCCACCATGTTACTAGAGTTTCCGTGTCATGCGTGCCGGTCGTCGCCAGCGCAAGTTCCGGATAGGCGGATGGACTTACGAATGTCTCATCCGGACCGTCCCAGTTGACGCGCTCCCATTGCATCACCTTGTACCCGGGCACGCCCATACTGGAGAGCGAGTCGCGTACCAAAGGCGGCACCGACCCAAGATCTTCCGCGATGATGCCGGTGCGCCCAGCCCGGTCCAGAATCGTGCGAACAATCTCCTCGCCTTGGGCCAGTTGTTCGCCCTCGCTTACGGGCGTGAAATCGCCGGGCGAATCCGGTTCAAGACTGAAGTTGAAGGTCCGATACAGGCCAACGACGTGATCGATTCGGACGAAATCGTAGAGCGCCGCGGCGCGCTGGACACGCGCACGGAGAAACTTGAATCCGTTCTCGCGCATCGCGCGCCATTTGGGCAGCGGCAGGCCCCAGCGCTGGCCGTTCGTATTGAAAGCGTCGGGCGGAGCGCCGACGGTTCGCGTCAAATCGAATTCGTCCTGATGCGCCCATACCTCGGCGCTGTCGCTGCCCGGAGAAAACGCCAGATCGCCGCCGAGCAACGCGCCATGCACGGAGCCATATGCACGCATTTGCGACCACTGGCGATCCGCGATGAATTGCCAGTAGCAGTACGTTTCGATTTGCGTGCACAGCTCACGGCACGCTGATTCCATTGCTTTAGGCTCACGCCTCGCGATTTCCGCGGGCCACGTCGCCCATGGCGTCCATCCGTAACGCTCCTTGAGCGCGCGGAACAACGCGTAATCATCGAGCCAGTATCGATTTGCGCTGACAAAGGCGTCGAATTGCGCCGTGTCGTCCTGCGATTTTGACAGGCTCTCCAGCAGGGCCAGTTTTTCGCGGCGGATTGTCTCGCGGGCATCCGCATGTTCTGCGGCCGCGACGGCTTTACGAGCGCGTGCGAGCCCGGCTCGGCTGAACCCGTCCCGTTCGCGCATCGAAATGTACATTGGATCGATCGCGAACACGCTCATCGCGGCGTAGGGGCTGCCTTCGCCGGGCGCGGTTTCATCCAAAGGCAGGAGCTGGATCGCTCGATGGCCCATCGCGAGCGCGAAGTCGATCATCGGCGCTAAATCGAGGATCTCGCCACGGCCGAGATCGCCGCGGCTCCACATCGAGAAGAGCGGAACCAGAATGCCCGCGGTCCGCTTCGGATTCATGACGTTAAAAAGGCCCGGCCATCAAATTGAGGCGGATTTTGCCGGGCTCATCTTCTCGATCCATTCTGCGAACGCAAGCTGTCCAGTTGTCCAATTTCGACGATTACGAGTTGCCGTCTGGCTTGCGCAAGCGCCGCAAGCGCCATGGCGGTCATTCGATTGAAGGAATCTCGGCGCAGACTCCCGACGAAGGCGGCGACATTTCGTGTGGCACTCATCGCGGCTCGACTAGTCCTGTAGCATACGGACGCGAATGCGTCACGGCGGAACCAATATATGTGTCCAGATATCCTTTACGGTGTACCGTTGCCCAACAGATTTATGGTGCGTGGGCTCTTCGGATCGGGACCATCCACGACGCTTATCGCGCCGGCAAGCGGTGAGCCAGTTGCCGTCGGAGCAAACGTTACATTTAGTGTGCAACTCGAATTTCCCGCGAGGATTGTTCCGCAGCTTCCGCCTGTGATGCTGTAGTTGGTGCCGCCGCTCACGATGCTGTTCGGCCCGATCGCGATCGACACATTCGCAAGGTTGTCAATCATGATGCTCTTGGTTTGCGTCGCATGGCCAGATACGGACATCGATCCGAAGATCAATGAAATCGGAGGACTCACCGTAGCCGGAATCGTAGCGCCGGTTGTCAGACCAAGTATCGCCGGGCTGCCTGCGTCGCTCGGAGCCGGCGGTGCGCCAGTGACATGAATCGTCGCGGATTCGGCGCCCAACGCACCGGGCACAAACTGAACTCCGATATTGCATTTGGCCGGGGAACTCCCAGTACCCGCCGGGATTGCTCCTGCACAGGCGGTTCCGCTGGTGGGGGCGGCCACTGAAAAGTCGCCGGGGTTTGCGCCCGTGAAAACGACTCCGCCGGTTAGCGTCACGGGAGTGGTGCGGAAATTCTCCACGGTGACGTTCAGAGTGCTGGCACCGCCCCAAGAAATCGACGGATAATTCAGGCCAACGCTCGGCGCAAGGGTGATGTCGGAGACCGCGCTGCCGCTCATTGTCGTGGTCGTCCTGCCGGTGCTGCTGTTGTTGAAAATCGAGAGAGTCGCGGCAATCGGGTTTGCCGCGTGATTCGGCGTGAAGCCAACCGTGATTGCACAACTGTTTCCCGGCGCGAGCCCGGGCAGGGTATCAGGACATCCGTTCACAGCCGCAAATTCCACAGGATCGGAGCTGGCGACGCCTGTAACGACCAAACCGTTGATGCGGCCGGTATTGGTCAGCGTAAGGCTCCGGAACGCCGTGTCGCCAACGGCAGTCGGCGGGTAGATGAGGTTGGTCGTCGACCCTCCGGTCTGGACAATGGAAACAGTCGTAATTACGCCAATCGGCGTCGCGGTGGTGGTCGGCGACCAAGTGGTTGTGCTTGTTGATGTCGCCGTATCAGACGGTGAAATGGTCAGAGTGCCAGTCGCAGTTGGTGTCCCGGTCGTGGAAGTTGTGGCAGTCGGTGTTGCTGTATCAGTGGAGGAAGGAGTTGCAGTCGCGGTCGGCGTTGCTGTCTGGGTCGCCGTCGATGTAGCTGTCTTCGCCGCCGTCGCCGTTCGAGTCGGCGAAGCGGTCCGCGTAACCGTGGGTGTTGCAGTTGTGGTCGCTGTTGCGGTGGGGGCCGGGAGCGCGATTCCGATCGCCACGCTGAAAGGCGAAAGAGCCGGATTCGTCCCCGTGACGTTCGAGCTGGGAGTCGAAGCCCCATTGCTCCCGGGCGGGTATCCCAGCAGGCTTCCGGCTGAAAGATCGGAAACATAGATATTCCCATTGGAATCAATGGTTGTGCCGGTGGGATAGAGCATGCTGGAGGTATCGCTGATTGTGGCGCTTGGCAGCACATTGCCGTCGCTGCCGGCCGGGTAGACCGTGATGTTTCGAGAGATGAGATTAGTTACGTAGACATCACCGGCGGAATTCAGAGCGATACCGGCCGGGGCATTGCCGGTAAGGCCAGTGTTGACTCCTGCGATGATTCGAATCGGAGCCTGATCGCCATTACTATTGGCGGGATATATCGTGATGCTGTCGGCGATCACATTGCCATTGCCGTCGGCACAATAGTTCCCTTCGTTCGCCAGATAAATTCTCCCCATGGAATCCACCGCGATTCCCGCCCCGAAATTGGCGCAGATTTCGACGTCCGGCCCGTCAATAATCGCGACCGGCGCGACGTCGCCGGTACCGCCAGCGATGATCGACGCAATTTGTCCGGCTGAATACTGAGTAACGTCGCCATTGGTGTTAAAGCCGGTATCGTAATTTTCCACATATAAGGTTCCATCAATTCCGATCGCGATTCCGGCCGGACCACTGAGACCGGTATTGGAGCCTTGGATCGTGCCGAGCGGAGCGGCGTTCGCGTTGCTGCCGGCCGCGTAAATCGTCACTGTGTCGGAATCGAAGTTGGCCACGTAGATGTCTCCGTTCGAATCCAGTGCGATGCCGCTTGGATAATTAAGGCCGGTAGCGCCGCCTCTGATAACTACGACTGGAGGAGCGCTGCCGTTGCTGCCATACGGATAAGCGGTAACTGAATTGCTGAGCCCGTTGCTGACGAAAATAGCCGGTGCGCCGGGCACCGCCGTGGGAGTCGGGCTAATTGTCGTGGATGGGCTGACCGTCACCATCGGGGTCGCAGTTCGGGTGGGCGTTGCAGTCCGGGTTCTGGTTGCCGTGCGCGTCGGCGTCTTCGTGACGGTGGGAGTCGTGACTCCGGTTCGTGTCGCGGTCACAGACGGAGTCGCCGTCTGTGTTCTAGTTGCAGTTCGAGTAGTCGTCGGCGACCGCGTCGATGTTCGCGTTGGAGTCATCGTTGGACTCTTAGTTGAGGTCGGGCTGGGGCTTGGCGCCAAATCCAACTTTGAAACGAAGGCGGTACCATCTCCGCCATCGTTGTTGGCTGTCTGGAATGCGCCCGGAGTGGTTGGAAAGTCGGACGAACCGGTGATGCCGGCGATGTATGCCTTGCCGCCAACATCAATTGCAATACCATTGGCAGTGTCCTGCGAGCTGCCGCCCAAATAGGTCGCGTAGGCGGGCCCGGATCCATCAACGCTCATTTCCATTACGAAACCATTGGCGTAACCGGCCAACGAACTTTGATATGCTCCGCCGGTGGTGGGAAAATCGGAGGAGAAAGTATAGCCCGCCACGTAGGCATTTCCGGCCGTATTTACAACGATGGCGCTTGCCTGATCTTGAGCAGTCCCGCCAAGGTAGGACGAATAAGCGGGCGCCGAGCCATCGGGTGTCATCTTTGTCAAAAAGGCGCTGGGGTAGATATAGGAAGAGTTGGGCTTGGTAGTTTGGAACGCGCCGGAAGTCGCCGGAAACGTGGTCGAGTAGGTATACCCCGTAACGTATGCGCTGCCCGCGGAGTCGACTGCGATACCTTCACCAAAATCAGAATAATTGCCGCTTAGGTACGTGGAATAGGCGGGCGCCGAGCCGTCAGGGGTCATCTTTGTTACGAAGGCGCCTATGGTGCCGCCAATCGCGGTCTGGTATGCGCCAGCTGTAGTGGGAAAATTCGTCGAGTATGTATCGCCTGTAACATAGGCGCCCCCTGCGGTATCGACCGCAATCGCACTGGCATGGTCCTGGTACGAACCACCCAGGTAAGTTGAATATACTGCGACCGATCCGTCCGGCGTCATCTTGGTCACAAACGCGCTCGGATACATCGTATATGGATTTGGTTTGGTCGGTTGAAAGGCGCCGACTGTGGTAGGCAGATCTGCGGAATATGAATATCCGGCAATATAAGCATTGCCTGCGGAATCGATGGCGATGCCCCTGCTGTAGTCAGATGAACTCCCGCCGACGTATGTAGAGTAGACAAGGGCCGAGCCATCTGCCTGTAGTTTCGCTATGAACGCATTATAGTAACCGGTCAAAATGGCCTGGAATGAACCAGCCGTGGTTGGAAAATCGGACGAGCCGGAGTATCCCGTAACGTATGCGTAGCCTGCCGAATCAACAGCAATGCCGGTAGCAAGATCGTTGAAACTGCCCCCCAAATAGGTCGAGTAGATCAGCCCCGATCCATCGCCCTTAAGTTTTGTAACAAAGGCATTGTCGCCACCCACCGTGGAATTATTGGCGCCCTGAAAACCACCAGCAGTCGTGGGAAAGTCCACAGACTCCGCACCACCAGCGACATAGGCGTTTCCGGATGCATCGACCGCGATGCCGTTGGCGGAGTCTTCGCTACTGCCACCCAAATATGTCGAGTAGACCAATCCGGGATCTATATATACCGCGCGGGTGCGATCGTATGCGGCCAACTTGAATCCGATTGTATTGTCGCTCCGAAGTACGCACTGGCCGGCAATTGTTTCCCGTTTGCCTGCCCGTTCCTGGTAGATTGCGGGCGAGCGATGGACGATTTCAGCACCATCGGCAAGCTTAATGACGAGATCGCCTTGGTGGTTGAGAGAAAGCTGCTTGGCGCCTTCGAAGCGCAGCCCGATCGCTGACGGGTTTGCCCAAGGTTCCAATATGAAATCGTATTCAAGTTGATGCTGGCTGACGCCATAAAATGCGAGGTCGATTCGAGGATAGATGTTACGATAGCGTACGCGTGCGAAAATCGGGATTTTCGTGTGCCATTTCCTGCGATCTTTACCGATCAGATAGTTGGCAGTGCCGGAAAGCCGGTCTGCTCCCTCGATGCGGACGTGCGGATTGGCGTTAACCGGCTTGATGCGCAACACTTGAGCGTCGAATGTTTTGCGCGCACCATCCGCCCCTATAGCATGCGACCCAATCGGCGGCGGTTTCGAACCAACGGTTATATTTGCGGCTGATCCGTGCGAGGCTTTGTGCACCGACAATACCATTTCCGACGGCGTCAAAAACAATGTATAGCCCTCGCTCCGTGCGACGAATTTAACCCGCGGATCGGTCTGGCCGTCATTTTGCTCAAACCGAATCGGCTGCATTTCGTAGAGGTCGGCGAAATGAAGCTGGACCGCAGGCCGTGTCGCCGGCCCGGACCGAGAAATGATTTGCTGAACGGGCAGGATGCGCGGCTTCGCGGCGAAATGCACGGACCGTGACTGCACCGGCCTGATTGCACTTAACCTGCGCCTGGCCGCCATCGTGCAGACTATTAGTAATGCTCCACCAAGGATAACGATTGTGCGAATCCGGATCTTAACCGGTGACTCTCTTGCTGCTCCCCGTCCTTGGATGAACCACTTCATCTAATTGCGGAGCCTATTCAACACCCGCCGTCACTTTTACTTGGCGGCGGCGGCAATGCCGGCAGCGACGCATTCATCGATGGCGCGTTAGTGAAATCAAACATGTCCTCCAGCGGATTGGCGTCGCCATCGCGCAGCGTCAGTGCAGGATGAATTTTGGCCGCTCCGCTTTTGGTCATGAAACGCTTCTCGATAAATGCGGATATCGCGGCATGATCGCCCAGCGTATGCGACACGTAATGTTGTTTTGCGAACGGCGACACCACGGTGAGGGGAACGCGAAATCCGTACTGATTAAAGCTCGGGCAACTACTCGGATATGGCCCGGACGGAGTAAAACTCGGGCAGAACGCCAGCGCATCGTTGGCGCTGTCGGCGCAATTCGCGCCGCCGCCGGGATTGGTACTCGCGGGTGGGCTCGACAAATCCGCGCATTGCCCCGGGTAAATTCCATCCGGGTTGCGCGCTCCCTGCTGCTGTGCAAGTGGCGGACTTACGTGATCGTAGGAGCCCCCGTGCTCGTCATAAGTGATGAAGATTACGGTGTCTTTCCAGTTCGGGCTGTTGCGGATTTCGCTGACAATTTGCGCAACAAAGTACTGGCCTGCGCGAATATCGCTGGGCGGATGTTCGTCGTTCTCTTCCGCGGAAACTAATTCGCCGAAATTGGGATCGACGTACGAAACTGCTGGAAGGCTTCCGGCCGCGGCATCGGAGGTAAATGACTCGCCGGGGCCCGAAATTGGAACGACATGCTCCGATAGCGCCGGCCGCGCGTCAAAGGAGGTCGGGATGTCGGAGTAATAATTGATCCAAGAGACATTAAATTTCTCCAGGAGGTCGTAAATCGTTCCGGTGACTGGCCGGTAACCTGCTGGATATGGCGGGGTGGTTTCCGACGTGGTGGTATGGCCAAACGAAGTCGAAGCCATCAAATACGACCGATTTGGGAATGTCGGCCCGATCACGGCCGCGTGATAGCCGTCGTCGATCGCGAAAGTTTCGGCCAGACCGTAATAAAACGGCAGATCGGCCTGCGTATAGAACCCCATCGTGTCGTGGTCGGTTGGCTGGGCGGACGGAAATGACACGTCATTCTGCAACACGAATCCATTGTTTGGACTCGAAAATAGTGTGTCTGCAGGCGACGACCAGTTGGCCTCGTAATGGCTGCCGACCCACCCATGATCGAGGTCCGTGCCGGTACACAGCCGCGGATCGTGGAAGGAATGTATCGAATTGCCGAGTTCGTCAGGATTCGAGTTCGCACAACTATAGTTGCCGCCTGAATCGACCGTGCAGGTAAGTCCATCGACACACTGATGGTCCGCCTGCCAGCCGCTGCCGCTGCAAAGATGATACGGACTACCGGGCGCGTAAGGCAGCGCGCCATAGTAGTTATCAAATGAGTGGTTCTCCATCATTATGAAGACCACGTGATTTACTTTGTTCAGATCACCGTCCGCGCGAGCCTCGCCGGTGATGAAACCAATGGCCGCTGACAGGAACAATCCCATCGCCGCGATAATCGTCCTGTACTTCACTCAATTAATCCGCATTTGATGCGATGCGGATTCGCGCCACCAAAATCACAGCTTATTTTAGCTGCTTAAGCCGCACGTTAGAAGCAAACGGCGATGCAACATTAGTCCGGGCTCAGTAGTTGCGGGTTGTTCAACACTATGAACAACAACGCCTTGGCGAACACCGCCTGCTCCGACTTCGTTCCGGCCAGGACATCGAGATGGCCCCAACCTTCTAGCTTGTAGAACTTCGCTTTATGAGGATCGACGCCTGTTGATTTGCTCGCAGACTGGATTTTCGCGATCCACTTGGGGCCGATATTGGCGCTTCCGAAAGCGACGATAGGAATTTTCGCGGCCTTAAGTGCCGCAATTACAGACGGAGAATCCGGTGTCTCGTAATCCTGGACTGCCGGCCAGTATCGATCGTAGCCGATTAGCAATTGCGCCAGTATCGTCGCATCCGAAAAGCCGCCCTGCGGATTCGCTAGCCCGCCATGCCCTCCAAAAACTCCTCCCGCTTCGTAAAGTACCCGTTCAAGGTTCTCGCGCGCGGTTTTGTATTTGGCGATCGGCGCGGACTGATCGGGATTTTCAATCACCATCTTAAGCAGCGCATTGCGTTTGTCGTAGGTGAGATGCGCGCCGCCGACATCGGTTGCAAATTGGCCCGGCTTCGATGCTACCGGCACAAATGGTCCATTGGGGATGGAACCATCCATGACGATCAGTCCCTTCACGCGATCGGGATGCATCGCGGCATAAAGGTACGCAAAACCCCCGCCGCAGCTGAAACCAGCGACAAAAATCCTATCGCTTCCAGTCTGGCCGCGGATGAACTGCACAGCTTTATCGATGTCCGACTCGAAAATATCGCTGGTCCATCCTGCAAGCTCGCCGAGCTCTCCTTGCGTGCTCGTGGGTGGAATGAAATGGGTGCGATAGTCGAAAGACCACACGTCGATCCCGTGTTCAGCGAGGTAAACTTGGAAGGAATAATGCGGATCTTCTATTGTGGTCTCTCCGTTCATATAGGTACCGGGCAGATAAAGCACAACCAGCATCGCGTGCCTGAATGCCGCTGCAGGCGGAGTCGACCCCCGATCGAGACGGTGTAGACCGATCTTGTCGAAAGGTGATGTTCCGACCGTCGCGATAAACGACCTCTCGAAGATTCCCGGCGCGCCCTTGAGCTCGCGCGGTGAACCAACCGCAACGAAATCCGGCGCAGGTGCGGGCCCGGCATGCACCGACAATGGTGCAACGTACGCAATCGCCAGATATATGAGACTCGTTGCGATCGATGCCCGAATGATCGCCCGCAATCTAAGCGTTTCGTGGCGGTCCAGACCCATGGCTTGACGAATAGTACCTATGTCTCTGGAATTAACGCGAACCTGCGCAGCCGTGAATTGTAGTCACGTTCATTCCGCTCCAGCGGTTACACGATCGAGAAACGAAGGTACTGCCAGATTAAATGCTGCGGGCTGATCGATATTCGCTGCGTGCCCCGCATTATCGAGTATTACCTTTTCCGCCCCCGGAATCTTTGCGGCCATGTATTCGGTCGAAGGTATGAATTGCTTGTCATTAGCGCCGACCAACACCAGCGTCGGCACGTTGATACGCGGTAGCGATTCTATAACCCGGCCGTCGCGTTGCGAGAGCATCCCGCGTGCTGAGTTCGCCAGCCCCGCGGCGCTTCGATGCTGTGCGACTGTCACTTCCGCGCTTCGTGAAACGGCGGCGAGACCTTTGCTGTCCAACGCCTGCGCGACAGTTTCCGCCATCCGGTTCCACCCCGAGCGCGGTTCGTCTCTTTTGTAACCGGGCCCAGTGTCGAACACCATCAACGCGATCACGCGTTCGGGATGCGCAAGATTAAACTCCAGCGACATATAGCCGCCGAGCGACAGGCCGCCAATTACCGCGCGGCGGACCTTGCACGCATCCAGTACGGCCGCCATGTCGGCGACGCTCGCCTCATGCGTGTAGAGCGCAGGATCGTCGGGAGAATCGGAACGATCGTGGCCACGCATGTCCCATGCGATCATGTGGTAGCGATCGGACAATGCTTCCATCTGTCCCTGCCACATTCGCGCGCTTTCGCTGTAGCCATGAGTGAGCAGGACGGCCAGACCGCGCCCGCGCTCCTCATAATAGATGCGGACGCCTGCGTCGCGCTCGATAAATGGCATCGTGTTTAACCTCTGTCGGAATCGCCGCTCGCTAGCGGCGGACGAAGGCTTTCGGAGCCGGCGCGGGATCGATTTCAACACGCGTGGTTTCGGTCAGCCGCGCCATCATCATGTAGAACCCAATTGCAAGAATAAGCTCGACGACTTCGCGCTGCGAAAGAAACTTCATCGCTTCCCGGACCGTCGCTTCGTCGGCCTTGACGCGATTTACGACTTCCTCGGTAAAGCGGAGCACGGCACGCTCACAATCGCTGAAGCAAGGCGCATCGGTCGCGCCTTTCGCAATCTCATCGATTTGCGGCTGCTGGACTCCCACCGCGAGCGCAATCGGGACATGCTGGACCCATTCGTATTCGCCGCCCTCGATTTTTGCGACTTTCAGAATGACCATTTCACGGAGTTTCGCATCGAGTTTCTGCCGGCTTAAGATTGTGCCGCCCAGCTTGACCAAAGGAACAAAACAGGTCTCCGCATTGGCCATCATCTTGAAGATGTTCAGCCGGGCTGGCATCCGCTCAATCGCTGAGCGCGTCTCCTCCGGCAATTTCTCGAGATCGGGATATGGTACCAAGCTCATAGTATTGACCTCCATGTGGCTTCGATTACCGCGCGCTCAAACCGCCATCGACGATTAGCTCCGTTGCGGTGATGTAAGAAGCGTCGTCGGAAAGCAAAAAGACAATCGCTTTGGCGACCTCCCACGGCGTTCCCTGCCGGTGCATCGGTATTCGTGGTGCGACTAATGCATCGCGATCGCCCATCAGCCGCCGAACCATCGAAGAATTGATCAGTCCCGGAATGATGGTGTTCACGCGGATATTGTCCCGCGCATGACTCATCGCGGCCGACCGCGAAAGACCGAGCAGCGCCGCCTTGGTTGCCTCGTAGGTCACCAGACGGTTGCTTCGAATCGCCGCTAGCGATGACACATTGACGATCGCCCCGCCCCCGGCCTTTGCGATCTCCGGGATCGCATATTTCATCATCAGGAAATGGCCGCGCAGGTTGACTTGAGTCATTTTGTCGAATTGCTCGGCTGTGGTCTCTGTGACCTGCCCACCTAGTGCGATTCCGACGTTGTTAACCAGCAGATGAAGCGCGCCGAAAGATGCCAGCGCCGATTGCACAGCGGCCCGGCACGATTCTTCCTTGGAAATGTCGGTCTTCACCGTCTCGGCGACGCCACCTTCGGCCCGTATGAAATCGGCGGTTTCCTTTGCAAGCGCCATCGCTCGATCGGCCACGATTACGCGAGCGCCTTCGCGGGCGCACAGAATCGCGGTTGCGCGGCCGTTTCCGATCGATATCTTCTCGCCCGGTAAAGGCGGACCGTCGGCGCCTCCGCCAACGATCAACGCTACTTTGCCCGCCAGCCGGCCTTCCGCGTTCGCCATGTTCAATCCTCGCATCAGACGTACCACAAAGTGTGAGCGATCCGTATCTCGTGGAGACGGGCTTCTGACAACTGGCGAGCTTGGACCATTCGATTTGTCTTGCGCGCCGGTTCGTGAGAATACTATTCGGCGAATTGCCGAGCTTGGGAGCCGTCGGGAAATTTCCGCAGCTCGGTCAGGGGAAATTAATGAAGCCGCAAACTGTACGCTCCATGGGGTGGAATCGGCGAGTGCTCGGCCTTGCAACCGGTACGCTGACTGTCGCTCTTTACGCGGCAATCGTGATGGGAGCGGCCAACGACACAACCGCCGACCGCGTGCTTGGGCAGTTGGACTTCCAACATCGCGCGATCAACCTGATGAACGCTCAGGGTCTGAACTTTCCTTTCGAAGTGGCCATCGATACCAGTGCCACGCCAAACAGAATTTACGTTGCGGATATGTATAACAACCGGGTGCTGGGCTGGAAGAACGCCTCTTCTTTCGCCAACGGTGCCGCTGCCGACCTGGTGATTGGGCAGGACAATTTTAAGTATGCTAGCTGCCCCTACGCCAGCTCAACTACGTTGTGCCAGCCACAAGGAGTCGCGGCTGACGGGGCGGGCAACCTATACGTCGCGGATACTGGAAACAGCCGGGTATTGGAATACACGAACCCGTTTGCGACTTGCGGGGGGGTATTTCCGTGCGTGGGAGGTCCGGCCAATCTGGTTTTTGGACAAAATAACAACTTCGATTACGGCTATTGCGATTACGATAACATCCTCCAGGAAGACATTACGAGCGCCGACACCCTTTGCTATCCAATCGGAGTCACGGTGGATGGCTCCGGCAACGTTTACGTGGCGGACGAGTACAATAGCCGCGTACTGGAGTACAACTCTCCGCTGACGACCGATACCACCGCCGATACCGTCTTTGGCCAGAGCGGAAACTTCACGACAGATTCCTGTGACGGGGACACCAACGACGTCAATCCCACTGCCGACGACCTATGCTACCCAGCGGGCGTTGGGTTGGACGGATCGGGACATCTGTACGTGGCGGATGCGTCCAACAGCCGGGTGATCGAGTACAACACCCCTCTGGTGAACCAAACCGCCAATACGGTCTTTGGCCAAGGCGGGAGCTTCACGACGGAAAGTTGCGACTACGACGGGGTCCAAGCCGATAGCCTGTGTTATCCGTATGGGGTTGCGGTGGACGGAGCCGGAAACTTGTACGTGGCGGATAACGACAACAGCCGCGTGCTGGAGTACAACACTCCACTATCGACCGATACCATCGCCGATCGGGTCTTTGGCCAAGGCGGAAGCTTTACCTCGAATGATGTAAATAACGGCGGAGTTACCGCGGACAGCCTGAATTATCCCACCGGCTCCGCCATCGACGCAGCGGGCAACCTCTACGTAGCGGATGAGTACAACAACCGCGTACTGAAGTACAACACTCCGCTTAGTACCAACACCACCGCCGACGCGGTACTCGGGCAATTGGATTTCACACACGCCGCGATAAACATAATGAATGCTCAAGGTTTTAACGTGCCGTTCGGGGTCGCAATCGACACCAGCACGACACCGAATCACCTTTACGTTGCGGATGAGGATAACAACCGGGTGCTGGGCTGGAAGAATGCCGCGACGTTCGCAAGCGGCGCCGGAGCGGACTTGGTGATCGGGCAGCCCGATTTTCTGACCTCCTTCTGCGATGGGGTTGACGATAATCCGGCCGCCAATACTCTGTGCAACCCCACTGGAGTGGCGGTGGACAGCTCGGGCAACCTTTATGTGGCGGATGAAGACAATGACCGCGTGCTCGAGTATACCAATCCGTTTGCGGCGTGCGGCGGCTTTCCGTGTGTAGGAGGCGGGGCCAACCTTGTTTTTGGCCAACTCAACAACTTCAACTCTAGCGGATGCAACGATGGAGGCATCAGTGCCGACAGTTTGTGCGATCCAATCGGAGTAGCTGTGGACAGCTTAGGCAACATGTATGTGGCGGACGAGTACAACCACCGGGTTCTGGAGTACAATAATCCGCTCGCCACCGATACCACCGCCGATGAAGTGTTCGGCCAAGGCGGGGACTTTACCGCGAGCAGTTGCAACAACGGAGGCACCAGCGCAGAAAGCCTGTGCTATCCATTTGGCGTCGCCGTGGATGGCCTGGGCAACCTTTATGTGGTGGATGAAGGCAATAGCCGGGTACTCGAGTACAACAGTCCGCTAACGAGTCCGGCCGCAAATATCGTCTTCGGACAAAATGGAAACTTCACAACGACTCAATGCAATCACGGCGGGACCAGCGCCAATACCCTGTGCTATCCGTACGGCGTTGCGGCAGGCGGTGGAGGAACCCTCTATATTGCGGATAGCGGGAACGATCGGGTGCTGGAGTACAGCTTTGCTCCGTCCAACACCACTGCGGATACGGTCTTCGGCCAAAACGGAAGTTTTACGTCAGACGGATGCAACAACGACACCGGATACTACAGCAACGCCACCGCCAACGACTTGTGCTATCCAACCGGCGTTGCCGTTGACGCTCTTGGCAACGTCTACATCGCGGATGATAACAACAACCGCGTGCTGGAGTACGACCATCCGGTGACGCCCCCCACGCCTTCGCCGACGGTAACAGCAACGATTAGTCCGACGGCAACGGTAAGTCCTACCGCCACCACGACCGCGACGCCAACCCTGACCACTACTGCGACGCCTACGGCTACGACCACTGCCACACCAACGGCGACCGTGACCGCAACGCATACGGCGACGCGGACCTCAACTCCAACTACAACCGGGACGGCAACCGCAACCGGAACAGCGACAGCCACCGCTACGATGACGGCGACCCCGACTCCTACAGCAGTTCCGGTAACGCTCAAGATTTCCCCCAAAAAACTAACCTTTCAGGCGACCTCGCAAGGATCGTCGAGCAAGCCCAAAAACGTTAAGGTGTCCAATCCCAAGGGCAGCGCCAAACATCCGGGGGTTGCGGTGCAGATCGAACTGATTTCGGATTCGGGTGCGTTCAGCCAAAGCAACAACTGTCCGGCATGGCCAACAGGAAGTCTGGCGTCAGGCAGCTCTTGCACGATTTCGGTGACGTACACGCCGACTGCGACGGGAAAGCAAGCCGGAACGTTGACCATTACCGACAATGCGAACGGCAGCCCGCAAACGGTGCAGCTGAACGGGACAGGGAAGGCGCCGTAGTGGCATCGGCACCCCGGCGAGCAGGGTAAAATTCAGCGTGCCGGGCGCGGCTCGACGAGCGGAAAGCGGATCGGAAACGTATCCAGCATTTCGAGCAGCTCGAGAAGCTTCGCACCGTTACCGCTGACTGCGATCTGCCCGGACTGCAATGCGGACGGAAAGGTCGTTTTGTTCAAGGAGATCTCGTCCAGCGTTGCACGCGTCAACGTTAGCGTCGCATCGGCGTCGTCTGCCTGCCAGTCGCCGACACAGGTGAGTGCGCTGTTCTCGAGATTTAGCACGTAATTCTGTTTGGTGTCGGTGAACCGCCAGTTCAGCACAATTTTCTTGCCGGCAGCCTTTTCGCCGTTGAGGCGCACGCCCATATAGTCAAAGTACATATCTAGAGGAAGCGACCGGATCAGATCGGGCGCGGAGCCCGATCCGCCAGGCAAATTCGGCACACCGTTTCGCAGTTCGAAAGCTCCTTGCAGATAAGCGTTTCGCGCGGTTGCCGATTCGGACTGATAACCCAACTGCTCAAGCGCGTCGGCCGCAAGCTCGCGCGCATCGCGATTTGCCGCGTCGGCAAACACCAGTTGAGAGGCAATCTGCGCCACCCAGCGGTATTCACCGCGCGCGTAATCCTCGCGTGCCTTTTTGAGCGCCGCATCGGCGCCGCCCATATATTCGATGCTCTTCTTCGCGGCCGCAACCGGCGGCAGAGCGTCGAGGCTCGAGGGGTTCCCATCGTAATGGCCAAGGTAGCGCTGATAAATCGCTTTGATGTTGTGTTTGAGGTTGCCGTAGAAAAAATGAGCCGACCATTCCTGGTTGAGACTCACCGGCATTTTCACCATCTCGCCAATCTCGGTGCCGATGTAGCCGTGGTTCATCAGGCGAACGGTCTGATCGTGTACGAACTTGTAGGCATCGCGCTGTTTCCGCAAATAACCGCGGATGCGATCGCCGCCCCATACGGGCCAGTTGTGCTGTGCGATCATGACTTCGCTTGACGCACCGTAACGGTGAAGAGCACCGCCGATATACTTCGACCAGGCGAGCGAATCGCGCACCAACGCGCCGCGCATCGGCAGCAGATTGTGGAAATTCTGAGTGGCGATTTCTGTCATGTTGAGAACGCGGAACTGCGGGTAGTACATGATCAGCTCGGCCGGCGCTTCGGCATCCGGCGTCAACTCGAAAATTATCTCAACGCCGTCGATCCGGTGCGTTTCAACAGCCTTTTCGATCGTGTTGGTGGGCGGAATCAGTGTGACGGTGCCAAGCGATACGCTTTTGCCCAGCCCCGTATCGACCTGGCCGCGTTCGCCGCGCGCGAGCATCGCCCCGAACTGGTAAAGGGCGCGGCGCAACATCGCATTGCCGACGATAACGTTTTCGCCGACCGCCGCCGCCATGAAGCCCGCGGGCGCCCAGATCGTCACCCTTCCGGCCGCGACATCTTCGCCGTTTACGATGCCGCGCACTCCGCCAAAATGATCGATGTGGCTGTGGGAATAGATGACCGCGACCACCGGACGTTTCGGCCGATGTTTGAAATAGAGTGCAATCGCTTCTTGCGCGACTTCGATTGAGATCAGCGGATCGATCACGATGAGGCCGGTGTCGCCCTCGATGATCGTCATGTTTGATACGTCGAATCCGCGCAGCTGGTATAGCCGATCGGCGATTTTGTACAGTCCGTTGGCGGTGTTCACCCGGGCGTGGCGCCACAGCGCGGGATGGACGGTGTCGGGGGCATCTTCTCTCTCGAGGAACTCATAGCCTTTGAGCGTCCAGACCAGGCGCCCGTCGCTCCGCATAATCAGCTTGTCTCCGAGCGCTTCGATAAACCCGCGCTTGGCATCGTCGAATGATTGCCGGTCCGCAAGCGGCAATCCTGCCACTGCGGCCCGATTTGCGGCGCGCGTCGCTTCGGTTGCGTCCTTCATTGTGATCTCCTCGGATTACTTCGTGCTCGAAGGCTGACGGTTTTTCGATCGCACTGCGGGATGCGCGAGACTTAGGACAGCGTTTTTATGCTGTCAAGCGCGGCGCACTCTCATGCTCTGCGCCAACAGCGAAATGACTGCAACCGTAACCGTAAAAGCGTCCGCCAGCGATCTCTAAGCAGTGATCGCTAACGTTGAAAACTACTGGCAGCTGCAGCTCGGGCCTACTCCGGTGGTACAGGTTCCCGCGTCGATTAGGCACGACTGGCCTGAGAATCCGGCGCTGCTCTGCGTCGCATCGCAACTCCCATCCGATGCTGTGTAGCAATCGCCATCAGGCGTGATCCCTGACACTCCGTACCCGGTCAGGTTGACTGTATCCGGGCTGGTCGTCGAGTTGCCCGTTACCACCATCGTTCCGGTCATCGTCGAGTCGATGTGCGCCGCATCCGGTATCAAGTCGATTGCAATTATGCAGCTCCCTCCGGGTCCAAGCCCCGCCGGCGGCGTCGGACAACTCGAATCCGCCGGTACCAGCGTGAACTCATTGGGTCCCGTGTAGCCCGGCGTCGTATCCGTGAGCGTCAGCGTCTGCAGCACCAGCGGATTAGTGAAGCCGGTGTTGTTCACGGTCAGGAATTGCTCGTTGGCCACTGTTACCGGCGAACCGCCGAAATCGAGCGGATTGGGCGAGTACGAGGCACTCGTCGGCGGCGGCAGCGTGCCCGTACCGGTTACCGTCACCGATTGCGGGCTCGAGGCCGCATTGTCGAACACGTGCATACGCGTGGTGTACGCGCCGGTGCTCTGAGGCGTGAATGACACGTTAATCGAGCACGCAGACTGCGCAGGTACTCCGCCCGGCGCCTGGCAATCGGTGAAGAACACACCAAAATCCAGCGTGTCATCGATCGTAATGCTGGTAATGATCGCGTGGTTGGTGAACCCGGTATTGTTCAGCGTGAACACGCAGAACGTCGAGGTATTTCCTTCCACCACGCTGCCTTCATCGCAAGACGCCGGTCCCACGGTGATCGTCGTGGTCGGCGTTCCACCCGGCGTCGAAGTCGCGGTGGGCGTGGAAGTCATGGTTGCCGTGCCAGTCGAGGTCGCCGTCAATGTCGGCGTAGCGGCCGTCGGCGTCGCCGTCATGGTCACCGTGGGCGACAAGGTTGCAGTCATCGTCGGCGTGAAGGTGGTGGTTGCGGTGACAGTCGCGGTCGAAGTCGAAGTGACGGTTGCCGTAGCAGTCAGCGTTGGTGTCGGGAATGCGCCGATCCATGAGCCGACGGCGATTCCCTCCGGTCCGGTGAGCTGAGTATTGGGCCCGAAGATATCGGCAATAAGCGGGGCTTGGTTGCCGGTGCTGTTGGCCGGGTATGCCGTTACATTGCCCAGGCCGCTGCCATAGTTCGCCACGTAGATGTTATTGCTCGAATCCAGTGCAATCGCTTGCGGATTGTCCAGTCCCGTAGTGCCGCCGGAAATGACGCCAACCGTCGGCACCTGATTGCCGGTACTGCCTGCCGGGTAGATTCGCACGGCATCGTCGAAATTGGTTACGTAGATTCGGAAGCTCGGGTCCACCGCGATGCCGGACGGGACGTTAAGTCCGGTCGCCGTGCCCCGGATGATCGAGAGCGGAATTGTGTTGCCGTTACTATTGTTCGGATACACGGTTACGCTGTTGTTGACGTTGGTCACGTAAATGTTGCCGCTCGAATCGACCGCGATGCCGCCGGATGTGTACAGTTGCGTGGCGTTGCCACCGATGTTGATGGTGGGCGCCGCATTGCCGCTAACGCCAAGCGCATAGGCGGTGACGGCACCCGCGTTGGCAGGGGTTCCGCCACCGAAGTTCGCGACGTACAGGTCGCCGTTGGCATCGGGCCCCGAACCGATCGCCAAGCCCATCGGGCAATTGAGTCCGGTTTGATCTGCATTTGCACACGGGCCGGTGCCCGGACCGGTACAGCATGCAAATGGAGCGCCGGGACCGGTGCATTCGCTGTCGAATTGGCCGCTTATGATTCGCGTCGGCGTGACGTTGCCGTTTGAACGAGCCGGATACACAGTGATGCTCCCACTGTCGGTGCAGGTTCCGGTTCCAGCGCCGGTACAGCATGGCAGCGGCCGCACATAGCCCGTGCATTGACTGTTGGTCGAATATCCGCCGCCACAATCGGCCACATAGATGTTACCCGACGAATCGACAGCGATGCCCTGCGGGTCGCTAATCAGGGTACCGGCGCCGCTGATTGTTGCACTCGGCGGAACATTGCCAACGCCGCCGGCTCCATAGATGGTCACCGAATAGTTCGCGGTTACCGGGAGCGGCGATGGCACAACATTGCTGACGAAAATTGTCTGAGGCATCGCCGTTGCGGTCGCGGTGGTGGTTGGGGTGACGGCTGTTGGGGTGCCGGTCGCCGTTGGGGTCGGTATCCCAAACGTCGCGGTGCGCGTCGCCGTAGATGTGGCCGTGCGCGTTGAGGTCGGGGTGCCGGAGCGGGTTGGCGTCACGGTCGAGCTCGCGGTAACGGTTACCGTCGGCGTGTTGCTCGTAGTTGCAGTTATGGTTGGCGTTGTCGTGAGCGTCGGAGAGATCGTCGCGGTGCAAGTCGCAGTTATGCTGGCAGTCGGAGAAACCGTCGCGGTCGGCGAAATCGTGACGGTCGGTGAGGCAGTCAGCGTCGGTGACACAGTCACTGTCGGAGTTACAATCGGGCCGGGCAGCGACGCGGCTGCGATGAATTGCGGATTGTTAAGCAACGTGTTCGCACCGCTAACCGTGATGGACGGCGGAGAATTGCCGCTGCTGCCGGAGGGGTAAGCGGTCAGGCTGTTGCCGCCCGCATTGCTCACATAAACCGAGCTGCTGCAGCTCTGAACCGTCACCCCCCACGGGCCGGTTAGCCCAGTGGCGGGTCCCGCGATCGTCGAGGTTGGTGCAACGTTCGGATATCCAGGGTCGCCCAATATCGTGGCCCATGGCGGATACACCGTTACACTGCCCGCACCGCCATTGTTTGCAACATAAATGTTCTGGCTCGAATCCAGAGCGATTCCCTGGGGATTGTTGAGGCCCGTGATCGGAGCGCCAATTGCGACAACCGGAGTCTGATTTGGATAGGTATTGCCGGGGCTGCCCATCGGCGGGAAGATGGTCAGGCTGCTGACCCCCGCTACGAAATTCGTGACATAAATGTAACCGCTCGGATCGACTGCTATACCCGCCGGATTGTTCAGTCCGGTGTTGCCGCCGCTAATCGTCAGAATCGGTGCGACATTGGCGTTGGGCGCTGGCAGGCTGCCCAACGGCGCATAGACTGTGACCGTATTGTTCCCGTTATTTACGACGTAAATATTTCCAGCCGTGTCGAGTGCGATGCCCTGCGGAAGATTGAGATTAGTCAACCCGCCATTGATGGTAGTAGTGGGCTGGATATTGCCCCATCGATTGGCCGGATAAATCGTGACCGTGCCGGCACCCGCGGTTGCTCCGTTCGTCACGTACACGTTGCCGGTTGTATCGACGGCCACGCCGGCGGGGAAACTAAGCCCCGTTAGACCGCCGCTGATAGTGGCAGTCGGCGGGATATTTCCGCTACTACCGGAAGGAAAAACATTGACGCTCTGGTTGTTGGTGTCGGCAACGTAGATTGCGCTGGCGCCACATGTGGCGGTTGCCGTGGCGGTAGCTGTAGCGGTCCCGCTGATGGTGGCGGTCGCAGTATCGGTAAGCGTCTGCGTCGCGGTCAGGGTCGGCGTCAATGTTGGCGTTATCGTTGGCGTCGGCGAAAACGGGATCGTCGCCGTAACCGTCGTGGTCGGCGTCGCGGTAGAAGTCGCGTCAAAGGTCGGCCCAAGGGTCACGGTGGCCGTGATCGTTGGGGTACGCGTGCGGGTCGAAGTAGGCGTGAAGGTCGAGGTGGGCGTCGGCGAAAACGGGATCGTCGGTGTCACGGTCGTGGTTAGCGTTGGCGACGCGCTCGATGATGGGGCGAAGGTGGGCGTTATCGTGGTTGTCGGCGAAGGCGGAATCGTCGGAGTCGAACTTGAGGATGGCGCAAAGGTTGGCGTCGCGGTCGTGGTCGGCGTCGGTGGAATCGTCGGAGTTGGAGAGAACGTGAAGGTCGGCGTCGGCGAAAAAGGAATCGTCGGCGTCGCGGTCAATGTCGGTGTCGCCGGAAAGGTGAAAGTTGCCGTAGGCGTCGGTGTGCCAAATGGACCATACAGCGGACCGACCGTCATGCCTTGTGGCGAATTGAGTCCGGTGAGAGGGCCGCTCAGGGTGTTGCTCGGCGGAACATTGCCGCCGCCGGGCGGGAACTGCCCGATGGTGTTGGCGACATTTATTTCGGCGAAGACATCAAAGAACGAATCTATCGCGATCCCCGGCGGGCTATTGAGTCCCGTGGCGGGGCCGGTAAGCACGTTGATCGGCGGCACGTTTCCGCTGCTCCCGGCCGGGAATTCGCCGATCGCTCCGACATTAAGCTCCGTGAAAATGTCGAAGAACGAATCGATTTTAAACGGCCCCGGATTGGTGAGTTGAGTCGCCGCACCGGCGATCGTGTTAATCGGAGGAACGTTTCCGTTACTGCCGGGTGGGTACTGGGTGATGCTGTTGGCAGCGCCGTTGGTCGCCCAAATGTTATTACCCGGGTCGATCTGTACGTCGCGGGGATTTCCGAGCCCGGTGGCTGGGCCGCTGATAACGGCAATGGGCGGAATATTGCCGTTGCCGCCGGGGGGATATTCATTGATGGCTCCAGCAGGACCCGGCAAATCGATCGAGACGAAGATATCGAAGAAAGAGTCCACCGCGATGCCGCTGGGGCTGTTTATCTGTGTCGCAGGCCCGACGATGGTCTGGAGCGGCGGCACATTGCCGTTGCTAGCCGGCGGATAGACGGTGATGCTGTTGTTGCCGCCATTGAGAACGTAAATCCGTCCTACCGAGTCCACTGTCACATCGATTGGAGAAGATAGCAGGGTGAGCGGGCCGCTGATCGTGGCATTGGGCGGGGCGTTGCCGGGAAGAGGAATCGGATAGACGGTTACACTGTTGCCCGCGGAATTCGCGACGTATAGCGCGGCCGGGCTAGCCGTCGAGGTAGGGGTAGCGGTAGTGGTCGGCGTCGAACACGCCGGGTTCGCCGGCACCAACGCCACCTGCTGGGCGATCATCCCAGTGGAACCGCTCTGCGTGCATGCCACCGCCCCCTCGCTCGTGGCCGGGTTGATTCCGTCATAGGAAGCGTCATCTGCGTTCGTGGGGATTAACAGTCCATTCCCGCCACTGAGCACAAACTGCGAGAAAATTCCGCCCGGAGCCGCCCAGGTAGCGCTACTAGAGGCCGCCTCGCAATTAACGATCACTTCCTCGTTCGCGACGAGGAGGGACCCTAGCGCCGGAGCGTTCAGGGTGCTGACGGAGCCGGTGCTGGCCTGCCCTTGGGCGAAATCGATCGGCGTAGCCGTGTTAACTCCGCTGTAGCATTGTATCCAGCCCACATATCCATTGTTGGGCGAAGAGAGCGTCCAGGTAAATGACGAGGGATCGCTCCCGCCGCCGAGCGATTTGTACCAGTACAGCGACCCGTCCGCCCCCGAGTTGGTGTCTTGCAAAATATAGTTCCATCCGGGAGGTGGCGTGGCGATGATAACGCCCGGATTGGCGTTCGATAACTCCGCGATGCAAATATCGTTGGCTGCAACAGCAAGTGGGAACGGCAAAGTGACTGAAGAGGTCGCCGACGAATTGAATGCGGTATTCACCGGCTGATCCGGTAAAATCCCGCCGCCGCAAGCCGCCGTACTGGTCGCCGTCGCGGTCATGGTCGGGGTCGGGCCGGTTGGCGTCGCGCTCGTCGTTGGCGTCGCAGGAATTGTTGGAGTCACGGTCATTGTGTCGGTCGGCGTAACGGACACCGTGGGCGTAGGGGGTATCGTTGGCGTTACGGTGATTGTGAACGTCGGTGTCGGGGTTGGCGTCCCCGTTTGCGTCGGACTGATGGTGGCGGTTGGGCTGATGGTGGGCGTAGTTGTCATGGTTGCGGTTGGAGTTGGGGGCGGCGGTTGGAAACTCCAGGCGCCACGGCCCAAAGTGCCCGCGTACAGCAGATTTGCGACCGAATCGTAAATCAACCGGTTCTCAAAGGTGTTCGGCATCCCGGTGCCCAGCTTGGACCAAGCGGTGTTGATGCCGTTCAGCCCTGCAATCGTTGACTGAAAAACGCCGTAGTAGGTTCCGACCGCGACGGCATTTCCGCCAGCACCGGGATAAACCACGGCTGAATCTATCGGTGCTGTTGCCGAAATGCCGAATCGGCCCAGATTTCCGGTAACATCATTCCAAGTATTTCCAGTATCGGTACTGTAATACACATGCGTTGGATCGACCGCAAAAACCGTCCGGTAATCATTGGGATCAACGGCGATTCCATTCACCTGCAGAGCGCCTGGATAGCCAGCCAGCGCGTTCAGATTTCCGCCCGCCGCGGTACGGCGATAGATCAAATTGGCCGGGCAGTTACCGGTGTTGGTGCCGGTGCAGCAGGCAAATGGTGCTCCCGATCCGGTGCATTGCGCATTTTGCCGCGAGACACCCACAAACGTGAGGTCCGGATTGGCCACTCCGCCAGAAGAGGCGCCGTACACCATCGGAGAGTCACCGTCTGGAAACACGTTCACTTGGACCGGCGTGTTGAGCAGGGCGATTGTGGCGCCGCCGTCGGGCGATTCGTAAACTCCGTCCAGCGCGCCGAAAATGATCCGCTTCGGATTTATCGCATTGACTAGAAATGGGGTCGTGAACTGCCAGTTTGCGCATCCGGCCGGAGGGTTACCCAAAGCGGTGTTACAGTTTCCCACCCCGGCGAGATTCAAGGCGGGGTTGGACGTGGACTGCAGGACGTCGCCGGAGTTGTAAAACGCGGCAGTAAAGCTTGCCAGACTGGTGCCGGCATAATACCGAATCGAATTGTTGCCCGCGCAGCAACTCGTGTTGTCAATCCCGACATCATCGCCGTCGCCGCCGACGTCTTCAAATTCTCCCGTGAGTGTGCCGACTTCAACTTGGATTAGGGAAGTCCAGTTCGAGTTGCCGCTGGTAATCGATCCCGAAACGCTCGTATCCTGCGCGGCGCCGAAGAACGCGTTGGCCACGCGATCGTATGCCACCCCGTGCAACTCCGTTACTTGAAGGTTGCCGTTGGCCGAGAACCAGCTCCCGGTATTCGTGAGCGGACTGGTTCGGCGAAAAACGCCTGCATCTCCCGTCTGCAGCAAGTTGTTCGAAGCGTCGAATACCATGCGCCGAGAATCGGCGTGGGGCGAGCTGTTGTTTGAGGTGCCGATGTTGGTCAGCGGTTTGATCTGGCTGCCAGGATTTTTGGACGCGTCCACGCGGAACGATCGTCCGCTGTAATTCATCGCCCCAATCGAATTCGGGAACGAGACGCCGGCAATGCAATTCCCATTAACACCCGGAATTTCGTTGTTCGTCGGCTGGCGATCGCCCGATACGTACACGACGCTTTTGTTGGTCGGGTCGGCGACCACGGCGAAATTGGTGGCGCCTTGTCCGCCAGGGTTGGTCCCGATGGTAGTGCAGGCTTCGGTGGTCTGCGGCAGATCGAGTTTCTTCCAGGTCGCGCCGCCATTGCCGGAACGGAACAGCCCGAACAGGTCGCCGTTGGTAAACGGGATAAAGCTGTTATTGCAGCCGGTGCCGGCCAGGTTGCAGCAGCTCAGCGGCGTTCCCACGCCGGTGCATACTTGAGTGTTCAAGTTGATGCGCGAACTGTTGACGTCGGGTCCGGCATTCACGATGCCGACGAAGACGTTATGGCTGCTGCCGACGCTGACTTTTACATTGACCGTGTTGGCATCCTGAAGCAGCGCGTTCATCACCGCGTCGCTGACCAAAAACCAATGGGCGCCTGTATCGGTCGATTCGTAAATTCCGTTAAGTTGTGGCGTTGCGTTGCACGGGGCGGCGTTGGTTATAGCGGTATAAAGGATACTCTGATCGCTGGGATCCTCAGCTAACTCAAACGCGATTCCCTTTGGGAGGCCGCTACCAGCGGCGCCAGAGATCGATTGAAACGAGGCACCACCGTCGGTGCTGCGGAAAACTCCCACTTGATTGCAGTTCCCGGGAGCCGCGAACGCCCCAGATTTGCTGGGCCAATCCGCAGAAGCAATTATTGTGTTGCCGCGCGCGGCAACGCCGGATATTTCGAGGCCGTTCAACGTGCCCCCGCCGTTCACCGGCGTCCATACGTTGCCGCCATTGCTGGTGACCAAGAGTCCTGTTAGAGGGCCGCCGACACCGGCATAATTGCTGTAATTACCTATGCCGGCCACAAGGGTCTGATTGGTGGGATCGTTCGGATCGAACTTGATAACGCTGATCGAGAGCGAAGCCTGAGCGTCGGTCTGGGCTGTCCAATTTGGACTCGGTGCCGTGCCATTGGTGGTCTTCCATATGCCGCCGTTAACACCGCCAACATATATGACGTCAGCACTCCCCGGACTCGTGGCGACGGCGCTCAACGCCCCGGAGATTTGATTTGAAGGTTGAACGTTTTCTTCTTGCCCTTGACTGATCGGGGATGGGCCAACGGCGTTCCATGTGCCGGGAAGGACTGGCGGCATCACCAGCGGACCTTTGACTGCGGAGGTCCAGGATATGGACCCGTTCTGCAGGTTGCTCGCAGCGAAATTGATAGGTGCCGCCACCGGAGGCGATTTGGACTGCGATTGCGAGCCGCCGGAATCTTGAGAACCATATCCGGGCGGTTGCTGGGATCTAATCGATGGAGTGTAAACGATGATCAGGGCGATCGCGCCAACAACGGAAGCGACCAGAGTGAGAAAGCGGGGCGAGGACCAACCAGAAAGATTTGCCCTGCGAAAAACTTCGGCCCAGCGCCGAATCGATTTCATTTATTTCCCCCAAAACAAGCCGCCTCGCTCCCACGATTCAGCCTGTTTTGGGCCACGCTAGTAAAACTACAGAGTTAAAGCAAGCGATGACGCAACTTCAGCAATCATACTGCATTTTGGATTAGGTCCGTATGTTACATTGGATTTATATCGCCGTGGGAAGCGGATCGGAATCAGCTTGCGATGCCAGCCGCAGGTTGCGTATTTTCCTTTAACTGACAATGATTCTTAAAGTTGCACGTTTGGGATTTCCATCGGTCAGGACCGCCGCCAAGCCCGTCCCGACCGATCGAATCAAGACGCCGGAATTTCAGAAGCTGATCGATGACATGGTCGACACGATGCACGACTATGCCGGTGTTGGCCTCGCCGCGCCGCAGGTGCACCTGCCGATCCAGCTCGCCGTACTTCAGGCCGAAAACCATCCGCGTCACCCCGATGAGCCGGCGATCCCGCTGACCGTGATCGTCAATCCGGTCGTGACCGTAATGGACCAGTCATTGGTGAACGATTGGGAAGGGTGCCTCAGCATCCCCGATTTGCGCGGGCTGGTTCCGCGCTTCAAGCAAGTGCGCGTAACGGCATTGGGCCGAAACGCCGAGCCGCTGGATTTTGTCGCGACGGACTTCCATGCGCGCGTGATTCAGCACGAGACCGATCATCTCAAGGGCGAGGTATATCTCGACCGGATGCCGGACCTGCGGCTGCTGGGATTCTCATTGGAGTGGCAACGCTTCATGTTGCCGCCTCCGGATAAAGCGTAAGTATTACTTCGGCGGAGGCGCAGGAGGCGGTGGCGGCAGCTTTCCAGTGGCCTTTACCGTCGCGACTTCTTTGCTCAACTCCTCGTTCTGGGCGGCGAGGCTGGTCTCCTCGGCTTGCACTTTGGTGAGCGCCGCTGCCAGCCCTTCGTTTTCCTTGTGCAACCTAGTGATCTGCTCGGTCAACTCCGCAATCTGGCGCGCATCGGCCTCCTCGCGCGCGCGGCAATCGCTGTTCCGACCCGAGAAGACCAGAAACATGATAATTGCGACGATGATTCCGACGACCAGTCCGGCGATTAATTCCCGCATCGTGCCACCCGATGATCGAGCATATCCCCGGCAAGGCGGCACGCCAACTAACCGCAGGGTGCTTCCGGGCGGTCGGTATGCCGGCTACAACCGATGCCTGCCGATGCGTCGTCGGCTAATCGATTGCGTCACCAACCGAAGGAAAGCGACCCGGTGTACTGGTTGAAACCTTCACCGTTGCCCATCTGGTTGTAACGCCACTCTGCTCCTGCCGAGGTTCTATTGAGAATCCCTTGGACGACCGGCATCTTGAGCGCGCTGAACGACAACTGGGTGCCCAGTCCGAAAACTCCGCCGCCCTGAACATCCGCATCACCGTGGCGGAAGCCATTGCCGGGCTCGTTGCCTTTCACCACAACCGGCGTACTCATCCAGCTGATGTATATCGCCGGGCCGGCCAATGCGTACGGCTTTATCCACGATAGTTGCTCGTAGCCAAGCGCGGCTGGCTCAAGATGATATTGCACGGTTGGCTGAATCTCGACCGTGTCCAGCCATGAACTCGACGGTCCCGTCACTCCAAGCGTGCTGGTGAGATTCGCCGAAGTAGTCGCATGATTGCCGAATACCGCTCCAGCCATCAGTTCGCCACTGACAAATCCACCCGGAATTCCGTCATCCCGATCCAACAGGCGATGATTAAGATACGCACCGTAGAAAAAGCCGCCCGGCATATCGTACGGTGACTCGGACCAGCCGGTTCTGAAGCCCACCTCGGTTGACGATTCTGACTGCTTGCGCTCGACGCTGGAAACCCGCTGGCTCAGCTCAGGTACATCCTTCTGAAGCATAGTTACCGGCTGCGCTGTCTTTTGCATTTGGACCTTTAGAGACTCGATTTCCGCCGTCTCAGCCGATAGCTGATTCTGAATCGTCCGATTTTGTTGCTCGAGTAGCCGATTTTGCCGCTCTAACAGTTCAAGGCGGGCTTCAATCGTGCCCTGGGATTTGTGCCGTTTGATAGTGTCTGCGGCCTTTGCTGATCGAGGCATACTGGCGCATGCGATCCCTATTGCAACTGCCGCAATGACAAACCGTTTCCGAGAAGTGCTCATTAACAAGATCCTCCGTTCTGCTTCAGATGGGGAGTACGGGCTGCAGGGTGCATGCCAACCGTCGAATTCGATGCCAAAATGCACAATTACACCTGCGGTATCTGCCGTTCGGGGGCCGCGCGTGGATGCCCGGCATGGCAATTCGATGGCGCCATCGGAGTCATTCTGTTTCCTAAGGAATCATCTCGTGTTGCCTCACGTCGTCTCGAAGCACCTGCGGGGCGTGACACGCAACAAGTTGGCTGCGCTTCGGATCGGATCGTATTTCCATTAGATTGGATGGGGCTCCCGCCATGGAGCGGGCTTTATGATCGAGGTTCAGGACCTAACCAAATATTTCGGCGCCACGATTGCGGTGAATCGGGTTTCGTTCAAAGTCGAACGCGGCGAGATTATCGGCCTGTTGGGTCCCAACGGCTCCGGCAAGACCACCATCATGCGGATTTTGACGGGATTTTTCCCGCCGACTTCCGGCCGCGCATTGATCGGCGGGCTCGACGTGGCAGAGCATTCGATCGCAACCCGCAGGCGGATCGGTTACCTGCCGGAAAACATGGTCCTGTATCCGGATCTCAGCGTGGAGGCGCTGCTGCAATTCGGCGCACGGGTGCGCGAGATGGACTCGAAGACGGCGCGCTCGCGAATCGAATATTCGCTCGAGACTTGCGGCCTGAAGGATGTGCGCGGCAAGCTAATCGGCAAGCTGTCCAAGGGTTACCGGCAGCGCGCCGGAATAGCGCAGGCGATCCTGAGCGATCCGGAGGTGCTGATCCTCGACGAACCGACGGTCGGTCTCGATCCGCGCCAGGTGGTCGAGATTCGGGAATTGATTCGCTCGCTGGCCGGCCGCTCGACGGTGCTGCTCTCGACGCATATCCTGCCCGAGGTCACAATGACGTGCCGCCGAGTGGTAATAATCGACCGGGGCAGGATCATTGCTCAGGACACGCCCGAACAATTGACCGCGAAGTTGATGGGAAGCGACCAGACACTGATTTCCGTTGCGGGCCCGGCTGTGGCGGTGCGCGAAGCAATCTCCGCGGTAAAATTCGTCGAACGAATCGAGATTCGCCCCTCCGGCGGCGGCGCAACCGAGCAGTGTTCATTTGTCGCATATTCCACCGGTCACGGCGACGAGGTTCGCTCGGCAATCGCAGCCGCCGTGGTCGGACGCGGATGGCTGCTGCTGGAGATCAAACCGGTTGCGATGAGCTTGGAAGACCTGTTCATGCGGCTGGTCACGCGCGAAGAACGGCACGGAGCCTGAAGCGGGACTATTCGAAGTCCGGTCCAAGTTGCAATCAATGGCTGACGGAACCGCCACAGTAGAAACCGCACAGGGTGCGGCGAAAGCCAGCTTCTCCGCGGCCGCTGCTCGGACGGGATTTTCGATCCCCCGGATGATGGCGGTGATGCGCAAGGAGCTGCGCTCCTACTTCGCGTTTCCGCTCGTCTATCTCTTGTCGGGAATCTTTCTGGTGCTCGCCGGCTTTTACGCCTGGAGCGACATGCGGGAGTTCATCACGTTTTCCTTCTCGCGCGACATGATCCAGAATTATTGGCAATTGTTGTTCAGCGACCTGCGGCTGTGCCTGCTGCTGGCGATGCCGTTCGTTACAATGCGATCGTTCGCTGAGGAGCGCAAGCTCGGCACTGTCGAGTTGCTGTACACGTACCCGCTGCGCGACGGCGAAATACTGGGCGGAAAATTTCTTGCGGCTGCCGGTATCTTGAAATTGATGCTCGCGCTGACTCTTCTATTTCCCGCATACCTTTACACCATTCAGCCCTTTCCGCTGCTTCCGTTGATATCGGGATACGTCGGCCTATTACTGATGGGTCTGGGGTTCATCGCGTGCGGACTGTTTATTTCGTCGCTATGCGAGAGTCAGGTGGTGGCGGGAGTCGGCACGATCGTGCTGCTGCTCTTCTTCTGGATTCTCAATTGGAATGAGGCTGCTTTCCAGAACGAATGGCTCGATATACTGCGTGACTTCTCGCTGTACGATGAATTCGGACCGTTCGCCAAGGGCGTCATCGAACTCGACCACGTAACCTTTTTTCTGTTTTTCATCATCTTTTTTCTCTTCCTGACGATGCGTTCGATGGAGGCGCGCAAGTGGACCGGCCGGCGATAGAACCGCTCCCGGCTGTAAGCCGCGTGTCGATTTGGAAGAGCTATCTTATTCTGCTTTATACGGTTGCCGTGTTTGGCGCGATTCTGATCGCCGCGCAGGCGATAATTTCGACGCACAACACCCGCTGGGACTTGACGCCCGGGCGGCGCTTTTCGCTTTCGGAATTCGACCGGCGGGTGCTGAGTGGACTCAACCAGAGCGTCAAAGTGATGGCGTTTGTCCGGGTCGAGGATCCGTCCTACCTCGATCTTGCCGATCTGCTGTTTCAGGCGGCGGCATTTTCGCCCTATCTGACCTATCAGGTAATCGACGTGAACAAGGCGCCCGGACTGGCGCGCGAGTACGGCGTATCGACCTACGGCGAAGTGATCGTACTTTCCAAGGGACGGCGGCGCGAATTCGACAACTCCCGCTCCGACCTGTTGATCCCGGCGCTCCTGCAGGTGACGGCGCCGTCCGACAAGCACATCTACTTCACGATCGGACACGGTGAGCGCGACCTGTTCGATACCGATCGCAACCTGGGCTACTCGGAATGGCGCAACATGCTCGAGCAGAACAACTACCAGATCGACAATGTTTCGCTGTTCGGAGGCGGCGTGCCCGCCAATACTACGGTGTTGGTCGCTCTCGGACCGCGCAAGGATTTTCTGCCCGATGAACTCGCGGCAATCGACAAGTATCTCGCCGGAGGCGGCCGTTTCGTAGCATTGATCGATCCGTTCGGATCGCCGTCACTGGTCGCCTTGATGAAAAAATACCATCTCGATTTCACGCCGCAGGTGATCGTCGATCCTGCCTATCGGCTCAGTGCGGGCGAAATTCTCACCACGCAAATTCCGATTCGCTCGGATGAAAATGCGATCAGCCGCGCGATGGCGGCGCCAGCGGTTTTCTCAATTGCGCGCGGAGTTGTGATCGATGCCGCAGCCGGCGCCACCGCGCCGGGCGGCTTGTTGCTGGCGCAGGCGGATTCGTTTTTGAAATCGTCGTACGACAGTTGGGCATCCAACGATCCCAAGGCAATGACCACCGGCATTACGGAATTCCAGGCCCCACGCGGAGATATAAAAGGCCCGATCCCGGTCGGCTCGGAGGTTGACTACACGCCTGCGGCGACCCCGCACATCCCGCTGGACAAGATGACCCGGATCGTCGGCTTCGGGAATTCCGCGTTCGCTTCCAACCAATTCATCGAAATGCTGGGAAACGCCGAGCTTGCCACTACCGTGATCAATGAATTGGCGGGCGATGAGATGCTGATAGCGAGCCGCGAGCGGCTGAATCAGGCCGCTACGGCCGCGTTCTATGTCAGCGATCAGGAAACGCGCAATCTGCTGATCCTCGGAGCGATTGCCGGACCGGCGGTTCTGTTCATGATCGGCGGCGCCGTATTCGCGCGCCGGAGATATTTCGCATGAGCGCGCGTCCCGCGATTCTCTATACGATCGTCCTGTTTATCCTGTTGCCGATCTACTTCGCGGCGCGGCCCGCCTCCGGCCCGTCCTCCGTGCTCAAAGAAAACAAGGAGAGTTTGCTCAAACTAAATTCAATCGATGCGATTTCGATCTCGCGAAGCGGCGAATCGCTCCGTTTTCACAAGAGCGCCGACGGCAAGCTTTATGAAGTTTCGTCACCGCCGGGAAAATTCATTCCAGAGGACTTGATGGACGCAGTGGTTCAGCTTTTGATCGGCGCCAAATCGGTCGAAGTTGTTGCCGAAAATTCCAGCGACTTGAGCCAATTCGGCCTGGATCATCCAAATAGCGAACTCGATATCGAGGCATCCGGTCAGGCGACCCCGATCAAAATCATTTTCGGTGACGAGAATCCGACCCGGACCGCGATCTATGCGCAAATCGAGGGGAACCCCAAGGTGTACCTGCTCGGCAAGGATATCGAGTACTACCGCGACCTGATGTTCGAATGGATCGAAGGCAAACAGGGCAAGAACGCCTAGCCGCGCGCGCAAGGCCCGTCGCATTGATGGGAAGAGAGTGGTGGCGACGGTAGGAGTCGAACCTACGACCTGAGGATTATGAGACCTCCGCTCTAACCAACTGAGCTACGTCGCCACGCGAATCGTCAAGAATAGCGTGATGAAAATTCCCGCGAAAGAGCGTGTCAGGGCTGATTTTAGCCACGAGCGATGCGGGTGCTTCCATTCGGACTCGTTCCCGGTGGAAGGCGGCTTCCGCAGCTGCTATATTCCGCAGGGACGGACCCGCTTAGGGGTGTGATTCTGTGGCAGCATATTCTGAACTATGCAGACCAGTCACCGATTGGTACGAGAGGAATTTCCACATCAGTGATCCTCAAGAACATATGCGGCTCGCCCGTCTGCAAGGCGGTATTCTTGGTATCCTCTTCTTTCCGATTACCGCTGCTGTTTCCCTATTCCTAATTTCTAAGTATCCGCCACAGAGACTTGCGTTTACCGCGTGGGTAATAGTTTACAGCGGCCTGATTGCGCTGCCGCTTGGCTTTATTATCCGTATTGTTTTGGTTCGGTGGTTCCGTCGTATGGACTGACGGACCAATCATTCTAGCAATACTAAACCAAGTCACTGCTCAGACGAACACCGTGCCGGCGATTCGAGGTCGGCGGCCGTCCGTTCCGCCTAAGTGAAGATCGATGCCGATTTCGCATTCAGAGGCAATCTGCGCGACTTTACCTCACGCTCACCGCGCCCGACCTGGTATATTGCGCCTTCATTCAATTCCACGCAGGTGAGCTTGCCGCCGTACACCAGCCCGGTATCGATGCCCAGCTTGTACGGCAGATCGATCATCACGCCGCGCATAGGCGTATGGCCGAACACGACCGTCGCGCCCAGGTTGTGCGGCTGGAAGATGAACTCCTGGCGAATCCAGAGCATGTCCTCGACCTGCTGCTCTTCCAGCTGGCGCAGCGGCATGATGCCGGCGTGTACGAACAAATACGGCGGGCGCAGATAGCTCGTCGCCAGCCGATCGAGAAATTTCATATGCGAATCAGGAATATGCACGGCCGCCGCTTCCAGGTCGTCTTCCTTCACGCCATAACTGTCCAGCGTCACGATGCCGCCGTTGAACAGAAACGATTCGCCGTAATTTCCGGGCTTGCCCAGAAACGACAGCATCATGTCCTCATGATTGCCCTTCAGGAACACGCATTCCGCCGGCCCGCGTTCGAGATCGAGCGCAAGCTCGATCACGTCGCGCGATGACGGGCCGCGATCCACGTAGTCGCCGATAAAAACCACGGTGTCGCCGGCGACCGGCTTGATTTCGTTCAGGATCGCGGCGACTTCATCCGCGCATCCATGCACGTCGCCGATCGCGAACAGCCGCCCCTCGATTTTCGGCTTATGATGCGGTTTCGATTTTTCGTGCGTGGTCATTTGGAGTCCGATTTGACTGAACCGTCTCTCAACAATTCACCGATCAAGTTGCGATCCTCGATTATCCTGCGCGCGGCGCTGTAGGGGTTAAGCCGCCCCGCGCGAACCTCCGCCGCGATGACCGGTGCGCCGCCGTCGGCAAGTGCGCGGGCGGCGCGCTCCTCCAGTTCCGCAGTCAGCACCTCGGCGAATTCATGCTCGCGGCGATGCGCCTCCCGCTCGGCGTCGCGATGCGCCCGCAAATACTCGATATGGCGCGTGGCGGCGTCGATCACCGTATCGACGCCCTTGTCCGCCGCCGCCTGCGTGAGCAGCACGGGAGGACGCCATCCTTCGCCCGGCCGCATGTTCACGCTCATCTCCAGCTCCGCCTTCAGGCGATCCGCACCCTCGCGGTCGGCCTTGTTGACGACGAAAACATCGGCGATTTCATTGAGTCCGGCCTTCATCACCTGCACGCTGTCCCCACCCTCGGGCACGGTGACGACGACGGTGGTGTCGGCCAGGTCCATGATTGCAAGCTCGGTCTGTCCGACGCCGACGGTCTCGATGATAATCACGTCGTTGCCGAATGCATCCAGCAGCTTGACGATCTCGCGCGCGGCGCGGCTGAGTCCGCCGTGACTGCCGCGCGAGGAAAGGCTGCGGATGTAAACGCCGGAGTCCTTGTAATGGTCGGTCATCCGCACGCGATCGCCCAGCACGGCGCCGCCCGAAAATGGGCTGGACGGATCGATCGCGACAATCGCAATTTTGCTCCCCATCGCGCGGTACTTTCCGATGAGCTGATTTATCAATGTCGATTTTCCCGCGCCTGGCGGACCCGTGATTCCGATCACATGTGCATGGCCGGTACGGGAATAGATCCGCTCGATGATCGTGCTGGATTCCGGCGCACGATTTTCCACCATCGTGATCAGCCGGGCCAGCGCAACCTTGTCACCGTGCTCAAAGCGATCCAGCATCGCGTCAAGGCGCGCGACCGATGATTCGGCGGGAGCGGCAGGCTGAGCATTGAGCGGTGGGGAATTGGCGGCCATCGGGCGTCCGTCGATCGATCATAGCGGCTTAAGCCGCGCGCGCGCAACAAAACGCGCGCCGAACATCACTTTTTGCGCCTGATTGCTTCTCCGCTTCGCGCGCCGTATCTTCACAATCGGGATGAAGCTGCCCGATATCTACACCGATTGGAGAGTCGCCTTGGGCGCGGCTTTGATCGCGTTGGGTGCCGGCAACTGGATTATCGGCCTGCAACGGACCGAGATGTACAGCCGCACGGTCGCTGCCGCCGGTGCCGCATCCTCGCCCGCCGACTATCGCAACTTCGACGCGCTGGATGACGAAGCCGGCGGCGCCGTGCTGGAACCAATAACTTCCGAACAGGAGCAGTTGTCGTACGCAACCGCGCGCATGGATTTTTACCATGCCGCGTTTATCGCCGGGCGCACGATGGCGCTGTGCGGCGTGCTCATCACCTTGGTCGGATTCGTCGGCATCATCCAGCGCGATACGCGCCGGGCGATTCGCGCCGGCGCCGCGGCGGCCTCCGGACCGCCTCCGGGCCGCGACGGCTGACGCTGCCCGGGCATCCGCGATGGTTAAGCTGCTTGCCGCGCGCGCGCTTGCGAAGATCAATCTCTATCTGCGCGTGACCGGGCGGCGTCCCGACGGCTACCATGAGCTCGATTCGGTCTTCCTTCCGGTGTCGCTCTCGGACTCGATTCGGCTTGAGGTTCGTCCCGCGCCGGAGCCGTCAATCGCGCTCAAGTGCAATGTTCCCGAACTTGGAAATCCGCAACTCAATCTGGCCGGACGGGCGGCGCGCGAATTTATGCGCGAGTTCGATTTCAACGCGCAGGTGGCGATCGATCTCGAAAAGCGCATCCCCGCCGGCGCCGGCCTTGGCGGCGGCTCCAGCGATGCCGGCATGATGTTGCAGATGATGGCGCGGATTGCGCATATCGAGGAGCCTGCGCGGCTGCATCGGATCGCGGTCGGGCTTGGCGCCGATGTTCCATTTTTCCTGGAGCCGCGTCCGGCGCGGGCGGTGGGAATCGGCGACCGGCTGACCCCGATCGAAGGCATGCCGCATCTGCCGCTGGTGATCGCGATACCGCCGTTCGAGGTCCCGACCGCGTCGATCTACGGTGCGCTCAAGCCCGAGAACTGGAGCGGCGCGGCGCCCGCCGAAGACATCGCGGCAATTGCGCGTGGCGAGATAACCTCAAAAATCACGGTGAATGACCTTGCGATTCCGGCGATCGCGAAGTTTCCCGAAATCGGCCGTCTCAGGAGGCTGCTTGAGGAATCCGGAGCGAAGGCGGCGCAGATGAGCGGGAGCGGCGGCGCGGTCTTTGGCGTGTTCGCATCGCACGAGGAAGCGGATGCGGCGGCCGACAAGCTATACCGCCGGGCGCCGTTTGCGACGATCATTACGGCCTCCACGCTGGACGCCGCCTCCGCGTCGATTTAGCTTCCGCACAAAAGCCGGCGGCTCAACCGGCGATTTGTTTCTTAACAACGGTCTTTTCTTCCGCGATCCATTTCCGATGACGATCAAGAGTCCGAGCAAGAGTCTCAGGCGTATCGGGCTCGTGTGATAATACCTGCTTGCCTCCATCTTTCACGTCGTGCGGGCTGTCTGATGGATAGCCGAATCCTTGCCAAAACTCCCTAATCTCAATTAGCGCGTGGAGGAAGTCTTGAGGCAAATTGTTAATCAGTCGCTCCAGTAGCACCAGACGCCATTTTCTAAGCTCAAACGCCGGATCGTTCCCATCTAAACGTGCTAGGCGAACCAAAATATCTCTTATCACCCCTCTCGTTTCAGTTCGGAGGTTGAGCGAGAGAAGTTCGACTATCGCCTCTTGCTCCTTTGCGCTAGAGGAGGAGGCAAGCCGTTCCTCAGCATAAGCAGCTATTTCATCGCCATAAAGCAGCGGCGACGATGACATCCAATCTTGAGGCCCTTTAGACCAAGGGGCGAACACGCCCAAACCCGTCCAGCCGACCAGCGCCGTTGTCCAGTTCGCGCCGTACTCTGTCTTAACTTTTGCGAACACACTCATGCGTTTTCAGTCAAGTAGGCACGCGCAGCCGTCGTATCCGCGGTGGAGCTCATGACCTGCGACGGTTAATGTCTGATGCTGCAGCCATCCGTCTGAATATCACCGCCACCGGGCTCATCGAATCAAGTCCCTTACCCTCCCGGGATGTTGACCGGAGTGGCCCGGTCGGATTGACATAAAAAATCGGCGTTTATAACATCCTCTCTTCCGCATACCGGGTTACAGGCTTCGCGGGATATCCGGGTACCCTCGCACAGCCAGGGTCGATAACGAGCGCCGCTATGCGCTGGGCGGTCGCCAAGCTGGTAAGGCACCAGGCTTTGGACCTGGCATTCGAAGGTTCGAATCCTTCCCGCCCAGCCAATCAGCGCCGGCGATGGCGGGCGTCGGAAAGTACGGAACAGGGAACTTATTGAGATGCCGGATCGGGTAAAGGATCAACTCGAAGTATTCACGGGAAATTCCAATCCCGCGCTGGCGCGCGAAGTCGCCGGCCACCTGCAGGTCAAGATGGGGGAGGCCGAGGTCGGCCGCTTTCCAGACGGCGAGGTGATGGTCGAGTTGCGCGAGAACGTGCGTGGCGGCGATTGCTTCATCATCCAATCCACCTGCAGCCCCCCCAATGAAAACCTGATGGAGCTGCTGCTGGTCACCGATGCGCTCCGGCGCGCCTCGGCGGGCCGGATCACGGCGGTCATCCCGTATTTCGGCTACTCGCGGCAGGATCGCAAGGTCGCCCCCCGCGTGCCGATCAGCGCCAAGCTGGTCGCCGACCTGATCACGACCGCGGGAGTGCATCGCGTGCTCACCGTCGATCTCCATGCCGGGCAGATTCAGGGCTTTTTCAACATCCCGGTGGACAACCTCTATGCGATGCCGGTGCTGATCAATTATTTGAAAAAGCGCATCGACGGCAAAAAGGTCACCGTGGTCTCTCCCGATGCCGGCGGTGTCGAGCGCGCGCGCGCATTCGCGCGGCGGCTCAATGCGAACCTTGCAATTATCGACAAGCGGCGCCGTCGCGCCAGCGAAGTCGCCGAGATGCAGCTGGTCGGCGAGGTCAAGGATTCGATCGCGATTTTGGTCGACGACATGATCGACACGGCCGGAACGATTACCGAAGCGGCGAAAGTCGTCGCCAATGCGGGGGCAAGCGAAGTCCTGGCCTGCGCAACCCATCCGATTTTGTCCGATCCGGCCTGCGATCGGCTGAATAAATCAAATATTACCGAGATAATTACGACCAATAGCATCCCGCTGCGCGCCAAGGCGCAGGCCGAATTGACAAAATTAAAGCAACTTTCCGTCGCGGCACTGCTGGCGGAAGCCGTGCGACGCATTCATAATGAAGAGTCGGTCAGCTCGCTTTTCAGTTGAGCGGGCGGCCTGACACGAGGACGACATGGAAACCGGCGAACTCGCCTGCGAGAAGCGGGCACTCGATCATAAACATCCTTCGCGGGCGCTTCGGCGCGCGGGCCGCGTCCCGGCCATCCTGTATGGACCGGCATCGGCGGCAACGCCATTAACCGTCGATGGGACAGAACTAAAGGCGCGCGTTGCGGCAGCCGCGCGCATGCGGCTAATCAAGCTGAAATCGAATGCTTCGGAGCTCGACGGCAAGCACGTGATCTTCAAGGATCTACAGCGGGCGCCGGTATCGGGCGATATCATCCACGCGGATTTATACGAGGTCGACCTCAAGCGGCCCCTGCGGGTCGCCGTCCCGCTCAAGTTCACCGGCAAAGCCAAGGGAACCGCTGACGGCGGCATCCTGCAGCCGCTGGAACGCGCGGCCACGGTCCTATGCCTGCCGCTGGAGATTCCGGAATTTATCGAAGTCGACGTGACCGACGTCGGCATTCACGACGTCATCCACGTATCGTCGGTGAAGTTCCCGGCCAACATCAAACCGATCTTCGAGACCGACTATCCGGTCGTCACCGTACTGCCGCCGACCGTCGCGGAAGTCGCCGTCGCTCCCGCAGCCGCGGAAGCCGTCGAGGGTGCTCCGGCGGAGGGTGCGGCCGAGGGCGCCGCGCCTGCGGCGGAAGGCGCCGCCGGCAAGGAAGCCGCGGGCGCCAAGAAGCCCGAAGCGGCCGGCAAGAAGGCGGAGGCCGCCCCGGCCAAGAAGTAAACGCGCGCGCAAAATCGCGGCCGATGCGCGCGCGGCCTGGAGTCGCGATGAGGACCGGTTCCCGCCGGACGTGCGGCGGGACTGGAGGAGGGGAAGGGTCCGATGAGTTTCGTTCATCTGCACGTTCACACGCAGTTCAGCCTGCTCGACGGCGCCAACAAGATCGGCCCGCTGATCGAACACGCGAAGGCCTCCGGGATGGAGGCGATCGCGATGACCGATCACGGCAACATGTTCGGCGCGGTCGAGTTTTACCAAAAGGCGCGGGCCGCCGGAGTGAAACCGATCATCGGATGCGAGGCGTACCTTGCGCCGGGCAGCCGGCGCGACCGCACGCAGACTCCGCGCAGCGATGATTTCGACGGCGGCGGCAATTTTCATCTCATCCTGCTCGCGCAAAACCGCGAAGGCTACCGTAATCTCTGCAAGCTTTTGACCTCGGCGTACCAGGAAGGCCTCTACTACAAGCCGCGCATCGACAAGGAAATTCTCGCCGAGTTGTCAGGCGGGATTATCGCGCTGTCGGGATGCCTGTCCGGTGAGGTCGCACGATGGCTAAAGCAGGGCCGGCTCGATAAGGCGCGCGAGACGGCCGAGCAGTACGCGAAAATTTTTCCCGGCCGCTATTACCTGGAGTTGCAGGATAACAAACTTCACTCGCCGCTGAACGAAGCGCTGCGCGAAATTGGAAAGACTGTCGGTTTACCGCTCGTCGCCACCAATGATTGCCATTACCTGCATCGCGGCGATTCAAAAGCGCACGAGGTTCTCCTCTGCATCCAGACCGGCAAGACGGTGAATGAGCCGCACTGGAAATTCGACACCGACGAGCTTTACGTCAAGACCCCCGATGAAATGGCCGCCGCGTTTGGCGCCGATTCGGAAGAAGTCCGCAACACGGTGGAGATCGCCAAGCGCGTCGATTTTGAATTTGAGATGGGAAAGTTTCATTTTCCCATCTATCAGACCGAAAAACCGCTCGACCTCGATGCCGAGATGGAACGCCATGCGCGCGAGGGCATGAAGACCCGGCTGGCCGAAATTCGCGGGCGGCGGCCCGATGCCGATGAAGCAGTCTACCAGGAGCGTTTGGATCGCGAGATTCCCGTGATCCGCGAGATGGGATTTTCCGGCTACATGCTGATCGTCGCCGACTTCATCGGCCATGCCAAAAGCCTTGGCATCCCGGTGGGACCCGGCCGCGGCTCGGTGGTGGGTTCGCTGGTTTCGTATGCGCTTGGCATCACCGAGGTCGATCCAATCGAGCATCGCCTGCTGTTCGAGCGGTGGCTGAATCCCGGACGCAAATCGATGCCCGATATCGACGTCGATTTCTGCGTCGAACGGCGCGACGAGATGCTCGAGTACGTGCGCAACAAATACGGTGCCGATCGAGTCGCGCAAATAATCACGTTCGGCACGATTAAGGGCAAGCAGGCGATTCGCGACGTCGGCCGCGTGCTGGGCTTGTCGTTTGCCGAGACCGATCGGATCGTCAAGTTGTATCCAACGCCAAAGCAGGGCCGCGATTTTCCGCTTACCGATGCGCTGGAAATGGAGCCGCGCCTCAAGACCGAGCGCAAGAATCATCCCGAATTGTTCAGCCACGCAATGGCGCTGGAGGGGCTGTATCGCCATTCCTCGCGCCACGCCTCCGCAGTCGTCATTTCAGATTTGCCGCTCACCGAGATGGCGCCGCTGTACGTCGACAAGGACACCGGCCAGGACGCGATGGCGATCACGCAGTACTCAATGAAGGGCTGCGAAGACATCGGGCTCATCAAGTTCGACTTTTTGGGCCTCAAGAACCTGACCTTAATCACTGACACGCTGAATCTGATCGAGGCCGGCGGCGGACAGCGGCCGGATCTGAGCCGCCTCAGCCTCGACGATCCGGAGACGTTCCGGATGCTTTCGCGCGGCGACACGACGGGAGTGTTCCAGATGGAAGGATCGGGGATGCGCCGGTTCATCACCGATCTCAAGCCGTCGAACTTCGACGATATCATCGCGGCGATATCGCTCTTCCGCCCCGGACCGCTCGACGCGGTCCTGGACGGCAAGACGATGATTCAGCATTACGTCGACCGAAAGCACGGCCGCGAGCCGGTCGAATACGATCATCCGCTGCTTGAGCCGGTGCTAAAAGACACCTACGGCGTAATCGTGTACCAGGAACAGGTGATGCGCGCGGCGCAGGCGCTGGCGGGATACACGCTGGAAGAAGCCGACATTCTTCGCGCCGCGATGGGTAAGAAGAAAAAAGACGTGATGGAAAAGGAGCGCGGTCGCTTCATCGAAGGGGCGAAGAAAAATGGCCTGACCGCAGCGCTCGCCAAGGAAATCTTCGAAAAGATCGAGACCTTCGCCTCATACGGTTTCAATCGCTCGCACGCAGCCGCGTACTCGATGATCACCTACACGACCGCGAATCTGCGCGCGCATTATCCGCGCGAGTTCATGGCGGCGCTGATGTCGCTGGAAATGGACGACACCGACAAGACCTACAAGAACATCGCGGCGCTCCGTGACATGAAAATCGCCATCCTGCCGCCCGATGTGAACCAGAGCCGAGTCAAGTTCGCCGTCACCGGCGACGCGATTCGCTTTGGGCTTGGCGCGATACGGGGAGTGGGCGCAAAGACCGCCGAAGCAATTATCGAGATGCGCGAGAAGGACGGTCCGTTCACCGGAATCGCTGAATTCTGCATTCGTGTGGGAGCGAACCTGGTCAATCGGCGGGTGCTCGAAGCGCTGATCAAATGCGGGGCGTTCGATTCGGTCGCAGGGCCGCGCGCGGCATTGATGGCGCAGTCCGAGCAGGCGCTCAAGCTCGCACAGAAGGAAAGCAGCGACGCCGCAAAAAATCAGATCGGTCTGTTCGGCGCCGCCGGCAAGTCGCCGCAACTGCAATCGCGTGAAGCCGTTGCCGAATGGGATTCCAAGGAAAAGCTGAAATATGAAAAGGAGGCGCTCGGCTTTTACATCACGGCCCATCCGCTCGATAAGTACGATCGCGAGCTTGCACGCATCGGCAGGATTACAACCGCTGATCTGCCAAGCGCGCCCGACGGCAGCCAGGTTCAGATCGCGGGTGTCGTTCACGCGGTGAAGCTCAAGAACAACAAGGCTGGCAAGCGCTATGCGACGTTTGCACTGGAAGATCGCGAGGGCGCGGTCGAGGCGATCGCGTGGCCCGAAACCTATACGAAATATGAAGCGATTCTCAGCGGCGACGATCCAGTAGTCGTACGCGGCAAGCTGGACGTCGGTGACGAGCGCGCGCAGATAATCGTCGACAGCCTGTCGCCGCTTGGCTCGGCACTGATCGAATCGGTGCGCGAGGTGCGAATCAAGGCGCCGATGGCGCGGCTCGGAAACGGCGGGCTGGATGCGTTCAAGGCGGCTCTGGCGCGGCACCGCGGCAAATCACTGACCTATTTGCATCTGAACCTGGACGACGGGCGCGAGGCGGTGATGCTCCTGGGCGACAATTTTCGCGTGAGCCCCAGCGATTCGTTCGTCAAAGAACTGGAGAAAATGCTCTCGCCCGGCGCGGTCGAGCTGCGCTAGCGGGAAGTCGTTACTCTGCGGCGGATTTGATAAACTCTCGACACGGCATACTGCCGGAAGAGGGAATCAGTCTGAGCAAGCTGCACGATCTGTCCGGCGAGGGATGCGAACGCGCCGTCCTGGTAGGTATTGAACTGGGCCCCGGAACCGCAATCCACGCGGATGAATCACTGGAGGAATTGAAGGCGCTGGCCGAAAGCGCAGGCGCGGAGGTTTCTGCGGTTGTCAGCCAGCGGCTGAAGGCCGCCGATCCGCGCACCTTCATCGGCAAGGGCAAAGCCGCGGAAGTTGGCGAACTGGCGCGTTCGAAGGGCGCGAGCCTTGCGATCTTCGACGATTCGCTCAGCCCGGCACAATCCCGCAATCTTGAAAGCGAACTTAAGCTGCGCGTTATCGATCGCAGCCAGTTGATTCTGGATATCTTCGCCCAGCGCGCACGAACCCTGGAGGGCAAGTTGCAGGTCGAGATCGCGCAGTTGGCATACCTGCAGCCGCGGCTCACTCGCCAATGGTCGCACTTGTCGCGCGTTCGCGGCGGCGGCGCAGGTGGCGGAGGGGTGGGCACCCGCGGCCCCGGCGAAACGCAGTTGGAAGTCGATCGCCGCCGCGTGCGGGAACGGCTTACCCGGTTGCGCACCCGCCTGCATGAAGTCGAGCGGACCAGATCGATCCAGCGCCGCCGCCGGCTGGCGGTGCCGTATCCGACTGTCGCGCTGGTTGGCTACACGAACTCCGGGAAATCGACCCTGATGAATGCGCTTACCGGCGCAGGAGTGGAAGCCGCCAATCGCCCCTTCTCGACGCTCGATCCGACCATCCGGCGGCTCGATCTGCCGGGACATATGACAGTTATGCTCGCGGATACCGTAGGATTCATCCATCGCCTTCCGCACCTTCTGATCGAGGCATTCAAGGCAACTCTGGAGGAAGTCCGCACCGCGAGCCTGCTCATCCACGTCGTCGACGGCAGTTCGGAGTTGGCTGCCGAGCGAATGGAGGTCGTGGATGAGGTCCTTCGCGAGATCGGCGCCGGCGGTGCGCCGCGCATTATCGCGATCAACAAGGCCGATCTGATGGAAAATCTTCCGCGTGCGGCCCGAACTGCCGGTGCGATTTCAATCTCAGCACTGAAGGGTAAAGGCCTAGATCTCCTGAAAAATGCGATCTCGCGCCATTTCAGCGGTTCGCGCGAGGAAATATCGCTAACGTTTCCGGCCCGGCGTGGCGATTTGGTCGCGATGGCACGGCGCGATGGCGAAGTGCTGAGCGAAGAATACGACGATGGAATGGTCTCGATGCGCGCGCTTGTAAGCGCCGCAGTGGCGGGGCGTCTGCGCAAGGCGGCTGCCGTTAATTCCTAATCCGAATCTAAGGCATTGTTGCTTTACATTTGCGCCGCTTCGGTTGCCGGTGGCGGCCCTTGTGAAAATCACCCGCAAATCGCAACATTAGACGATGGCCGCGCCGGTACATAACCCTGCCCAAGTTGCGTCTGCAAAGGAACCGGAGGGCCTGACCCATCTGCTGAACGTGCCGAATTTTCTGACCCTGTGCCGGGTCGGCTCGGTTCCGATCTTCCTGAGCCTGCTGAGCCGCCATCACTATTCCGCAGCGATGTACATCTTTGTCGCCGCCGCACTTACCGACGGTTTGGATGGCGCCGTCGCGCGATGGTCGGATACCCGCACCGAACTTGGAGCGTTTCTGGATCCGTTCGCGGACAAGGTGATGGTGGTGTCGGCGCTGGTGGTCCTGACGCTCAATGGTTCGCTTCCCGGATATATTCTTAGCGTGGTCGCAATTCGCGACCTCGTCATCGTCGGCGGATATTTCATGTTGTCGTTCTTCACCGGGGAGCGGGCCCCGATGGCGCCAAGCATCTTGGGCAAACTCAGCACGTTCTTTCAGCTTGCGTGCATATTCGCCGCGCTGATCAGCATCGGCCGCGGCGCACCGGCACAGTGCCCGACATTGTTTTTCGTGACCGTCGCGGTGACTTCGGCCTCCGGCATTCATTACGGGTATCAAGGGCTGGTCTGGCTGCGCTGGCGCGAACCCGAAATGTTCAAATAGGGAGGCAATCTCCATGGCGGCGATCACGATTCGGCCGGCGACACGCGGCGATCAGCCGCGAATGACCGAAATCTACAACCATTACGTGTCAAGACACCGGTCACATTCGATCTTGTGCCGCAGACGATTGAGCAGCGTTCGAAATGGTTCGAGGAACATACCGAAGGCGGCCGCTACCGGCTGTTTGTCGCCGCAGAGGCCGGGCAGGTGATCGGGTTCGCCGGAACGGGCCGGTTCCGCGATCGGGCCGCCTACGACACCAGCGTCGAGACGACGATCTATTGCGCGCCCGAGGGAGTCGGTAAAGGCGCCGGCTCGATGCTTTACCAGACTCTGTTCGACGCAATTCAGAACGAAGACATCCACCGAATACTCGCCGGCATCACAATTCCCAACGACGCCTCGGTCGCGCTGCATCGCAAGTTCGGTTTTAGGCAGGTCGGCGTCTTCACCGAAACCGGCCGCAAATTCGACCGCTATTGGGACGTGATGTGGGCCGAGCGTCCACTGCGTATTCCGGGGCGGTGATTTCGCTCGCACGGCGAAGCGGTTTGAATTAATCTTGCGGGCAGCCGGAATTGTCCGGCTCGATTTTCACGCTCGCCATACCATCAAGGAAGGTACCTCCGATGCGCGATCAGAACGCCGCTCCGCTCAATGAGCCGATTTCGGATTATCGGCTGCCCAAAACCGTAACGCCCAAGCGCTACGACATCCGCCTCGCACCCGATCTGAAAGCGTTTACCTTCGACGGCGAGGAGAAAATCGAGGTGGCGGTTAATCAGGCAACCGCCGACGTGCTCCTCAATGCGCTCGACTTGGAGATCGGCGCGGTTACCGCCGAGCGTGACGGCAAGTCGATCGCGGGCAAGGCCACGCTGAATGAGAAGCTCGAGCGAGCGCATTTGAAGTTTTCCGAGCCGCTAACACCCGGCAAATGGACGCTCAAGATCGCCTTCAAGGGCATCCTGAACGACAAGCTGCACGGTTTTTACCGCAGTCAGTACAAGGACACTGCCGGCAAATCCCATACCGTCGCGGCAACGCAGTTCGAATCGACCGACGCACGCAGGTCGTTCCCGTGCTGGGACGAACCGGAATTGAAGGCCAGCTACAAGATGACGCTTGCGATCGACGAAAGCTTGGTCGCGGTTTCCAACGGCGGAATCGAAAGCGAACGCAAGCTCGGCGGCGGAAAGAAAGAGATCGTCTTCAAAGAGACGATCGTGATGTCCACCTATCTCGTCGCCGTAATCGTCGGCGAATTCGAGGCGACTCCACCCGTCGATGCCGGCACGCCGCTTCGCATTGTTCACGTTCCGGGCAAGGCTGGGTTGACTCCATGGGCGAAGCAGATCGGCGCTTTTTCGGTTCGATTTTTCGCCGATTACTACGGAATCGGATATCCGGGGGACAAGCTGGACTTAATCGCAATCCCGGACTTTGCCTCGGGCGCGATGGAAAACCTGGGCGCGATTACTTTCCGCGAGACCGCGCTTTTGGCGGATGAAAAGGCTGCATCGCGCGCCGAACTGGAGCGAATCGCCGACGTCGTCGCGCATGAAATCGCGCATATGTGGTTTGGCGATTTAGTCACGATGCGCTGGTGGAACGGAATCTGGCTGAACGAGGCGTTTGCCACCTTCATGGAAATGCTCGCCGTCGATGCGTGGAAGCCGAGTTGGAAAAGATGGGAAAGCTTCGGACTGTCCCGCGCCGGCGCGATGGTGATCGACGGGCTCCGCAGCACGCGCTCGATCGAATTTCCGGTCAATAGTCCCGAAGACTGCCGTGCGATGTTCGACACGCTCACCTATGAAAAGGGCGCATCGGTGCTGCGGATGCTCGAGCAGTACCTGAAGCCCGAAGTGTTCCGCGAAGGCATCCGCCGCTATCTGAAAAAACATCAGTTTAACAACACCGAGACGAGCGACTTGTGGGACGCGCTAGAGGATGCGTCGCGCGAGCCGGTCCGCAAGGTGATGGACTCGTGGATTTTCCAGCCGGGGTTTCCGATGGTCGATGCCAAGCTGGCTGCTGACGGCCGCCGCATCGTGCTATCGCAGCGGCGGTTTTTCTACCTGCCGGAAACCAACAATCAGACTTGGCAAGTGCCGGTGATGATCCGAGCAAAAACTGCGAAGGGCGTCTCGACACACCGGGCGCTGCTCACCGGAAATCAGGTGGAAGTCGAATTGCCGGATAAGCCGGAATGGGTGCTTCTCAACGAGGGCGGGCACGGCTATTACCGGGTTCATTACTCTCCTGAACTGCTCGCCGCGCTGGCCAAGAACCTCGACGCGCTTGAACCGATCGAAAGGTTCGGGCTGGTCAGCGACACTTGGGCTGCCGCGGTGGCCGGGATGGCGCCGTTTTCCGAATTTCTCAAACTGGCGCGCCTGTTCACCGGCGAGACCGATCTCAACGTGTGGCGCGCGCTCATCAATCCATTCAACTACCTCGATTTAATCGTCGCGGAGGCCGACCGGCCCGCGCTTTCCGCCGCGTTACGTGCGATCGTCGGCCCCGCGCATCAGCGATTGGGATGGGAAGCGAAGCCGGGCGACAGCGAACTCGTACGACAGTTGCGCGGCACGATTATCGGCGCACTGGGGACCCTTGGGGGCGATCCGGACGTGCAGAGCCGCGCACGCGAGCTTTATGCACGCTTCGAAAGCGAACCGGCTTCAGCCGATCGCGACCTGATGCCCGCGCTCGTCGGCATTTTGGCGTACACCGGCGACTCCGCGCGGTATGAGGATTTCAAGAAGCGATTCAAGTCGCCGCGCACGCCGCAGGAAGAACAGCGTTACCTGTTCTCGCTGGCCGGATTCCGCGATTTGGGCCTGCTGAAAAAGACGATGGAGATGACGCTAGACGGGCAGGTGCGCACGCAAAACGCGCCCTACCTGTTGCATTCGCTCCTGCTTAATCCGGTCTCCCGCTATCAGGCGTGGGATTTCATGCGCTCGCATTGGGATGAGATCGTCTCGAAATATCCCGACAGCGCACTGCCGCGAATGTGCGAGGCGATAGTCGCGCTGGTCGACCGCGAGGACGAGGCGAAGAAGTTCTTCGCCGAGCATCGCGTGCGCATAGGCGCCAAGCTGATCGATCAGCACCTGGAGCGGCTGAGCGTTGCCGTTCTGTTCCGCAAGCGCGAAGGTGCGGCGCTGGGAGCGGCGCTCAAGGGGTGAGCAGCCCCTTGCCGGGGACGTGGTTGATCTCTATGCGAATGCCGTCGGGATCCTCGAATAGCACCGAGTAATAACCGGGCGCCCAAGCGCCATCCTCCGGCGGATGTACGATCTTCGCGCCGATCGATGGCAGGAATTTGTACGCTTCATCGATCTCGGCGCGTTCGCGCGCGCGAAGGCATACATGATGCAGCCCCACGCGCTGCTGGACGAACTTTTCTCCGCGATGCTCCGCGGCGCACGGCATGATTCCTATCGCGGTGCGCCCGCCGACGCAGTAAAGCATCTGGTCCGCGTCGATCACGGCTTTTAGGCCAAGGAATGCGAGGAGCCTCTTGTAGAACGGGCGGCATGCGTCGAAGTCGCTCACCGTAAGGATCACATGCGCAACGCCGTTGATTTCCATCGCCTGCCTCCGACAGCGGATTGATCCGCGGTTCCGATATTCCGCTCCTAGTGCGAGTGCACCATTCGCGACGCCTTTGGTTGCTCGTGGCCGAGAATGGGATGCGGCCGGTAGGGCTTTTCGAGTGCGGCAACTTCGTCTGCGCTCAGCTTCACATCGACCGCGGCAATCGCTTCCTTCAAATGGCCAGCCTTGGTTGCTCCGATAATCGGCGCGGTAACTCCGGGCGCTTGCAATATCCACGCGCACGCGATTTGCACCGGCTTTACGCCGCGCGCCTTCGCGAGTTTTTCCACCTCGGCGAGCACCTCGAAATCGTTTTCCTTGAAGTACATTCCCTTGGCGAAGTCGTCCGTCTTTGAGCGTGCGGTCGGCCCCGAGCCGCCCTTTTCGCGGTTGCCGGCCAAAAATCCGCGAGCGAGCGGACTCCATGGAATCAGCCCGACGCCCGCGTCGATGCACAGCGGGTTCATTTCGCGCTCCTCCTCGCGATAGACGAGGTTGTAATGGTTCTGCATCGAGATGAATCGCGCCCATCCGTTGCGGGCCTGAATGTGCAGTGCTTTGGCGAATTGCCACGCCGCCATCGAGCTGGCGCCCAGGTATCGCACCTTGCCGGCCCGGACCAGCGAGTCGAGCGCATCGAGAGTTTCCTCGATCGGCGTCGTAAAGTCCCATCGATGGATTTGATAGAGGTCGATGAAGTCAGTCTTCAGGCGCCGCAGCGATGCGTCACATGCCTCCAGGATGTGCTTGCGGCTGAGACCGCCACGATTCATGCCGCCAGCCATCGGGGCGTACACCTTCGTCGCCAGGACGATTTCGTCACGCCGCGCCAGCTCGCCGAGCCAACGCCCGGTTATCTCTTCGCTCACTCCGAACGAATAGACGTTGGCGGTGTCAAAAAAATTGACGCCGGCCTCAAGTGCGGCGGCAAAGTGCTCGCGTGCATCGTCAACCTCCAGCACCCAGTCGCGCCATTTTTTGTCGCCGTAGCTCATGCATCCAAGACAGATGCGGGATACGGTCAAACCGGTCCGGCCTAATTTTGTATATTCCATGACTTCACCCATACTCGCGATTTGCGTCCTATTTCAATGTTGGCGCATCGCTATTAAGATGACTCCCTGCCGGCCATGACGCCATCGCCGTGCCGGCGGACAACATTCATGCGAGTACTATTCGTCCATCCCAGCCCGTTGATGTACAGCGAGATCTACCTGCGTCTGGAGCCGCTGGGAATGGAACGGGTGGCCGCAGCTACACGCGACGCGGGCCATGATGTTCGCATCGTGGACCTTCAGATTTTCCAGCATCGCGACCTGTTCAAGGAAATCGAAAGCTTCCGGCCGCAGGCGATTGGCTTTTCGCTCAATTACCTGGCCAACGTGCCCGAAGTGATCGATTTGGCCAAGGAGATCAAGGGTGTAGCTAAAGACTGCTTCATCTTTACCGGCGGCCATAGCGGATCGTTCGTCGCCGATGAGATCCTCGAGCACGCGCAGGGAGCCATTACCGCAGTCATCCGCGGCGAAGGCGAAACCGCAACGCCGATGCTGCTGGATGCGATCGGCAATGGCTCGATCGGAAGGGTTCCCGGCGTGCTGACGGCGGAAGGCGCCGGGCCAACGCCGATAATGCTCGACGATCTGGACAAATTCTTCCCCGCGCGCGATCTCGGCAAATGGCGCCACAAGTACTTCATTGGCGTGCTCGACCCGTGCGCGTCGATAGAGTTTACCCGCGGATGCCCGTGGGACTGTTCGTTCTGCAGCGCATGGACCTTTTACGGCCGCAGCTACCGCAAATCCACCCCGGAAGCCGCTGCGGAAGACATGTTGTCGATCAAGGAGCCGAACGTCTTCATCGTCGACGATGTTGCGTTCATCCATCCGGAACACGGCTTCGCGATCGGCCATGAGATCGAGAAACGCAAAATTAAAAAGCAGTACTACCTTGAAACGCGCGCCGACGTGCTGTGCAAGAGCAAAGAAGTATTCCACTACTGGCGCAAGCTGGGGCTGGAATACATGTTCCTTGGGCTGGAGGCGATCGACGAAGAGGGGCTGAAACTCCATCGCAAGCGCTCCTCGATGGGCGTGAATTTCAAGGCGCTCGAAGTCGCGCGGGAGATCGGACTGACGGTCGCGATTAACCTCATCGCCGACCCGTCATGGGACGAGCGCCGATTCGAGATCATCCGCGAATGGGCGATCAGCGTCCCGGAGATCGTTCATCTGACGGTTGCGACCCCGTATCCCGGCACCGAGTTGTGGTTCACCGAATCGCGCAAGCTCACGACGCTCGACTACCGGCTCTATGACATCCAGCACGCCGTCCTGCCGACCAAACTGCCGCTCCAAGAGTTTTACCGGCAACTGGTGATGACCCAGAATGTGCTCAATCGCAAGCATCTTGGGTTTGCAGCGCTCAAGGAAGTCGCCTCGATCGCCGGACGGCTTGCACTCAAGGGCCAGACAAATTTCCTTAAGATGCTCTGGAAGTTCAACAAGGTGTACAACCCGGAGCGCCAGTTCGCGGAGCATTCGCGCGAGGTGAAATACGCGATGCGTCCGCCGCGGATGCATACCGAGACCCGCCCGTCGGCCGACGATCTATACATCCATATGCCAAAGCCCGCCCGCCCCGGAGTGCCCGCTCCCTCGGCCGCAGGCAGGTAAGCGCAGGCGTGTCCGATGGCGAGTTTGGAATCGGACTTGCGGCGCCCTAATAGATTCGGCTCGCTTCTCATAGCCACGATTTTTTCGCTCGTGTTTTCCGCCACTGCGAACGCAACATTTCCCTACCCCGCGCCACCGTCGGGCACCGACCCGCAGGACTATTCGGCGTACATGTTCCTGCCGTTCCAAATTCCACCGGTCCGGCCCAATGAATTCCTGGACACCGGCAATACTTGGAAACTGACCAGCGCAACGACCGGCAACCCGGCAATCGACGATAGCCCCGATGAGCTGGGCGGTGTCGAAGGAATGAGCGTCGACCTGGCATGGCAGGTGACGACCGGGCGCCCGGATGTTGTAATCGCGGTACTCGATTGCGGAATCGAATGGAACAATCTGGGCGCGATGAACGACCTGCGATTGAAGGTTCATCTAAATCGTGGCGAGCTGCCGCTTCCGGAGGATGCCAACGGCCATACCAAGCCGGACCTCATCAAACTCGGTCAAACGTTCAAAAATCCTGACCCATACGACCTGAACGACGATGGTGTGTTTAACGTTGATGACTATGCCAGCGACTCGCGCGTCTCGGATCCCAACGGCAATGGCATTCTCGACCCCGAGGATTTGATTCTTGCCTTCAGCGACGGCAAGGACAACGACCACAACGGATACGTCGACGATATCGCGGGCTGGAACTTCCTCGACGACGACAACGATCCGTTCGACGAAGTTCAATACGGACACGGAACCGGCGAGGCTCAGGACTCCACTGCGGAAGCCGACAACGGCGGCGACATTGGAGCCTGCCCGAATTGTACCGTGGTACCGCTTCGCGTCGGCGACAGTTTTATCACCGACTCCGATCTATTCGCGGAGGCGGCGGTATATGCGGTTGACAATGGCGCGCAGGTAATCCAGGAAGCGCTCGGCACGATTAACAACACATCGTTCGCCAAGGACGCGATCGACTACGCATATGCGCACGACGTACCGGTAATTGCGTCAGCCGCCGACGAGGAGAGCTACCACCACAACGTTCCGTCCGGTAACCGCCATACGATCACGGTAAATTCCATCACCAAGTTCGGCGATGAAGATGGGCTGACGATGGCGCCGAATTCGTACTTGTATCTCAACGGATGCACCAATTACGGCGGCAACATCGCGGTCGCGATTTCTTCCGCGTCGTGCTCTTCAGAAGCGACTGGAAAGGGTTCAGGAATTGCCGGCCTTATCATTTCGGCGGCGATGAACGAAGTCGATCGCGGAAGCTTAAAGCCTCGCTATGTCGACCCGACCGGCGCCGTTCATCCGTTGTCCGCCAATGAAGTCCGCCAGCTGATGACGACGACCGCCGATGACATCAACTTCAGCGACGACCGCACCGTCGATTTTTTGATTCCGACCGTTCAATACGCATCGCAGGCCGGATGGGATCAATATTTCGGCTATGGGAGAGCCAATGCAAATAGCGCCGTGCTTGCGGTGCACAACCTCGCGATTCCGCCCGAAGCCGAACTCATGACGCCGGATTGGTGGGAAACGCTAGACCCGACGATCCAACCAACCGTGAAAATCATCGGTTCAGCCGGCGCGCCGCGTGCGAGCAACTACAGCTACGAGTTGGCGTATGGATGTGGCGTGCAGCCGCTTGATGACAGCTTTACCGCGTTCGACGCCAAACAGAACCTTCATTCCGAATTGACCGACGCGATTCTTGGTTCGTTTCAACCATCCGCCGCCGCGGCAGCATGTGGTATCGACGTGACCGGCACGCCTTCAACCGCGGGCAGCGGCGTTCCATCTCCGAACAACACTCCCGATCAGTTTACGATCACGCTGCGTCTTCGCGTGACTGATTCCAATGGACGAATCGGCGAGTCGCGCCGAACATTATTTATCCATCACGATCCGACCGCACTGGCGGGATTTCCAGTCTCGATTCCCGGCAGTGGCGATCCTTCGCCGAGGTTTGCGCCGCTTGCGCCGAATCGCGATGGCGGCCAGCAACTGTTGGTTCCAACCAGCGACGGCCTAATCCTCGCGCTCCAGCCCAACGGCCGCGAACTTTCAGGATGGCCGGTTCACACCAAAAAGTTGTCGCTGCACTTGGGTTCGCGGGCGTACCGAACGCATGCGATGCGCACCGATTACCACGAGGCGATCGCGCACGGCCTCGCCATCGGCGATCTTGATGGTGGCGGAAAGCTCCAAGCCGGCAAGCTGGAGGTCGTCGCGGCATCGGATTTGGGCAAGCTCTATGTTTGGGAATCCAGCGGGAAGTTGCGGCCGGGATTTCCGGTTTCGACCAACCCGGTGTATTCGGTGCGATCGATTCGCGACAAATACAATCGCCTGCAGCGAGGCTTCGTTGGAATACCCGCGCTCGCCGACCTCGATGGCGACGGCAAGCCTGAAATTATCGCGGGTGCGATGGATCGCCACCTGTACGCGTGGCACGGCGACGGCACCCCAGTTGCCGGATTTCCGGTCCTGATGGTTGACCTCACGCAAATGGCCTCGATCGATCCAACCACGCATCATGTGGTTCCCAGGATGGTTGGCGGCCAGTCGGTGGCGCTGCAGGGCACCAAAGTCATCTCGACGCCGTCCATCGGCGATCTGAACGGCGACGGTCATCAGGTTATCGTAATCGGAACCAACGAAGAGTATCGCGAGGTGCCGGATTTTTCGTCGGAGGGAAACAGCATCGCCAGCGATATTGTCGACTCCGGGCTGACTTCAGGCGGCAATGGGCGCCTTTACGCGGTGCCCGCCGACGGCAACCTCGATCCGGCCGCATCGACCAATCCCGCCGGGCCGTTTTTAGCCGGATGGCCTGCGCACATCGGGATTCTCGAGGCGGAATTATTGCCGGAAATCGAGGGCGTGACGGCGCAGCCCGCACTCGCCGACATCGACGGCGACGGCGAGCTGGAAGTTGGGATCAACTCCGTAATTGGTCCAGCGTACATTCTCCGCGCGGACGGGTCGTCATTTTACGGCTACGGCCCCGATGGGCTGCCAATCGCATTGCCGGGCGATGGATCCGCGTTTGGCGCAGGCACTCAGACGACGGAGCCGGCGTCGTTTCCAGCGGTCGGCAGCGGAGTATTCGTGCCGAAGGCGGGAGGTGGTTATGCGTTCGCTACTCCGGCAGTGGGCGCTGGCAAGGCGATCGACCTTCAATTGCCGGGTGAGCAGCTTCCACATGACAGCCACCTCGACGCCTGGGACACGGCGACCGGCACATATCTGCCAGGTTATCCGGTCCTGACCGACGACGAGGGATTTCTCCTGCAGCCGTCAACTGGAATCGTCGGCATTAACGGGGACCTCGACATCCTCGCGGGCAGTGGCGGATATCTGCTCCACGCAACGGATTTGACCGGGCAGGAAGCGGCAGGATTCCCAAAGTTCACGGGCGGCTGGATAACCGCAAGCGCCGCGGTCGGTGAATTTGGAGGCGCAACGGCGATCGCCGTGACCACGCGCGAAGGCAATTTATACATCTGGCGTCCTGTCCCGCCCGTGGGCGCCGGCGCTCACTAATATCCGACGCGAGGTGACCGATCATGGCTGAGCAGCGCAGACGAAAATTCTGGGGATGGGGTTACGAGGATCAGGGGCCCAATGCCGAGCAGCAAAGCCATATCGCGGGGCGAATGGCTGAGCGCAACCAGCTTGGGCCGCTCGAAGTCACGCCGCCACCGACCGAAGCCGAGTTAAATTTGCGCGCGCCGCGCGTCAAGCCGCCCGCCGCGCTCGAATCGATTTGCTCGTCCAGCACCTACGATCGCGCGGGCCATACCTACGGCAAAAGTTTCAGCGATATCGTGCGTGCGTTCCGGCGCGATTACAAAAACCCGGTCGATGTCGTCGCGTTTCCGCACGACGAGAAGGAGCTGATTCGGGTCCTCGAATGGTGCGATGGCGAAAATATCGCCGCGATCCCCTACGGTGGCGGATCGAGCGTCGTCGGTGGTGTCGAGGCGCCAGCGGGCGGACGCTATCGCGGCGGGGTATCGATCGACCTGATGCATCTGAACCGCGTGCTGGAAGTTGACAAGGCTTCACGCGCGGCGCGAATCCAAGCCGGAGCGCTCGGCCCGGCGCTGGAAGAGCAGCTAAAGCCGCACGGCCTGACGCTGCGCCACTTTCCGCAATCGTTCGAGTTTTCCTCGCTCGGCGGATGGATAGCGACGCGCTCGGGCGGCCATTTCGCTACGCTGTACACTCACATCGACGATTTCGTCGAATCGCTTCGAGTTGTGACGCCAACCGGCGCCATCGAATCGCGCAGGTTGCCCGGGTCCGGCGCGGGACCAAGTCCCGATCGGATGTTTATCGGCTCGGAAGGTACGCTGGGAATCATCACCGAAGCGTGGATGCGCTTGCAGGATCGGCCCAAATTCCGCGCCGGGGCGTCGATCTCGTTTCCCGGCTTTTTCAAGGCAGCACAGGCAGTGCGGCAAATTTCGCAGGCAGCGCTCTATCCCGCGAATTGCCGCGTGCTGGACGAACGGGAGGCGTTCAATAATGGCGCGGGCGACGGCAGCGAGGCGGTAATGGTGCTGGCGTTCGAGTCGGCCGACCATCCGCTCGATGCATGGATGAAGCGGGCGCTCGAATGTTGCGCGGATCATGGCGGTAACGTTCCAGCCGGCGCTGAGAAGACGCGTACCGACGCCGAAGCGACGCACGAGGGCGCGGCGGGCGCATGGCGCAGCGCTTTCCTGAAAGCCCCATATTTGCGCGACACGGTTATCGCGATGGGCATGGTGAGCGAGACCTTCGAAACCGCGATCACATGGGATCGCTTCGAGAATTTTCACAGCCGGATGATCGAATGCACCCGCGCCGCCGTCGAGCGCGTTTGCGGCAAAGGCGTCGTCAGTTGCCGATTCACCCACGTTTATCCTGACGGTCCCGCGCCCTACTACACGATACTCGCACCGGGGAAGCGCGGCTCCGAGCTTGAACAATGGGCGGAGATTAAGGCGGCAGTTTCGGACCTGCTGATCGAACTCGGCGGCACGATCACGCACCATCATGCGGTCGGCCGCGATCATCGCCGATGGTATGACCGCCAGCGTCCGGACGGCTTCGCCCGTGCATTCAAAGCGGCCAAGCGCGCGCTCGACCCGCATGGGATCCTCAACCCGGGGGTGCTGATCGATCCGGAGTGAACGGCCAGCGGTATTCAAAGCGAAAGGCTGCTAAACTGTGGATCGTTGGGTGGCGGAATTACGATGAATTTCGAGCGAATCACAAACGCTCGACGCTTTCCATGATTGATTGCAAGTCGGGATGCAGGCAAAACTGAATGTTCATCCCATTTTGGCCAGTTTGGCGACAGGTACGAGAGCGCCGACGGCGGTATCAGGAGGAGTGTCAAAAGGCTCTTGCGGAAGGCCGTGAAATACCGTCCTATCCGTACAACACTCCGTTTACGGTCCAATTATTGCGAGTGCTATTATTCTTGGTGGGATTGGCAATTCTCCTGGTCATTACAGACGAAGTGCTACGCTTTTTTTCTTAGCCGGCATCCTTCAGGATGGCCAATTACGACTTGGACGAATTGTGACGTCTTATTCGCTCTTCCTCCAGCCACGCCGTAAAATCGCCTGACTGTACGGCCCGTTGAGGGTTACGGCGGATTGCGTCTTCGATGCGCCGCATTTGGACGGCCGAGAGGTCACTTCTCGCTTTGGAGATGACGAGGCATCTGTCTAACAAGAACTCTCCCATGCTTCCGTCTTTGATAATCTGATTTTTCGAGTAGATGGTCCCGTGCTTGGCGATTCGAGTTCCCCTCCATCCGCCTGGATCGGGCGGCACAACAGAGGTCCAGAAGAGCATTCCGGGCAGTTTTGCATAGGCGGCTGCACGGGCCCGGCTGAATACTTGGGTCCAATCGGTAGCACGCAAATGATACCAAGCTAAGCCTTCGGGTAGGGGGTGCTCAGAGCTACCACCATCCGGCATGAAAAAAAGATTGAAGCGATACGAACCGGTAGAATCGGTTCGTCCAAGAAGAAAGTCGGTCCAAACCTCGCGGGCGTGATCAACCTGTTTAACGTGCTGCGGGTACTGGAGCAACTCATCGCGCTCTGAAGACACCAAGCAACGCCAAGCCAAAGATGCTGCGAAGTATAGAAGCCAATCTCCGTATGAAAAGCGGCTACGGCCCTGTTGGTGGAAGGGCAAGAATACGAGCTCCGCGAAATTCTTCTCAGCGGTAGAGAAACGCTGCTCACAATCTTTGCAAAGCAATCGGACAGTGGGGAAGTCCTGCATGCGTCGATTTGGTGCGAGAATCCCGCGTAGGAAGCCCGTGGCGGAAGTGTCCTTCAGCCATCTTCCAACGAACGCCGGGATAATATGACTTTCGACTATCCGGGTATTGCTACCGCACAAGCGGCAGGCACACGCTGTTGGGCTTTCCCGCACGAGGTCCCCTTCAGAGAAGCTTTTCGAGTTGCTGAACGCCGAGGTCGGCGTCCCGGAGGATGCTTCGCAGGACTTTGGGATGGAGAATCGCGGACGCGTGAAATGGCACCGTCACACGTTTGCCGGCCGCATTCTTGTAAATCATGTGGCTGCCGCTCTGCCTCGCGAGCGAAAACCCGGACTTCTCAAGCACAACGATAATCTTGCGGGCAGTAAGGCGCGGAAGCCTGGGCATTAGACGGCGACTTCCACCGTGGAGAGGCTTACCGACGCGGCTTGGGGAATTTCTTCGCCGTCGGCGACGCGATCCTCGATGTGCAGGCGGATGGCATCCTTGATGTTCTTCACCGCCTCTTCGTATGTCGCGCCTTGGCTGTAACAGCCCTGCAGGGCGGGGCAGGAAACAAAATAGCCGTCGGCATCGGCTTCGACGATGATCGGCAATGTGATTTGTTTCATGGGCAAATTATAGGCTCTCAGTCGCTCTAGACCAACTGGGTTTCTCGCCACCGCGTCCGCTAATCCAAGCCAAGTTGCTTGCGGGCCGCCTCGGTCATCATGTGCGGCGTCCAGGGCGGATCCCATACGATCTCGACCTCGGCATCGTCGCATCCGGGGATGCCGAGCAGCTTGTCCTGGATATCCTGGCTGATCGACATGCCCATCTGGCATCCGGGCGCTGTCAATGTCATCGTGATGTTGACCGTTCCACCTTCGATCTTGACGCCGTAAATGAGTCCCAAGTCGACCAGATTGACGGGAATCTCGGGGTCGTAGCATTCGCGCAGGACTTCGTAAACCTCGGCCTCGGTCAATGCGGGCGAATTCTCCATAGCCCATCTTATATTATATAAGACGGGTGGACTGTACGGAATTCGAGCCGGCGAGAACGGAAGCAAATTTCCGAAACCCCTCACGGGTTTCGGGCTTCCGGTCTTATTTGGAGCCGTCCGAAAACGGCGGGACGCCGTTTTCGGCACTGCGGGAAGTTTGAAACCCCTCAGGGGTTTCAAAATGGCTATGATTAGAGGCCGCTGCAAACGCGGAGCGGAGGCAGGTAATGCCGGACAAGGAAGAATTGTACGATCAGGCGATCGACGCCTATGCCGACGACAAGTTCGACGAGGCGATTGCGCTATACAAGCAGGCGCTCGAGATCGATCCTAAATATACCGACGCCGTTCATGGACTGGCGATGTGCTATCAGGCCAAGGGCGACCTCGATACCGCAATCGAGGTGACCAAGCGGCATATCGCGCAGGACCCCGAAGACATCCTTGCGCACACCAACCTCAGCATGTTCTTGATGAAGAAGGGCATGATCCCGGAGGCCGAAGCCGCCGGCGCGGAAGCCCGCCGCCTGGACTGGAAGCGCCAGCTCAAGGAAGGCAAGAAGTAAACGGAAGGCGCACCGGCTCCTTGGCGCGGCGACGTGGCATCGCGCCTCAAATCAATCTCTGGATTTCGTGCGCCGTGCGGCCTGACTTAGTTTAGCCGCCAGAGCGAACGCGCCGCCTTGGCCGAGCGCTCGACGAGCTTCTTTCCGAGCTCGTGCTGCGCATCGAAAATCGGCGCAAGCGGCGTATCCTTGGCCCACTTGGTCGCACGAACCTGCAGGTCGAGCGTTTCGTGCGCGAGCTTCTCGCTCGTATCGATGTACCAAGCGGCGGCCTTCTTCGCGTTCGCCGCCGTGAAGATCTCGCCAATCTCATCGATGCGGCCCAAAATTCCGGAATTTTTCGGCGTGCTCATTTTTTTTCTCTTCACTTTCCGGCGTGGCCGGCGTGTACTGCGGTGAACGCTGTCGCTAATTCCAAGATGTTCGCCGTTCGACGATTCGAAATTGTCCATGACTTTTGCCTTCCCTCCTTTTTGCTCTCGATGTTTTTCCCTTGGTTTCAATTCGTAAGCTAAGTTAATAGTAAAAATGAGTCAAGTATTAGGACAGCTTACTTATATGCATCATATTTGCGCCATTTTGTCGCAATTGCTGCATCCTTCAGATTTTCGCCGCTTGGGGAATCGATCGAGCTGTGCTAGGTAGCGCCACTGGAGACAACGAAGTGACGGCATCGGACAGAGTTGTCACCGCAAACGGTCTGCGGCTGCATTACCTCGACTATGGCGGCGACGGCCTACCATGGATCGTGTGTATTCATGGACTGACCGGTAACGCCCACAACTTCGACGGCGTCGCGGCGCATCTCGCAGGCAAGTATCACGTCCTATCGATCGACGTGCGAGGGCGTGGCGACAGCGAATGGGGTCAATCGACCGAATATTTGCCGCAAAATTACCTGACCGACCTGTCCGAGATGATGGCCGCACTGGGAATTGAGCGGACCAGTCTGATCGGCACCTCGATGGGCGGGATCATTTCAATGATGTATGCCGGGGGCTGGCCAGATCGCGTCGAGCGGCTGGTGCTCAACGACATCGGACCTGAGATCGATTCGGCCGGCGTCGCTAGAATTCAGAGCTATCTGAGTGAGACGCCCGACCGCTTCGAAAGCATGGACGATGTTGTTTCGTACTATCGCGCGAATTATCCGCCGATGTCGAAGCTGCCTGACGCGGCATTGCGCGAGATCGTGAAATGGTCGGTCAAGCCGGGCCCAGAGGGAGATATGGTTTGGAAAATCGATTCCGCGATCCGCCGGCCCCCTCGCGGCGCAACCACGCAGCAACGATTGGATCTGTGGGTGCCATACGCACGCATATCGTGCCCGGTGCTGATAATTCGCGGCGCCGAAAGCGACATCTTGGTAAGCGATACGGTTACTCGGATGTGCCAGGTACTCAGGGCTGCCACGGCAGTTGAGATTCCTGGCGTCGCGCACGCTCCTCTGCTGACCGAGCCGGCATCGCTCGCCGCACTGAAGAAGTTCTTCAGCGTTTAGCCGCATCCACATAATCCGCCCTCGGCGTCCCGGATTGGGAACGCTGCTGAGACCATCGTGTACCATCGCGATACACGATGCTTAGCGATTTCTGGGGTCACTTTTCTTGAGAGCATGCATCACACTGACACCGGTCGGCTCATTGGCCGGCCCACCGGCGGCTGTCCCGCATTGAAGCGGTCGTCCATTCATTCTCAAACCTTCGTGGCTTCTACTCGGCGATCGGCGACCGCCACATGAAGAAGCACCCCCTCCGGTTCGGCACATCGGATTTTCGTATCCGTCCATGCATCACCGGTCACGATGAAATGTCCGAGAGTGCGCAGCTCCGTGAAACAACTTTGTATCGTTCTGAAATTACAGTTGCTGGCGGAACGCGCCTCATTTTGACCCATCAAATCAGGGCACGGCGGTTGCTCAATGTGTTCGTAGATGAACGCGAACAAACACTGGAGCAGCCGCAATGTCACCCCTCAAACGGACGTTATACTATGTATCTAGTTCAGCACTATTGACTATATGGCTATGGGCGCCAGCCGGCGTTTCGCGGGCTCTTGCGCAGGCCGTTGTCGATGGCGGCTTGAACTCTCCAGAGACCGGATGGACGCTGGGCCCCAATCTGCTGAACAACGGAAACTTCTCAGCCGGCACCACCGGCTGGACGATGACTAAGTCGTGTTTCAGCCTCGATCCGACCACTCCGGCTCCCAATGGCGCAGCAAGTCTGATGCTTCAGGATCCGGCCACCTGCAGCACCACTTCAATCATGGCGGTCAATTCAGTGACCGGAACCAGCGGAAATACCTACACGATCAGCGGACAGATCAAGACCGATAATCTAACCGGGACCCAAAGCTACGCAGGCGCACGGATCGATCTCTTTCCCGCCGGTGCGACCAATATCATGAACGGCACAAACGACTGGACCCCTCTTACACTTCAGCATGTAGTGGTTGGACAGGGCACCACGGCGCCATTTCGTCTTGAGTCATATTCATTCCCATCAGGCACCGCGTGGTTTGCAAACTTGTCCTTGCAGCGTGAAATTCCGCCGCCGCTGCGGATGTTTCTGCTGTACCCTAACTACCGTGGGCTGATGTTCAGCGATCAAAATCAGACCGCCAGCTTCGCCTTCACGGTGGCTCCGCCGGATGGAACCACGCTCGCATCGGTGCGGGTGTATGTCGAAGCGGCCGATCAAAATGGGAATGTGGTGGCATCTAACTCATTTGCCCCAACCTCAAGTGAATTTACCGGACCTCTCGACATGTCGGCGCTTGCGGAAGGAAATTATCAGGTGACGGGCGAACTCCTCGACGCCAGCGGAAACGTGCTTTTCACGCAGTCGCCGTACTCGATTGTAAAACTCGATGCTTCGGCACGCGCCAATATGAGCGCCTGGGTCGATTCCAGCAATCAGGCGCATTTTCTTGACGGCAACGCGCATTTCGTTCTCGGCATGTACGATACGACGGCATACTCAAACAGCCCTGCATATTACGAACCCGATCTGGCGGCGATCGCGCAGGCACCGATCAACATGATGATTAACTATTACATCACGCTGGCACCGCCATCGGCGATCGAGGCATATACGACAGAAATGAAGCAGTATGGAATCACATTTCTGCCGACTGTCAGCACTTACTATTCGAACAATCCGAATTATCCGAGCAATCTGGCCACGATGTTTGGCGCGACGAATCAAGACCAATTGGCCGAAGACTACGCGGAAACACTTGCATCCGATCCTCAGATTGTCGGCTACTACGTGCAGGACGAACCTCAATTGGCCGTGCAGCCGCAAACCTTTCATCAGTATTCGATGCTCAAGGCGGGTAATCCAGCAGGCTTCAACTATGCCGTGCTAAGCCGGCCGCTCGATGTTCCTTCATGGCGCGACACTGTCGATGTTATGGGCGTCGACCCGTATCCGATCGTCAACGCGGCCAATAACAATCTCGCCCAGGTCGGCGATTGGACGCGGCTGGCCGTGCAGGGAGTGCATGGCGCCCGCCCGGTATGGACGGTAATCCAGTTCTTTCAGCAGACGTGCGCATCGGCATGGCCGACCGAACAGCAATTGCACGACATGAGCTGGATGGCAATCGTCGAAGGCGCCACCGGCCTGTTCTACTGGGAATACGGTCTGCGCGGTCTTTATGAAGTCAAGGATCCGGTCGAACATCAGGCGCTATATCAAGAACTCGTCGATGTCACCTCTGAAATCAAATCGCTTGAACCTGTATTGTTAATGCCCGATGCCCCCGTCCTGTCCGCCAATTCAGCCACCGGTACCATCATCACAAAGACGAAAGACCTTGGAAATGGGACGCGATATGTGTTCGCGTACAATCACTCAAATGCGCCGGTGACGGTTCAGCTAACGCTGAATGCTCCTGCTGCGTACGTGGCTGAATACGGCGAAGGCGTCACGCTGATGGATGCCGCCGGCACAATGTTTTCCGCCGACTTCCAGCCCTATCAGGCCCATGTTTTTGAGATCAGTAATACTGTTTCGGAGGGCGCTCCAACTCCGGTGACAAGCCAGACTCCCACCGCATCAGCCACAGCGACGCTCGATCCCCCAACGCCAACGCCGTCTTCGACGCCGACTCGAACGATGTCCGTTACGCCAACGGCTTCTCCAACGATGACGCGCACTTCGACTGCCACCCCTACTGTGACCGCTACTCCGACGACGACATTGACTCGCACCACGACGCCGACGGCGACCGCCACCGTCACCCATACGCCAACGATGACCGTCGCGCCCACCGCCACGCCGACACCCACCAGAAGGTCGCGTTACCGCCGCCACGCGACCGGCATGCTCGCGCTGCGCGAATAGCTGCCGCCACGTATCCGAACAATGCCATCGCGCAGGCCGGAAGCGGCCGGTTGGCGGTGGTGCGATCGCACGTGCATAGCAGTATGCTCGACGCGCACGATTACCAGCGGAGGTCGAGGTAAATTCACCGGGCGCAAAAACTTCTTGTTGGAGTCGATATCGGCGGTACCAAGACCGCAATCGTAATTTCCACTCGGCCACCCACAGTCGCGGCTCGATTACAATTTCCTACGATGCCGGATGCTGGTCCCAAACGCGCGCTTTCGTTAATCGTCGCTGGAATTCAGACCTTGCTGGACGAGAAAAAGTGCGATGCGTCAAATATTCGTGCGATTGGCGTCAGTTGCGGCGGTCCCTTGGACCGCATTCGCGGGATTATCCAGTCGCCGCCGAACCTCAAGACCTGGGTTGATGTTCCGATAGTGCGGATGCTCAGCCGCAAATTCAGCGTGCCATGCCGTTTGGAGAACGATGCAAATGCGTGTGCCGTCGCGGAGCATCGCTACGGTGCCGGCCGTGGCGCCCGGAACATGGTGTTCCTTACGATGGGAACCGGACTGGGCGCGGGAATTATCGTCGAAAATCAACTCTATCGCGGCGTGAATGATCTTGCGGGCGAAATCGGCCACATCCGCCTCACTCCGAGCGGCCCGATCGGACACAACAAGCGCGGTTCGGCGGAAGGATGGGCCAGCGGAGGCGGGATGGCGCAGATTGCGCGGCGCGAGATTCAGCGCGCGCGGCGTCGCGGGCTGAAGACCCGGCTTGGAGCGGCCGGATCCGTCACCGCGCGGGATGTCGCGATCGCGGCAAGGCGAGGCGACGCGGTTGCCATTGAAATCGCTCGGATTGCGGGTGAACGGCTCGGCGCGGTGCTTGCGATTCTCGTTGACATCCTGAATCCCGATCGGATTGTTATAGGTGGCTTGGCGATGCGCTTTGGCACAGCGCTGCTCGGCCCCGCGCGTGAGGTCATGATGCGCGAGGCGCTTGCGGAATCAGCCCGATCGTGCCTGGTGATGCCAGCGGGATTGGGCGAGAAAATCGGCGATGTTGCCGCGCTCTGCGTAGCCGAAGGAATTTGAGAAACATGGATCAGCTCTACTTCGTCATTCACACGCACTGGGACCGCGAATGGTACCAGCCGTTTCAGCAGATGCGCACGCGGCTTCTGAAAATGACCGATCGCATGCTGGAGCTGCTCGAGAAAAAACGGCTGCCGTGTTTTCACTTCGACGGCCAGACAATCGTGCTGGAGGATTATCTGGAAATCCGCCCCGAGGCCGAACGGCGAATCGCAAAGCTGGTGAAATCCGGCGTGCTCCGAATCGGCCCGTGGTACTTGCTTGCTGACAGCTTCCTTCCCACCGGCGAGGCACTGATCCGCAACCTTGAGATTGGAATGCGGCTTGCGCGGCGGTTCGGTAAATCGGCGGTGACCGGCTATCTGCCCGATCAGTTCGGCCACGTGGCGCAACTGCCGCAAATCCTGGCCGGGTTCGGAATCGAGAACGCCGTTCTTTTTCGCGGAGTGCCGCGCGAGGTGAAACAGAATCGCTTCCAGTGGGAGGCGCTTGATGGGACTTCCGTGCGCACCGTCTTCCTGCCATTCGGATATGCCAACGGTTCGAATTTGCCCGCCGATGCGCTCGTTCCACTGTTAAACCGGCTCGACGAAATCGTCGCGCGTGAGCGTGAATTCGCCGACGGCGCGCCGATCCTCCTGATGAACGGCAACGACCATGCCGATCCGGATCCGCGCGTTTACAACCTGCTCAAGCAGGTTCCTTCCCGGCGGCTCGGCTGGAAAGCCGGCGCGCTCGACGATTACGTGCGCAAGATTGGCGCGCTGCCGCGAAATGGAATCGCACGTCATCGCGGCGAACTGCGCTCGCCATCCCGATCCAACTTGACGCCGGGTGTTACGTCGGTTCGCGCGTGGATCAAGCAACGCGATTTTCATAACTCGTATCTGCTCGAAAAGCTTGCGGAACCGATGCTGGCGATTGGCGAGGCGTGCGGACACACGACGCGTCTTTCGGAGCTTGCCGACATGGCGTGGCGCATCACGATCCAGAATCATCCGCACGATTCCATCTGTGGATGCTCGGTCGATCAGGTTCATCGCGATATGCGCTACCGGTTCGATCAGGCCGAAATGATCGCGGAGGACGTGATCCGCGGCGCCGCAGGCGCGGTGTTCAAATCGGGCGCGGGCGGCGATCCCGCCATCGCCGTGCTGAACCCCGGTTTCGCTCGCCGCGCTTTGGTTCAATGCGAAACCGAAGTGGAAGATTCAAACGCGCGGTACGTCGCGGTCGATTCCGCCGGGCGGCGCCATCCCGCAGCGATTTTTTCCGACCGGCCGGCGCGCACTCTCGACATAGAAGTATCCGCACCCGACCTAAAAGGCCTTCCCATCAAAGATGAGAATCCCGAATTGATGGGTTGGTATCTCGATCGGTTCGAACTTCGGCCCGCAGCCGCCGGCATCTACGAGTTGAATTTTTCAACCCGGCGCAGCCCGTCGGGAAATCCGCGGGTTCAAGACTTCCGCCGCCGGGTGATGGAAATCCCTGACGATGCGCGCGTTCGCATTCATGCCACAGAAGTGCGGCGCTCGCAGGTATCGTTCGTCGCGAATTCACTCGCGCAGGCGGGAATCTCAATGTTCAAATTATTGCGGAATGACAGCCCTGCTTCTGATGCACCTCCGATTTCGAGCGATTCGGTTGAAAATGAATTTTTCCGCGTCAGCGCGGCACCGCATGGCTTGATCATCGATGATTTGCGGCGCGGTAAACAGACCGAGCTTTATTTCGAAGACGATGGCGATCGCGGCGACGAATACAATTTCGATCCGGTGCCGGGTGCATCCGCAATCGCGCAGCCGGCATCGATCGATTTCCGAATACTGGAGTCCGGTCCAGTGCGACAAAGGTCCGCTGCAACCCTCGTCTATCAGATCCCGGCTGCGCTCTCCGAAGATCGCCGGGCACGTGACTCGCGGACCGCGGAAGTACGGGTGAATCTGACGGCGACTTTATATGCCGGAATGGACCGCGTCGATTTCGATGCAACCGTGGACAATCACGCGCGAGATCATCGCTTCCGCGCGGCACTCGCAACGCGGGTCCAAGCGGTGGAATCTCTCTCCGACACGAGCTTTGGAATGGTGCGGCGTTCGCTTGAGCCGACCGAACCATCGGGTGTCTACGAGGATGTTTATCCGACCGCGCCGCATCGGACGTTTACCGCTGTGGAGTCTCCCGAGCTGTCCGTCGCGATGATGGCGCGTGGGATATATGAGACCGAGGTCCGGCGGGACACGACCGGTGCGACAATCCTCCTTTCACTGCTTCGATGCGTCGGATGGATGTCGCGCGGCGACCTTGCGATGCGCCGCGTTGACGCGGGGCCGGAAATCGAAACGCCCGACGCGCAGGAGCTGGGGCAGCATCGCTTCGAGTTTGCGATCGCTGCTTGGCAGGGAAATTACACCAAGTCCGAAATCACGGAGATCGCCAATGCTTACGCCTATCCGCCGAAGGTCTTTTTGACCCGCTCAGGCGTGGATGCCGATTCGCTCTGGCTGTGCCGATGCGACAATCCGCGTATCGCGTTTTCCACTGCGCGCCCGTTGGCGCGCGGCGGAGGGTTCATTGTCCGCGTTTACAACGCTTCGGAGGCGGAAGAGAAGGCGCGGTTCATCTTCAACGGCAAGAGTATTCGCGCGATCGACTTGGCCGGGCGGCCCGCCAAGGATCCGAAGATTGTGCAGCGAAAGGAGGCCGTTGAGGTTTCGTTGCGGCCGTTCCAAATCGCTACGTTCGAAGTTCGCGCGGCCAAATTGAAGCCTGTCAAAAATGCGGCGAAATAGCCGGCAGTCGTTGCACCTTTAACTTGGCGCGCAGAATGGCCGGGTCTGGTTGGTGGTACTTCGCTGACCCGGCAACGAATCATTTACCGCAACGCGCGCACCGATTATTTCGAGGCGTTCTGGAAGCTAATGAATTGGAAATTCGTGACGTCGAACCTGAAATAGCGCGAAACCTCTCTCGCCGTTGAAGATGGATTTAGGTCTAGGCGGTCAAAGAAAGGCGGCCGCCGGTTGCGGCGGCGAACACCCGCTGGAGTAAACGCTTCGATCGGAAATGGCCCAGAGTCTGGACATGTTCGACCGGATACAACTCGCCGACTAATCGAAATTGCCTGAATGAGCCAATCTTTTTTGGAGGCAGGCCGGGCGCCGTTCGCAAAATCGCGGGAGAAGATGCGCAGTTCGAATGACGCGGATTGCACGCGGAAATCGTTTTCACGCCACTGCTTCGATTGAATACTGGTTCGTGCGATGCGCCGCTAATTGGTCCTATCCCGCTAATACAGAACTTCGATTGGGATCGACCACTGCGAGCGGATTTCCCTGCAGTAACAACGGCAGCAGCTTGACGGCGCCGTGCTCCGCAACGAAATCGTGCTCATCCTGAGTGATCCCGATTGCGGACAGGAACTTGACCCTTCCATTGGGAGTATCGATCTGTCCAAGCACCGGGTCGGTTCGAAACAACGTCGCGGTAAGCTTGGTCTCCACCAGGCTGGTGATCGGTCTGCCCCATGCGATGTAGTGTTCGTCGTCGAAGGGAGATTTGCTCTTGAATACGTAGCGGGCAAGATTTTGGAGCATCATCACGGGCCACAGTTCTGCCTGAGTCTCGGTGCTCTCGCGTTTTAGGCGAAAGCTAAGCTCGAATCCCCAGCCGCTCTCTTCCTTGTTGCTGGAAGTTTTTCCGTAGAGTTCACTAAAGCCGAAGCTGATGTAGTGCCAGTATGCGGGATTTTCAGCCCGGTACGCGCTGACGCCATCCAAGGGGTCCGGGCCGCCCTCGGAGTATCGCATGATCGTGCCCCAATGCTTCGGCTCCTGCGTGCCGTAAATCGAAGCCATCTTCTTCTCAATGGCTTCCCATCCCGGATGCTCTGACATTTTCGACCTCCAGCGGCCAGCGATCATTAGCAATCGGCAGCCGAAAAGCGATGAGTTGACAGTCTGCCACATTTCTGAAAATGCCGATAGCGCGGGGTTTGTTTCCGCCTTGATGCGGCACGGGAGGCGCTCATTTGTGATCAATACGTTAGCCGAGCCGATCCGCGAGGCTAGTCGGGGAATGGCAGGTCAAGATTATGGATTCTGAAGACAAGATTATTGCTGGGCTGCAGCAGCTCCATAACGACTTGGAAAGGCTGTGCGCTGTGATCAAAGAAACCAATGCGCAAACCTTAACGGAATCCCAGCAGCGCTATGAGCAACAGGTAGCGCGCGTCAAGGAACACCATGAGCAGACTTTGGCGCGCGTCAAAAGTGATATGGAACATTTAAACGATGTCGTCAAAGAGAACAGTGCGCACGCTTTAGCGCAATCCCAACAGCGGTATGAACAGCAGGTGATTCGCGTAAAGGAGCAACACGAACAGATTTTGGCACGGTTCAAAGAGCAAAACGAACAGACTTTGGCGCGCGTCAAAGAGCAACTCCGCTACTATCGCCGATTGTCGGCGATTTATTGGCCTGCCCTGGAAATTTTGTACCAGCGAACGTGTTAGGAAAGCTGGAACAGGAGGAGCCAGGGAATGGCAAAACGAAGGTACCAGGCGGAAGAGATCGTAACGGTCTTGCGGCAGGTGGAGGTGGCGATCGCCAACGG